>CAZGKI010000015.1:0-73671 GCA_964526345.1 uncultured Rikenellaceae bacterium
AAAGGATGATATTTCTTTTAACCAGCTTATCAGGGAATTAAGAAAAAAGATAAATCATAATTCTATATTTTTAGTAAATTTCATATGGAATAATTATTGTCTAATTTAAATCACTGCATTATGAGTCGTTTTGAAGAATTAAAAGTCTGGCAGAAAGCCGTTAATCTTGCCGTCAAGGTCTATGAAATCACCAAAAAAGATCCTTTTAACAGAGATTATGGATTAAGGGATCAGATGAGAAGGTCCTCTGTTAGTATTTCGAGTAATATTGGTGAAGGGGACCAACTTGATTCAGACAAATCATCAATAAGGCACTTTCGGATTGCAAAAGGATCTTCTGCTGAACTTTTTACACAGTCAATTATTGCATTTAGAATTGGTTATCTGGATCAAATTGATTTTGAATTTCTCAAAAACGAGAGTCAGGAAATTCTTGGAATGCTTACAAATCTGATTAAGCATAGAAACAGACAGTAGGCTGATGGCTTTGGGTGGTCCCTTCCGCCCTCTGCCTTCTGCCTTCCGCCTTTATGCCGTGCGCCGTTATTCTATCAGATTATTCTTTATCGCGTACATCGTCAGCTCAGCATTTTTCTTAATACCCATTTTTTCAAGGATCCGGGCACGGTATGTGCTTACTGTTTTATCGGAAATAAATATTTCTTTAGCAATTTCGGTAACAGATCTCCCCTTTGCAAGCATTAACATTACCTGGAATTCTCTTTCCGAGAGTTTTTCATGAGGCAACTTCTCACGGGGATCAAAACCGTTAAAAGCGAGCTTTTCAGCAAAAGCTTTCCCGATATATCTTCCGCCGGATAAAATCTTTTTAATGGCAACAGTCAGCTCTTCCGATGCACTGTCTTTTGAAAGATACCCCGAAGCGCCCATTTTAAAGGCATGAACTGCATATTGCTCCTGTGGGTGAACACTCAAGATAAGGACCGGAGTTTTTAAATCTCTCTCTTTTATCTTTTGTAAAACATCAAGCCCGCTCATCCCCGGCATTGAAACATCAAGGATCACAAGATCATAGCTGCCATTTTTGATCTTTATCCATGCTTCATTCCCATCAGCAGCTTCATCAATCAGTTTAACTTCATCGAGAGTCTTTATGAAGTGTTTAAGTCCTTCGCGGACTATTGAATGGTCGTCAGCTATGAGTATATTCATCTCATAATCAATTATTTAAGAAGGCATAAAGACAATAAGCTTAGTTCCATTACCTTTAATTGAAGAAATATCAATCTTCCCGTTGAATTGTTTCACCCGTTCACGGATACTTATCAAACCCAGAGATTTGTTTGAATTAATCTTTTCTTCAGGTATACCAACCCCATTATCATGTATAGTCATTGTTATACCTTTATATGATTTGCGAAGGTTAACTTTTACAAATGAAGCGCTGGCATGGCGTAAAACATTAGTAAGAGTCTCCTGGAGTACCCTGAAAATAACAAGATTTATTTGAGAATCGTTATAGTCTGAATTATCCAGTTTCAGAGAACATTTGATTCCTGATCTTTCTTCAAACTCATTACAGTACCATTCAACTGCTGAAACCAGGCCAAGATCATCAAGAATGCCAGGACGCAGATCTGATGAGATGCGCTGCACATTCTTAATTGTTCCTGAAACGAGTTCAACCATGTTGCTGAGCCGTATCTGAGCCTCCTGGTCAACCTTCACATATTTATACATATGATACAAATCCAGTTTTAATGCAGTCAATGATTGACCAAGCTCGTCGTGAATTTCTCTTGAGATCAATGCTCTTTCATCCTCCCTTATTTCATTAAGGTGTTGATTAAGCTTTTCAAGCATTTCCTTCGACTTCCTAAGCTCCTCTTCTATTTTTTTACTTGATGTAATATCGGTTGCCACACCAATAAATCCGATAACCTCGTCATTTATGCCAAAGAAGGGGACGAATTGATTATCGAAATGCATTCCGTTTAATTCTGTAATTCCTGAAACGACTTCTCCTTTAAAAACCCGATTCAACACTGATTTACCATTTGTGACTTTACCATTAAGTTCAACAACTCTTAGTTCATTGAATAAGTCATAAGCTGAAACACCGACATTTTCTCCGGATCTCATCCCCAATTTTTTCAATACTTTTCCTTCATGTAAAATGATAACACCTTTATCATCTGTCACAAATATTGAAATTGGTGCATTAGAAATAACTATTCGAAATATCTCTTCGTTTTCCCGCAAACCCTTCTCTGCCAGCTTCTGTTCTGTGATGTCGTGGTAGATGACCTGAAACTGGTTGACCCCGCTCCATATAACTTCCTTTCGGAAAACCTGTAAATGGCGGATTTCTCCATTTTTCCTGATGATACTGATTTCATAATCGGTGGCACTAAAATCACCGTGTTCTCTCTGGTGCTTTCTTTTTTGGGCCTCGACATAACTTTCCGGTGTATACCGATTCTTTAAAGGTGCTTTTTGCAGTTCCTCAAGGCTATGGTATCCATAGATTTCCAGAAGAGTCTTATTAGCATAGATCGTATTCCCTTCTATCGTGGCAATACGTACTCCGAGAGGGGAATCATCCAGGGAATGGCGAAAGTTCTCTTTCTCCATCTGCAGCGCCTCCTCCGTCTGCATGCGTTTGCTGATATCGCGGATATATGCCGTATGCAGCCTTCGGTCGCCCAGCTTAAAATAACTGCCCATAATTTCTACCGGAAATATCGAGCCGTCCTTCCGATGATGAAAGCGCAAAGGGATTTGAGTTATTTCATCGCGAATTGCTGCCTCAGTTTTTTCCGGTTCGGCAGAAATATCTCTCGCCCTGAGGCGCAGAAACTCTTTGTTGGAATAACCGTAAAGTCGTGATGCAGCAGGATTAGCGTTAAGGAAATTGTTGGTTGTTGGATCGATAATGAAAATGCTGTCCGAGGCAGTTTCGAACAGGTTTCGATAGCGTTCTTCGCTTAGATGAAACGCCTCATCGATTTGCTTAAGTTCGTTAATATCTATTTCATATGATGTTTTTAACGAATCATACTCTTGCTGTAATTTCTGCAGTTCTTTTATGAGTTCGTCTTTGGTTTGACCCTGGTAATTCATAATTTTTCTATTTTCAAATTACCTTAGTTTCAAATTATAAAATTATAACATTATGTTCACTTTATTTCAATTCCTCCTGCAAATGAGAGTCAGGATTTGTATAAACCTGATATTCAGACATGTTACCGGGTTATCCCGCGATCGCTCTTATTGATAAAAAATAATTCCGGAGTTACATTGAAAAGAGAGGAAAAGATGTCATCATTTTAACAACCTTCTCACCTGTTTTTGCAATTACCGATTCATTATCGATATTGGATATTACCTCATCTATCATATCAACAATATCTCCCATATGTTCCTCCCTGAGCCCGCGTGTTGTAATTGCCGGTGTTCCGACTCTCAGTCCTGAGGTAAGGAATGGAGATCTGTTGTCGAACGGAACCATGTTCTTGTTTACAGTAATATGTGCCTGAACAAGAGTATTTTCTACCTTTTTTCCGGTTATTTCAGGAAACTTTGACCGTAAGTCAATGAGCATCAGATGATTGTCAGTCCCGTCAGACACTATTTTATATCCTTTTTTCATAAAGGCCTCAGCCATAACAGAAGCATTCTTTTTTACTCTAACCTGATATTCTTTGAACAATGGATTCAGGGCTTCACCAAATGATACTGCTTTGGAGGCTATGACATGCTCAAGAGGGCCACCCTGAACTCCCGGAAAAACAGCAGAATTGATCAGCGACGACATCATCCTTATCTCACCTTTGGGAGTAGCAATACCCCAGGGATTTACAAAATCCTTTCCCATCAGTATTATGCCGCCACGTGGTCCTCTGAGTGTCTTATGGGTAGTTGAAGTAACTATATGTGCATATTTCAGAGGATTTCTCAGCAGCCCGGCAGCTATCAGGCCGGCAGGATGAGCCATATCAATCATAAGCATGGCGCCAACCATGTCTGAAATCTTCCTCATTCTTTCATAATCCCATTCGCGGGAATATGCAGATGCCCCACCAATGATGAGCTTTGGTTTCTCCCTGAGGGCGATCTCTTCCATCATATCATAATCAACAAGTCCTGCATCTTCTTTAACACTGTAAGCTACAGGTCGGTAAAGGATACCTGAAGAGTTAACCGGCGATCCGTGAGACAGATGACCCCCATGCGACAGGTTAAGTCCAAGGAAGGTATCGCCTGGTTTTAGTACAGTCATAAACACCGCCATATTTGCCTGGGCTCCTGAATGCGGCTGCACATTCGCATATTCCGCATCAAAGAGCTGCTTAAGACGGTCAATGGCAATCTGCTCCGACTGATCAACAATTTCACATCCGCCATAGTAGCGATGACCCGGATATCCTTCCGCATATTTGTTAGTCATAACAGATCCCATGGCTTCAAGCACCTGAGGACTTACAAAATTTTCAGATGCTATAAGTTCTATGCCATTTACCTGGCGTTGCCTTTCCTTTTCAATAAGGTCAAAGATCAATGTATCCTTCTTCATAATTGATAAATTTTTATTCTTCCGAAAATTGAATTAACAATTCGCGATAGGTTGTGTATATTCTTGATTTTGAAATGAATCCAACATAATATCCTTTGTCAAGCACCGGCAGATTCCAGGCGCCGGTTTTACGGAAAGTCTCCATAACGGTCTCGATATTTTCGCCTTTGTCAATATATGACGGAGGAAGGCTCATGAGCTCCTTCACAAAAGTAGTATTGTACAGATCCTGATTGAACATTATTTCCCTCACCTCATCAAGCAGCACAACTCCTTCAAGGATATTATACTCGTCGACAACAGGAAAAATATTTCGCTTCGACCTGGAAATAGCTTTAACGAGATCACCAAGAGTATCACCTGACCTGACCTTCACCAGATCTGTTTCAATTTCCTTTTTCCAGTCCATGAAAGTAAGAACAGCCTTGTTCTTGTCGTGAGTGATAAGCTCTCCCCTGCTGGCCAGCCGAATATGATAAATTGAGTGACGTTCGAAACTCCTGGCAGTAATATAAGCTACTGTCGATGTAATGATCAATGGTATCAGGAGATCATATCCCCCTGTTATTTCTGCAATCAGGAAGATAGCTGTCAGCGGAGCATACATAATACCCGCCATCGCACCTGCCATTCCGACCAGGACAAACCTGTTATCCGGGAGGTTTACATTCAGGAATTTGTTTAACAAGCCCGCTACCAGGAAACCGTTAACTCCACCTATAAAGAGGGAGGGTGCAAATATACCGCCTACGCCTCCGGCTCCGTTTGTTGAACTGCTGGCAAAAACCTTAAGCAGGACGAGTCCGAACATGAATAAAGTGATTACCAGAAAATTACCTGAATACTGGTTAAATAGTGAGTTGGAAAATACTGTATCGATTTTATTCTGTAAAATAAGCATGATCGTATTATAACCTTCTCCATATAAAGGGGGAAAGAGATAGATTAATCCACCAAGTATGATCCCGCCCAAAACAAGCCGTACATAAATATTTTTGATTTTCTCGTAACGACTCTCAAGAAAGATAGTCATCTTTGAGAAATAGAGGGAAACGACTCCGGAAATCACCCCCAGGATAAGATACCATGGAATATTTGAGATATTGAAAGCTTCAGTTATATTAAAGGAAAAAAGCACTTTGTCGCCCATCAAAAAATAGGCTACCGTTGCAGCAGTTACAGATGAGATCAGAAGAGGGACAATTGAAGAAATAGTCAGATCCAGCATCAGTACTTCCAGTGTAAAGACAATTCCGGCAATGGGAGCTTTAAAGATCCCTGAAATTGCACCGGCAGCTCCGCACCCGACTAATAGTGTAATGCTTTTGTAGTTGAACCTGAAAAATCTCCCGATAGCTGAACCTATTGCTGAACCTGTGAGAACTATAGGCGCTTCCGCCCCTACTGATCCGCCAAATCCAATGGTAAGAGTGCTGGCGATAATTGAGGTCCATGTATTATGAACCTTCAGATAACTTCTCCTCTTGGAAATTGCATAAAGTACCCTGCTTATCCCGTGGCCTATCTTATCTTTTACAATAAACTTAACAAATAAAAGTGTCAGAAACATACCAATAAGAGGATATGCAAGGTATAGGTAACCTCGTGATTCACTTGTTATTCCTTCTGTTAATAGCTGTGATGTGTAATGAATGGTATTCTTAAGAAATGCAGCCGCCAGCGCACTCAGTAAACCAACAACCAGGCTAAGAATGTAAATTAGTTTTACCTGATCAATGTCTGAAACCCCGGGATGCAAGATTTTTCTGAAAAACCTATTCTTTAACATAATTATGCAAATATAAAAACATTACTAATCCTTCACCGATTTTTATTTAAGTTTGTCTGAGCTAAGGAGCCATTACCCTTAACACCGGTTCCGATCTTAATTTGAACATGAAATGGTAAAATACAACAGGTTCTGCCTTGAAAATGGTCTGAGAGTCCTGGTTCATGAAGACAGATCCTCTCCTCTTGTGGCAATGAATGTTTTATATGATGTAGGTTCAAGGGATGAAGATCCTGAAGCGACAGGACTGGCACATCTTTTTGAACACCTTATGTTCGGAGGAACCAAAAATATTCCTGAATTCGACAAGTATCTTCAACTTGCCGGAGGAGAGAACAACGCCTTTACCAATTCCGACATTACCAGTTACTATATAACATTGCCTGCTCAAAATATTGAAACCGGTTTCTGGCTGGAATCCGACAGAATGAATGCCATAGATTTTTCCCGTAAAAACCTTGATACACAGAAAAAAGTTGTTGTTGAAGAGTACCGGCAGAGATATCTGAACCAGCCATACGGTGATGCAATGCTGCTGCTGAGACCTCTCGCATACAAAGTTCATCCTTATCGATGGCCTACTATAGGTATCGATATTCCCCATATTATGAATGCCAGCATTGAAAGAATCAGGGAGTTTTTCTTTTCGCATTATGCCCCTGACAATGCTGTTTTATCACTGGCAGGCAATATAACCTCTGAGCATGCCCGAAAACTGACCCAAAAATGGTTTGGCTCAATTGAAAAAAGAAAGATAGCTAAACGTAATCTACCCGTTGAACCAGTTCAGAAAAAAGCAGAGACTCTTGCAGTTGAAAGAAACGTGGCAACCTCCGCATTATACAAGGCGTGGCATATGTGTTCCCGTAACAGCGCTGATTTTTATACTCTCGACCTTATCACCGACCTTCTTGCCGGAGGTGAATCGGGAAGGCTGGCTAACAGACTGATAAGAGGGAAAAAGATATTCAGCGAGATCAATGCATACCTGACATCCGATATTGATCCGGGTCTTGTAATAATACACGGGAAATTAATGAAGGGTGCTGACATTTACAGGGCTGATGAAGCGATAAATAAAGTAATTCTCAACCTTATGGAAAAATCGCCTGCGTTGAGTGAAATGGAGAAGGTAAAGAACAAATTTGAGGCAGCCAGTATCCATGGCAACACCAGTATCCTGAATAAAGCTCTTAACCTTTCCTACTTTGAGCTCCTCGGTAATCCGGAACTTATTAATGAAGAAACAGGACTGTACAGAAAGACTGACAGACAATCAGTTATTGAAGCCGCCAGAAAATATTTAACCGCGACAAACTGTAGTACTCTTTATTATAAATCAGCCAGAAAAGATAAATGAATCAAAAACCTGAAATAAATCCGGTTGATCCGGGTATAATTCCCGAACCTGTCTCCCTGATGTTGAAGAACGGGATCCCGGTTTTCCTCATCGATGCAGGAACGGAGGAAATCGGACGTCTTGAATTTACATTCGGAGCAGGCAGTGCTATGGAATTCCTGCCACTGCTGTCCTCAACCACTAATCTGATGCTCACGGAAGGGACACGGAATTACACTGCAGTGAAACTAAACAAAATGCTGGATTACTATGGTGTTTATTATCATCTGTTTGCTGAAAGAGATCGCGCCGGTATAATTATTTACTGCCTGAACAAACATCTTGAAAAGATCCTTGAACTTACACGGGAGATCTTATTTCAACCGTTGTTTCCTATCACTGAGCTCAGAAATCTTATGAAAAAGAGGCTTCGTACTTACCTGATTAACAGGGAGAAGGTGAATAGCCTGGCAACTGAAAAGTTTTTTGAATCTATATTCGGAGGTCATCATCCCTATGGCCATCAGATCATGCCCGATGATTTTATAAATCTCAATCCCTCTTTGCTGGCTGATTTCCATGCTGCCTTTTATAAACCTGATAATATGGCAGTTATCATTTCGGGAAAAATACATAAAAATATATCAAAACTTCTGAATTACTATTTCGGAGAAATTAAATTACCTGATATTTACATTGAAGAATCAAAAAACCATCTTCAAAAAGAAAAAAACACTCGTGTTAGTATCAAAAAAACGGAGGCTATTCAAACAGCAATAAAAATAGGATCACCTTCAATCAATAAACGTCACAATGACTATCCGGGATTAAAAATATTAAATGTAATCCTGGGAGGTTATTTTGGCTCAAGACTGATGAAAAATATCAGGGAGGAAAAAGGCCTTACCTACGGTATTGCTTCTGCTGTTAATTCTCTTAATCTCAGCGGTTACAAGGTAATTTCAACTGAAGTAAGTAAAAGGAATACACAGGAAACAATTGATGAGATATATAAAGAGATCCGGGAGCTGCAGATAACTCCGATTGAGAAGGAAGAACTGAAGATGGTAAAAAACTATATGCTTGGCGACATGGTAAGAATGTTCGACGGACCATTTGCAATTGCTGAGAGTTTCAGGTCTGTCTGGGAATTCGGACTTGATAACAGGTATTATTACCGACTGGCAGAAAAGATCAAATCGATTGAACCTGATGAAATAACTTACCTGGCACGAACGTATTATAATATTGATGAATTATTTGAAATAACAGCCGGTTAATCATGCTGATACACCTGCGAAATATATTCATTGCTCTCTTTATTATTTTCAGTACGAATGTAAGCGCACAGACTGATACTAATCCGCCCATTCCTCCGGTCCTGAATCTGTTAAATGTTGACCCGTTAACAGGCAATGTTGAAATATCATGGTTCTTAAGCCCTTCTCACGATGTTGCCGGATATGTGGTTTACCTGTATAAAAATAATGAAGGCTATGCCCTCGATACTCTCCATAATCCATTAGCCACAAGCTATTTAAGAACAGGATCCGGATCGTCTTACTACAGCGAATCATTCGTGGTAGCAGCGATTGACTCTGCCGGTAATATCAGTCCTCTGTCGAACCAACTGGGAACAATCCATACCGAAATCAGACTAGATTCCTGCAATAAGAGTATTGAAGTATTATGGAACACTTATCTGTCTATCCCAAACCAGGTACAAAGCTATTCCGTATTCTTTTCTGAAGGGGGAAGCAGTTTTATTGAAGCTGCTCAGGTTGCAGCAGGAAAAAATAATCTGTTAATGAACGATTTTACCATAAATACTGAATATTGCTTCATAGTAAGGGCAAACCTTGCTGGTGGTTATTTATCAGGATCAAACAAAGCATGCATTCTCACAAAAATGCAGCAGCCGCCTCAATGGATAAATGCAGATTATGCTACTGTCCGGGAGGATAATTCAATTCTCCTCTCTTTTACTATGGACCCTTCGTCTGAAATAAGGACTCTTCATATTGAAAGAAAGACCGGATTAAATGGAACCTTTCAACTGATTGACCAGATCACATCCCTTGAAGGACCTTTCGCCTATACTGACAGCAAAGCCGATATTTCAAAAGTAAACTACTACATGGCTTCAGCCCTCAATAATTGCAAAATACCTGTTACCTATTCAAACGTCGCATCAAATATTGTTCTATCACTGAGAACTGAAAATAATGAGATCTCACTTGCATGGAATCCATACAAAGAATGGAACGGTGATGTAGCTGCTTATGAAGTATACGTAAATACAGGCACCGGCTGGCAGCAGAGATCCACAGGTAATTTCACGGATACCCTGTTCAATATTCATTATTCAGACCTTATGTATGAAACTACAGGAGATAAAGTCTGTTTCATGATAAAAGCAAAAGAAGGATCAAATCCGTATGGAATAACAGGAGAGAGTTCATCCTCAACGGTTTGCATGCCTGTAACTGAATTAATTACAGTGCCAAATACATTCACCCCGGACCAGAATGGAATAAATGATCTGTTTTATCCATTCTTATCATTCACTCCTTCTGATTATCAATTAATTATCTCAGATACTAGACGAAAGATACTATTTGAAACCAGGGATTATACTGATAAATGGGATGGTACACAAAATGGAAATCCTCTCCCGGAAGGTGTCTACCTGTGGTTTTTGAAAATCAAAACGCCTTCCGGAAGGAATATTTCAAGAACCGGTACGGTCACTATAATATACAATCGCTGACAAATGCGAGTTTCTATCGTGACTTCCATGCTGAAACATTAAATGAATAAAGTTATCTTTGTAGTCTGAATAGAAAGGTGCATAAATAATTTATGGGTAATAAGGATATTTTTGATGATGATGACATAAAACGTATTCAGGAGGAATATGATTCACTTGTAAAAAATCTTCTCAGATGCAGCAAACATGGCGACAGGGAGATGATCGACAAGGCCTTCAAAATTGCCAATGAAGCTCACTGGAACATGCGCCGTAAATCGGGTGAGCCATATATTCTGCATCCCATTGCTGTTGCCAGGATAGTCAACCAGGAAATAGGTTTGGGGGCAAAATCAATCACAACTGCCTTGCTTCATGATGTTGTAGAAGACACCGATTATTCTCTTGAAGATGTAAAACGAGATTTTGGCCCTAAAATAGCTTCACTCATTGATGGTCTTACAAAGATCTCCGGGACCTATAACAAAGAAAATTCGTCTCTCCAGGCTGAGAATTTCAGGAAGATGCTCCTTACTCTTTCTGACGATCTCAGGGTAATACTTATTAAAATTGCCGATCGTCTTCATAATATGAGGACACTGGATTCCATGCCCGAGCATAAGAAAATGAAGGTTGCCGGTGAGACTATTTTTCTGTATGCTCCACTGGCTCACAGACTTGGATTGTATGCCATAAAGAGCGAACTGGAAGATCTCAGTTTTAAGTTCAGGCAGCCTCAGATCTACGAGGATATTGCAGCCAAGCTAAAACTCAGCGAGAAAAAATATTTAGCACTTATCAACAAGTTTTCACTGCCAATAATTGACAGGCTTACCAAGGCAGATCTCACCTTCGACATAAGCGGAAGACCAAAATCGATCTTCTCCATCTGGAAAAAGATGCAATCAAAAAATGTCCCGTTTGAGGAGATCTATGATGTTCTTGCGGTAAGGATTGTTTTTGATCCTGCACACGGAATACCTGAAAAGACGCAATGCTGGAACATTTACTCTATGATTACCGACTCATACCTGCCAAAACCCGACAGGTTACGTGACTGGGTAAGCAGACCCAAGCCAAATGGTTATGAAGCATTACATGTTACAGTTATGGGACCTGAAGGGAAATGGGTCGAAGTACAGATCAGGAGTAAGAGGATGGACGAGATAGCCGAAAGAGGTTATGCAGCTCACTGGAAGTATAAGGGTGATGACGCCCAGGAGAGCGAGCTCGACAAATGGATAAAAAAGATCAGGCTCATGCTTGAAAATCCGCTTGAGGATCCGATTGAATTTCTTGATGAATTCAAGATGAATCTTTTCTCTTCGGAAATAATGGTATTTACTCCCAAAGGAAAGCTGATAAGCCTTCCCAAAGGTGCCTCAGCACTCGATTTCGCATATGAAATACATACTGAAATAGGAAATAAAGCTATCGGAGCTAAAATCAATTATAAGCTTCACCCTATAAATGCTGTACTGATGAGCGGTGACCAGGTCGAAATAATCACCTCCGATATAGGCAAACCAGAAAAAGAGTGGTTATCATTTGTCAGAACATCAAAGGCAAAAGAAGCTATCAAAGATGCTTTAAAAACTGAAATATCAAACCGGATCCAAAAAGGGATGGAAATACTCGAAACCAGGCTTAAAGAACTCGACCTGGCTCCCAATGCAGAAGTTATGAAAAAATTACTTCTGGCTTATGATGTACTGAACAAGGATGAACTTTACTCGGGGATCGGGCTGGGGATCATCAACCTTGATAACCTTAAAAAACTAGTCAAAAAAAGTCCATCTAAAAATGTCATAAAGTACTGGGAATTAAAGCTTATCGGATCAAAGAAAGAGTCAAAAGAGGTCCAGAATCCTCCGCAAAAAATCAATGCTAATGTTCCGTTCCTGTTAAGGGAAAACGTGGAAAATGCGGAACAGTCATATGAAATTGCCTCATGCTGCAATCCTATCCCGGGCGATGAAGTAACAGGGTACAGGTCTCCTGAGGGATCAATTGTAATTCATAAGCCTAAATGTCCTGTAGCAATAAGGCTGATGTCGAACGAAGGGAACAGGATCATTGCAGTGAAATGGGCAATTCATAAACTTGTCTCATTTGTTGCAAGAATAAGCATGACAGGAATTGACAAGATAGGACTGGTTAACGAGATAACAACTATCATCTCTTCAGAACTTAAGGTCAATATGACCAACATTAATATTTCTGTGAAAAATGGAATTTTTGAAGGCACAATTGATGTTTATGTGCATCACACCAAGGACCTTAATAACCTTATTCTGAAGATATCAAATATTAAAGGCATCGAAAGCGTTAAAAGAGTTGAGGATTTCACACAATAGACCTTACATAACTCTCCTTCATCTTTCCTATCTAAAAAATCCATATTTTTGTACTATATTAAATTAGTCTGAATATGATTAGCGACGACACAAAAATTACCGTTAAGAAGATCTTCACGGAATATCTTGAGAAGAAAGGCCACAGGAAAACACCGGAGAGGTATGCTATTCTTGATGAGATTTATTCAAGAGCCGGTCATTTTGATATAGAGTCTCTTTATATTTTCATGAAGAATAAGAATTACCGTGTAAGCCGCGCGACTCTTTACAATACTATTGAACTGCTTCTTGCCTGTAACCTGGTAATAAAACATCAGTTCGGAAAGAATATAGCCCAGTTTGAGAGAGCTTTTCAATGCGGTCAACACGATCATCTTATTGACATTGAGACAGGTAAGGTAATTGAGTTCTGCGATCCCAGGATAAATGAGATAATAAAAACTGCTTGTGAACTGAATAATTTCACCCCTATGTATCACTCACTTTATATTTACGGAAATTTGACTGAGAAGAATGAGGAGAAGTAATTATACAATCACAAAATAAATAAGGGAACTGCAGTCGTAGTTCCCTTTATTTCTTCAAACAATCAGAATATCCGGGATCAGAATGCGTAACCGAATGAAAATCCCAATGGCACTCCTATAGTAAATTTATTATTCAGTTTCCAGTCATCGAAAGTTTGATTCGTAGAAAAATCAGAAGTGTTAAAAGTTTTATGTTTTACACCCAGACCTGTAAAAATATCGAGTGCAAAACCACCTTTTGAAATAATCTGATATCCAAATATTACATCAATATTCATTTTTGTGGCCTTAAAATAATCATCAGGATTAACACTGTTTTTAAGTTTGGCAGAAGCATAAGAAAAATGAGGACCAATGTAAAAACCTGCTGGTGATTTATCTGAAGTCAGGAAAAATTTATACCATAATTGCCCCCTGAATCCGCTGGCTACAATTGAGGTATCACCTCCCAGGTCGCCAATACTTGCGACGAGGGGACTTGATCCCAGGTATCCAAGCCCAACCTGTATTGATTGTTTACTAGTGGTCTGAGCCTCAAAATAGACCTTATATTCTGCAGTAATAGGCACAACCCATGCTACAAACAGAGGACCGCCCATAGCTGAAAGAGGATTGGTTTTTATAGTGAATTTAAAATCCTTTTCCGC
Organism: uncultured Rikenellaceae bacterium; assembly: GCA_964526345.1. Taxonomy (GTDB): domain Bacteria; phylum Bacteroidota; class Bacteroidia; order Bacteroidales; family VadinHA17; genus LD21. The sequence continues at coordinate 13,946 of CAZGKI010000015.1, forward strand.
TGAAGTCTGCTGTGCAAAGCTCTGAGATCCTGCAAACAGAAATACTAATCCTATTATAAGAAAATATTTTGCCGTTTTCATAGTTAGAGGTTTTAAATAATCAATAATAACATAAAGTTACAACATATCAAGTAAATAACAAATCAATTAGTTTTTTATTATCCGAACCTTACACTTTTTACAAAACTGTTCAGCCAGACATTTATCAACAATTGATGAATAGAAGGCATTCCGGTTGAATTATTTTGTAACTTGTGACCTGTTTTTGAAAAATTTCTATTTTATCTAATATGAACATTGACATACTGTTAGGCCTGCAATGGGGTGATGAGGGAAAAGGAAAAATAGTTGATGCCATAAGCCCTGATTATGATATTATAGCACGTTTTCAGGGTGGCCCGAATGCAGGACACTCCCTTGAATTCAATAATAAGAAATATGTACTTCACCTGATACCATCGGGTATTTTCCATTCTGATAAACTCAATATAATAGGGAACGGTGTGGTAATTGATCCTGCTGTATTTAAAACAGAGATTGAAAATCTCGGACCTTCAGTTGAAGAACTATCTGAACGACTTATTATTTCTGCCAGAGCAAATCTGATATTACCCGGTCACAGGATACTTGATGCGGCATATGAAAAAAGCAAAGGATGCTTAAAGATAGGATCAACTCTGAAAGGGATAGGTCCGGCCTACACCGACAAAATTGCCCGTAACGGACTCCGTGCAGGCGAAATCCTGAGAGAAGATTTCAGGGATCTTTATAACAGACACCTTAAAAGGCATCTTTCCATTCTTAAAAGTTATGATTTTAATTTCGATCTTAAAGAGTATGAGACCGGATGGTTTGAAGGAATAGAAATGTTGAAGAAATTCAGAATTGTAAATACTGAATATCTGATAAATGAAATGGTATCAGGGGGGAAAAAAGTACTTGCAGAAGGTGCTCAGGGCACAATGCTTGATGTTGATTTCGGATCCTACCCCTTTGTAACTTCATCAAATACAATCAGTGCCGGAGCCTGTACCGGTCTGGGCATCTCACCAAAGAGTATAAATGAAGTATTTGGGATATTCAAAGCATATTGCACACGTGTGGGTAGCGGCCCTTTCCCCACTGAACTAAACGATGATACGGGCGCATTGCTCAGGGATATCGGAAATGAGTTCGGATCAACAACCGGACGACCCCGCAGGTGTGGATGGCTCGATATACCGGCTCTGAAGTATGCTATCATGATAAATGGTGTTACACGGCTCTTCATGACAAAAAGTGATGTAATGTCAGGATTCACCACCATAAAAGTATGTACCTCGTATCTGTCGGAAGGCAGGAAGTGTAAAGAGATCCCTTTCAACGATTTGCCTGTTGAACCTGTATATACTGAGCTTCCGGGATGGGAAGAAAATATCGCAGGTATAAGGGAATATGATAATCTTCCCCGGAACCTTAAGGGTTATATAAAGTATATTGAGGACCAGACAGGTGTACCGGTTACCATGATTTCTGTAGGACCGGACAGAGAAGAGACTATTATCAGAAAGCCGCTCTAAAATAAACTATTTCCTGATATACATCCACGCCTCAAACTCCACAGTATCCTGAAATTGTTCCAGTCGATTAACAGCTTTACGGAAGTTACCATATGCCTCGGCAGCAACGAGTTCAAACCTGCTGCCTTCCACTTCCAGTATCTGCGGATCATAGCCTCTCTTTTTGTAAACTTCAACAAGATCTCTGGCATATTGAGGAGTTATAAAACTACCAACAATAATATTATATCTGAAATTGTTAGCCAGCACAACCTGCTCCTCCGCAGCCCTTATTGAATCAAGTCTGGCGTTTTCGATCGCCATCAGACGGGCCTGAACCTGCTGTATTGAGTCTGCCACACGAATACTGTCCTGTTTGGTTTGCCAGATTGCTGTTATGTCAGGTTTTTTTCTGAACAATTTCATCTTCTTTAAAAACTTGCAGGATGGCGTGATTACCAGAAGAATAACAAGTATAGATGCAATTAAGTATTTCATAATTAAAATATTAAAATTATTAATGGCCTTTCTCCACTTTTAAACCAGGGTCAATTATCAAAGATACAAATTATTGATAACCAAAACAAATGACATTAAGTTCAGGATATCTCTTTTATATAATCAGATTTCGTATATTAGACTTCGCAAACTGATTCTTTAAAATTCTGACGATATGAAATCAATTATCCAATTTTTTGAAGAAAGTGCTGATAAGTTCAGCAGTAATGTTTATCTGTGGGAAAAACCAGGTGAGAAATATGAGGGAACAACCTATGGCGAAACAAAAAAACAGGTATATGAATTTGCTGCAGGACTGATCTGCCTTGGAGTTAAAAAAAGCGACAGGCTCAGTTTAATATCTGAAGGCCGGAACAGCTGGGTAATTGGAGAACTGGGAATCCTGTACACAGGAGCAGTGAATGTTCCCCTGTCAACAAAACTTAACCCCGAGGAAATCAAATTCAGGCTTAACCACTCCGAATCCAGAATGATATTATCCTCTAATTCACAATTTCAGAAACTCAAGGAAGTATTGGCAGAGTGCAGCACAATTGAAAAGGTGATACTTTTCGACACAAAAGAAGAGTATGCTCAAAATGAGATACATTTTAACGAGGTAAGGAAGATCGGAAGAGAATGGCTTGAGCCACCGGAAAATATGGTAAAATTTGAAGAAATATATAAGAGTATTACCCCTTCTGATTTCGCCAATATATGTTATACGTCAGGTACAACAGCCGACCCGAAAGGAATAATTCTGACACATGGTAACTATGTAACAAACGTCTACCAGGCATATAGCCTGCTGGATATCCCTCCGTTCTACAAAACTCTTCTGATACTGCCATGGGACCATTCATTTGGACACACCTGTGGTATCTATGCCTTTATGGGAAAAGGCGCCAGTATTGCATCTGTCAAAGCCGGCAAAACACAGATGGAATCTCTCAGGAACCTGCCTGTATGTCTGAAAGAGATAAGGCCAAACCTGATGATGAGTGTTCCGGCGATTGCAAAGAATTTCAGAAAGAACATCGAAAAAGGAATCAGGGAAAAAGGTAAACTGATTGAAATGCTCTTCAATCATGCCTTAAAAATTTCATATTCATATAATAAAGAGGGCTGGAACAGAGGCAGAGGTCTGCAAAAACTGAAAAAACCGCTTTTAAAACTATATGACAAAATCCTGTTCAGTAAAGTTCGTGAAGGCTATGGAGGCGAACTTGACTTTTTCATTGGCGGTGGTGCGCTGCTCGATATTGAATTACAAAGGTTTTTCTATGCCCTTGGTATTCCCATGTACCAGGGATATGGATTAACTGAAGCCTCCCCTGTTATCTCTTCCAATTCAGCAGCAAAACACAAACTTGGTTCTTCAGGAGCTCTGATAAATAATATGGACCTGAAAATATGCGACGACGATGGAAATGCCCTGCCTGCAGGCCAGAAGGGTGAAATAGTTATCAGAGGCGAAAATGTGATGTATGGTTACTGGAAAAATGAAACTGCAACAAAAGAGACAATAAAAGATGGCTGGCTTCATACAGGAGACATGGGATATATGTCAGAAGATGGTTTTCTCTATGTGCTTGGCCGGTTTAAAAGTCTGCTTATTGCTGATGACGGAGAAAAGTTCAGCCCGGAAGGCATTGAGGAAGCAATGACAGAACAATCGAAATATATCGATCAGTGCATGCTCTACAATAACCAGAAGCCTTATACTGTTTGCCTGATTGTCCCGAACCAGTCAGCACTGAAATTATACCTGGAAGAAAAAAACCTTACTGCCGACTCTGAAGAAGGGAAACGTTCTGTTCTGGTTCTAATTGAAAATGAAGTTAATGAGTACCGCACAACAGGAAAATACGGAAATATGTTCCCGCAAAGATGGCTTCCTGCTTCTATTGGAATCCTGGAACAAGGGTTTACCGAAGAAAACAATTTGATGAATTCTTCATTAAAAATAGTGAGAGGCAAAATAATGGATAAATACCAGGATCTTATTGATTTCCTGTATTCGCCTGAAGCTAAGGTAATTACAAATGAAAGGAATCTCGAGGAAGTCGAGAAAATGAAACTTGGTTGACATACTTTTAAAATCTGCGATCATCTGCGAAATCAGCCGGGGAAAAAATATGTTTCCCGCAGATCACGCTGATAAACGCAGATGTATTAATTCTATTATACTAACCTGCTTTTAAACGGAAGGAATGTCATAAAATCCGCATGATGCACAATAAATGCTTCCGTGCTTCTTTTTATAAGGTCACCCTCACTGGCATGAGCAGCAATAATGTGGCATACTTCAGGTGGTATGCCGCACTCTTCCGCAAGAGATACACCTGAAAAAGGATGCCTGACGTACTTGCCATACTTCCCCTGAACAGCTTTCCCTTCTCCATCAAGCTCATACTCAAGCATTTTACCTACGTCAGCCAGGATTGCCCCGGAGATAAGAATATCCATATTAACAGGAAGATCATTACCAAAGTATTGATTAATCTTTTCTCCGCTCTCTTTTGCAATATGCACGACGCATCGCTTATGCGCCATAAAGCTGACCTTAAGCTCCGGACCGCAAAGCAGGGTAAAGGGAATATGGTCCAGGTCTTCAGCCTTAAGAGCACTTTTCTCCAGGGCCAGCTCCCATGTTTTAGCTGTATTCTCCCTCAGTACAGGATCTCTGATCCAGTCAAGTTCAGGCCATAATTTCTTTACTATTTCAGTCATAACACAATTTATTAGTGTTTCAGTTTTTCAATAATTGCATCAGTCATCTGAACCGTTGAGGCTGCTCCATTCTGCAAAACCTCTTGTCGCCCTGCCAGCTTCATCATATCGTATGTCCTTACTTTACCCTCAGCAATTACGGCGGCAATTGCGGCTCTTATCTTCATACACAGGTCTTTTTCTCCAATATAATCAAGCATCATACAGGCCGATTCGATCATAGCAACCGGATTTACAATCGAATTGGTAAAACCAGCATATTTCGGTGCTGAACCATGTGTCGGCTCAAATACTGCAATACCATCAGACGAGAATTGTGCGCTGCACGCAAATCCAAGTCCCCCGATCAGCCCGGCAAAACCATCAGACACTATATCTCCAAACATATTACCTGCAACAATTACTCCATAATCTTCCGGATTTTTGGTAAGCCACATCATCTGAGCGTCGATGTTTGTATTCTGAAGAATGATGTCGGCAAACCTGCTTTTCTGAATCTCTTTTGCCAGTCTCCACATTAATCCTGATGTCTCCCTGATTACATTAGGCTTCTCACACAGAGTTACCGTTTTATACCCGTATTTTTTTGCATATTCAAATGCAGCCATCAAGATCCTGGTTGTGGCATTCCTGGTAAATATCCTGGCTGAAATAGATAACTCTTCCACGGGTACATTACCAAAATTTTCTCCGAACCTCGGATGAGTCAGGAAGGCCTGATAAACAGTTTCAGAAGGGTTGGTCCATTCAACTCCCGAATAGAGACCTTCCGTATTTTGCCGAAAGATAACAGCATCAATAAGAGGCTCTTCTATATTGTTATCCCTGCCTCTTCTGATAAAATTGAGAGGATTTCCTTTATAAGATTTACATGGCCGGATACAAATATCGAGATTAAAAAACTGGCGTAATCCGACTATTGGACTGGAATAAGTTAATCCCATTTCCTGTAATGAGGGATCAAGTTCGGCTTTTGCCTCTTCTTTGGGCTTTGAAGTTATTGCTCCAAAAAGAGCAATCTTATGTTCCCTGATAAGCCTGAGAGTTCTTTCCGGAAGAGGATCCCCTTCCTTGCACCAGAATTCCCAGCCTATATCCCCATAAACATAGTTCGCTATAAAACCTGCTTCATTTAAAACCCTGATCGCCTGTTCAAGTACAATAGCTCCGATTCCGTCGCCTGGCAGTGCAACAATAGTTGGTTTTGGCATATCTTTTTTGAGTTGAGATTTATTATTAAAGATTATAGTAAAATTAATGAAAATTTGCCATCTCTTTCAGTGTTTTTTTTGTTATTGGCATCATGATCCGGAAGTATATAAAAAAGTTGTATATTTGGCGATTATTTTTGGTTATATTTATCATTTAGCATGAGCGTATTTAACGGACTGAAGCCAGAGATGGTGTGGAAATATTTTGAGGAGATCTGCAAAATACCCCGATTATCAAAGAGTGAAGAAAACATAAGAAAGTATCTGCGTGAATTTTCAAAGAAGAATGACCTGGAATCGTATGAGGATAAAATTGGAAATATTTTAATTATAAAACCTTCCGATCCTGACATGGCGAACAGAAAAACTGTTGTTCTCCAAAGTCATATGGATATGGTAGGAGAAAAAAATGCTGATTATCCTCACGACTGGTCCAAAGATCCAATTATTCCATATGTAAATGACGGATGGGTAGGTGCCAGAGGAACAACTCTGGGTGCCGATGATGGCATAGGCATTGCCTCGCAGCTGGCAATTCTAACAGATAAAACCCTGAAAGCAGGGAAAATTGAATGTTTATTCACTGTTGATGAGGAATCAGGGATGACTGGAGCTATAAACCTGCAGCCAGATTTCTTTTCAGGAAGAATACTTCTCAATCTCGATTCAGAAGATGAAGGAATTCTTTTCATCGGTTGTGCAGGCGGAATGGATACAGTTGGTACTATGGAATTTGTACCTGAAGCTCCCGGAAAAGGAATGACAGGGCTAAACATCTCAATTACAGGACTTCGCGGAGGGCATTCCGGCGACGAAATACATAAAGGATTCGGGAACTCTGTAAAAATCATGAACAGGCTTCTCTGGAACCTGGGAAATAAGTTTATTATCTCCGTGGGCAGTTTTAATGGCGGAAATTTAAGGAACGCCATCCCGAGGGAAGCTTTTGCCAACATTGCGGTTGAAAGATCATCTCTTATTGATGTAAAGAAATGGATTGACAGTTTCTATAAAACGATGCTCGACGAGCTTGGGGATATTGAAAAAGGATTGAAAATAATTTACCATGAGACAGAAGTTCCCAATACTATCATGGATAAAGGGAGCCAGGCAAAACTGCTCAGCTCCCTGACATGTTGTCCTCATGGTGCAATTGCGTGGTCAAAGGATATGGAAGATCTTGTTGAAACATCTACTAACCTGGCCTCTGTTAATTTCACAGAAAATAATAAGGTAAAGATTGTAACCACGCAGAGAAGTTCTATTGAATCATCCAAGCACGATGTTGCTGCTATGGTTGAAACTTGTCTGAGGCTTGCTGGCGCTGATGTGGAACAATCTGACGGATATCCCGGATGGAAGCCTAACATGAAATCGGACATTCTGAAAATTACCCGCGATTCGTATCTTAAACTCTTTGCTAAGGAACCACATATCAGGGCAATACATGCAGGTCTTGAGTGTGGATTGATCTATAAAAAATTTGAAGGAATAGATATGATATCTTTCGGACCTACGATAAGGGGAGCTCATACACCTGACGAAAAAATCGAGATCCGGACCGCACAGATGTTTTGGGATCTTCTGCTCGATGTCATCAGCAATATTCCTTTAAAACAATAAGATGCTTATTCTCTCCCTGTAATTTAACCAGCTATAAAGTGCTGATAAACTCATCTTTATCGGCTCCGCAAATCGGACAAATATAATCTACAGGCAAATCGACAAAAGGGATGCCTGGCTCAATGCCTCCGACAGGATCACCTTCGACCGGATCATAAATAAAGCCGCAAATGGTACATTTAAAAGTTTCCATTGAATCCTGTTGTTTAGTTATCTGGTTTTAATTTTCGTACAACATCTATTACCGTTCCGTCAACCCATTTTATTGCTGCAACGATTTTATTTTCAAACTTCGGTTTCTGAGGCTTGCCGCATATTCTCTCAGCCTCTTCCTTAAGCTCATTGATTGTTCTTACAGGTAATCCGGTGCCCTTCACACTTTTAATAAGATCTTTGCGTAAAGGATTAATTGCTATACCACGTTCGGTTATAATGACATCGATCAGCTCACCAGGACCACACAGAGTTGTAACTTCGTCAACAATAACCGGAATCCTGTCGCGAAAAAGTGGAAGAGGCAGGATCACATTTCGCGCATGCAGACAATTTTGCCACCCTCCAATCCCATGCAGCAGGTAACCATCCGAATGGGTCACAACATTTCCGTTGAAGTTAAGGTCAACTTCAGTAGCTCCGAGGATCATGATATCCATCATGCTGGTCAGATTGCCTTTGGAATGGTAGTTATAAGCATTAAAAACAGAATAAGGGAAATGGTTGACATTCTCTTCAACTGACCTCACCGCATCAAGATCAAATGCCTGAGCATCAAGAATATATCCCATCTGTCCCTCTTCCAGCATTTTTACCATATATTTTGTGCTTCCGCCAAATCCGAATTTTGCTTTCCAACCATTCTTTTTCAATATCTCGTGTATAAAAACTGCAATGGCGAGTGAAGTTCCTCCTGCGCCAGCCTGCATGGTCACGTCATTTTTCAGTAATCCTGACTTCTCTATAAAAGAAGCTGTTAATTCTGCAATAAGCAGCCTGTCGGGACTTTTAGTAATCTGTGTGGTTCCGGACACTATTTTTTCCGGAATGCCGATTTTTTCAACAACAACCACATAATCAACATAATTACCTTCTATCTCCATTGGAAAGCAGGGTACATCGACCAGGTTATCGGTTACGACAATAACTTTAGAAGCATACATAGCATCGGCTTTTGCATAGCCAAGAACACCGCAGGCAGAATTGCCTCCGGTACCCTTTGCATTACCAAATGAATCGGCACTGGGCGCAACAAGCACTGCAATATCAATTTTTACCTCACCATCCTGGATTGCCTGCACTCTGCCTCCATGGGAGCGCAGGACTGCCGTACCCTTCATCCTGCCGTCTGATACAAACCTCCCGAGAGGGCCATTCATACTGCCCTCAATCCTGTTTATTGTACCGTCTTCGAGATATCTGATAACAGGGTCGTTGCAAGAAAATGACGCGGAAGGAAACCATACCAGGTCCTTCACACCCATATCTGATGCCAGATCAAAGATTTTATTGCTGATCAGATCTCCGTCCCTTAGATGATGATGAGTTGAAATTGTCATACCAGATCGAAGTCCGCATTTAACAAGGGCTTCACGCAGAGAGCGTATAACCTTGTTGCCGTCAGCAGGAAATTCAGAACACGATGGTATCAGCGGAGCATATTTTCTTCCCGATGGCTGATGCTTTCCAACTCCCTTGAAAGGAATAACAGGCTCTCCGTTAATCTCCAGAGGAACCATCCTGCCTGCCGCATTTATAACAGTTCTGACTGCCATAGTTATGAATTATATATTTTCCACACTATATAAGATCCTTTTTCCAGCTATCCGGCAGCCTGCCTAGATTAACTGCCAGATTGATGGTTTTCAGTGCCCGGTTAACCACTGGCTTATCAATCATTTTAGTCCCCAGAGATACTACTCCAAGACCGCTTCTCTTTGCCTCTTCAAATGCAATGACAATCTTTTTTGATTTCTCAATTTCAGATTCATCAGGGACAAATCCATTATTAATGACTGATATCTGCCTTGGATGTATACAGCCCATTCCTTCAAATCCTAATGCTTTGGATTTCAACACATTCTGTTGTAATCCCTCCATATCTCCCACATCTGAAAAAACTGAATCCACAGGCTGTATCCCTGCTGCCTTTGCAGCAACAACCAGCCGGCTCCTGGCATAAAATGATTCCGTTCCCCCGAAACTCCTTGGCACACCAATGTCTGCAGTAAAGTCCTCGAGCCCTATCGCCATTGCCACAATATTTCCGGAAGCCCTTGCAATTTCAAAAGCATTTTCAACACCCAGGGCGCTTTCAATTACAGGCATCAGAAAGACAGGATTCTTCACTTTGAGCTTTTTCCTTATTTCATGAATTTCCCTGTCGACAATTTTTAATTGTTCCTTCGTCTCGCATTTCGGAACAACAACAAGATTTACATTATGCGGTATCAGAACCTTGAGATCATTCAAGCCTCTTTCTCCCTGGTTAATCCTTATCATTCTTTCAGCTCCTCTGAAATCCACCTGCCGCAGGGCATTCCTGACCAGAATTCTTGCCTCATCCTTCTTTTGAGGAGACACAGAATCTTCAAGGTCAAGGATCAACCCGTGTGCTGAGTGGAGTCCCGAATTTATCATCATGGAAGGTATATCCCCTGGTAAATAGAGGCGAGAGAACCTTATTCTTTCAGGCGAACCCGGGTAAGTGTTGCTTCTAAGCATCTCCGGAAGGAACTCCAGGTCGGAATCTGTCAGTTTTTTTATTGCAGCTTCGAGACGGGCAGAAATCACAAATGATAATGCTCCGGTATCAACAATTTTTATCTCTGCATTTCTGATCTTAAAATATCTGAAAATATCTATGCATAAACCTTTTATTGATTCGCCATAAAGTCTTTGCACTTTCGATTCAAGATCAATAACAATACCTCCGCTGCTTTTCAGCTTAAGAGTGACTTCACAATCGGATCTTACTTTTGGTCCTGTATTACCGGTAACAGCTATGTCTCCTTTCATTCGATAAATTTTTAAATCGGATCAACTGTTAATTTTTTCACAGATCTCCATCAGAACGCCACCAGTTGATTTCGGATTAAGAAATGCAATATTCATGTTATCCACACCTTTTCGCGGTACGGAGTTGATAAGCTGAATCCCCTGCCTTTCAGCATACTTAAGTTTCTCTTCAATATTATTTACGGCAAACGCGATATGATGGATTCCCTCCCCTTTCTTTGCAATAAATTTAGCAATGGCTCCCTCCGGATCTGTTGATTCCAATAGTTCAATCCTTGTCTGTCCTATCTTAAAAAATGCCGTTCTTGCCTTTTGATCGGGCACCTCCTCAATATTATTGCATTGCTGTCCAAGAATCTTCTCGTACAGTTCAATAGATTTTTCAAGATTTGTAACCGCAATACCAATATGTTCAATATGTGATGGTTTCATATAATAAATTTAAAAAAATCATTTCTGACACTTTAAGTGCAAAAAATAAAAATCATGTTTTAATGATATCCACAGGCATGAAAATAGTAATTTGATTAAAAGGGGAATTCGACCGGAGTTTCAATTTCAGGCTCTTCATTTTCAGGCTTTTGAGCCGCCAGATGAACAGGGTTCCCATCAACAAAGATTGCTTTATAGGGAGTGGTCGGGCAGGCATTCTCACAGTGTCCGCAACCAATACATATATCGGTATTGACCTCAGGTATCAGAAGATTACCCTCATAAGGTATCATATAAACAGCTTTTGTCGGACAAGCTTCAGAGCATGCTCCGCAGGCTGTTTTTTCTGTTTTTACAATGCAGTTATCCTTAATAAAATTCGTTTTGCCAAGCTGAGTGAGCTTTTTTGCCTCAAGTATCAGCGGCTTAAGGGCATATGTTGGACAAACCTCAGTACATTTCGTACAATTATAGGTGCAAAAGCTTTTATGGTAATCCATAACAGGCTGCATCATTCCGGTTAATCCATATTGCATCATAGCAGGTTGCAGAACACCATTTGGACAGGTTGTGATACACAATGAGCAAGCAGTGCAGGTTTTATTAAACTCGGCAATTGAACCGGCTCCCGGAGGACATACAGGGCAGGTGCGGTTTTCTTTTACTGTAGAGGGTTTATTGGGTTTAGGAGCCGGTTTATCCTGTGCCTTCAGTACCTGAGGCAATCCCAGTAAAAGCATTATCGAACCAGCAATAAACTTGCGCTTTTCCTCATCAGTTTCATGAGGCTTCTTCTTTAATCTGACCACACCATATGACAGTGCTTTATCCGGACATATTTTTATACAGTTGAAACAGTCGACACAACGGGTTACATCAACGTGATACTGCAAAAAATCTATGCATGAGGATTTGCAACCTACTGCACATCTGCCGCACCTGGTACATTTACTCTCATCAAATTTTATTCTGAAAATTGATATTTTCGAAACGAGACCCAGAAGTGTACCAACGGGACACACCATATTACAATAAAGGCGACCTTTCGTTAATGATAAACCTCCTACAAGAATAAAAAAGAGCACAGGTATGGTATATGTCAGTAATTGATATCCTTTTATGGTCACATGAGAAAGGGTGTATACATCAAATTTATGAAGTATCCCGGCAATCAAATTGTTGATAACAATTACAGCAGGTTTAGCGAAAAAGGTCATAAACCGTCCAAAAATGCTGTACGGGTCCAGAAGGGTCAGAAGATAGATACCCCATATCATTGTAACTATAAGGGTTGCAGCCAGAAGTGAATACCTGATAACAGTATGCGGTTTCTTTAATCCGTACCTTCTGAATTTCTTTTTGATCCTGCCGCCAATCCTGCTAAACAGATCCTGACCGATGCCGAGTGGACAAAAAAATGAACAATATGTCCTGCCTGTGAGCAAAGTAAGGATAAGGACGGCTGCAAATCCAACTGAAGCAAGTGATCTGAGGTCGTAGAATTTCAGGGCTGAAGGTACGAACTGCAGGTAAATAAGGATATTAATGTACCTGGGAGGAATCAGATTTTTAAAATCTGAAAAGACAGCAAAAAAACAGATCAGGATAATTGCAGAGAATGCTATTCGGAAATTTCTAAGGAATGGCGACCTCATCGGGAATTACATTTTAATTCTTTTGATATTCAGTGAATCCAGATTCATATTTCCCAACCCCATTTTATGAGCAATCGGAATATATTCGATCTTTTCGGTTTCAACACCCAGCATTTTGGTTGCTGCAGTGTCACCGGCAACCCAGTCGGTAGTTATGATCTGCGATTTCATCCGGACTATGTCTTCTTTTGAGACGCCCATTGGTCCATGTTTAACCATAACATTATAACAATCAATAATATTAAGGGCAGGTTTCTTTTCGAAAAGAGCATAATCGGCAATACACTGATTAAGATTATTTGAATGCCAGTAACCTCTGTCCCAAACAACACCCATCATGTTTTTAAGGCAGCATGTCATTCGAGTGGAATTATGATCTTTCAGTATTGGCACATTAATGAACACGTCAGTTTCAAGAAGTAGTTCATGTACTTTTGTGCTTTTAAGTCTTACACCGCCAGGTATTTGAACCTCCTGGTAATAATTTTCAGTATTTCCGGGTACAACTTTAGCCCCGGCACTTTTTGAAGCTTTTTCAATCCCGGAATTTTTATAGCAGTTTACCCAGTTGTCGCATGTATGGTCGAACACATATACTTCTTTTGCCCCTGCTTTAAAACAATGTTCAATGATCCTTTTAACAAGCATAGGATTGGTATCGGCAGCAAGTTCCGGAATTACATCCCATCCGATATTTGGTTTGATAAGTACTTTCTGCCCCTTCCTGACAAATGTTCCCATACCGCCAAGTTCCTGTATTCCGAGGTCGAACATTGCATCAGGCTCACCTCCCATCAGAGCTACCATATCATATTTTAAACTCGCCGGGGCTGAAATCCATAAATTTTTATAACCGCCAAGATTGAGGGCAGCGCCCGCAGCCAGTCCGGCACCTGCTGATTTTCGTAGAAAATCTCTTCTTTTCATAATTGTCCTTTCAACTCATCCGGTTAAGGAGCCGAAAAATACAATTTTTTTTTGTTATTCTGTAATTGACGGAAGTAGTATCTTAGCACTCGGATTTTTTTTACTCTGATTTTAACATTATTCATAATTATTTGTCTTACATTATTAATATAGTATAATGAAAATTCTTTATTACGATTGTTTTTCTGGTATCAGCGGTGATATGAACCTGGGGGCGATGATTGATCTTGGTGTTGATAAAACCTTGCTGATAAACGAGTTAAGCAAGCTGAGTCTGAAAGGGTGGAACCTGATAACTGAAGCAGATCAGAGACATGGCATTGGAGGGACCAAAGTAACTGTAATACAGACGATTCATGATCATAAACACAGGCAACTATCTGATATTGAAAAGATAATCAATGATTCGGGGCTCGATGATAAAACAAAAGCTCTCAGCAAAGAAATATTCATGAAAGTTGCAACAGCAGAGGCTGCTGTCCATGGTGTCGAGGTTAAGAAAGTCCATTTTCATGAAGTCGGAGCAATAGATTCCATTATTGATATTGTTGGTGCAGCAGTATGCTTTAATTCATTGAAAGTAGATAAAGTATATGTTTCACCTGTTGAACTGGGAGGAGGATTTGCCAGGTGCGAACATGGCACACTTCCTGTTCCTGCACCAGCCACCGCTGAAATTATGAAAGGATTGCCTGTAACCAAAGGAGGAGTTGATTTTGAAGCTACAACACCCACCGGGGCAGCAATAGTAGCCTCTCTGGGAACAAATTTCGGTGAACGTCACGTATTTAAAATTGAAAAAATTGCTTACGGTATCGGACAGAAGGATCACCCGGAGGTGCCTAATCTTCTCAGGGTTTTTATCGGTGAAACCATTGGAGATACCGGCGGGCATGATGCTATACTTATGGAATGCAACATTGACGATATGAACCCGGAATATTTTGAATACATTTCTGATAAACTCTTCTCAGCCGGAGCATCAGACGTGTTCCTTACTAACATTATAATGAAGAAAGGAAGGCCTGGAAATATCCTTAATGTCATTTGCGAAGCAGGCCAGGCTGATACTTTGAAAGAGATCATATTTACAGAATCCACATCTCTGGGTATCAGAACTTTACCTTTCAGAAAGGATACTCTTTCAAGAAAATTTGAGGTAATACAGACAATTTATGGAGATATAAACATCAAACGCTCTTATTATAAAGGAGCAGAAGTCTCATGCAAACCAGAGTTTGACGATTGTAAAAGAATAGCAGCTGAAAAAGGAATACCAGTTAAGGATGTATATAATAATATTATGGCGTTATTAGTAAAACGCAAAACAAAATGACAGAAAACAAATCAATAGCACTTAATACAATTCTAAAGGAGCTTAAATCATTTATAGTTGCATATTCAGGTGGCGTCGACAGCTCATTTCTTTTGCACAGGGCATATACCCTTGGCAATTTGAAAGTACTGGGAGTAACTATACGGACTCCATACATTCCGGCACGCGAGATTAATGAAGCGGTTAAATTCACATCTGCGTATGGCATCAACCATAAAATAATTGATGTCTCATTTCCGGAGATTATCAGGAATAACCCGGTTGAAAGATGCTACCTGTGTAAAAAGACATTGTTCAGTAAGATTTTTGAATATGCCAGGGGAAACGGCTACAGGTATGTTGTTGATGGTACAAACGCAGATGATCTGGGAGATTACAGGCCGGGTCTCAGGGCATTAAAAGAGATGGAAGTAAAAAGTCCGCTGGCCGAAGTCAGCCTCACTAAACAGGAAATAAGGGAATTGTCCATGAAAGCAGGATTGCCTTCATGGGATAGTCCGGCGAAGGCATGCCTGCTTACCAGGATACCGTATGATACCGAGGTAAGTGAAGGAATGCTGAAAATGATAGAGGAAGCAGAAAACCTGCTTCTCGAAAACGGTTATCCGGGGACAAGGGTAAGAGCACATGGCGATGTTGCAAGGATAGAATGTCTCCCGGGGTACATCGAAAAGATTATCAGTGACCCTGATAAGGAATTAATCATAAATAATCTAAAAAAAATTGGCTTCAGGTATATATCTTTGGACCTTGAGGGTTACAGAACCGGAAGCATGAATCCTGAAAATAATAAAAAATGACAATAAAAGAGATCGAAAAACTGCTGAATAAAGTGAGGGAAGGCACAATCAGTGTAGATGAAGCTCTAGAAGTATTAAGGAGTTTCCCGTACACCGATCTCGGATTTGCAAAAATCGATCACCATCGCGAGATCAGGACAGGTTTCCCCGAAATTGTATATTGTGCCGGAAAAACTACCGAACAGGTCCGTGAGATTTTCAGGGTTATGATTGAGAAGGAGAATAATGTTTTCGGCACAAGAGCAAATAAAGACATGTACGATGCAGTAAGAAATATCTCACCAGAAGCTGTTTACTATGCAGAGGCAAGAATTATCTCGGTTCAGAAAAAGAAACCAGATACCCCAAAAAGCAAAATAGCTGTTATAACTGCTGGTACATCAGACATCCCTGTAGCCGAGGAGGCAGCAGTGACGGCAGAACTGCTCGGCAATAATGTAATCAGGATATACGACGCAGGTGTTGCAGGCATACACAGGCTGGTGGATAAGCTTCCAGAAATAAGAAGTTGCAGAGTGATTATTGTAATTGCCGGAATGGAAGGTGCTCTTGCCAGTGTGGTAGGGGGGCTGGTCGATAAACCCGTTATTGCAGTGCCCACAAGCGTTGGCTATGGTGCAAGTTTTGGGGGCATCTCTGCCCTTCTGGCTATGCTGACAAGCTGTTCCTCCGGTGTGACAGTAGTCAATATTGATAATGGTTTTGGAGCAGGATTTTCAGCAAGCATGATAAACAGGATGAAATGAACCGGACTTATGGCTGGCAAAATTTTACTTTCTACAGCTTATCTGCCACCGGTTGAATATTTCGCCACGATCGCAGGTACTGATGAAGTGCTGATTGAAAAAGAGGAAAATTACCTCAAGCAGACCTACCGGAACCGATGCTGCATACTGTCTGCAAATGGCAGGCAAATTCTTACTGTCCCTGTTTACAAGGGCAGTTACCATAAAACATGTATAAAGGATATACGGATTGATTATTCAAAAAGGTGGCAGCAGGTTCACCTGGGAGCATTGACATCATCATATAATGCTTCTCCCTATTTCCTACATTATTTTGAGGTAATTGAAAAGATAATTCTTAAAAATCATAAATACCTGCTGGACCTTAACACCGGGCTTCTGAACGCAGTTCTTAAATTTCTTAAGTTAAATATAAACATCTCATATACAACCGTTTTCAAACCGATTGATGAAGATAATAATGATTTCAGGTACAGGATAAGTCCTAAGATCAAATCGAATTACCAGGCAAAAAAGTATTTACAGGTTTTTGACCAGAAAGCCGGATTTGTTCCCGGGTTAAGCATAGCAGACCTGGTTTTCAATACGGGTCCGGATGCAGTAAGTCAATTATAAAAAGAGGCCATCGTTGCTGACAGCCTCATCAAGGAAGTCATAAAAATATCAATAACCGAATTTATACCCGAATGTAATAGTGAACATGTTCCTGCTGAGATTCATATTTGCAACTGGCGTTCCGGCTGCTGATGAATATAGTTCATAATTCTGCGAATTCATCAAACTGGTAAATGCAAAATCTGCAGATATGTTTCGCTCTCTAAAGCCAACCCCAAATGATAATAAATTATAATTTAGATTATCATTTATATCGCCCGAAGCATAAGGCTTTCCGTATAAGCTATAACCACCCCTAAAATAAAGATTATTTAGCCTGAATTCAGCTCCCAGTCTAAGGTTACTGGTAGATCGCAGATTATGCTTTATTTCATAGTTTTTCACTGAATAATCGTAGGTATCATCACCTACAGTATGGAATTTTGCAGTTGAGTAATCCACAAATTCATAATCTGCACTTATGATAGCTAACTTCTGAATCTGCAGGGCACCTCCCAGGGTTACCCGGAAAGGTGTAGTTAAAGCATAAGTAAACCTTGAAGCAGTATTGTTTTGATAATAAGGATCAACTCTATAACTAAAATGAGCTGCCATATTATCGCTGACAGTTTCAGTTATCCTGTAAATCGTTGGAGAATGAAATGCGAGACCTATCCGTAAAATCTCAATTGGTTTATAAATAGCCCCAAATTTAAACGAATAACCTGTTCCCGTATTATTCACATAATAAGCATAATTAAAATCTGTGAATTGTATTGGTAGTGGTTCACTGACTGATTCAAGATGTTCATATTTACTCTCATAATTAAGACTTGTGAATCCGAATGTAGCGCCAAAAAATATTTTATCTGAATAGTTCCCGCCTAACGACAATGAATGTTCACCTGTAGAACCGCTATTTGAAATAAGTCGCCTCATATGCTGTCCGTAAACAGATGAAGGGTCATCGCCATAGGTTGAGTATACTGTTCCATATGAATTATTCGACCCGGGAAGGGTATCTAAAAGATAAGTATCCCACGCCAGAAAGGCATCTAAGAGGTCAGTTTTACCGCTATCATACAAATAATCCTGCGAAAGGTCGTTTTTGTCAACCCCATACAGTTTTTGAGCAAAATAATCTAACAGAGAGCTATTCAGAGTGCCTTCAATATTAATACTCTGGTTAAAATTGTTAGTCCGCGAAAATGAATACCCGAAATTTAATGTCTTTAGGATGTTTCCCTGTTCTGGTTTAATGATACTTGTCACTATTCCTGCTTGTCCAAGGTTGAAATTATACATATAATCCTTTGAGTTAGTGTTATTAAAATCAACGGATGATTTGAACTGAAATAGCTGGGGAGAAACAGTGATTTCAGAAGATCTGAATACACCTAAACCTGCAGGATTTTGGCTGAGAGTGGAAATATCTCCGCCAAGAGCAGTGAAGGCTCCACCCATTGACATGAATCTTGCCGTCCCGGAATAAAAAACCTGGGAATACCTTAAAGCATCGTCGATATTCTGAGCTGAACTCATTACGAATACCGCTATTGAGAATAATAATATCAAACCTGTTTTTTTCATTTTTCAAAATTTTTATTATAAATATCCCACCACTCCAACTAAAGAATGAACGAAAACTTCATACCAAAATTGTTCTTACATTTATCTCCTGCCAGAAGATGAACCGCCTGAAGAAGATCTTGAGGAAGATCCTGAAGAACTTGAAGAACTGCCCGATGAGAAGCTGCCAGACGATCCTGAAGAGGAGCTTCTTGAGGAGGATCCGCCACTGCTATAGGAAGAAGACCTGCCGGTTGAAAAACCTGAACTATTCGCTGCACTGCTTCTAGAAGGGGCTAAGTAACTTCTTGAATTCGAAGGTACTGAGTAGCCTCTTGAATTTCTATATGTTGAGATTGATCTGTTCTGATTCTGGCTGACCGATGAATTATTGCTTCTGGACGGAACGCTTCTTACTGTATTGCTCCTGCTTACATCGGACGTAGTTGCTCTGCCCGGGTAATTTTCAGTATTTACCCTGCTGTTATTGTACGAAGGCCTGGTGCTCATCCTCGGATTGTTGTAACTAGGAGTATAAGTTCTGTTTGTACTGTTATACTCAGGCCTTGAAACCACTGAGCTCTTTGTAGTTGACCTTGTGACTCCTTCCCTGGATGAAGCAGGATTGGATTTTGCATCGGCTCCGTTCATAGTCTGTTTGGATATTACGTTCGAAGTAGCCGTCCTTCTTGAATCGGCTATGGTACCCGAAGAACCTGAAGAGGACCTTCTGTTTGCATCTGTTCCTGCGCCTTTTGACATATGTTCTCCTCTTCTGGAAGATGCTAATGGAGACATGTAGTTATTATTCCAATTAGATGAATAATTGCTTTGCCTTTCCCTCCTTGCATAAGGAATCGCACCTCCGTCCCTTATACTGTAATAGGACGAGTAACCAAAAGGACTGTAAAAGGAGGAATAGAATGGATTGAAGCCATAATAACCACCATAATAACCGCCATAATAACCACCATAATAACCACCATAATAACCACCTCCATATCCATAATCATAATAGAACGGATCATAATAATAAGGATTATAGTAATAAGAAGGATAAAAGCCATATCCAAAACCAAGACTCATTGAAGGAAAGCCCCAGCCTCCATAGAAGGGATCTCTCCAGTAGGGATAAAAGTAATTACCATAAAAACTGTTTAATCTTCCGGCATATGAATCAAAATTATAATAGTTACTGATATTTTGATTTGCCTGGGCATCATTGGGATTGGCTGCCTCGGCATACTCATCAGACACCAGGGTATCAGCAGCATATATGTTATCGTAGTAATCCTGAGATTTTAAATTACTCTCAACAATATTCCTGCCTTTTGGATTATTGACCCTTGTTACCGGCTGATCAGAAGGCTGGTAATAAAGGTCATCATACTCCATACCTGTGTAAAGACTTGATGAGCAAGATCCTAGAACCAGAAGACCTAAGATTGTTATGTAATTTAATGCTTTCATGTTTGATTCCCTCTTTTGTTTCTTTAATTAATGCAAATATTGTACCAAATAATGCCGATTTGAAAATACTTTTTATGATCACTGATTAAGGACATGGATCATTTTCTACTCTTTAAATGAAATTTATCAAATTTATTAAAATATTATCACAACAATTATTATATAATATGATTTTACCTTCTTCCTTTATCCTTTGAAGAGCTTGAAGAGGATCTTGAAGATGATTTAGAAGTTGACTTTGAACCTGAAGATGAAGATTTCGACCCGGAAGATGACGACCTGGAAACTGATGTTTTTCCACTTGATCCCGTTGCCTTGCTTCTCGATGAAGAACTCCTTGAAGGAACAGTTATATTTTTTGCAGCAGGTATACTTTTTGCAGCAGGATTTGCGGTTGGTGTGGTACTCCTGCCTGAAAATGATCTTACACCGGTATTACTCTGGGTTCTCGGGGTACTGGTTTTTGGAACTGCAATGGTATTCACAGAACCTTTATTCTCGTTGCCTTTATTATTTGTAAAGTTACCATTATTGCCGTTGGTACGGCTGTTATTATTATTACCACTGTTACCGGTATTATGAGTATTCTGGTTGAAATTTCCGTTATTACCGTCAGTCCTGCTATTCAGATTATTTCCATTATTGCTATTGTTACCGCTATTACCTCTATTGTTATTATTGCCTGCGTTGCTGCTTCTGTCGGGCTTATAATTGCTGTTCCCCTGGTTCACATTCCCGGTATTACTGTACGAATTTGTTTGTCCATTACGTGCACCCTGATTATTTGTTCTCCTCATTCCATTGTTTGAAGTTCCATAATTATTGTTTGTCCTTTCATTTGTGCGGGTTGAGGTTGTCCGTGAATAAGATGAGGCATTGGACTGACGCCTCGATTCATTTGGAGAAGCAGTTCTGTTGGAGACATTATTTCTGCTGCTGTTACTGTTATAATACTCTCTTGATGAATATCTGGTTGAAGGTGTGTTATAGTAGTAGTTGTAACTATTATATATCGGCCTGTTATAACCATACCCGCGATTATGACCTGACCATCCCCAGTAATTATTTCTGTATCTGTTTCCGAAGTTTATATTGATCATCACCGGTGAATACCAGCTATAATAGAAAGGATCATAACCCCATGACCATGAAGTGCCATAGTAAGGATCGTACCATCCGTAATTGTAGTTGTACCAGTTATTACCCACCATGCTGTAGTAAACCGGGTAATTAACCGAAAAACCAAAGCCGAAACCACTTTGTCCGTAAATACTTAATCCCCAGGAAAAGGGTGTGTAATTGTACCAGTAGGTTTCTGTAAAGACAGGAGAATAGTAGTCGAAAGCTGCATAAGACCTTTGAAACCTGTTTATGCGTGACGCGTAGTAGTAATCATAATCATTGTAATAATTATTTATTACTAATCCGGCGTCATCATTTCTAAAGTTGCGATTATCAGCAAGCTGCGCTTTTACCGGGATGCCCGCAAGCAGCAGGACTGATATGATTCCGATGTAAAATTTTGCTTTCATGATGAACCTCCTGTTTTTTTTTAAATGATAACTAAAGTTTTTATCTATTTTTACGCAATCTATATTTTTAATTACAATTAAAACAAATACTGTACCAAAAAAATGGCGAAGTTTCTGACAAACAGGGATGAAAATTATGCACAATGGTATAACGATCTGGTTATCAAGGCCGATCTGGCTGAAAATTCAGTAGTAAGAGGATGCATGGTTATCAAACCTTACGGGTATGCAATATGGGAAAAGATACAGGCACAGCTGGATAGCATGTTTAAGGCAACAGGGCATGTAAATGCATATTTCCCTCTTTTTATTCCAAAATCGTTCTTCAGTAAGGAAGCCAGGCATGTTGAGGGATTTGCCAAGGAGTGTGCTATTGTTACTCATTATAGGTTGAAAAAAGATGAAAGCGGTGAAGGGATTATGGTGGATCCGGCAGCTAAGCTGGAAGAGGAGCTGATTATAAGGCCTACATCAGAAACAATAATCTGGAATTCTTATAAGAACTGGATACAGTCATATCGCGATCTTCCCATTCTCATTAACCAGTGGGCTAATGTTGTAAGATGGGAAATGAGAACCAGGCTTTTCTTAAGAACTACTGAATTCCTCTGGCAGGAAGGACATACTGCTCATGCCACCAGAGAAGAGGCTATTGAAGAGACTGAAAAGATGATCAATGTATATGCCGAATTTGCAGAAAATTTCATGGCTCTTCCTGTCATCAAAGGATATAAGTCTGAAAATGAGCGATTTGCAGGCGCACTTGATACATTTGCAATTGAAGCGCTCATGCAGGACGGAAAAGCGCTTCAGGCAGGGACAAGCCATTTTCTGGGTCAAAATTTTGCGAAAGCATTTGATGTACAATTCACAGATAAGACAGGGAAACTGGATTATGTGTGGGCTACTTCATGGGGCCTTTCAACAAGGATGATCGGAGCTCTTATAATGGCTCATTCCGACAATAACGGGCTGGTTCTTCCTCCCCGCCTTGCTCCTATTCAGGTAGTAATAATACCAATATATAAAAACACCGCACAGCTGGAAAGTATCTCCGTTGTTGCCGGAAAGCTAAAGGCCGAGCTTGAATCTAAAGGTATCTCTGTAAAATATGATACCAGGGATAACAATAAACCAGGCTGGAAATTTGCCGATTATGAACTCAAAGGTGTTCCTGTAAGACTTGCTCTCGGCCCGAGAGATATTGAAAACAATAGTGTGGAGGTTGCACGCAGAGATACACTTTATAAGGAGACAATTTCCGCAGCAAAGGCAGTTGAACATGTTTTAATGCTTCTTGATGATATCCAGAAAAATATTTACAGGAAAGCTCTGGAATTCAGAAATGAGAACACTTTTTATGTTGATAAATGGGATGAATTTGTCAGAATACTTGATGATAAGGGTGGATTTATAATGGCACACTGGGATGGTACACCTGAAACTGAAGAAAAAATTAAGGATGAGACAAAAGCCACGATCCGGTGTATCCCTTTTGATGCTCCTGAAGAGGAAGGTAATTGCATATACTCAGGGAAACCATCCACAAGAAGAGTCCTTTTTGCACGTTCTTATTGAAAATGGTATGGTCACCATGACATTCCATCAGATGCAGCACTTTTAATTGTTTCGTTATTTATTATTAAATTGGTTGACTCTATTTCATATAAAACAAAACCTGACCATGTCTGATCTCACTGAAAAAAAACAAGCCATTATCGGAACCCTTAAAGAGAAATCCATGCTTAAGGAAAAAGTATATGACAATACCCTGGAGTCATTCTCTATTCTTAAAGAGATATTGAAGGGCTTGTCGAAAGAGGTAAATGCCAATCTTGGAGGTATGGATCCAAGGATACGACTGGAATATACCGATAGAAGTAATTTTGATGCTCAGTTAAAGGTTGCCGGAGATATCCTGCTTTTTAGCATGCATTCAAACATTTTTCAGTTCGACAGGGATCATCCGGCGTGGAAAACCCCGTATATCCAAAAAAACAAGTTTAATGCCTATTCAGGAATTATTAATATTTACAACTTCCTTGCAGACTCTTTTAAATATTCCAGGCTGGATGACCTTGGATATCTTATTGCCAGGATATTTATAAACCACGAAAAACAGTATCTCGTTGAAGGTAAAAGACAGATGGGAATGCTGTTTACAAATTACGGACATGAAGAGATCAGCAAGCAATCCTTGCAGATCATAATTTCAACAGCAATCCAGTATGCTCTTGAATTTGACCTTCTTGTTCCTCCTTACGATACTGTTAAGATTGCCACTGTTGGTCAGGCAGAAGCCAAGATACAGCATTCGAGGGGAATAACAGGCAAACGCCTTGGATTTCAATTTAATTCAGACGATATTCTCGGTAACAATTACCATGGTACCTGATGTGGCACTTCATGATAAAATACAGAAGATCTGTAGGGCCGTTGATTCTACTGGCTCTTCTGTTTTTTAACGAACCGCTATATCCCCAGCAAAAAAACAATATAGATTCAATTTTATCGTCGCAGCCGGAAAAGATCAGGAACCTGCCCGGAAGCAGTACTTTAATTGTAAATGGAAATCCAGGTATACCTGAATCACTAATTCCTTTCAATGCTCAAAATGACAAACAGACTACTATCCTCCTGGATTCGCTGAAGATAAAAGCCAGTAAGTATCTGTTAACCAAGAAACTTTATAGTCTATTAATCGTATCATCCGGACCTTCTTCCCAAAAAAATATTTCAAAATCGAGCGAAGCTGATTATTTACAATATTCCGGGAAAAGGATAAGAAATATTGAAATACAACGATTGGATGTTTTCGGGTCAAATATATACAACCCTCTTATATCAAATCCAAATAAAATTGAAAATATCCTTAATAAAACCCATCTTAATACAAATGAGTTTATCATCCGGAAGAACCTCCTCTTTTCTGAAGGAGATACCATATCACCACTAAGGTTAAGTGATAATGAAAGGATACTCAGAACATTACCCTTCATCAATGACTCAAGGATAGTTGTAATACCTGTTTCGGACGATGAGGCTGACATAGTTGTAATCACCAGGGATGTCTATTCCCTGGGAGCCTCCATCGATTATAGCAGCCTCAGGAAAGGTACAGTCTCCATTTTCGAAAAAAACCTCCTTGGATTAGGTCATGAGTTCAGGCTGGATATGCCTTTTGACGCCAATCTTCCAGACTCACCAGGCTTCGGCCTGAGTTATAAAGTTGATAACATCAGCAAATCGTTTATCAACATGAATATCTTTTATTTTAATGGGCTGGGAAGAAAAAATTATGGGTTCAGCCTCGATCGTAAACTGATAAGCTACACAACAAAATACGGCGGAGGGATATCCATCAGTGAGATGTTTACCACTGAAGATCTGGGTACTTTACCTGTACCGGAACCTTTGAAATATAATTTGCAGGACTACTGGCTCTCCAGATCATTCCTGCTGAACAAGGAGAAGGTAACCAGGTTAATATTTGGAGCCCGATACACAAATAATAATGTTTTTGACCACCCGTTTATTCTGCCTGACTCGTATTTTAACCTCCAGCAATACAAAATGTTCCTGGGTTCAGCTGCCATTTCTATCCAGAAATATTATAAAACAAACCTTATTTACGGATACGGACGTACAGAAGATATCCCATATGGCGGTCTGTTGAATTTAACTATCGGAAGGGAAATAAATGAATTTAAATACAGATTTTACACCGGAATTAATCTATCAGCAGGACAATCAATTAAAAGCATCGGGTACTTGTATTTTTCAACAGGATTTTCCACTTTTCTTCATGACGGGATTACTGAACAGGGACTGCTTCAGTTAAGAACTAACTTTTTTTCCAATCTCCTTTACCTGGGGAGCTACAGGATAAGGAATTTCATTAAAGTCGATTATACCAGGGGATTTGACAGATACTCAGACGAATATATTACCTTCAGGCATGAAAATGGCTTTTCGGGATTCAGCAACGACACAATCAAAGGCACTCAAAGGTTAACTGTAAGCCTGGAATCTGTGTTTTTCAGTCCAAAATATTTTTATGGCTTCAGGTTTGCATTTTTTGCATTTGCCGACCTGGGATATCTATCCGGAACAAATGAGATGGTTTCAGTTGGTGGTGTTTTATCGGGTGTTGGACTGGGATTACGTATCAGAAATGACAATCTGGTTTTCAATACATTACAGATAAGGCTGGGCTTCTATCCGAACCTGCCCCAATTTTCAAAAGTAAATTACCTGGATATATCCGGCGAGCAAATGCTAAAACCAGATAACTTTGATCCGGGACCTCCATCAATATTGACATACAGATAATAATCCATCTTTATAAGATGTATAATGCCTTCCTTAAATATATAAATGAAAATGGCCTCGTTTCCAAAGACGACAGGATTCTTCTTGCTGTCAGTGGAGGAATTGATTCTATGGTAATGGCAGATCTCTTTGTAAAAGCTGGCATAGATACAGGAATTGCTCATTGCAATTTTACCCTGCGTGGCCAGGAGTCTGATGAGGATGAAGAAATGGTAAGAAAATATTCTATTAATCACAAAATACCTTTTTATACGATCCGGTTTAATACAGAAGAATATGCTGAGAGGAAAGGCATCTCAATACAGATGGCTGCCAGGGAATTACGGTATGAATGGTTTGAAAGAATAAGAAAAAATAATGGTTTTGATTGCATTGCAATTGCACATAATCTGAACGATAGTATCGAAACTCTGTTAATTAATCTTACAAGGGGAACCGGGGTTGCCGGACTTTCAGGTATGAAAAGGACCGGCAACAGGATAATCAGACCTCTTCTTTTTTCCACCAGAGCTTCTATTGAAGAATATCAAAAGAAACAGAATATTCAATACCGTGAGGATAGTTCAAATGCTGAAACAAAATATATCAGGAATAAAATCAGGCATCATGTAATACCTCTTCTGAAGGATATCAACCCATCTGTCGAATTTACTCTTAATGATACAGCGGAAAGGATGAGTAGTATCAATGATATAATTAACAGTTATATAGACGACCTGCGGAAAAAAATATTCCGGGATATTAATGGTAACTTAAGGACAGAAGCAAAACAACTCACTCAATTTCTGGGTAATAAAACAATAATTTATGAATTATTCAGGCCATACGGGATTACAAACAATAACCTTAACGACCTGTATAAAATTTTCCGTGGCAGAACGGGAAAACAGCTTTTTACTTCTACACACAGGATCCTTAAAAACAGACAGGAAATCATTATCGCTGCTATCAAAGAAGAGAAAAATGATCTTTACTCAATAAACAATGTTTCAGACCTGAAAAATATCTGCGGCATAATATCAGCCAGGATAGTTAAAAAAACCAGCAATTTCAGCATCCCGATGGATTGCGCCATTGCCTGTATTGACCTGGAAAAAGTATCATTTCCGCTTATTATTAGAGAATGGCGGGCAGGTGACTATTTTTATCCTTTTGGAATGAAGCAGAAAAAAAAGCTTAGTGATTATTTAACGGACAGAAAATTCTCGAGATTCGATAAAGAAAAATTAAGGGTCATGGAATCGGCAGGTAAAATCGTCTGGTTAATCGGCGAAAAAATCGATAACCGCTTCAGGATAACGGAGTTCACTGAAAACATATTAATAATAGAAAAAGGCGTAAAGGCGTAAAGGCGTAAAGGCGTAAAGGCGTAATATGTATTCATTTCTTTGAGCCGTTACGCCGTTACGCCGTTATGCCGTTATACCCTTCTTCCGTGTATTCCCCTGTCGATCAGCTTCAGATCGGCAATAGCTATAGCAGTAACAGCCTCGACAATAACAGGTATTCTCAAGGCTATACATGTATCGTGACGACCCTTAACTATAAGTTTTTCCATTTTACCCGTAGCAAAATTTAAAGTAGTCTGCTCAATTCCTGTTGAAGATGTAGGTTTTACTACGACTCTGAAGTTGATATCATTGCCGTTGGTTATCCCACCGTTTATGCCGCCTGCATTATTTGTGGAAGTTCTGCCATTCTTATCAATAAAGGGGTCATTGTGTTCCGAGCCTTTCATTGCAGCTGCTCTAAAACCGGCTCCAAACTCAATCCCTTTAATAGCGGGAATCGAAAAAATAAGATGACTCACAACCGATTCAAAAGAATTGAAAAATGGCTCTCCTATTGCGACAGGGGGCTTTTCGACAACACATTCAATTATGCCGCCTATCGAATCATTTTGTGCCAGAGCATCATTCACTGCTTTTTCAATATCCTGTGAGCCTCCTGCTGAAATGAGCTTTGCAGATATTTTTGTTTCAGAGAGGATTTTTTTTGCAACAACACCGGCTATTACCAGTCCCCAGGTTATCCTCCCTGAAAAATGGCCGCTTCCCCTAAGGTCAGAAAACCCTGAAAATTTTGTACTTGCAGTAAAATCAGCATGTCCCGGCCTCGGAATATTTATAAATTCGTTGTAGTCAGAAGAGATTTTATCTCTATTATGAGTTATTATCGTTATCGGGGCGCCTGTTGTCAGCCCCTCATTGATCCCGCTTAAAAACTCCGGAAGGTCAGGTTCATGGCGTTTTGTTGTACCAGTACTGCCACTCTGCCTTCTGACAAGATCCTTCATAAAATCTTCCGGCTTTGCAGGAATTCCTGGCGGACATCCGTCAATAATAATACCTATTGCCGGCCCGTGCGATTCTCCAAAAATGGAAACTCTGAAAATTACTCCGAATGAATTCATTTGTTAATTTATTTTCCCTGTTAATTATGCCTGTAGAAATCTATTACTTCCTGAACCGGT
Organism: uncultured Rikenellaceae bacterium; assembly: GCA_964526345.1. Lineage (GTDB taxonomy): Bacteria > Bacteroidota > Bacteroidia > Bacteroidales > VadinHA17 > LD21. Next base: position 42,427 of record CAZGKI010000015.1, read on the forward strand.
AATATTTCTACAATAGCTTTGCCTATTCCGCCCAGAAACACAAAATGTATATCCTCCCCCGATTTCTTTTTATCATGAAGGATCAGTTCTTCAATCTTTCCGGTCGGAATAGAGTATCTTTTTAACAAATCATATTTCCTGAGCAGATCTGTTACCCTGTTGCATTCACTATCGGTCAGATGCCCTTTTTTTAATGAAAAGAGTGCAGAGAGCTCCATACCTGATGCTACAGCAAATCCATGTTTTACAGATTCATGTAATTCTATAGCATGACCAAAAGTATGTCCAAAATTAAGTATACGTCTGAGATTATTTTCCTTCTCATCTTCAGAAACGATAGATCCCTTGAACTTAACTGATTTTGCAACAAGATCTGAAAGGAGGGTCCTGTCTCTTTTTATTACTTCCGGGTAACTATTTTCAAGAACCTCAATAATTGAAGGATCTCCTATAAATCCTGTTTTAATAAGCTCTGCCAGGCCGGATCTGTATTCATCATCAGGAAGTGTTCTTAGCATTGTTGTGTCGCAGATAACAAATTCCGGCTGTCTGAAGGTCCCAATCACATTTTTAATATTTCCAAGGTTTACTCCGTTCTTGCCGCCTGTACTTGCATCAACCTGCGATAAAAGAGTAGTTGAGACATAACCGCACCTGATTCCTCTCATATAAACTGAAGCCAGGAATCCCGCCACATCGCATACCACTCCCCCCCCTATTGCAAGAATAAAACCTGACCGGTCGATACCAAGCCTGAGCAGCTTTTCAGACAGGTTTTTAATAATTTTCAGCTGTTTACTAACTTCTCCGGGTTTCACCTTCAATACAGGAAACAGGGGGAAACTTCCTCCATAAAGTTCAAACACGTTATCGTCGGTGATAATTACAACCCCGCTTTCAGGAAGCAGCTTGACTACCGCCTCCCACCTGGCTCCGACCATGATCCCTGAAACAGAATCTTCAGTGGTAATGATTATTTTTTCCAATTTTTTAATTATGTTGGTGTTAAAGTTATAAAATACCCGGTTCAATAAGCGTTACATTTTACGATTATAGTTAAAATCTCTTATTCTCCGGGCTGATTACATTTTGCAAATATAAAAATCATTATCTTTCACACTGAATGACTCTGCAATTCATATGACATTAAAATACAGGTATAGTAAGATAATTGAATATTTCACAAAAAACCATCCCTTTGCTAAAACTGAACTTGTTTATAATGATCCTTTTGAACTTATTGTTGCAGTGATACTGTCGGCTCAGTGCACTGATAAAAGGGTCAATATTCTGACGCCGGCATTATTGAAAAAGTATCCCGATGCTGCTTCTATGGCAAAGGCAGATCCCTCCGAGATTTTTGAATTCATTAAATCATGTTCATATCCAAATAATAAAGCAAAACATTTAGCCGGGATGTCCAGAATGCTTATTAAAGAATTTGACGGAAAGGTCCCATCAGATCCTTTGCAGCTCCAAAAGCTACCGGGAGTAGGAAGAAAAACAGCAAACGTGATTGCGTCGGTTGTATTCAGGGAACCTGTTATGGCCGTAGATACACATGTTTTCAGGGTTTCGGAGAGAATAGGCCTGACTATAAAGGCTAAGAATCCGCTTCAGGCTGAAATACAGCTGACCAGGAACCTCCCTGCTGATCTGATCCACCAGGCTCATCACTGGCTTTTACTGCATGGCAGGTATGTTTGTAAAGCAAGAAAACCACTTTGTGAACAGTGCGGAGTATCTGAATTTTGTAAATATTATAGTAAAAATAAAGAAACAAAAAAATCTTTAGCTAAATACCATATTTGATTTACAGATTTATATAAATAATGCATTATTTGTTATTTTTAAATCGAAAATATTAATTAAATCCTGACAGATAAGATGGAGGATAACACAGAGCGGGAAAGAAGGAACGGTGCACCCGGGCAGCATACGGAAAGAGGGAATATTCCGGATGAGGGACTGGATTCACACAAAGACCAGGAAGATCCTGCCGGAAAGGATTCAGTGATACAGGATGTTTCTGATTCAGATTCCAAAAAAAAATTTGAAGACCAGATCATCAGAGAAAAAGCTTTTCTTGAACACCTTATTGACTCAACCCCTGAAGCCATTGCCATAACCGATTTTCCAGGAAAAATTACTATGGTCAATAAGGAATTCACCAATCTCTTTGGATATACATCAGAAGAGGCTGTCAATAAAATGATTGACGATCTTGTGGTTCCGGATGACCTGAAGGATGACGCTATCACGATTGACGAAATGGCCTCAGAACAGGGTAAGGTAGTCAGCGAAACAGTAAGAGTAGACAAGTACGGGAACAGGATCAATGTTTCGCTTATCGCCACATCAATAATTGTTAATAATAAAACCGTAGCTTACCTTGGCATTTACAGGGATATAACTACTGAGAGAAAAAATCAGCTTCTGCAGGAAATCTTATACAATATCTCTACCGCTGCCCTGAAACAAATGGATATAAAGGAAATATATCCAACAATTGTACATGAACTAAGCAAGATATGGGATACAAACAACTTCTTTATTGCTCTTTACGATAAAACATCCGACACACTGTCGTTACCGTTTTTTGCTGACGAAAAAGATAATTTCTATGAGATCCCGACTAAAAAGACAATTACAGGGTATGTAATTAAAAATAATAAATCTGTCCTGCTTAAAGAAAATGACCTTAGATTGCTTGAGGAATCGGGTGATATCGAATTGATTGGAACACCGTGTAAGGTGTGGATGGGCGTACCTTTAAAAGTGGAAAATGACATCATCGGTGTGATGTGCCTGCAGGATTATAACAACGAGGACAAGTTTTCCCAGGATGACCTGTATGTTCTTGACTTTATTGCAAACCAGATCGCAATTGCCATCCAGCGCAGGATGATGCTTGACAACCTGGTCATAGCCCGGCAGAAAGCTGAGGAGGCAGCCCAGTCAAAACAAATATTCATGTCGACGATGAGTCATGAAATAAGAACTCCGCTTAATGAGGTCATTGGAATAACTAATCTCTTGCTTCAGGGCAATCCACGCGAAGACCAGATGGATTATATCAAGACTTTGCGTTTCTCCGGAAATCACCTTCTGACTCTTGTGAATGACGTTCTCGACTACAATAAAATGGAATCGGGGAAAATTATCTTTGAACAGACCCAGTTCAACCTGGATGATTTCATGAATGAGATTATGAGGTCATATTCATTCAGATCAAAAGCCAAGCAACTGGAATTTGAAATTAAAAAAGAAGAACCACTGCCGGTTGAGGTAATTGGTGATCCAATACGATTGAACCAGATCCTGTCGAACCTCCTGTCTAATGCCCTGAAATTCACCAGTCAGGGCAGTATAACAGTCACGCTTAAGGAGCTTGAGAGAAACAAAAATCAGTCGACAATGGAATTTCTTGTTCATGATACCGGTATTGGAATTCCAAAAGACAGGCAGGCATCTGTCTTTGAGACCTTTACACAGGCAGCATCTGATATAACAAAACATTATGGAGGAACTGGTCTCGGACTGGCAATTTGTAAAAAACTAATAGAACTGCTGGGTGGTACAATCCATCTTGAAAGCGAAGTTGGAGAAGGATCAACTTTCAGCTTTACCATTACTTTCACGGTTGCAGAAAAAGGAACTCGTCAGCAGCCTCCTGAGGCAACAGAAACCTATACCGGCCTGGAAGGAAAACGAATACTTGTGGCTGAAGACAATAAGATTAATTTCTTTGTTGCCAACAAATTTCTGGCTGGCTGGGGAGTGATTGTGACACATGCCGAAAACGGACAACTTGCACTTGAAAAACTCGATGAGGATGATTTTGATCTTATCCTCATGGACCTTCATATGCCTGTTATGGATGGAATAGAAGCAACCAGGATAATCAGGAATTCACAGGATCCAAAGATCAAATCCATTCCCATAGTTGCCCTCACTGCAGCAATAATGTCAGAATCGCACGACAAGATTGAAGAACTTAATATTAATGATTACGTTCTGAAACCATTCAAGCCACATGATCTGTTCGAACGTATCAGGAAACATATAAGATAGTTCCGGGTTCCAAGTTCAAGGTTCAAGGTTGTCAATGCCTGAATAATGTTGACCTTTTCACTTAATGCAATACCGGCTTATATAATCAGTGGCGCGTTTGTTACCGAGGCTTAAAGCTATCCTGAAATCGTGACATGCATCATCTGTATTTCCTGAATTAGCCAGCGCAATACCCTTATTAAGCCATGCTTCTGAATTCTCCGGATCAAGGTCAAGCGACATACTGTAATCTTTAACTGCCCAGTCCCACGATCTTGAGAGAAAATAGGAGTTTGCACGGTCGATATAACATTGAGGATCGTTGGGATGAAGCTTTAAGTTCTCTGAAAAATATTCAAGTGCCTTAAGGTTCTGACCTTGTGCCGATTCTATCTTTCCGGCTGTCTGCAATGCAGCTTTATTATCAGGGTAAAGAGAGAGGTATTTTGTAATATCTGTCATCGCCTTGTCGTATTCACCAGTCTTTTTATAACATTCTGAACGAAGCAATAAAAGATCCGGATCAGTAACCTCAAGTCCTATCAACCTTGAATAAGAGACTGAGGCACCGACAGAATTTGATGTAAGAGTCTGTGCTTTAGCCATGGTCCTGAGATATTTTTCTTTATCCGGGAATGCTTCAAGCAACGATGTTAATGATTTAACAGCATCATTGTACTTCCCGGAGGCAAGATTTATCAGTGCTCCGGCGTATGTTAAATCTTCCCTGTCCGGATAATTTTTTTTCAGCTCCGACAATACTGCTGAAGCGTCACCTGTTTTATTAGCGGAAATGTAATATTCAATCTCTGAGATACCTTTTTCAAAACCTGAATACCATTCTTTTTTCCAGAAAGATCTCCATTCCGGACGATTTTCAATTCTGGTGAATGCAGGATCGAGCATTATTTCCTTTTCACTCTTCTTAAATTGTGAATTCATGCTTAATCCAAGATGATAAAGGGATGTAGCGGCATCTCCCTTAAATGCATAAACCCGGGCAAGGCCTGCTTCACCAGAATACTCAACAAGGTTATTAGCAGAATTATAATCACTTATCGCTGCAGAATAATTTCCTTTAACAGTTTCTGCATCAGCTTTTTCAGAAAATAACCTGTAATCGTTCTTATCTTTTAAAGCTGCGGAAAGAAGGGTTATAGCCTCATCAGGCCTGCCGGTATTTTTCAGGGCATTTGCCTTAAGAATTATGTCAAATGCAGTCTGACCGGAAATAATTCCTGTTATTAATATAGCCGATATCAGTAATCCTGTTTTTTTCATCTTTTTATTCCATTCATTATCATTTTGTTTCCACAGGGTTAACTTTAGCTCCAACTTCTGTGATAACATGCACGAAACCTGAAATATGGAACTGCTCCAGACCGGAAATACGTCTCTCAAAAACATCACACTGGTAAAAATAGACTCCGGGTGAGACTATTCTTCCCTTATAGGTCCCATCCCAGTCAATCTTTGGTTTATCAGTGCTGAAGATCATAAGACCATTCCGATTAAAGATCTTAAAATCAACCTTTTCAACAAGGCCGGAAGTTTTAGCAATGAGCCTGTCATTAATATCATCGCCATTAGGTGTGAATACATTGGGTATTTCATAGAAATTACAGGAATCAACACAAACCATAACAGACTTCTCACCTTCATTTCCCAGGGAATCAAATGCTGAAACGGCATAGCATCCCGAGATATAATCACCTGGGTAATGCCTGAAGCTATTTGTATATTTATCATTTTCTGTCTCAATGAGATCCAGGTTTTCATCATAGGTCATCTTATAATAAATCTTGTAACCTGCAACATCCTCAAAACAAACAGGATCTGAAATGCTCCACTTAACAGTATTATATAAACTGTCGCATTGGGTTGTAACATTTATATCGGGAGGACACGGAGGCTCATTATCAACCGGTGTGTTGCATGCAATCTGCGAAAAGTTTATAAGGTTCTTGGGCATATTGTCGGCCAGATAACCACCGGTAGATCTTACATAATAACAATACTCCTGTCCATTCGCCAGTCCATTATCTATAAAAGTCAATTGATTGGTTGATCCTATTGAATCAAATTTCATTGTAGTATTATTGAGCCTGAAAAAATCATACCTGCTATTGATCCATGGAACGTTCCTGCTAATTACAAACCTGGTTTTTCTGTCACCCGGACTTAGTAAAATAAAGGTAGAGGAAGCGAAAGAAGAATCACCAATTATAAATTCATTTCCCGGCGTTCTGTTCCAAAGGATGATCTTATAGAGATAACCACTCGACTGTGTATTAAGAAGTGTATCGATGTATACAGTATCATTGAGATCGGCTGTTGGTAATGATTTGATCAGTGAATAGTCTGTGCCGGATATTCCTGTGGTCCTTGAAATAAGATATTCATAGGGACCTATGGCACCGGGAATGGTATCGAGCCTGTCCGGTTTTTTCCAGGCAATATATATGGAACCGTACTGGGAGTCAGTATTTCTCACGCTTACATTCCTGATAACGGGAATACCGGCTACGAGTGTTGAAGTTATCTCATTTGAAGATTTGCTTTCTGTTCCATTATAATAGACAGCAACAATCCGGTAAGTATACTCCTTTCCGAACTGCAAACCTCCGCCATTGTCGGTATCGGTAAATGAAACCGTTGAGCTTCCTGCAATATAACCTACCTTAACAAAGCCTGTAGACGGAGGAAGGCCCGAAGTGCACGAATCAGGACTGAAAGTGGATGCTCCTTCCCGCCTGTAAATACTGAATCCTGCGATAACTGATGTTCCGTAATCGGCCCAGGTCAGGGTAATAAATTTGCCGGTTGGAACAGCATTTTTAAGCAATGGAGAGGGGCCGAGTACTTTAATGTTCATATTGTCGATATCCGAAAGTTTTAATTCAGGATTATTATCGTCTGATTTAAAAATAATATTATAAGGCTGATTTCTCACAGCTTCATGGCACGGTATCCAATAGAGCCTTGAAGAAGAATGGCCCCTGGCAGAATCAATTCCAATAAATATTGCCCTGCATGATCCGATGGTAAATATTCCGGATGTTGCTTTCAGTGATATAGAGTCATTATTGGCATCTGTGGCTGAAACCACAAAATTAACAGTGTCTCCGACCTGGACACAAAGGTCTTTCAAGGGACTGTTTACAGGAGGCTTGTTATTTGTCTTGAATACCTCGATCTGCATGTCTCGCACCACTATTCCTATTTTCCTGTTATTTCTCCACTCCTGTATTTCCATGGCCACGTTATACTTGCCGGTATCAGCGGGAGTATTCCATATTAGGTCACCAGTTATTGAATCAACTCGCAGGTAATGAGTTGCAGGAGGAAGAGTGTAGTTTTCAATAGGTTTACCGTCTTCACGAGTGCAAACAGTCAGTTTGTATGAGAGACTGTCGCCATCCGGGTCATATGCTGCAGGATTATGTATAAAAATATATCCCAGCGCTGCTTTATCATACGGTGGATTAAGAAGTACCGGAGTGCTATTGCGTCCCATGGCCGGGTTGACAGTAAGAGTTGTAGCTATTGAAAAAACAACATTTACAGAATTTGGAATATTCCTGATGCCGTAATTCCTGTTGGGATCCTGCACGACTATCCTGTAGACTCCCGGACCCGGGAAGGTGTGATTAATCTTGTAAGTATTCCTTCTGTAATAATTCGGAAGCGTCACCTTGCTTATCCTCTGGGCTGTTGAAATCGAGCCATCGCCCCAGTTTACATCCAGGGTAGGTCTGTCTGCATAGCTTAATGTATAGGTAAAGGTTGTTATAGTGATCTCATACGTCAGATCGGTTAACTGGACATATGTGATCTCCCCTGCCCTGTTATGCGTAGCAAACAGAATAAACCCATGAACCAAAAACAGAACGAGCGTTATTAATCTCTTCATTTACTTATCCCTCAATTCATAAAATTATTTTAATTCGAAAGTCTCCTCGGGCTTATCTGATGTCAGCTTTATCCCCTCTTCAAAATTATTGAACCTGATTATAGTCATATTTGCCATGTCGCTGTACAGATCTGTCATTACCATGTTCCTGATTGTTATTACTTCCGGATTTCTGGTAGTTCTGTAGAGAAGATTCAGGCTTAGTTCATTATCTGCCAGAGTCACATTTAATAACTTACCTGTGAGCTCTTTATTGTTTATAATGATATGAACTTTCTCATTAAGATATTTGCTTATCAGATCTTCAGGAAATGGCTTATTGGGAACATAGTCCTCTACATTAACTTCATCATCAAATAATTTGTAGTCACGCAGGAAATCGTCATAATACATCCGCATAAACACCTTAAGAGAATCCGTATCAGGTACATGATCAATGCTTGTCATTGTAACGTGAACCGGATGAAAAACCATCCAAAGCAGCAAAGTAATATATCCAACCATGTATTCTTCAGTTTCAGGCCAGAATAATACTGCAAAAATCAGACCAATTAATGACCATCTTTTATACTTACACGATCCTTAAGATACTGCACAGTACCGACTTCTATAAATGAGAATCCCGAGCCTCCTGAAAAGTTTCCGGCGAGAACAACAATTATATCATCTGCTTTAAGATCATGGGCTTTTATCATGTTCGTCAGCGCTATGTGGATGAACTCATCGATTGTATTTCTCTTCTCCTGATAACTTGAATAAACACCATAAGATAATGCGAGCTCCCTCATTGTCCTTGTAGAATAACATTGTGCCAGGATCAGGTTATATCCCCTGAATGAGGCCATGTCTCTGATTGTCTTTCCGCCCATTGTATCTGCAATTATTCCTTTTGCTCCAAGCCGGAGAGAAGTCTTTACGGCTACTTTTGAAAGATATGCGGATATTTCGCCTGTGACATTAAGATAAGGAGTATCCAGAAATTTTTCCTTATTGCCTTCCACTTCCAGGGCCACTTTAGTCATAGTCCTGACAGCCTCAACCGGATATTTACCATTTGCCGTTTCGCCGCTCAGCATTATAGCATCCGACTGTGAATAGATCGCACTCGCGATATCGCTTACTTCGGCACGTGTAGGTCTTGGATTGGTAATCATAGAATGTAGCATCTGTGTTGCAACAATAACCGGTTTCCTGCAAAAGATACACCTGGAAATTATCATCCTCTGCACAGTAGGTATCTTCTCGTAGGGAATCTCGATTGCCAGATCACCTCTTGCAACCATGACCCCATATACAACTTCCAGTATTTCGGCAATGTTTTCGACACCTTCCTGGTTTTCAATTTTAGCGATTATTTTTGCCTGGCAACTGTTTTTATCCAGCACTGCCTGCACATCCAGAACATCCTGGCGTGATCTGACAAAGGAGTGAGCAATGAATTCAATGTCATTCTCTGCTGCCAGCTTCAGAAATGTTTTGTCCCGCTCCGTCACTGATGGAAGATTGATTTTAACACCGGGAATATTTACGCTTTTCCTTGAACCTATTGTGCCGTCATTGTCGGCCCGGCAGACAACTGAATTTCCCCTTCTTTTAAGCACTTTCAGCTCAATATCACCATCGTCGATCATTACCATAGATCCCAGGGGCACATCGTCGGCAAATTTCTCATGGTTTACAAATATATTGCCAGGTAATGACTTTTTCTCCGGATCACCAGTAAGAATTATTTCCTGGTCTTTCTTAACAGGGATCGGAGCATCGCACACAGTAGTCCTGATCTCGGGACCTTTTGTGTCGATCAAAATTGCTATTTTATCCGAGACTTTCCTGACGTTATCAATAATACGCTGAGCACCATCAAGATCAAGATGAGCTGAATTGATCCTTACAACATCCATTCCTTCATTATATAACTGCTGAATAAAGGATGAGTCACAGTTCCTGTCAGAAATTGTAGCAACAATTTTTGTTTTTTTCCTGTTCATTTAGAAGATTGTGTTTTTTTGAAAATTGAGACCAGCGCCTCTGCCGCCAGAAGGTAGCTATCGAGTCCGAATCCGGTTATTGACCCGGCACAGTTTCTCCCGATAAGGCTCGTATGCCTGAATCTTTCGCGGGCAGCAACATTAGTCATATGTACTTCTATCACAGGCGCTTTAACCGAGGCAATAGCATCTGCAATTGCCACGGAAGTATGAGTATAACCACCGGCATTCAGAATAATTCCGTCAGAAGAAAAGCCTTTTTTATGAAGCTCATTTATGATCTCACCCTCTATATTGGACTGAAAATATTCAAAAACAATATCAGGAAAATGCGATTTTAGTGTGCCCAGATATTCATCAAATGATATTTTCCCGTATTTTTCAGGTTCTCTTTTCCCGAGCAGGTTAAGGTTGGGGCCGTTAATTATACTTATTTTCATTTCCGGATGTTCTTTCGGATTAGATGGTAAAAATAGCTAAAAATATTTATGGATACGAATTAATAAAGGTTCAGCTCATTTGTGTTACTTTGTGACTGCCATTGATACTGAACTTTGAAAGACTAGTTTCTATGAGTATATCCTGGAGACAGGCAAAGAAGGATTTTGAAACATACCTGCGGCTTGAAAAATCATTGTCGGAGAATAGCATATGGGCTTACAATGATGATATCAATAAGCTGGAGAAATTCTTTACCGATACAGGTATAAACAGGCTGCCCGTAGAGGTTACCTATGAGGATCTCAAGGATTTCCTGGCCTGGTTTGCAGCCGATAATCAAAATGCAAGGACACAGTCAAGAACAATTTCCGGTATAAGGTCATTTTTCAGATTCCTCCTGATTGAGGGTGAAATCAATGAGAATCCGGCATCACTTATCGAAACACCAAAGATCGGGTTAAAGCTCCCGGAAGTTCTTTCAGTCAAAGAGATCGACGACATAATCAACGTAATAGATCTGAGTAAACCGGAGGGACACAGGAATAAGGCAATAATTGAGACACTTTATGGTTGCGGACTCCGGGTCTCTGAGCTGGTAAACCTGCGACTTACCGATATTCATTATGGAGAGGGATTTATCGCCGTAACCGGAAAAGGGAACAAGCAAAGACTGGTTCCTGTCAGCAATAAAGCCTTAAAGGAGATAGATATATATAAACCCGACAGAAACAGGCTGACAGTGATACATGATGAAAACATTGTGTTTCTGAACCGCAGGGGCAGAAAGCTGACCAGGGCAATGATCTTCACAATTATTAAAGATCTTGCGGCCAGGGCAGGCATAAGGAAAAAGGTAAGCCCTCATACCTTCCGCCATTCGTTTGCGACCCACCTTGTGGAAGGGGGAGCAGATCTCCGTGCTGTCCAGGAGATGCTTGGTCATGAATCAATCCTCACCACCGAAATTTATACACATATCGACAGGAGTTTCCTGCGCGATACGCTGATAATGTTCCATCCACGTGCCTGAAAACAGGTTCCTCACTTCATTTCTGAAATTCAATATTTAATATTAACTTTGCACCTTATTTTTAAAAATCAATAATTAATTATTCAAAACAATAAGCATTATGTCAAAACTTAAAAGAGTCTACTCCTTTGGAAAGAAAACTGCAGAAGGGAAAGCTGATATGAAGAACCTTCTTGGAGGAAAAGGAGCTAACCTGGCAGAGATGTGCCTTTTAGGACTTCCGGTTCCAGCCGGTTTTACAATTACCACCGAGGCATGTAATGAATATTACCAAAATAACCACACACTTCATCCTGATCTTATAACAGAGGTATGGGAAGCAATGAAGAAGACTGAGGAAACAATGAATATGAAGTATGGCGATCCTGAAAATGCGCTGCTTGTTTCATGCCGTTCCGGTGCCAGGAAGTCGATGCCCGGAATGATGGATACAGTACTTAACCTGGGTCTCTGCTCAGCAACAATACCGGGATTTCTTAAGAAAACCAATAATCCCAGATTTGTATGGGATTCATACCGTCGTCTGATAATGATGTATGCTGACGTTGTCATGGAAAAAGCTGAAGGTATCGACCCTGGTGAAGGGAAAAGTATCCGTAAACAGCTTGATGAGATGCTTGATGTTTTTAAACACAAAAAAGGATATAAATCTGATACTGAGATTACTGCTGATGAATTAAAATTCCTCTCAGAAGAGTTCAAGAAAAAGGTAAAAGAGGTTCTTGGAAAACCATTCCCTGATAATGCAAAGGAACAGCTTGAAGGCAGTATCAAAGCAGTTTTCAAAAGCTGGAATGGCAAGAAAGCAGTATCATACCGTCGTATTGAAAGTATCCCTGATGACTGGGGTACAGCAGTCAACGTTCAGGCAATGGTATTTGGAAATATGGGCGATACTTCAGCAACAGGAGTGGCATTTACCCGTAACCCTGCAACCGGAGAAAACCTGTTTTATGGTGAATGGCTTGTGAATGCCCAGGGAGAAGATGTGGTTGCCGGTATCCGTACCCCCAACCCTCTAAATGATGAAACAAAGAATGAACAGAATACACATCTTCACAGTCTGCAGGAAGCAATGCCGGGAACCTATAAGGAGCTTTGCAATATACGTGATATCCTTGAAAAATCGTTTCACGACATGCTCGATATTGAATTTACGATACAGGAGGGTGTCCTTTATATGCTGCAGTGCCGTACTGGTAAAAGAACAGGTACAGCTGCACTAAATATGGCTATGGATATGCTTTATGAAAAACTTATAGATGAGAAAACAGCAGTATTGCGTGTTGATCCTGCTCAGCTTGATGAGCTTCTTCACCCTATATGTGATCCTGAAGCTGAAAGTAAAGTAGCAATTGTTGTGAAGGGTCTTCCTGCCGGGCCAGGAGCTGCTGTTGGAAAGGTGGTCTTTAATGCCGAAGATGCAGTAGCATGGTTCCGTAAAGGCGAAAAGGTTATTCTTCTTCGCGAAGAGACCAATCCCGAAGACGTTGAAGGAATGCGTGCAGCAGAAGGAATACTTACCGCTCGCGGAGGGATGACTTCTCACGCTGCTCTTGTAGCCCGCGGATGGGGAAAATGCTGTATCGTTGGCGCCGGCGGACTCGAAGTCAGCGCAGCATCTAAAACAGCTAAGATAAGCGGATCGGACATTGTTATTAAAGAAGGTGATCTTCTGACACTTAACGGAACAAAAGGTAATGTCTATACCGGTGCTTTAACATTGATGGATGCTACCGAGAACCCCAGGTTCCAGGAGTTCATGAAAATAGTCGACAAATTTCGTAAAATGGGAGTCCGCACAAACGCTGACACTCCCGATGATGCAAAGATTGCTCGGGACTTTGGAGCAGAAGGCATAGGACTCTTCCGTACAGAACATATGTTCTATGGAAAAGGCTCAGAGCAGCCATTGTTCCTCCTTCGTAAAATGATACTCAGTGCAAATGAAGCTGAAAGAAGGAAGGCACTCGATGAATTATTCCACTTCGTCAAAAAAGATATGAAAGCCACAATGGCAGCAATGGATGGACTGCCAGTAACCTTCAGACTTCTTGATCCTCCTCTTCATGAGTTTGTACCCCAGGGTGCTGAAAAACAGGAAGAGCTGGCCAAAGCCCTTGGCATCAAAAAAGAAGATATAGCCAAGCGAGGAGAAGCCTTACACGAATCAAACCCGATGATGGGCCACAGAGGTGTCAGGCTGGGCATTACACATCCTGAGGTCACAGAAATGCAGGTCAGAGCTGTCTTTGAGTCTACAATGGAACTTCTCAAAGAGGGTAAAAAACCTATACCTGAGATAATGGTTCCTGTAACTTGCGATGTATCAGAACTAGATGTCACTAAAAAGGTAACCGACAAAGTCTACGCCGAGGTTTGTGCTAAATTCGGCGTCAGCAAGATAGACTACAAATATGGTACAATGATTGAAATACCACGTGCCACACTTCTGTCGGACCGTATGGCTAAGACTGCAGAATTCTTCTCTTTCGGAACCAACGACCTTACGCAGATGACCTTCGGGTTCAGCCGTGACGACATTGGTGGATTCCTCAATGATTACCTGGATAAAAAGATGCTTTCAGCTGATCCCTTCCAGACAATAGACCAGGATGGAGTCGGACAGCTCATCAGGATGTCGGTAGAGAAAGGTCGTGCAACAAGACCGGATCTGAAAGTAGGTATCTGCGGAGAACAGGGTGGAGACCCGGCATCCGTGGAATTCTGCTTCAAAACAGGACTGACTTATGTAAGCTGCTCACCATTCAGAGTCCCAATAGCAAGACTGTCAGCAGCCCAAGCATCTATCAGATTTGGAAAGTAATTAAATCTTAAGAACAATAAAGAGGCTGTCTCAACCCAAAGAGACAGCCTCTTTTTTTTCATGGCTGCCTAACCCGACATCCTGAGAATCTAACCCCTTAACAATTTATATGACCGGTCAGGGCAATTTTACCCCAGAAAAAAAATCATCAATCAATAATTCAGACTTAAAATAAATCAATATTTTAATAACTTTACAAGCTATAACATTCATTAAAACCACAGACGCATGCTTACACCGAAACACTTATCTGAATACGGAATATATAACGTTGAAGAAATAATATATAATCCTGATTATAATACTCTTTTTGCTGAAGAGACCAGCCCGGGACTTGAAATACCAGAAAAGGGAATAATAACAAAAGACGGCGCTGTTTCTGTCGACACCGGTGTTTTTACAGGTCGTTCTCCAAGTGATAAATATATAGTACTGGACGACAAAACGAAAAATACGGTATGGTGGAAAACCGAAAAGTCGAAAGTATCCGACAATAAGCCAATAACACAGGAAATATGGCAGCATTGTAAAAAAATAGCGACCAGTCAGCTTTCAGGAAAAAGGTTATTTGTGGTTGATTGTTTTTGTGGTGCAAATGAAAATACACGGTTAAGAGTCAGATTTATTATGGAGGTTGCATGGCAGGCTCATTTCGTAAAAAATATGTTTATAAGGCCCAATCCTGAGGAGCTTGAAATATTTGAACCCGATTTTGTTGTAATGATGGCATCAAAATCAATAAACCCGGAATGGAAGCAGCAGGGATTAAATTCTGAAAACTTTGTCTTTTTCAACCTTACAGAAAACATGGCGCTAATCGGGGGAACCTGGTATGGCGGCGAGATGAAAAAAGGTATCTTCTCAGTAATGAATTATTACCTTCCATTACAGGGTATTGCCTCCATGCACTGCTCTGCTAATGTAGGTAAAGAAGGAGACGTTGCTATATTCTTCGGACTCTCCGGAACAGGCAAAACAACACTCTCAACTGATCCTGACAGAGCCCTGGTAGGGGACGATGAGCACGGCTGGGATGATGAAGGTGTTTTCAACTTTGAAGGAGGATGCTATGCAAAATGTATTAAGCTGAGCGAAGAAAAGGAACCCGATATTTACAAAGCAATAAAAAGAGATGCATTGCTTGAAAATCTTGTGGTTCTTTCAGACGGGACAATTGATTTCAACGATGCCTCAAAGACCGAAAATACAAGAGTCTCCTACCCAATATATCATATCAAAAATATTGTAAAACCGGTCTCTAAAGCAGGCCATCCTTCCAAGGTAATATTTTTATCGGCTGACACTTTCGGCGTTCTGCCGCCGATAAGTCTCCTCACCGAGGAACAGACCAGGTATTATTTTCTGAGCGGTTATACTGCAAAGGTAGCAGGGACCGAAAGAGGAATTGTTGAGCCGGTTCCCTCTTTTTCAGCATGCTTCGGAGCAGCTTTCCTGCTCCTCGATCCAATCATTTATGCAAATGAGCTTACGAGGAAAATGAAACAACATAACGCCGAAGCATGGCTCGTGAATACCGGATGGATGGGAGGTCCGTATGGAACAGGCAACAGAATCGACCTTGTCACTACACGAATGATAATAAATGCCATACTGGACGACTCAATAAAACAAACCAATTTTACCAGGCTCCCGGTATTTAACTTAAAAATACCATCGGAGATTAAGGGAGTTGATGCAAATATCCTGAATCCGGAGAAGGCATGGAATTCAGGTATAAAATGGCATATTGCTGCTTCAGACCTTGCTATGAAATTCATAAATAATTTCAGCAAATTCACCTCAAATCCTGAAACTATGGCTCTTGTAGATCATGGTCCAAAGATCGTTTAAATACATGATGGTATAAATATTTCTATCATCGTCAAAACTGACTGAAATATGAATATCCCTGTACTTATCCTGACATTTATTCTCTCGTATCTCATTGGTTCAGTCCCTACTTCAGTCTGGGTCGGGAAATCATTTCACGGAATAGATATAAGGGAACATGGCAGCGGAAATGCCGGAGCCACCAATACAATACGGGTGCTGGGCTGGAAGACCGGAATCCCGGTTGCTCTTATCGATGTTGCCAAAGGATGGGTTGCAGCCATGCTTCCTGTGTTTTTCCAACTCGCTTCGAAAGAGGGTGCTTTGATTATTAACCTACAGATATTGAACGGATTAGCAGCTATTGTCGGACATATTTTCCCGCTTTATGCAGGTTTCAGGGGAGGTAAAGGTGTTGCAACTGTTTTTGGAGTTCTTCTTGCAATAAACCCGGCTGTTACAGGTGTGTGTATGGGGATCTTCCTTTTAGTCCTGCTTGTGACAGGTATAGTATCTGTTTCGTCGATGAGCGCAGGAATTGCATTTCCAATTTGTCTGATTTTTATTTTTAACACTCCCTCACTGGTACTTAAAATATTTTCTGTACTGATTGCCATCGCGTTACTAATAACACATCGTGAGAATATCGGTCGACTCCTGAAGGGAGAAGAAAAAAAGCTTTTTCAGAAAAAATCAACCGGGACCTGAACAAAATAAGCTATAATTGTTCCAGTATTTCTATCCTTTTACTTATCGGTGGATGTGTGGCAAAAAGAGACGAGACTGAAAACGATCGTTTATCCTTACTTATCTGGGGGTTCTCAATAAACATCTGAGCAACATCTTTTCGCTTTACGGCTTCAATAATAGGGTCTTCTGAGATTTTCCTCAGTGCCGATGCCAGGGCAAGTGGATTCCGTGTGAGTTCGGCTGATCCGGCATCGGCTAAATACTCACGTTTCCTGGAAAGAGCAAACCTGAAAAGTGTGCCTATCAGATAACCCACAAGAGCAAGTACCATAGCAATCAGTATTGCGGCCCCGGCATTGCCTCCTTTTTTCCCGCGTCCCATGCTGCCAAACCTCATCCCACGGAACAATGTCTCAGAAATAAAGGCGAAAATACCGACAAATACTATTGAGATTATAAGAAGTCGTACATCACGGTTCTTGATATGAGTCAGTTCATGGGCAATTACTGCTTCCAGCTCATGGTCGTCCAGCTTGTCTATAATACCGCGCGACAAAGAAACGGTAAATGTCTTTGAACCCAGCCCGCTGGCAAAGGCATTTAAAGAATCATCTTCAATAATGTTAACCTTTGGCATAGTCATACCTGCTGATATACAGAGGTTTTCCACCAGGTTATATACTCTTTTGTTTTCATTTCTCTCCAGGGGTCTGGATGCTGTAGCTGCATTTATCATTGAACTATGTGTAAACCAGGCAACTATAAACCATATTGCCACACCTAAGGTTATCCAGGGGATTGTCATAAAAAAACGGCGATTTATGCCCGGGATAAAATTATAGCCCCCCATGTTGTATGCATCATTATGAGATTGACTGACAGACATGAAAAAGAAAAACAGCCACGTCAACCCATAAAAAACAACAGGAAACATTAAAAGAATCAATACAGAATTTGTATTGTTCTTCCAGATCTGGCTTTGCAGACCAAAATACTTCATATGATCAGAAGTTTATTTTCGGAGGTTCTTCTGCTGCGGCACGTTGTTCGCCCAGTTCAAACATTGGCTCGCGCTTGAAGTTAAAGAGAGTTGCAATAAGATTTGAGGGGAACATTTCAGTAGCAACATTAAGTTCTTTTGTTGCAGAGTTAAAGAACCGGCGTGCAGCTGCAATCTTGTTTTCGACATCCGCTATCTCATTCTGAAGTTCCATGAAATTCTGACTTGCCTTCAGGTCCGGGTATGCTTCTACTGCAACTTTAAGACCATCAAGAGCTGTGGAAAGTCTTGTTTCGGCAGCTATCTTATCATTTATTGTAGTGGCTTTCATGGCGTTGGCCCTGGCCTCCGTAATTTCTGTCAGCACGCCACGCTCATGTCCCATATATCCCTTTACTGAATCAACAAGCTGAGGTATCATATCATGCCTTTGCTTAAGTTGAACGTCAACATCGGCAAAAGCCTGTTCCCTGTTATTTCTCAGTTTCACCAGCCTGTTATACAGGGAGATGGTCATCAGGATCAGAATGACAATGATCCCAAGTAAAATTAATCCGATAATCATTTTATTAAATTTAAGTTAACAATTCAAATTTTCACCAAATTTATAAAAGAAATGAAGATTGTAGAATTAATAAATAGTTAAATTTAAAGAAAGTGATTAAAGTAACTAATTAATAAAAAAGTTATGATTGACGGAAAAACGATGCTTGAACTTATAAAAAAGCGGCAAAGCGACAGACGATACAGCGATAAGCCTGTTGAGAAAGAGAAACTGGACAGAATACTGGAAGCCTGCAGGATGGCACCTTCAGCCTGCAATGCCCAGCCCTGGAAATTTATTGTGGTAACAGAACCAGAGCTGATTAAAAAACTTGCCGAGGCTGCTTCTGCCAGGCTGCTCGGGATGAATACTTTCGTGGCACAGGCACCTGTTCTGGTTGTTGTTGTAAGAGAAAAACCAAATTTTTCCTCTAAAGTGGGAGGAACAATAAAAAAAAAGGATTATTCTCTTATTGATATAGGTATTGCATCTGAAAATATTTGTCTCCAGGCCAGGGCCGAAAATATCGGGTCATGCATGATAGGCTGGTTTGATGAGCCACAAATAAGAAAAATACTCTCAGTTCCCACATCAAAAAGAATTGAACTTATCATTACCCTCGGCTATTCCACGAGTGAACTGAGAGAGAAAAGGAGAAAACCACCGGAAGAGGTGGTATCGTATAATAAATATTAACCCGGGGGTTATTTCAGCTTTTCAAGCGCGGCTTTTATTCTTTTTACCGCCTCCGTAATCAGGTCATCTGATGTTGCATATGAGATCCGAATGCAATCGGGAGCACCAAAGGCATTTCCTCCCACAACAGCAACCAGTGCCTTATCGAGCAGATAGAGCGCAAGATCGTCAGATGTTCTGATTACCGTTTCTCCATCTGATCTGCCAAGATAGTGGCTTATATCAGGCATAACATAAAATGCACCCTGTGGTATTCTCACTTTTATACCTTTAATATCTTTCAGAAGCCTGCAGATGAGGTCACGTCGTCTGAGGAAGGCATCTCTCATAACCTGCCTTGAATTGTCTTTCCCCTGTATAGCCGCCAGGGCAGCCCTCTGTGCAATGGAACAGACTCCCGATGTAAACTGTCCCTGAAGCTTATCGACTGCTTTGGCTATCCATACCGGGGCTCCTATATATCCAATCCTCCATCCTGTCATCGCATAACCTTTTGATACACCATTTACAGTTATTACACGGTCATAGATAAAATCAAAAGATGCCATGCTTACATGCTCTCCCCGGAACAGGATATGTTCATAGATCTCGTCGGAAAGAATGAATAAACTTTCATGCTTCTGAACTACCCTTGCAATATCTTCCATCTCCTCTCTTGTATATACCATTCCGGTAGGATTGGAAGGCGAATTGAAAATTATAAGCCTTGTCTTAGGCGTAATTACAACCTCAAGCTGTTCGGAACTTATTTTAAAGTCATTTTCAATAGATGCCTCAACAATTACTGGTTTCCCGCCCGCCAGCAGGATCTGATCGTAATAACTAACCCAGTAAGGCGCGAGGATTATTACTTCATCACCCGGGTTAACTATTGATAGAAGAACATTTATAATTGAATGTTTTCCCCCTGCTGAAACCACTATCTGGTTGGCAGCATAGTCAACCCCATTTTCTTCTTTGAATTTCTTCGAAATAGCTTCCCTGAGATCATTATATCCTGGCACAGGAGGATATTTTGAATAATTATCATCGATAGCTTTCTTTGCTGCTTCTTTAATATAATCAGGGGTATTGAAGTCAGGCTCTCCAAGACTCAGACTTATTATATCGAGGCCTTTGGCCTTAAGTTCACGGCTCTTTTGAGCCATCGCCAGCGTTGCTGATGCTGACAGCGATTTGATCCTGTCGGAAAGGTATTCCATAAAATTAAGTTTAAAGTTGAAAGTTGAAAGCTGAAAGTAAAAATAAGATAAAAGATAATTAATGATGTGTAAAAATGATTGAAATCTGAGAAAATATTTAGATGTGAAATAAAAAATTTAAGTTTGTATATACAATAATTTTAAAACGATGGAAACCTTTACAGATATTTTAAAAATTACCATTCCTGCATTGCTTGTTATGTTTACGGCATGGATACTGATCAGGAATCTGATAAAAAATGACCAGGATAAAAGAAAACAGGAGCTGATATTACAGAACAGCCGCACTGTCATACCTATTAAACTTCAGGCTTACGAGCGGATTGTGCTCTTCCTTGAGAGAATTTCGCTGGAGTCTCTGCTTGTAAGAGTAAACACGTCAGGGATGACTGCGGTACAGCTTCATTCGGCGCTTCTTACAACAATAAGAAGTGAGTTTGAACACAATCTGTCACAGCAGATCTATATGAGTCCCCAGGCATGGGAAGTTGTCAGAAATGCACGCTCAAACACTATTAAGATCATTAACGGTGAATTTGAAAAAATGCCGGAAGGAGCCTCAGGAATGGCATTCAGTAAAACACTTCTTGAAACTGTGATGGAACTTGATAAGGAACCAACACGTGCAGCCATCGACTATATCAAGGGTGAGGTTGGAAGGATGATATAAAAAGGCGTAAAGGCGTAAAGGCGTAAAGGCGTAAAGGCGTAAAGGCGTAAGGGCGTAAGGGTTCAAAGTTCAATCTGGAACCCAACCTTCGCTCTACTTCGTATAGCTTCGGCTGGCAAAGCTGGAACCTAATTACAGTAATTCCACGCTTCTCTTAACGAATGTACTAAGCTCCTCCCCTCTCAGCATATTGTTTGCAAGTAAAGCAAGATCAATAAGTTGTTTTACGACTTTATTTTCTGATCCATATGCTTCAAGAATATCTTTTCTGGTGTTCTCTACATCGGTACGTTCCTTTTTGAGTTTCTCAAGGTCATCTTTTTCAACCTGGCTTATCTCTTCAGCTTTTTTCTTTTTATGCTCCTGCTCCATGAATTCGATTTCTTCATTAATCCTCTTCAATTCAGAGCCGTTTTCACTGAGCCTCGAACCTTCCTTCTCTTTGAGATCATCATTTACTTTAAGTATAAGAGAATGGTTTGGATTAACAACAAGATTATAACTGTCGGGCAAATCACCATAGAAATTCATGCCTCCTCCAATCTGTGACATATCTTTCATCCTGCGCATAAACTCCGACTGGGTGATGATAACAGGTGCTTCATTTTCATCCATTGTCTCAAAAACAACATTATACAGCTCTTTGGATTTTACCCTTACATTGAACACGTTGCTGAGATCGCTTTTCTCCTCATCGGATAATTTTGATTCCCTCTTTTCGTCTTTCTGAATTAGCTTATCGATCACATCAGAATCGACCCTGACAAATCGTGAATCCTTGAATTTTGTCTCGAGATGATTAATAAGGTGTACATCAAGCTGCCCGTCGAGATGCAGCACATCATAACCCTTATTCCTGGCTTTTTCTATATAAGTGTACTGATCTGTTTTGTTTGTGGAATAGAGGTAAATGAGAGTTTTGTTTTTATCGGTCTGGTTTTCCCTGATTAAATTCTCATATTCCTCATATGTAAAGTACTTATCATCTGTATTTTTCAGAAGTGCAAACTTTGAAGCTTTTTCATAGAATTTCTCTTCTGTTATCATCCCATAATCTATAAAAAGCTTGAGGTTATCCCATTTTTTCTCAAAATCCTCCCTGTTCTTCTTGAAAATCTCGTTAAGACGATCAGCAACTTTCTTAGTAATATGTCCTGAGATCTTTTTGACATTGGCATCGCTTTGCAGATAGCTTCTCGACACATTAAGAGGAATATCCGGTGAATCGATCACCCCATGAAGCAACGTAAGGAATTCAGGTACAATACCTTCAACTGAATCCGTAACAAAAACCTGGTTGCAGTAAAGCTGAATTTTATTTTTCTGAATCTCAATGTTATTCTTGATCTTCGGAAAATAGAGAATCCCTGTCAGTTTAAACGGGTAATCGACATTCAGGTGAATATTAAATAAAGGTTCTTCACCTGCAGGGTAGAGTTCCCGGTAAAATTTCAAATAATCTTCTTCCTTCAGTTCCGATGGTTTTAATGTCCATGCAGGTTTGGTATTGTTAATTATTTTGTCCTTACCGGTATCGACATATTTTCCGTCTTTCCAGTCCTGTTCTTTGCCAAAAGCAATTTCTACAGGAAGAAATTTACAATACTTTTTCAGAAGCTGTTCAATCCTGTTCTCTTCAAGAAAATCTTTCGATTCCTTATCTATATGCAAAATAACATCCGTACCTCTGGACTCTCTTTCAGCTTCCTCTATTGTGAATTCAGGACTACCGTCGCAAGTCCATTTTACGGCGGGCGAACCCTCCTGCCACGACCTGGTTATCACTTCCACTTTATCGGATACCATGAAAGATGAATAAAAACCAAGACCAAAATGTCCGATTATCGAATTTGCCTGATCTTTATACTTATCGAGGAAATCGTTGGCACTTGAGAAAGCTATCTGGTTCAGGTATTTATCAAGCTCTTCCTGCGTCATTCCAACCCCGTTGTCAGATACTTTTATGGTCTTTTTCTTCTTATCGACAAAAACACGGATCGTTGTATCACCAGGTTCTCCCTTAAAATCCCCGGCCAGAGATATGGCTTTTAGTTTCTGTGTTGCATCCACAGCGTTTGATATCAATTCCCTGAGGAATATCTCATGATCGGAATAAAGGAATTTTTTTATTATCGGGAAGATGTTGTCGGTTGTAACACCAATTTTTCCTGTTTGCATATTGTAAGTATTATAATTTGACAAAAATATTCGCCTCTTCCCTTTCAAAAGATATGCCAGCAAGAAAAACTGACAAATAGTCACCCAAAAATCAAAAAATATCCCGCCGGTGA
The DNA here is from genome assembly GCA_964526345.1 of uncultured Rikenellaceae bacterium. GTDB lineage: Bacteria > Bacteroidota > Bacteroidia > Bacteroidales > VadinHA17 > LD21. Next base: position 65,602 of record CAZGKI010000015.1, read on the forward strand.
CAGATCAGGAGGAGCTTTTTTCCTTTTAAAAATACGCGGGGAGCCTGAGCCAGGAGTAAAGGATAACCATGACAGTTATTATGAGAAAGGCCAGAAGAGCATAAAATGATACGTTCCTGCGTCTTTGGTAATATGCGATACTATGTTCACTGAATATCTTTTTGACTGTGTTGTGTATCCTGAGAACAGCATTTGTATTCCTTGGAATATACGCGTCGATATAAAAGCGTATTTTCTTCTTCACCTCTTCCATTTTATCGCCCAGAATAAGAAGGATCAGACCTGTCCGCGAATCAATATCTTTTAGTTCCAAAGTCATTTCAGATATCATTTCAATCTGTTCTGATGCATCAGGGACACCTATTATAGCCACCTTACAAGAATTATTATCACTTTGTTTCTTCAAATTATTTATAAACTCCTGGCGTGAATGATAAAATTCTACAATATAACGTGAAGTATCAGAGAATCTTTTCTTTACATCCTCTGTAAAGTTTCGGTGATCGTCATAGCAAAAAAGATATGTCATTTTTGTTCTTCTCATCAGATAAAGTGTATTTATGACATTTATTTTCTATTCTTCACGTCAATATTTGAAACGAATCTCCACATTCCCTTTTTAAGGATATAGCCATCGAAGGATAATCCTGCCCCGTAATTTTCTGCCTCCTCTTCATGCCCTGCGGAATAGGGAACAATATGGTCAAATACAATTTCCTTTTTCGATTCAATCCTCAGAGTAATGACACCCTCAGGAGAATATTCGATAACTTCCCTGTCTTTAATTTCATCCCCTCTTTCCAGGCAATCCTTACCGAAAGTTATTGATCCGTCATCATTAAAACTTAATACATCTATTATTTTCCTGGATGTATATGAATTCCCAAAATCCAAACCAAGCAAAATATAATATGTTTTCCTTTTGATTTTAAAAGGCTGAACAGCATAATAAAGAGCTCCGTACCAGTCTTTTTCAGAATAAACCCTGCCCGATTCCGGCGCTTCAGGTCTGTTCTGACCGGTTAACTTATAAACACGATTTATGTTACCTTTTTCACCTTTTCGGACTAAATATAAGAAATATTTATTACTGTCATCGCCCAGAATAATGTTCCATGTTATTATCCTGAGCCGGGAATCGGAAGAAGTAATCTGCCCCGGATAGCGGAGATGCCCAAAATTATAGGTCATTACTGAGTCAGAAGCAACAAATGCATCTATCAGCAGTTTCACTGAATCGTTTAGTCTTAGCCGTTCAGCATCATCATGTGTATTAAATATCCTTATAAAGAGACCTTCAAGGTCAGAAGTCAGTCTGCTCTTTTGTTGCTGTGCTCCGGATGTGTAAAAACAGCCGATAGTAAACAATAATATAATGTATGATCTTAACCTCATTATTCAATATTATTTGAAGCATCGTTGAGCAGCTCTTTTATCAGGCCGCATGCCAGCCGTACCTCATCATTTGTAATAATCAGCGGCGGGGCAATCCTGAAAGCGTTATCACAGAAGAGAAAATAATCAAGGATCAGTCCGTGTTCGGGAGCATGTGCAATAATGTAATGTATTAATTCAGGTTTTATAAGCTCTACTGCCATCAGAAGACCATCTCCCCTTATTTCTCTAATAAGCGGGTGTACAAGTTCTTTTCTGAAGAGATCCGATTTTTCTTTGCACACGAAGATAAGGTCTTCTTCAATTATTACTTCAAGTGAAGCAAGTCCCGCGGCGCAGCATACAGGATGACCTCCGAATGTTGTTATATGTCCGAGTCCGGGGTTCAAAACCAGCGATGACATTATCTCCTTTGAAGCTATAAATGCACCCAGAGGCATTCCGCCGCCGAGAGCTTTTGCAAGAACCAGTATGTCCGGAATCACATTAAACTTCTCCAGCGCAAACATTGAACCCAGCCGCCCGAAACCTGTCTGTGCCTCATCAAAAATAAGGAGAGCACCCTTATCTGAACATTTTTGTCTTATTGCTTCAAGATATCTCCTGACAGGATATATCACTCCTCCCTCTGCCTGAACAGGTTCAGTAATTACGCATGCTGTCCGGTTATCAATAGAATCGAGTGCAGAGAAATCGTTAAAACTGATCTGCCAGGTATCGGGGAGCAATGGTCTGAACACATTCCTGTATGTTTCACTGCCCTGGACGCTCAGGGCGCCATGAGTACTTCCGTGATATGAATTTTTAAAGCTTATTATCCTGCTTCTGCCGGTAAATTTTTTTGCCAGCTTCAGTGCTCCTTCCACTGCTTCACTGCCGGAGTTGACAAAATAGCAGTTATTGAGATCAGCGGGCAGTAACCCGGCAAGCTTATGAGCATATTGCACCTGCGGATTCTGGATCATTTCACCATAAACCATGAGGTGAAGGTATAAATCGACCTGTTCTTTAACCGCCTTAACAACCCTGGGATGCCTGTGCCCGATGTTGCTTACTGAGACCCCGGATACCAGGTCAAGATATTTTTCACCTGACTTCCCAAACATATAGAGACCTTCGGCTCGCTCTATTTCAAGCATCAGCGGTGCAGATGAAGTCTGACCGAGATGAATCAGGAAAAGCTGGCGGTTAGTAAGCATTCTAAAGAAGAAAATTATCTGGCCATCACATTAATATCATTCAGCAATGAGTCTCTGAATGATTTCCCGACAGGGATGCTTTTTAATACGCCTCCTACTATCAGGTCGAGAGAGTTCTCTTTGATGGTCTGAATCATGCTCTTGTTTATTATATATGATCTGTGCACCCTGATAAAAATACCTGAAGGTAGCTGACTTTCAATGGCTTTCATCGTAAAATGGATAGTAAACCTGTCTTCATTGGTGTTCAGAGTGACATAATTTTCGAGAGCCTCGATAAAAATAATATCTTTCAGTTTTAACTTGACCAGAGAAGAACCCTTCTTGATGAAAATCTCCTCCTCGCCTGTATTGACGTTTTCTTTACGTGCAAAATACCTTGTGGTTTTGTCTAAAGCTTTGCAAAAACGGCCATATGTAACAGGTTTCAGCAGGTAATCAACAACATTAAAATCAAAAGCTCTGAAAGCATATTCCTCTGCCGAAGATACAATTATAATATTGGGAGGTACGCCAAGACTTCCAATAAAATCGAAGCCGTCCATTTCTGGCATCTGTATATCAAGGAATACCAGGTCTATATCCTGCCTTGTTGCAAGAATATTCCTGGCATCAACAGAATCGCTGAATGAACCAACCAGGTTAAGGGATGATGATTTTGCAACATACCCTTCCAGTATTTTACAGCTTAACTTATCGTCGTCAACAATAATGCAATTCATCCATTACGATTTAGGCCTAGTTTTCACGATCAAAAATAGTAAAAAAACATTAATAAATTTAACCATATAATATTAGTTGTGCTTTCTTTTAATAATTTCTTGAATAATAATATTTTAAATTACATTCTGCCATTTAATAATTTCTGATTTAATAGAAAAAGGGGTGTCAGACACCCCTTTTGCAACCTCAATCAGATAGATTAAAGACCTTTGTTAAGTGCAGGAGCTGCTTTGAATTTAACAACTTTCTTAGCAGGAACGTTCAATTTAGCACCGGTACGCGGGTTACGAACTACTCTTGCACTTCTTTTAGTTACATTAAAAGTACCAAGGCCTGGAAGCTGAATTCTCTGACCTTTCTTCATAGCTTTTCCAAAAGCTCCAACAAATGAGTTTAAAGCTTTTCCTGCGTCTTTAATTGAAAGACCTGCATCGCCAGCAATTGCATTAACTAATTCTTTTTTTGTCATAATGATAAAATTAAAGGTTAGACCAACTCTTCATATTAAATACAAATTTATTTTATTTTAATTCATATGCAAATTTATTTTTCCGTTTTTCCACAAATAGTGCCACTTTTAGGTTAAAATATCACTATTTTTTGATAAAATTATGATTTATTGTTAAAAGTCGCATTTCCGCAATAGTCTTTATGATGAGAACAATAAACAGTGTTAACTTGTTCACAGTGTGTTGATAAGTTTTATAATCCACTGATTTAATGAACAATATGTATTTCTAAATTCTGGCTGATGATGCAACCAGACTTCTTAAGCATTATTTTTTTATTAACGGACTATTAAAACAGGAATATTGACATTATGGCGTACAGGATCGACGGTTTCTCCCCACAGCAGGTCTCCGATCAAACGGTGACCATGCGATCCCATTACAAGCATATCGATATTATGAGAAATTGTGAAGTTCGTCAGTTCCTTTTTAGGATCACCATATGCCAGGGCAATTTCTACAGAAATACCTGATAGTCTCACCTCCCGGGCAATTCGCAGCAGGTATTCCTCATCTTCGCGTGCATGTTCATCATAAACATCCTGGTTATATACCTGAGAAGGAGCGGAATCTACCACATGGATAAGTATCAACATCGCTTTCTCTCCTTTTGCAACTGACATGGCACGACTTACGACTGCGGCATCGCTATCATCGCGTCCGAGTGCCACCGCAATATTTTTCACCGGGTGCGTTTCAATCTTCTCGATTACAGCCATTGCACCTCCGGGACCTTTTTCAACCCATCCCTTCTCACCGCGAACGAAAGGAAGTACTATAATATAAATAAGGAAAAGAAAGACCAGTAAGGCAATGCCAATCGACAAAACAGAGAGAGCTGTGGGCATCCCTCCTTCGATCCAATCCTTCAACTGGTCAAAAACAAGTTTACCGTTCAATCCGATTATGAATATTGAAGTTATCCATGCAAGAATCCTGACCCAAATTTTATTGACGAATGCGCCCATTTTAAGCTTATCGCTTGTAAAATGAACAAGAGGGACGATGGCGAAGGGCAGTTGCAGGCTTAGAATCACCTGGCTGAGTATTAACAGTTTGTAAGTTCCTTCATTTCCTGATATTGAAATTACTACTACTGCCGGTAACAAAGCGATAGAACGTGTCAGCAGACGTCTAAGGTAAGGTCTGAGGCGGATTCTGACAAACCCCTCCATAACAATTTGTCCGGCCAGTGTACCTGTTATTGTTGAGCTCTGCCCTGCTGCAAGAAGGGCTATTCCGAAAGCAATGGGGGCTGCCCCGGAACCCAGCAGCTTGTCAAGCATATGATGAGCCTGCTGGATCTCTGTAACAACAATCCCATGACGGAAAAAGACTGAAGCTGCCAGAATAAGTATAGCTGCATTTACAAAAAAAGCTGCATTCAACGCTATAGCCGAATCGAGGAAGTTTAAACGGCATGCCTGGGCCTTAGAATCAACTGTTCTTGATATCCGGCGAGTCTGTACAAGTGAAGAATGAAGATACAGGTTGTGAGGCATGACAGTTGCCCCAATTATTCCAAGGATGATATATACCGAACCTGCCGGTATGGATGGCACAAGTCCGGTCACTGCTGCACCCCAATCAGGTTTTGCAAAGAAGAGGTTTACAATAAAACCACCCGCAATAACGCTGATAAGGGAGAGAATAAATGCTTCCATTTTCCTCATTCCCAGCCGCTGGATAATAAGCAATAGGAAAGTGTCGAACAGGGTAACAAGCGCTCCCCAGAGCAGCGGGAGTCCGAAAAGCAGGTTTAAACCCAGAATTGTTCCAAGCACTTCCGCAAGATCACATGCGGCAATAGCAATTTCGCACAGTATCCAGAGTGCAAAAGACGCTTTTTTTGAATATTCCGACCGGCAAGCCTGCGCAAGGTCTTTACCGGTAACGATCCCCAGACGGGCAGACAGTGTCTGTAAAAGCACTGCCATCATATTTGACATCAGGATTACCCATACTAAAGCATAACCAAATCGAGAACCGCCTTCAAGATCAGTTGCCCAGTTGCCCGGATCCATATAACCTACACTTACCAGGAAAGCAGGTCCGGCAAAGGCAAAAATACGTTTCCATAGACGTGGGTACTGGGTTTTTACAGTTCCATGAACTTCCTCAAGTGACTTGTCGGAAAGATGATTCTCGTTTTTTCTCATCTAATATTGTTCAATATATATCTGTTTTGTTTTACAAATTCACAAAAACGAAATTAAATTTAATAGCATTAAGTCACTATCCAAACCTTAAAAATGATTTTTCCAAATTTAAAATATTTTCCCAATTAATTTTCCGGGCATGAGAGATTATGATTTCTTAATTGCAGGATGAATCTGGCAAGGGTTTAAAAAAATATTATCTTTGCGGCGGAGAAATGGTCCCGCTTTTGCTTGCAAAAGCGGGGTAGACGCCGCGGCGAATGCGGCTAAGGAGGAGAGCAATAAATTGGAGAAATGGCAGAGCGGTCTAATGCGGCGGTCTTGAAAACCGTTGTCCTGTATCCATGGGACCGGGGGTTCGAATCCCTCTTTCTCCGCCAAAGGCATCAGATCAGTTTCCCCGCAAAAGCGGGGGGATTTTTGTTTTATGAGAAGCCCGAGTGAAGCTTGTTTCAGCAAGGGCTTTGAAATAAAACAAAAATCCCAAGCAGAAGCCGGAATACCTGACCACATTAGCCGGTCAGATTACAATTAACATATATAACTATACAACAGGCATTTAACTCCGTCTTTTGGTGTCAATATTATCTGCTTTACTATGGTCAAGGCTACGGGCTTTTCCAGGTTATTGAACACTACTTCTTCTTGGGATTGTTCTCATTCATATTAGTAATGGGATACCCAAGTTCGGAAAGCATAGGGTAATATTTAGATATCTCTTCAATTTTTTTAAACCCCGTAATAATCACTTTATAATAACCCCACTCCGGTACGATCTCAACAGGCAGATTGAGCTTGGTTGATATTCTTTTCCTTGCCCGTAGCGCCTTTGATTTCTTTTGGAATATCACAACCAGCAGATTAATAGTTGGTTCTTCCACAACAGGATTTTCTAATTCAACAAGATCTTCACCCTCGGTAACAGGTAATTCGATTTTCTTCTCAGCTTCTTTAAGTGTGGTATCTGATTGCGCAACAAATTGATCTTTAGTCTCTTCCTTCTTCTTAACCCGAAATATCCACATCTCCTTCACCCCAAGCAAGCCAAGTGCCGGAATTATTTTATCCATCTCCTCAAGGCTTTTAAAATCAATTAACCTGACTTTAAAGTAGCCTCCCTCAGGAACAATAATTATAGGTTTGTCCTGAAGATAAGAGAGTCTATCTTTGAATTGCTTAGCATAGGATTCAAAACGAAATGCACCAATTTGTATTACCATTTCGTCAATGAAGAGATTTTCCGGTTTTACGGTAACAGCAATCTTTACCCCTTTTAGTGTATCTTCTTTTTCAGCGGATACCCTTTGCTGTTGCTTCGGATCCTTACTTAATGATTGAGAATTTAACGGATTCCTGGTCTCTTCACCATAAATACCGGAAAAATATATTTGTTCCGATTTTTTTTTTTTAATTCCTTCTTGTTTAGCATATAAAGATTGTGAAGGAATAATACCCTGAGAAACTAAATACAGAACAATAAGAAAGTACCGTAAATTCATTGATGACCTGCCTTATGACATTTTTATATTTCCAAAAAATCAAATTTACAATATTTGATCAACAGCCGGTTATTAAAAGCATTGAATTTTGAAAATATGGGAAAGCCAGAAACCAGTTTCATATTCGGTCGGAATAAAATGATTACTAAAGCCGGGAGCTAAGTACCTGCTGGTTAGGCAAATATATGACTGACAATCAAACCAGCTAAATATGGTCACCTGTTTCGGCTTTTTTAATTAACGTCTTTTGTTAATAATTTTTCTATTTTGTAACCATTGGAGTCTGATAATAAATAGGAATAATAACTATTTTTAAAAACAAAATATTCTAAAGGCCCTTTGGATGGGAAAATGTAATTAAAAGATAATGATAAAATGATTAAAGAAATGTATAAAACAGAAGGTTATTTTGATTAATTAAAAAAATATAAATAGACTATAATTATTCTAATGAAATAGTATTGATTTTTAACTGAATAAAAAATGGCGCAACAGTATTTAGATCATTCAAAAGCAATTTTAACTTCTAATCGTTCAAATTTTAAAGGAGGAAGCAAAGGTTCCGGGATTATCTCTTTATTTGGGT
>CAZGKI010000016.1:0-73368 GCA_964526345.1 uncultured Rikenellaceae bacterium
GCGAACTCTGTTCGCTCGTGATCCTGGTCGGGAGGTAAACAAAAGAAAAAGCCCTCATGAGCTGCGCTCATTTTCGGGTTTTTTGTTTATTACAGGATACAGGCAAGCCTGATCCTTTCATAAACAAAAACCCCGGTCCTCCTTACGTCGGACAGGGCTTTTTCTTTTGTCGGGGTGGCAGGATTCGAACCTGCGACCCTCTGGTCCCAAACCAGATGCGCTAACCGGGCTGCGCTACACCCCGCTTTGACCCCCGAAGCTTTAGCGAAGGAGGTAAAAAGAGTCGCAAAAATATTACTAATTTTTTAATTTTATATTATATAGTAGATTATTTGAAATATTATTTGATTTTATTCAAATTATGGTCATGAAATAATCTTGCCATATACTTCAGGTAAAATATTTGTTTAAATATCTCACGGGTAAAAAATGATCACTCGCACAGGCCTGTGGCATATAGGGTTCCATTATACATTAGTTCTGTGATCATGCCGTTATTCTGGCGCATGTTTATCTTAAACTGATATGTTTCACCTGACCCATAGCGTAATGTGACAGTACTTTCTCCCACACTATAGGTTCCCGTTTTAACATTAGGATTGCCTGAGTATGCTAAACCTGCATTACTGCTGAAGCTGCCCTCACTCCCGAATTGGAAATTACCCTGCCCGTCAAAGACTATCTTCTGTGTCTTTGAATAGCTGCTGTAGTCATTTGAAGAGCCTGACCAGGAGCAAAGCGTCCCCTTAAGCTGCCATGCTGAGCCCGTTACTGCTGTCTGCTGGTTCATTCCCTGTTGATTAGGAGCAGCAGATGAGACCCTGGTGAATGGAAGCCGTGTGCCATCAGGGAAGGTCAGTGTTAATGTCCCCTGACTTAAGGTGTAAGGATAATCGATCCATCCGTAATCTCCCATTGCCTGTATCACTCCTTCTTTTAGCTGGTACCGTGTTGTCTCACCATTAAAAGTGAGCTGATTGGCTGATATGAACTCAAGGACCAGTTGTCCCTGCTGGTTTTGGAACAACCATTTGCCTGACAGAGTCGAAGTATTCTGACCTTGTCCTGTTCCACTGGACGGTCTCGTCATACTTTGCGGCAGTTGGCCCTGCTGTGGTGCTGCCCCGGTTGAGCTACGGGTGAAAACGATCTCCATCCCCCCGGGAAATTCAATTGTAAGCTGATTACCATCAAGCATATAAGGGTAAGGCGTGGTCGTAGTCCCTTCAATTATCATCAGGACATTGCCCTGTGGTTTGTATGGAAATGACTGATTATTTATCACAATGGTACTCGCGCTTATCTGCATAGTCATCTCTCCGGATTGGGACACATATTTCCATGACCCGAGCAATCCACTCTGACCGAAGGTGATTGTTGGTACTACCAGCATTAACATCAGAGCCGACAATTTCATTCTTGATTTCATAGCAATACCTCCTTAATAAATATAGATTTTGTGGTTTTTTATCTACTATAACAAAGTTACCAAACGAAAAAGCGAAAGTTAACCTTTTTATCAACTACTTAAGGTATTGAATTCAATAGTGAAACTTTTTTTTTGCTCACTGATATTAAGATAAAATTTTTATTTGGGGTAAATACAATTCTTAAAAGTTATGATAGATTTGTATCTGCAAACATTATGAGAAACCTTAAACTTTGAACTTTGAACCTTGCTTTGCCATCCGAAGCTTCAGCGAAGGATGGAACCTTTAACCTTGATCCATCCAATGACAAAACTATTTCTAATGAGAAGTATATTTTCCTGGTTTTCAGGAATTGATGTGAACATTGAAAATCTTCCTGGCTCCTGGATAATAATTATGTTAACTGCGGCACTGCTTTGTTTCCTTGTCAGTGAAATAACCCGAAACTACAGCCAGGTTGATAAACTATGGAGTCTTATGCCCATCATTTACAGTTTGTTAACGCTTATTGCTTTCCCATCTCCCCGCTTATGGATTATGAGCCTGATGGTAATAATCTGGGGCTTCCGACTCAGCTACAATCTTTACCGGAAAGGTGGATATAATTTAATTCCCTGGAAAGGGGAGGAGGATTACAGGTGGAAAATCATGCGTCAGCATACGCAATTGAATGGGAGGATCCGTTTTGGCCTGTTTAATCTCCTCTTCATTTCATTGTATCAGCATTTCCTCATACTGCTGTTTTCCACACCTCTTTTACTGGCTGCCGGGAATCAGGACTCCGGCCTGACCATCCTGGATATAACAGCAGCCGTTCTGATGCTGTTATTTATTTGTATTGAGACCATTGCCGATAACCAGCAATTCAGGTTCCAAAAGCTAAAAAGAGGTGCAGGAGCGCCAGAAGCGCATTATTCCAAATCATTGAAAGACGGATTCCTTTCTGAGGGACTCTGGCGTTTTGTCCGTCATCCTAATTTTGTTTCGGAGCAGGCTATCTGGATATGCTTTTATCTCTTCGGCGTAGCTGCATCGGGTGAGTGGATAAACTGGACTCTCGCGGGATCATTGGTGCTTATCCTTTTGTTCCAGGGCAGCACCGCTCTGACTGAACGGATCAGCAGTGAAAAATATCCGGGTTATGCTCTCTATAAAAAGGATGTACCCAGATTTTTTCCCAGATTCATATTGTTCAGGAAATAAAGAAACATTTCAAAGAAATACTGGTAAAATGGTTTACCGGTATTCAGGTGGCTTCTTCTATTTCTTCTTGAAAATATATGTCACCCTTAATGCTGCAATAAAGTTATGATCTTTTGAAGGTATCACATCACCCTCATTTGTATTGATATTTGTTAAGCCGGGAATCAACCTTATACCTACACCCAGATAGTTCTTAAACTCATAACCAATTCCAAAGGGTATACCAAGATCAAATTTTTTAACCATATCCTTATAATCTTCGGTTATCCCCAGGTACTTATCTTTAGCTCTCAGCAATAAACCCGGTTCAATACCAGCTTCACCATAGAAACCATTTTTCAACTGGTATCTTACCACCAGTGGCAGGTTGGTATATAACATGTTTACTCTTCCCTTTACAATCCCATTACCATAATCATCTTCATATTTCGCTCCCTGCATTGATAGATTTAATTCGACCCGGAAACTCAGAGGTTTACTGAAATTAGTAAGGAGGTTCAAAATTATGCCTCCCTGTGCTCCGACAGGATCTTTCCAGCTATCGCTCTCTCCGACAATACTGGATTTGTTTGCTGCTGCAAAAACAGAAAATTCAGGTTTGCCAAATTGTGCCAATAAAGATTGTGCCAATATAAAATTAGCGACAATTAAAGTCAGTGTTAAAATCTGTTTTTTCATAGGTGATTTTTTTTGTGACTAATCAATCAAAGTATTTTAGATGTAATAATGATATATTATTTATGGATTTTGTTTTTTATTATCTATGAGACTAATAGTGATCAATATAATATCAATGTATCAGTAGAAACACACACTGTTTTCAAATTTAAATTAAAATTAAACTTAATGCAACTTTTTATTATTCATTATTCTTATAACAAAAAGTTATTCAATAATATAGCAGACTGAATCAGGATATTGTTAAATAATTTTTTAAAATTGCAGCGAAATCTATTTAACAACTTTAATCACAATCCCGCTGGCAATAGTTCTTCCTTTGGTACTAAGCTTTACTGGCGTTGTAATTTCGCGTTTATCAATAAAAACCTGGATATAATATAGCCCTTCTTTTGTGAACATGAGCGGGATTGTATAGCTATTGCCGTTCTTTTGCCTGGCGATATCCCAGGCCGGTATGTTCAGATATTGCTGGTTTGAAAAATCGCTGTAGCTTCCTTTCTTGTTTAACTGTTCAGGCTTTAAAGGAAGCGGAAAATCTTCCCTGTAAATTGTAATGAAATAGGGGAAGCAACTCCCATCGGTCTTAAAAGATATTGATCCTGCTTCATTAACATTTAAACTTGCCGGAATATTTTCAAATTCAAGATACCTGTCGATAAACTCCTCGTAATACCTGAACTGATTTTTGGTAAGATAGAAGCCAATACCAACATAATTATGCGATATATCAATTACGTTCTTTTTATGACCGTTGGCGGGCGCCCGTTCTGCCATAAATGATTCATGTCCGTCTTTCATCATTTTTAAAACTGTAGTTGATGAATTATCATACCATCCGGTTGTCCATTCGCCAAAGGCATTTTCGGAAATATGATCGTACCCGCCTGCAAAGGCATACCTGTGGTAGGGTTTTTCCCCGGCCATGTCCCAATGAGAAATATATTTATTTTCAGCTGCTTCCATGCACATCTTGTTCGCCACTCTCGATGCAAGAATATCAAGTTGAACCGGCTTTACCCTGAATTTCTTTCGGCTCTTATTTATTATATCAAGCTGGGCCACTTTGAGTTGTAAGGCTTTATCATCATCCTTAAATTCAATAAGTCTTGTTTCCTTATCGTTCAGACTGCGGTAATAATCCATGTGCCCCTGATCGTTGGGACCGGTCTTCTGCAATACAGCAGCAGTGTTTATCAGAATAGTAAAAATTAATAATACCGACTTTAACATATAATTCTGAACTTATAATAACCTGGATTGTTAAATGATAAAAGTAAATTATATTAAAATGAAAACGAAACGTATTTATTCATTATTATTTCTTTCGATGGTAACATTAGCAGGTTTTTCACAGGCATCAGGCTTTTATGATTTTAAAGTAAAAACTCTTGAAGGAAAAGACTTTGATTTTGCCTCACTTAAAGGTAAAAAAGTGATGATTGTAAATACCGCATCAAAATGTGGTAATACTCCCCAGTATAAAGAACTTCAGGATCTTTACGAACAATATGGTAAGGAGCTCGTTATAATTGGTTTTCCTGCCAATAATTTTGCAAACCAGGAACCCGGAACAAATTCTGAGATCAGGCAGTTCTGTACAGAAAACTATGGAGTTACATTCCCGATGATGGCAAAGATATCCGTTAAGGGTAAGGACATGGCTCCTGTTTATCAGTGGCTGACTTCCAAAGCAAAAAACGGTGTTATGGATTCAGAAGTAAAGTGGAATTTCCAGAAATACCTTATCGATGAAAACGGAAAGCTTGTAAATGTAATCGATCCAAAACAGAAACCGGAATCAGATCCAATAATAGGCTGGCTTACAGCAAAATAGGGGCATTTTACAAGACGTACGGTATAAACATCTTTGTCCTTTTCATATAGCCTGAATAGAGCTCACCGAATCTCCCGATCATCTCTTTTTCTTCGATCTTTGCGGTAAAAAACACTGCCAAAAAATTCACAAGACCCAGAATTATTTGAACATACCCAGGATCTTTAAACATTACACCCGTACCCAGCAGGAATAATGAACAATATAGAGGATGGCGGATATATCTGTAAACACCTGATTCAACCAGAGCTGTCGTATTTTCGAAACTCTTTTCTGAGATTCCCTTCCTTTTTAGAAGCATGTATCCTGCAATAGCCGGATATATAGAGGTAAAAAGGAAGATCCACGATATGATCTGGTGAATGGAAAACGGGTCTCTAAACCATATTTTAATGTTCAGCAGCACGAGAATAAAAATGCTCTCAAAAGAAAAAAACCTTGCAATACCGTGATACCTTTTCTCACTGATAGAAAAGAACCACGAGAAAATAATTATAATGATAGAACCGATTATAAGGATTTTGATATTCATTCAGGAAATTTTCTCAGAAGATTTAACATTGAATTTTTTCAGGAAATTATAAACTTCAACCTGAGAATGAATGATCCCCTTGTCTGATTTGATGAACTGGTTGGATTGTTTTTCGTCAAACTTTCTGGCTTTAACATTGTCGCTCCACTGGATATCAAAGATCCCTCTTATTTCACATCTGATTGCTTTATCAAAAACAGGACAGGTGACTTCGATCCTGTAATCAAGATTTCTGGGCATAAGATCGGCAGATGAAATATAAACCTGTTCATTTCCACCGTTACAGAAAATAAAGAACCTGGAGTGCTCAAGGAACCTGTCAACAATACTGATGGCCTTAATATTTTCACTCAATTTTTTAATCCCGGGAATAAGAGAGAGCATTCCCCTTATTATTAATCTTATTTTCACACCTGCATTGCTAGCCTCATACAGATAGTTAATAATTTCTGTGTCAGTCAGGTTATTCAATTTCAGGTATATATATGCTTTTTTCCCGGCTTTTGCATTTTTAATTTCGTTTTCAATCAGGGTGTTTATCTTATTTCTCAGGAAGAAAGGAGAGAGAACAAGATGGTAATAATTGTCCTTTTTATAATTGACACTGAAAAAGCTGAAAGCCTTAAAAACCTCATTAGTAATTTTCTTGTTAGTAGTTAAAAGCAGGTGGTCTGTATAAATACGCGCTGTATCCTCATTGAAATTACCGGTTCCGATAGCAGCATATTTTTGAGTAATATCTTTCTTTAGACTGGTAATCAGGCATAATTTTGAATGGACTTTCAAACCAGGAACACCGTAAATTACTTTTACTCCCTCAGCAAGGAGTTTATTACCCCATAGGATATTAGCCTCTTCATCGAACCTTGCCTGCAGTTCAACAACGGTAGTCACACTTTTACCGTTTCTGACAGCATTCAGCAAAGCATTTATTACACTGGAGTTTCTTGCCAGTCTGTAGAGTGTGATCTGGATTGAAGTAACATCAGGATCAATGGATGCTTCCCTAAGTAAATCGATGAAATAATCGAACGGGTGATACGGGAAGTAAAGCATTACGTCCTTTTTCTTAATTGCCGACAGGATACTTCTTCCTGGCTGGATATCGCGGTGGAGTATAGGGACCAGCGGTTCATAATAGAACTTTTTCCGACCCAGGTTAGGAAAATTCATAAAGTCTTTGAAATTATGATACCTGTTGCTCGGAATGATCACATCATCAGGACCGAATTTAAGCTTTTTAGTGATTATTTTCAGAAGGTCATCAGGTATTTTACGGTCGTATATGAACCTTACAGGTGTCCCTTTTTTCCTCTGCTGGAGGCTTCTCGAGATTTTATCTATATAACTCTCCGATATATCGTCTGCAATCTCAAGTTCAGCATCTTTGGTAAGCTTAATTGTATATGCCGATATTTCATTGAAATCAAAAATGAAAAAGATGTCCTTAAGACCGAACCTGATTATATCATCCAGGAATATAAGATATTTATCATCGTCATTGGCAGGCAGAACAACAAATCGGGGAAGGACATTTGTAGGTACTTCAAGCAGAGCATATCGTTTCTTTTGTGCTCTTGTATCTGTAAGATATATTGCAAGGTAAATGGCATCATCAGTCAGGTTAGGCAACTCAGAATCCTTTTCAATGAGGAAAGGCATTAGCCTTGTCCTTACCTCACTATGAAAATAGTCCTGAACAAACTGAGCCTGATCAGCATTAAGGTTCTTTTCATCAATAATATGAATATTGTGTTTTTCAAGTTCCTGGAGAAGGTGAGAATAATTCTTTTCGAATTTTAAATTCTGTTCTATTACCGTGTCATGAATACTTTTTAGTGTGGCTTTGGGACTGTATCCCAGTATGTTTTTAGATTTGGATCCAAACAGGGATATCCTTTTAAGTGTTGCAACTCTTACCCTGAAATATTCATCAAGGTTGTTTGAATAGATACCCATGAACTTAAAACGTTCAATAATCGGAATATCTTTATTTTCAGCCTCTTGTAATACACGCTCGTTAAAAGATAACCAGCTTATTTCCTTTGGTATATATGTTTTGCTCATTTATTTTTCAGGCTTTAGAAAATACTCCAGTTTGCCATTATCAAGCTTTATGCCTGACCAGGTTTTGACAGGGAAAGATATGCAGACGATGCTCGTCTTGGTTAAAAACTCACAACCATTTCTTGACAGCCGGTCAGGCATCTCTGTAAAAGCAGGATTATGGCCGAAAAGTGTTATTTTTTCAACCTCATCATCAATATTTGCAAGTATCTCAAACAGGATTTTGATGCTGGCTTTATAATACAGGTTACTCTCAATCCTGATATTATCCGGTTTTATTCCGAATTCAACACCTAATATTATAGCTGTTTCCAGAGCCCTGAAAGCCGGACTTGTAATCAATAACCCGGGTTCGCTCTCTTTTTCACGGAAACGCCGTGCCATCTGTTTCGAAATGATTTTACCCTTTAAGGTCAGGGACCTTTCAAAGTCTGATATTTCAGAGGTTTGATCCTCTGCTCTTCCATGACGGACAAAGATTATCTTTTTCATAATAAATAGCCGGGGAGATGAAGTTAATTAATGATTATATTTTTATTACACTCCAAAGCTGGTTCCCATATTCTGTGCCTGGATAATCATCGGGTTATCAGGTTCAACAAGTTTTAGCTTACCAGCCACATCAGCAAGAGGCACTGATACTATTTCATTATTTCTCAAAGCTACCATTTTGCCAAAATCCTTTGCTGCTATCATATCGGCAGCTGCTGCTCCGTAACGCGTTGCCAGCACCCGGTCCATCGGCGATGGTGTGCCGCCACGCTGGATATACCCAAGAACTGTCTCCCTTATTTCAAGACCTGTCATATCATTAATCCTGTTGCTCAGATACTGGGCGGCGGATTTTTCCTTACCAGGGTTATGTATCCCTTCTGCTACAACAACAATAGAATAAGGTTTGTTCTCCTCGACACGGTGAAGAAGATATTCAGCTATTTTTTCTTCCTTGTAAGGTATTTCAGGAATTAAGATAACATCACCTCCGCCTGCTATACCAGAATATAAAGCTATCCAGCCGGCGTTATGGCCCATAAGTTCAATCATCATTATTCTTTTATGGGAGTTGGCTGTTGAGTGAAGCCTGTCGATAGCTTCTGTGGCAATATTTACAGCAGAATCGAAACCGAAGGTAATATCGGTGCCATATACATCATTATCGATTGTTTTAGGTAAACCAATCACATTCAATCCTTCATGGGAAAGCAGATGTGCCGTCTTAAGTGTCCCGTTACCGCCGATGCAAACAAGACAGTCGAGATCCATCTGGTCGTAATGTTCTTTAATAAGGTCTGGCTTTTTGATCTCGTTTTTCTTTTTACCTGAATCTTTAAAAGGCTTTTCCCTTGAAGTACCGAGGATTGTTCCTCCCAGTGTCAGGATGCCGGAGAGATCTTTTTCACTCAGCTCACGGTACTCTTTTGTTATCATTCCCGTATACCCGTCACTGATGCCGACCACTTCCATACCGTATTTTACAATAGCTGTTTTTCCAACCCCTCTGATTGCAGCATTTATACCCGGGCAATCGCCACCTGCAGTAAGAATCCCTATCCTCATGCCATTGCTTCTCTTTCCCATAGCTTTGATTTACTGTTTAATTTTTAACAAATTTAGCTTTTTCAGGATGATAATAAAAATTATAGTTATTTCCCACTAATCGCGCAGATGTACGCAGATTGAATACTATGGATCAATAAATTGAAGAAATGTCTCAATTCGACTATTTTGTAATGATCAATATTATTTAGTACTTTTATTGTTGCTTGATATTCAATACATTCAATAATGGAACCTGATTATGTGAGACTCAGGGAGATCAAACCTGTACTGGCAGGATATATCAGGGAGGCACTTACTCTGGTCAGGATGGCGCCTGTTCCTGACGAAAAGGCGATTCATGATATTCGGGTTCTGATGAAAAAGTCAAGGGCCGTAATGCGGCTTATTGGCAATCAGATCGATGAGGAATCATTCAACCGGAACTATGACACATTCAGGGATGTCGGACGCTTAATGTGTTCATGGCGTGATACATCCGTACACAGGAAAACTCTTAAGCAACTCAAAAAATCATATCCTGAAATATTTGACTTTCTTGGTGCAAATGAAAAAGTCAAAAAACTGTTGGAAAAGACAGTGTCTGCTGCTGCTCCGGTACCAGAGCTTAAAAATGACCTTGAAAAGATAGCAATGATGCTGACAAAGGCAGGCTTCAGGATCCGGTTTGAGAGCCTGAAGAGCCTGGATCCACGGACCCTTCTCCAGGAACTGGACAAAACATATAATATTGTTATTGAGAAATACCTTATATGCAGGAACGATGCAAAACCTCTGAAGATTCATGAATTCAGGAAAAGAGCAAAGGACTTCCTGTATCAACTCTATTTTTTCAGGCCCCTTAACCAGTCTGTTATCAAATCAATTGAAAAGAAGCTTGATATAATGACACAGAACCTGGGAAAATATCATGATCTTGCCCAGCTGATAAAAATCCTCGGTTATAAATACTCAAAGCCTGACAGGATACCTGCCCTGGATGAACTTATAATTGTGATAAGGGAAGAACAGGACAGATATCTTTTAAAAACCTGGCCTGTTGCACACAAGATCTTTTGTCCGGGTCAGCCTCTTGTTAATCTGTTGGGATTCAAGGTGCTGATAATATGAACAGAACAAATTCGATTGTGGTTTGTTTATTGTAGTAAAATATCTATATATATCTATATAATTAATTTTAAAATTTTTTCTTATGAAAAAGAACATGGGAACAGCTGACAAAGTTATCAGGATACTGGTTGCAGTAGTTGTAGTGGTACTCTATTTTACGCATGTAATCTCCGGAACTCTGGCTTATATACTACTGGCTTTGGCAGCAATTTTTGTTTTAACAAGCCTGGTAGGTTTCTGTCCGCTTTACCTCCCTTTCAGGATAAATACCTCAAAGAAAGAGTAACAGCAATTTTACAGAACAGGATTTAAGAGATCAGGATAGTTCAAACCACTTTGAATATCCTGATTTTTCTTTTTCATGGAAGTTCTTGTGGTAGAATTCATTTGTGTGATTATTATAATGGTAATCATCTCCCCATTTACCTGAGCATTTTACAGTCTCTTCTATTGCCCTGATAATGTACAATAGTTCATCATCGGTCATAGTGGGGTGGAGGGATAATCTTATCCATCCGGGTTTCAGTGAAAGATCACCGGCATCGATTCTGTCGGTTATCTCTTTTGACTGATCTATGTCGACATTCAGGAGAAAATGGCCATAAGTACCGGCACATGAGCAGCCTCCTCTGACCTGGATACCAAACCTGTCATTAAGCAGCTTTGTGATAAGATTGTGATGGACATTATCAATATAAAATGAAAATATTCCCAGTCTGTCTTTAATATTTTCAGCAAGAATATGGAGTCCCTTAATCTTTAGTAATTCGTTAAATGTTAATCCGGTGAGTTCTTTTTCCCTTTCGTTTATCTTTTCAATATTCATCTGTTCCTTCAGGATTATTGCCAGTGCGGTTTTAATACTCTGAAGAAATCCCGGAGTGCCGCCATCTTCTTTTACTTCTATGTCAGCAACATAGCTGTATCCGCCCCACCTGTTTGTCCATTTTACTGTTCCACCTCCGGGAGTGTCAGGTGTCTCATTTTTATATAGTTTTTTATTAAATACAAGTACTCCGGCACTGCCAGGTCCGCCAAGAAATTTATGAGGAGAGAAAAAAATCGCATCGAGCTGCTCCAAAGGATCTGAAGGATGCATTTCCATTTTGATATATGGGGCTGATGCAGCGAAATCCACGAAACAAAACCCATTGTGCTCGTGCATTATCCTGGCCAGTTTATGATAGGGCGGGTAATAACCTGTAACATTTGAACATGCAGAAAATGAACCTATTAAGAGTGGGCGATCTTTATATTTGACAATCTCTTTTCTTAGAGATTCAGGATCAACTGTAAGATCCGGAGATGGCTCAAGGATAACAACATCAGCAAGTGTCTCGAACCAGGAGGTATGGTTTGAATGGTGTTCTGTATGAGTCAGGAAAACAACCGGTCTGTGATTGTTTGGAATATCTTTGCAATTACTGTATTCTCCTGTTGTGAATGCACAGAAATTCATTGCCTGTTCCGGCACCTTCAGACCCAGTATCCTTTGCAGTTTAGCAATTGCTGATGTCATGCCGGTGCCAGTAAAGATCAGTATATCATCATCGTTTGCATTAACATGATACTTGACAATTTTTTGTGCATGATGATAGGCTGTTGTCATTGCGATACCGGTAGATGACGATTCTGAATGAGTATTTCCAACCAGAGGTCCGATATCATCAAAGAGCCTTTTCTCAATAGGGCCGTATAATCTTCCGCTTGCAATCCAGTCGGCATAAACAAGCTTTTGAAGTCCATATGGTGTATTTATTCGGGCATCGATGCCAACAATATTTTTTCTGAATCTGCTGAAATAATTTTCAAGAGCCGACATTGGATATTCTTATTTTTTGAACTTCAAAATTACATATATCAATTGAAAAATAATGAAATAATTGTAGAGTGCATAGTTTAAAATTTATCCAGGTTCAAAATAATTCACAATTATCAATCCTGAATAGTTTAATTAGTGATCTGATGCAGGTATTTCAAATATGATTTTTATATTTGATAATTACCAAATCATCTTTTATGAAAAAACTTCTCTGGTGCTTATTTGTATTTATTTCTATCACACTTGCTTCTTCAGGACAGATAATTAACAAAGATCCGTTAAGTCCACGTGTAACAGGTTATAAAATTGATGCAAATCTTGATACTTTCAATAAGAAAGTCAACTGTAAAATGGAGGCCTTCTGGGTCAACGCCACTAATGAAACTATTCCGGATATCCAGCTTCATCTTTATATGAATGCTTACAGAAATAATAAAACCACAGTGTATAAAGAAATGCATGGAGGACCCGGGAAGGATAGTACTGCCTATGGATGGATAGACATACTATCCTTTACGGAAAAAAATGGTACTGATCTTGTTCCGAATATGCATTTCATTAGTCCTGATGACGGTAATGTGCAGGATAAGACCGTGTTACAGGTGATCCTGCCAAAGGCGGCCGCTCCCGGCGATACAGTCTTCATAAGTGTTCATTTTGAGACGAAGCTGCCTTCGAATATAAGGAGAACTGGTTATAATGACGACTTTTATTTTGTTGGCCAGTGGTTCCCGAAATTCGGTGTATATGAACCATCAGGCATGCGATACAGATCAGTGGGCGGATGGAACTGTCATCAATTCCATGCCAATTCTGAGTTTTATGCAAATTATTCCGTCTATGATGTTAACATTACTGTCCCGAAGGAATATGTTGTCGGAACAGGTGGCATGCTGATCAGCGAAAGCGATGCCGATACAACAGGAAAGAATAAAACGCTGAAATACAGAGCTGAGGATATTGTTGATTTCGCCTGGACAGCATGGCCGGGGTACGTAGTTTTTAAGGATCAGTGGGAGCATGTTAGTCTTACTCTTTTAATTCCACATGACAGGACCGATCAGGTTGAAAGACAATTTACCGCTGTAAAAAATGCTCTTGAGTATTTTTCAAAGAATGTCGGTCCTTTTCCATGGTCACACCTGACCTTCGTTGACCCTCCTGAAAAGGGATCAGGAGCCGGAGGAATGGAGTATACTACGCTTTTTACTTCAACCTCCTCATATATAATGCCGGCATTTTTTCATGTACCGGAAATGGTTACGGTGCATGAATTTGGGCATGCATATTTTATGGGCATCCTGGCTACCAATGAATTCGAAGATCCCTGGATGGATGAAGGAATAAATTCATTCTGGGAAGAGCGGATTGTGGACCATTACTGGGGCGAAAATTCGGGAATGATTGACCTTCCTTTCTTTAAAATACCTGATAAAGCAATGTCAAGGTTACCTTATGTTCGTTCCGAAAACAGGCAGGTTGTAAGCAACATAGAATATTCCTGGAATTACCCGCACGGAACATATGGAATGATGTCGTACTTGAAAACAGCCACATGGCTCTATACGCTCATGGGTATTGTTGGTGAGGAGACCACGAATGATATATTCAGGGAATATTATAAACAATGGGCTTTTAAACATCCTGCTGCCAAAGACTTTATAGCTGTTGTAAATGAGGTAGTTAAGAAGGATTGTGGTGAAAAGTTCGGCCCTGATATGAACTGGTTTTTTGACCAGACCCTTTATGGAACCGGAATTTGTGATTATAAGGTTGCAGGGTTCCATAACTGGAAACGTGAACTTTCAACGGGCAAATTCGATGCCGGAGATACTCTTGGCACCCGCCTGACGCTCAGTGATTCATTATATACAGCTATAGTCGCACTGGAAAGGATAGGAGAGGTAATGCTCCCTGTGGATGTTCTCATACATTTTACCAATGGAGAAGAAGTACATGAGAACTGGGACGGGAAAAGCAGATATAAAGATTTTAAATACGAGGGATCCAGAAAGATCGACTGGGTAAAAATTGACCCGGATTATAAGATCAGGATGGATGTTAATTTTGTTAACAATTCAATGACATCCAGACCCGATCGTGTACCTGTCCGCCGTTTTACCGATAAAATAATTTCAGTAATGCAGTTATTTATCTGTGCATTAACATTATAAAATTAATTAATATGAAGATATTCAAAGCTATCGGCTCAGGATGCACCAGGGCATTAAGATCGTGGAAAGGTGTACTGATTATATGGTTCTTATTATTTATACTTATATCTCTCGTTGCTCTTCCTATGAAAGGAGTTATGAAAGCAGGATTTGGGAGCAGCATGATAACTGAAAAGTTCGCTGACGGGTTTAATCTGGAAGCTTTCAGTGATCTGGGAGCGACTTTCAGGAGTCTTATTCAATATTTTTCAACAGGTTTATTAATTTTGATCTTTCTCGGCATCGTGATGAATGCATTTCTTACCGGGGGTCTTTTCAACAGCCTAAAAGAAGTTGGAAAAAAATTTCAGGTCTCTGAATTTTTCAGAACATCAGCAAAATATTTCTGGTCGTTCCTGGGTATTACCTTAATAATCAGTGCCATAATTGTTATGTTGTCACTTTTTATTTTCATAATTCCTGTCAGTTTTGCTATTCAATCCAATTCTATTCCGGAATCTGCTCCATATATTATAGGTGGAATAACGATATCATTTTCCCTTTTCCTTACTATAATACTATTACTGGTTGCCGATTATGCCAGGGCCTGGCAGGCAGCCCATGAAAAGCCGGCATGCTTCAAAGCGATTGGATTCGGCTTCAGCAGGACTTTCAAAAAATTCAGATCATCATTTCCAATGATGATACTTATAGTTACTATTCAGGTGATATTCAGCTGGTTAATTATAATAATTACGGGTCTGTGGAGGCCTGTTACGGGAGGTGGCGTTTTTCTTTTATTCATTCTTTCACAGGTCCTTTTTATAGTGAAAATCATGCTGAAAACCTGGAGATATGGAAGCGTAACAGCCTTGAAAGAGGTGAATGACCCGGCTACTCACATATCAGAAAATGTAAATGTGAATATTTAATCACGTTAAACTTGGTTTAAAACGTTAAATAACAGAAATATGTCAGATGTAATAAAACTGGTGCTTTCCGATAAACAGATTGTACCGTCAGATGATCTTATCTATTCATTGATAGGTGAGAAACAGTTTCTGTGGAAAACTGTTGTGAAACATACTACTGATAGTTACAACGATGTCTCCGGAAGCTGGAATTACTATAACGATGGTAAACAATGGCTTTTTAAGCTGGTTCAGAAAAAGAAGACCATTCTCTGGGCAGGTGTTTTAGCTGATTGCTTCAGGATATCTTTCTATTTTGGCGATAAAGCGGAGCCATTCATAGCTGAAAGCAGGCTTCCACAAAAAGTTAAGGATGATTTTAAAACCTCAAAACGTTTTGGCGCTTTAAGAGCAATATCTGTAAGGCTTATTGATGAGTCTGACATTGAAGTTGTTAAAGAATTAGTTTCAGTTAAGCTGAAGATTAAATAACGGAGAATTAATATTCCTGAATCTCTGATATTTGGTTAAATAGTTTTTATTCCTTTCCTAAGGGGCTGTTGAAAAAGTCCTTTGTGAGCCTTAATGCCAACTTATAAATGAATGTGGCTTGATTATGCGATGGTATGTTATAGTTCCTGCTTTCATATGGGCAGGAACAGTCGGATTCTCGCGAATGTACCTTGGCGTCCATTATCCCTCCGATGTTCTCATGGGTGCAGTAATTGGTTCAGGAACAGCTTATTTGACACACATAATAAATAAAAAACTGGTTGCTAAAAAGCATCCCGGACAATGAATTTGCCGGAAAAGCTATGAATTATTCAATTCCGGAAGGGACGAAAAGGTGTTATATCAAAGCTATGTTGTACCGTTGTACCGTTGTACCGTTGTACCATTGTACCGTTGTACAGTTAACCACTCCCTGTAAGTATAAATACCCCTTTCAAAATAGGTTTTAAGTGTATGATTGCTTTCCTGTAATAAGCCTAAATTTGTTGTTAAGTAATTAACAATAAAGGGAGGCCATGGAAAACTACCTTGAAATGCTGGAACATGATGTCAGATTCGAGGAAGGACTTAATGCCTGCATGAATTGCGGTGTATGCACTGCTATTTGTCCTGCGGCAGAATTCTATAACTACGATCCACGAATGATTGTCGACACTGTGCAGTCGGGTGACAACTCTGAAATAGAAAAGCTTCTTAAGTCGGATACAATATGGTATTGCGGTGAATGTATGTCATGCAAGACAAGATGTCCAAGAGGAAATACTCCGGCATTTATTGTTATGTCGCTCAGGACACTTTCCCAGAAGCTTGGATTCTTCACTGAATCGGAAAAGGGAAGACAGCAGTTTGCAATCAAAAGGACAGTAGGGGAGAATATTTTCAAATATGGTTACTGTGTGGCATCTTACGCTGTGAGTCCTGAAATGCACATGGAACAGGGCCCTATATGGGAATATATCATTGAAAACTCTAAGGATGTTTATGAGCGGGTTGGCGGACAAATAAATGAGCTGGGAGCCGGTCCGCTGAGGAAGATACCAGATGATGCAAAGGAGGAGCTCAGGAAGATCTTTGAAGTAACAGGCGGATCCGAATTGTTTGACACAATTGAAAAACATTCAAAGAGAAAAGCAGCAGAAATGAGCCTTGAAATTAATGATGAAGGCATTGATAATGAATACTTTATTGAAGTATTCACCGCAAACAACAAGAAACATTCACACTGATTTACAGAAACCGGGTTATGAAGATAGAAGGTAAAAAGAAGATTTGGGCAGAATATCAGAAGGAGATTGCAGACGATCATTTCTTTTATGTCAGGTCGTGCATAAGGCAAAGCTTTTTCCCGGGATCAGAGCAGTTCTTTCTCAGCTTTATGAGGAATGAACTTGGCAAAGATTTTTATGAAAACCCGTCTCATACAACATGCACCGGAATAGGATACCATAGTGATATTGTTCCGTTTCCCACGATAATGACGGTAATAGCACGCCATTTCGCCCTTATGAAGGACGCAGGATACAAAAACATTGCTATTTCATGTGTTACCTCGTTCGGAATATATACCGAAATCATTGAAACATGGAAGCAATTTCCTGAAGAGCTCGAAAAAACAAGGGAATATCTTTATAAAGCTACGGGGCGCGAGTTTGATCTTCCTGAAAGCATGGCACATACCAGCGATATTATTTACAAATTCAGAAAAGAGATTGCTGCCAGGGCTAAAAATCCTCTTATAAATAAGCAAACCGGCGAACCTCTTAACATTGTAGAACATATCGGATGCCATTATTCAAAAATGTTCCCTAAATATGGTGTCGGAGGTGCTGAATTTCCTAACGTGCTTGGAGGAATGATAAAGACCTGGGGGGGAAATGTGGTTGATTACCCGGAGCGCAGGCATTGCTGTGGCTTTGGCTTCAGACAATATATTGTTCAGGCCAACAGGGGTTACTCTCTTTCAAATACTGCCAGGAAGTTTTCTTCAATGAAACCCTTTAAACCTGATATGGTACTCACAAACTGTCCCGGATGCACCATGTTTATGGATAAGTGGCAATATACAATAAAAGAGATGGAGGGAACGGTCTATGGGGAAAACGGTGAGTCGATACCAGTTCTAACCTATGAAGAGCTGGCAGGGCTGGTACTGGGTTATGATCCGTGGGAACTGGGATTGCAGTTTCATATGGTACAGTCGGAACCTCTGCTAAAAAAAATGGGCGTTGAATTCAACCCTGATACCAAGTATAGGACCAGGGACGGGCGACAGATGCCAATACCGGAAAATCTTATTAATGCCTGAGATGGACAGTAAGGTTGTTATAGTAGGTGGCGGAGCTGCCGGAATGGAAGCCGCCGGTCAGCTTGCAAGGGCAGGTTACCTGGTGACTTTGATTGAGAAGGAACATACAACAGGAGGCCATATAAGGAACTGGTACCATTTGTTTCCTGACAGACGCGACAGTCTGGAAGTCATAAGTTACCTCGAAAAAGAGATCAGTCATAATAAAATTACTCTGATAACAGGCACTACTGTCAGCGGGCTTGAAAGAAACAATGGTGCGATAATTCTTAAAACTGCTGAAGGAACTGAAATTACCGCTGATGCTGTTGTGTTGTCAACGGGTTTTGATCTTTTCAGGAGTGAAAAAAAAGAAGAATACGGCTACGGTATCTACGATAATGTTATTTCGTCAGCTGATCTTGAGGTAATGTTCAGGGAAGGTGAAATAAAAAGACATAACGGCGACGCTCCCGCCAAGATCGGATTTGTTCACTGTGTTGGATCGCGCGATGAGAAAGCTGGTAATCTCTACTGTTCAAAGCTATGTTGTGTTACTGCAGTGAAGCAGGCTATGGAGATAAAAGAACGTATTTCAGATGCTAAGGTTTTCTGTTTCTATATGGACATGAGAATGGGTGGAGCTCATTATGAAGAATTATACAGGGAATCGCAGGAAAAATATGGTATAAATTACATCAGGGGAAAGGTATCTGAAGTGTCGGAAAGTATCAATAATAAGCTTATCGTTAAAGTTGAGGATACTCTTGTAGGCAGACCCCTGAGAATGGAGCTGGATATGCTTGTGCTGATGGCAGGAATGGAGATGCGTGAAAGTGCAATAAATCTGGCA
This sequence comes from uncultured Rikenellaceae bacterium, assembly GCA_964526345.1. Lineage (GTDB taxonomy): Bacteria > Bacteroidota > Bacteroidia > Bacteroidales > VadinHA17 > LD21. The sequence continues at coordinate 18,951 of CAZGKI010000016.1, forward strand.
AAAGCATCTGGTTTATCAACCGGGGAAAATCGTTTTTTTTCAGTTGCTGATCAGCATTTTGGGAGTAATAAAAGCAATATTCAGGGAGTATTCTACGCAGGTACCTGTACGGCTCCATTGAATATCACAGAAACAATATCGCATGCACGTGGTGCAGTTATAGATGTTATTGAGTATCTGAAGACCAGAAAGAATTGATATGGCTGATTTCGGATTTTCATTGTTGAAAGAAAGGCATATCGACTATGATGTCAATGACAAGTCGATTGCTGAATATATATATGATCGCGAACCCAGTTTCAGGTTATGTATTGAATGCGGCTGCTGTTCAGCTACATGCACCACAGGGAATTTTACACGATTCAGCCTGAGAGAATTACAAATTCTCCTGAAGAGGGGAGAAAATGATGCAGTTCGTGAAAATATTATGAAATGTATGCTCTGCGGAAAATGTACTCTTGTCTGCCCTCGCGGAGTAAATACACGCAACGTCGTAATGCTGGCCAGGGAAGCATTTCAAAAAGGATTGACATATGCAATTTGATCCGTTTGTTATACCGTTTAATATAGGTCTCAATTTCATATTGATATATGCAGTAGTGAGAAGTGTCCGCTGGTTTATGGATCTTTCACGTGCTGATAAGCTGAGGCTTCAGCGGGGTTTCTTCGGGAAATCATTCGGACAAAGTCTGAAAGAAATATTCCTCGAGAGCCTGATTCACAGGAAAATACTTAAAACTAATTTTCGTCTCGGCTATATGCATATGAGCCTCGCATTCGGCTGGTTTCTGCTTATCTTTTTCGGCACTCTGGAGACTGATATTTTCGAGATAAGACATCTGAACGCACCATATAAGGCGATATTCTTCAGATTTTTTAATCCCGATCACGGCAGAGCAGGATTTGAGGCAGCATATTCTTTCCTGATGGATTTTCTTCTTGCCTTTATATTGTCGGGCCTTCTCCTGGCAGTAATAAAAAGATTTTCTTCGAGAGTTGTTGGAATGAAGAAGACAACGCGTCTGAAGACTATCGATAAGGTTGCCCTAATCTCTTTATGGCTCATCTTCCCAAGCCGTCTTCTTGCTGAAAGCTTTACCAGCGGAGCTTACGGAACCGGGAGTTTTCTTACCGGCTCCCTCGGTTCATTGCTTGCTTCCTTTCTACCGGCCAAGGAAATGGCTTATCCTTTCTGGTGGCTTTATTCGCTTTCTCTGGGGACATTTTTTATTCTGCTTCCTGTAACCAGGTATATGCATATACCAACGGAGCTATTCCTGATCTTTGCAAGAAACTCAGGGATCAGGACAGGTGACCAGGTCGGGGCATTCAGCGAGATTCAGACATATGCATGTTCGTCGTGCGGAATATGCATAGATGCATGCCAGCTTAATTTCTCAGCCGGGATCACAAACATCCAGTCGGCGTATCTTCTTAAAGGAATCCGCAACCATGAAAATGTTAGCGAAATAGCTTATAATTGCCTTATGTGCGGAAGATGCGATGAGAAATGCCCGATCGGAATAGAACTTACGCCTATCAGGATGATCAGAAGAAGAGCCGAAGTGAGGGAAGATCCATACAAGAGCATCTGGAAAAGATATTTTCCTGACACTTTAAAGATTATACCATTCAAACAAGCTAACAGACAGGTATACAGCTGGCTACCTGAGCCAGAGTCGGCGACGACCGACGTAATTTATTTTGCAGGATGCATGACACATCTTACACCGGCTATTAAAAATTCGATGGTAAAAATACTTGAAACGTCCGGGGTCAAATATAATTTTATTGACAGGGACGGAGGTGTCTGCTGTGGAAGGCCGCTTATGCTCGCCGGGCAGGATAAGGAAGCCAGGGAACTTATAAACTTCAACGCTCAGACGATCAGGAAATCAGGGGCCAAAACCCTGGTCACATCGTGCCCGATATGCTTCAAGGTATTTAAGGAGAGCTATTATCTTGGTATTGAGGTCTTACATCATTCTCAGTTTATTAAGCAGCTTATTGATGAAGAATCTCTGAAATTGAATTTCCTGCGAAAAAAGATCACTTTTCATACTCCTTGTGAACTGGGAAGAGGTTCAGGAGTTTACGAAGAACCCAGGGAGGTACTGAAGTATGTTGCCAGACTTCAGAATACTGATTATGATAATGCGAATTCTCTGTGCTGCGGAGGGAGCCTTGGAAACATGAAAATAAATAATCAAAAAAAGAATAAGATTGCCAGGGATGCCGCTTTTGAACTGACGAAGTGCAATCCGGATATTCTTGCAACTGCGTGTCCTCTTTGCAAAAAGACATTTTCGGCTGCAACCAATACAAAAGTAGCCGACATTGCTGAACTTGTAGCAGAAGCACTGGTTATACCACAGTCAGAAAAAAATAGATCCGATATACATCTCAAAATAACGGAACCGGTAATTATCTGACAATTATCCCCTGGTTTTCACATCCCCCAATGCCACTATTAATTAAGGTATTTCCATTAAATGCTGACGACAAGTCAATTCCGGGTTAAGTTCCAAAAAAGATCGGAAATTACTTTTGTTTGTCATTTTCACTTTTATTATTAATTTATTTGAATTTATTTTGCAAATTCTTAAAAAATATACAATGGAAGGAAATCTCTTACGTTGTATAATAGAAAGATTTTAAAAATATCAAACTTAGTAATGAGAAAATCAATCTTAATTTGGGTGCTTGCAGTATTTATTGTAATGGCATATTCGTGCGGTAATTCATCGGTAAAATCAACTGCAAATAATTACAGGAAGGAGAAGGTTATAAGGCAGAAGGAAGATGGGTCACTCTCATTAAGCCTTGATAAAGCGGATTTTTACAGCGATGTTGTAGATCGTAACTGCAATACTGCTGAATGGAGTGTTGTTCTATCAAAGTCAGGCCGTTATGATGTCTGGCTTTCAAGTGCAACAAAAGATACCAATGATCTTAAATATAAAAACCCTGTTCTGATTAGTCTTCAGGATCAGGCCTTATGGATTGAGAGACGTCCCTCTTGTGATAAGATAATACATAATTCAGGTGATGTTTCCTTTCCTTATTTCAGGGCTGATTCATTCCTGGGTACTTTGTACATCCAGGATACAGGAAAATTTAATATCCAGATTATCAGCGAACAGATTCTTCCAAAGGATTATAAATCGGATAAAAAATCCGGCGCTGATCTTGCAAAGCTATTATCCCTGTCGTTTAAACCTTCAAAAAGGTAACAGTCTGGTTATCATGTATTAAATTACCGAAGTTTTCTGAGAAATACAGGATGTGGGATAGGTTTTATCACATCTTCTTGTCTTCTATCCATTTTCTTGCATTAACAAATGCTTTCAGCCATGGAGTTGCTTCATCATTTTTCCTGTTGGCAATTTTATAGGCGCACTGCCATGCTAAGAAAGCCCGTTCCAGATGGGGCATCATTACAAGGTGCCTGCCGTTGTCGGAGCATAGACCGGCTATATCATAATCGGAGCCATTGGGATTAGCCGGATAGGTGTGATGTGAAAATTTCATTGTTATATTATACTTTTTTTCAGGGTATGGAAGTGAGAATTGTCCTTCTCCGTGTGCTACCCATATCCCAAGTTCCATCCCTGACAGATTACCAAGCATTACAGAATTATTTTCGACGATCCTGATGCCCAGGAAAGCTGATTCAAATTTTCCTGATTTATTATGGAGAAGTGCAGGCATTTTTTTATGGTCCGGGTATATCAGGCCAAGCTCTGCCATGAGCTGGCAGCCGTTGCATACACCCAGTGAAAGGGTATCATTCCTCTCATAGAATTTCTCAAGAGCCACCTTTGCCTTCATGTTGTACCTGAAGGCTCCTGCCCATCCCTTTGCCGAACCCAGGACATCCGAATTGGAAAAACCTCCAACAAAAACAATCATACTTATGTCCTCAAGTGTTTCCCTTCCCGAAATAAGATCAGTCATATGAACATCTTTAACATCAAACCCGGCAAGATATAGTGCATATGCCATTTCCCTGTCGCCGTTCACACCTTTTTCTCTTATAATGGCGGCGCTGGTACCACTTCTTTTTCGTCTTTCGGGTGAAATTCCAAGGGATTTAAAAGTGCCGGGAAACCCGCCATGGTTAAGGTCAAGCCCATGCTTTATGTAATTATCATATCTTTCCTTTGCCAATTTGTGCCCGCTCTGCTTGCAGTCGAGCAGATATGAAGTTCTGAACCATTTGTCACGGAGCTCATCAATATCAAATTTTAACGAAAATGTATTGTTTGTGACATAAAGCATTCTTTCATTAAGAGGATGTCCTATTGAAAGATAGGATATCCCGTTTTCAAGGAGTATATCAACGATCTCATTTTCATCCTTCACCTGGATAATTATTCCGGGATTCTGGCTGAACAGCACTTTTACAGTATCGGGTTCGTTAAATGCTGAAAAATTTATAGAGAGACCACCGGAAATATTCGAAAAACACATTTCCAGAAGGGTTGTAATTATCCCTCCGGCCGATATATCATGACCTGAAAGTACCTTGTTTTTCATTATCAGACCCTGTATGGTATTAAATACTCTTACAAAATAGCCGGGATCTTTGACTGTTGGAGCGGAATCTCCTAACCTGTTGATAACCTGTGCAAAACTACTTCCTCCGAGATTCAGTGCATCACTGCTCATATCGATATACAGCAAGCTTGTATAAGGATCATTAGTTATGACCGGTTCGACAGTTCTCCTGACATCCTTAACTTCACCAGAAGCTGAGATGATAACAGTTCCCGGCGAGTAGACAACCTCGTCCTTGTATTTCTGCGTCATAGAAAGACTATCTTTTCCGGTCGGTATGTTTATACCCAGGGCAATGGCAAAATCACTGGCTGCTTTAACTGCTTCATAAAGTCTTACATCTTCACCGGGATTTCTGCATGGCCACATCCAGTTTGCAGAAAGAGATACACTCTTAAGAAAATTGGTCAGAGGTGCCCATATTATATTGGTAAGTGCCTCCGCAATTGATAGTACAGACCCTGCAGCAGGGTCAATTAAGCCTGCTGCAGGAGCATGGCCTATAGAAGTTGCAAGGCCATATTCACCGCGATAGTCAAGTGCCATCACACCAAGGTTGTTCAATGGTAGCTGCAAAGGACCTGCGCACTGCTGTGTGGCAATCCTTCCCGTTACTGACCTGTCAACTTTGTTAGTCAGCCAGTCCTTGCATGCAACCTCTTCAATTTGCAGAACCATCGTCAGGTATTCAAAGACCTCAGATTGATTGTATTCAAGGCTCCTGAAACCCGATTTAAGGGTTGTATCCTTCATTTCTGTTTTTGGAGGTTTGCCGAAGAGTGATTCAAGCCTGATGTCAATAGGTTTTTCTTCCGTAAGGGGATTATAAAGAGTAAACTGATGATCGCCGGTAACTTCTCCGATAATATAAAAAGGAGCCCGTTCTCTTTCAGCAATATCCTTTAACAGATCTACAGATATATTTTTCATTACCAGTCCCATACGTTCCTGCGACTCATTGCCTATTATCTCTTTTGCTGAAAGGGTTGGGTCGCCGACTGGTAGCTTACTGATATCAATTTTTCCCCCCGTGGCTTCTACCAGTTCAGAGAGACAATTCAGATGCCCTCCGGCACCATGGTCATGAATTGATATCACTGGATTTTTATCCAGCTCGCTAAGAGCCCGTATTGCATTATATACTCTTTTTTGCATCTCAGGATTGGCGCGCTGAACGGCATTGAGCTCAATTGAACTGCCATATTTGCCTGTATTGACAGAAGAAACGGCACCTCCGCCCATTCCAATCCTGTAATTATCTCCCCCCAGTAAAACAATAACATCTCCTTTCTCAGGAATACTTTTTTCGCTATCCTTTTTTTTACCGATCCCAATACCGCCGGCAAGCATTATTACCTTGTCGTATCCGAATTTTCTGAGGTTCTCAAAATGCTCGAATGTTAGAAGGGACCCGCAAATAAGAGGCTGTCCGAATTTATTGCCAAAATCGCTTGCTCCATTTGAGGCTTTTATCAGAATATCTTCCGGAGTCTGATATAGCCATGGTCTTTTTTTAGTCGCTTTTTCCCAGGGCCTTGTTCCATCCGGTCGGGGATAAGATGTCATGTAGACAGCTGTGCCGGCAACAGGAAAGGCTCCTTTACCTCCCGCAATACGATCCCTGATCTCACCTCCTGTGCCGGTGGAGGCTCCATTGAAAGGTTCAACAGTTGTAGGGAAATTGTGTGTTTCGGCTTTGAGAGAAAGTACAGATTCATAGTTTTTAATCCTGAAAAAATCGGATTTATCCTGCGTTTCAGGAGCGAACTGTTCCACCACCGGCCCCTGGATAAAAGCACAATTATCCTTATATGCCGAAACAACCTTGTTGTGATTTATTTTTGTTGTCAGCTTTATCAACTGGAAAAGAGTCGAATCCTTTTCTTTGCCATCAATTATAAATTTGCCGTTGAAGATCTTATGCCTGCAATGTTCCGAATTAACCTGGGAAAAACCAAAGACCTCACTATCTGTCAGCTTTCTGCCGATCTTTTTACTAAGATCTTCCAGGTATTCTATCTCTTCTTCACTTAAAGCAAGTCCATCTTCAATGTTATATTCACTGATATTATCAATATACCTGATTGGTTCAGGCAGTCTGTCAATAGTATAGATTTTCTGGTCGAGTCTGTCATACAAAGCCTGGAGCATCGGGTCCCATACTGTTTTCTTTTTTGCCGGATGAAATTCCTCGATCCTTGTAATATGTCTTATGCCCATATTCTGGGTTATCTCAACAGCATTTGTGCTCCATGGTGTGATCATTTCTTTTCGGGGACCAATAAAACTGCCGTCAATTTTAACTTCATCAATCTGCACTGCATTCCCAAAGAGCCAGATCAGCTTTTCGATATCGGTGGAAGCAAGTTTTTCAGATGTGCCGACCGCAAATATTATATTGGTTTTATTTTTAAAAAAGAGGATCATGTTTTAATTGGTAATATCTTGATTAATAATAGAATAAGATTATTTAATTTAAATGATTACGAATATGGTAAATATAATTCAAGTTTTAAGAATATCCTATTTGGGTGTAGATAGCGGGTTGGGGGTGAGTTCATGTGAGTTTGAAAGAAAATGAGTTAATTAATATGCAAGAAAGATGTTTCATTAATTTCATTTCAACCCGCTGCGCTCAAGAAATGCATCTATTGAAGGCTCTTTGCCTCTGAATCTCATATAAAGGTTCATTGGTTTGTCTGTTCCTCCCTTCTCTAGGATATTCTTTCGGAATGACGTCGCAGTATTCCTGTTAAAGATCCCGGTCTCTTTAAAATGCCAGAAGGCATCAGCATCCAGGACTTCAGCCCATTTATATCCATAATAGCCTGCTGCGTAGCCTCCGCTGAAAATATGAGTGAATGATACGCTGAGAATTGATCCTTCGACAGGGGGGAAGAGCTCGGTTTTAGCTATAGCTTTATTCTCAAATTCAACGATATCCTCTGAAACAGGTTTTGTGCCGGAATGCCATGCCATATCGAGGAATCCGAATCCAAGCTGTCTGTTACAGGCATATCCTTCATTAAATGTTGATGATGCAATAATTTTTCTTATTATCTCATCATGGATGATTTCACCGGTTTTGTAATGAACAGCCCATAATGAAAGCCATTCCTTCTCATAGCCAAAATTTTCCATGAATTGTGAGGGCAGTTCAACGAAGTCGCGGGCAACACTGGTCCCGGAAACTGATTTATAGGTACATCTGCTAAGCATTCCGTGAAGAGCATGCCCGAACTCATGAAGGAAAGTAGTAACTTCATTGAATGTGAGCAGAGATGGTTTTGTGTCGGTAGGCCTGGTAAAATTAGCCACAATAGAAACCAGCGGTCTCACTTCTTTTCCATTAACTAACCGTTGTTCTCTGAAGCTCGTCATCCAGGCTCCGCCGTTTTTGCCTTTACGGGGAAAATAGTCGATATACAGTATTGCAAGAAGAGTGTTATCCTGATCGAGAACTTCCCACGTTTTAACTTCAGGATGATAGAGAGGAATATTATTTTCGGGAATGAATTTTAATCCGTAAAGGGTGGAAGCGAGTTTGAAAATTGCTTTTTCTGCATTTTCAAGGATAAAATATGGTTTCAGAACCTCATCATCAATATCATATTTTGCTTTCTGCAATTTTTCAGCATAATATGCCCAGTCCCATCTTTCCAGAGCACCTGAATGTCCGTTTTCAAAGGCAAAATTCTCAAGATTTTCATAATCTCTTCTTGCGGCAGTCAATGATGCATTATGAAGCTGTTCAAGGAAAGATTCGACTTTAGTAATGGTATCTGCCATCCTGTCGCCGAGTATCATGTCGGCGAAAGAGCTGAAATTCAGTAACTTTGCCAATTCGAGCCGCAGGTTGGCTATTCTGAGTGCCAGAGTCCTGTTATCATTGGAATCGCCATGAAAAGATCTTGATGTATATGCTTTGTACATTTTCTGCCGCAGCTTTCTTTTCTCTGAATACTTCATGAATGCGACATAACTGGGAAAGTGAAGCGTAAAGACCCAGCCTTCTTTATTCCTGCTTTTCGCTTCCATGGCACCCATCTCTTTCACTCCTTCCGGTAAGCCCGCCAGATCTTCTTCACTGGTTATCTGAAGCTCAAACAGATTTGTGTCATTAAGTACATTTTCCTCAAATTTGATTGTCAGCTTTGATAGTTCCTCGGAAATTTCTCTGAAACGTTCTTTTTTTCCCCCCTCCAGACCAGCACCTCCCAATAAAAAGTTCCTGTAGCTTTTTTCGAGAAGCATTTTCTGTTCAGAGTCATGAATTGAATTCTCTTTAGAATCATAAACTGCTTTAATCCTGCTATACAACTTTTCATTCAGGGTTATATCGTTGGAGAAACGTGTCAGAAGAGGGGAGACCTCCTGTGCAACAGCCTGCAATTCTTTGCTGGTCTCTGCACTGTTCAGGTTGAAGAGTATTGAAGTAATATCATCTAGTTTTTCTCCAGTCCTGTCGAGAGCTGCTATAGTATTTTCAAAATCAGGCGGATCAGGATTCTCGCTGATAGTTATTATTTCCTTTGATGCCGTTTTTATGCAGGTCTCTATCGCAGGCTTAAAATGTTCTATGCCGAAAGTCCCGAAAGGTGGTGTGGCAAATGGAGTATTCCATTCCTGGAGAAGAGGATTGGTCATTTCTTAAATGTTTAATGTTTAATAAGTTAGTCAATTCCATTTTCATCATCGCTCTCTGCACCGGCGAATTTTGCAGGGTATGGAGTATGACCTTTCGCAGCGAACCAGAGTATTCTGTTCAGCAAGTCATCATTTCCGGAATCTATTCCGTCAAATTCGGGCAGCATGCTTTTCTTTGCATATTGCAGAGCTTTACCGCTGAGCGATGTTAAGGAAGGATTCATCTCATCAATTGGTATGTTGTTCTGAACAGCGGTGTAAGGTGTCGTGTCGGGAACACTTCCGAAACAATCGACCATAGGATTTGCAATGGCATCCTGGATGTTCATGGGCGGTAGACCAAGCATTTGTTCAATGGTTCTGACCATTGATGGCTGTGTATAAAATGTGTGATTTACTGAATTAAACCTTGAGTAGGGACTAATGACAAGACTTACTGTGCGATATGCGGAAACATGGTCCCACCCTCCCTGAGAATCATCTTCAACAACAAAAATCACCGTATTTTCCCAGAAACGGCTCCTGGAAAAGGCTTCTACCAAACGACCAAGTGCCAGGTCATTATCAGCCACCATTGCCCGCGGAGTGGGGTACCCCGGACGAGTACCGATGGTATGATCATTAGGCAGCGCAACTATCATGAGTTCAGGAAGCTGATCTCCGGGGAGCGCCTCCCATTTATGCAAGTCCCTTATCATCACATCAGCACGCATGACATCTGAAAACTCATGATTCCCATAAGAGGGATAATCCTGGCTGAGAATCTTTTTTACCGGGTCTATGGTTGTCTTGTTGTAAAATTCCACCTTCTCGCCGTTCAGATATTTCTTATATACATCGGTCCATGTTGCCGGTGAATTAAATATAGGAACAGAAGCTTCTCCGTATATCAGTACAGATTTATTATTTTTCAGTGCATTATCCCACAGAAAGCCAGTTGGCGCATATACCAGGGCATCTGTCTGGACATGAGCATAACTTCTGAACCAGGCTCTCATGTTTTTCTCAATATAATCTGTCACTATTGAAGCATCTGTCCACTGGTGCCCTTCAGCCGAACATTTTCCTGAAGCATGAAAATTATCAAGCAGAATAAATTCATCGGCTAATTTATGGGTATTTGGAGTAATTTTCTCACCATAGATACAGAGTGCCGGATCTCCATTGCCCTTTTTCATATCTCCAAGTACCTGGTCGTATGTTCTGTTCTCCTTAATTATATATACAATATGCTTAAAAACGGAGGGTTCACCTATCCTGTCGGGCACCGGTTTCGGAGAGACTGCTTCTCCCGGCTTTTCCATAGCCTGGGTTGCTCTTGACAGATCATTTACAGCAATTACAGTATCGGTATAAGCTTTCAGAGCTTTTTTCCCGGGAACATGTACCCTGGTAACTGAAGCCAGCATATGGTGGCTGTTATATATCATATTCTTTGAATTCCCGACCGGAAGACTTAATGTAACGCCTTCCCCTTCAAGGTTACAAACAAAAAGGTCGCTGCTGCCATACAAGGTTATGGCCGACGGATACGCACCGGTAGGTATAAATCCGGTAACAAAACTTTTTTCCTCTTTGGAAACAACTGATGCACTTTTCCCCAGGGTTATAACTGCCACTGCATTATCCATTCCATTTGCCACGTAAAGTGATTTGTTGTTTGGTGAAAGGCAAAGAGCGTCCGGCGAATCGCCGAAGAATGGATTCAACAGTGGCTGTAATCTGACGCTTATTGTTTCAGAAATTGTATCTCCTGAAGTGTTTATCACAGAGACATTATCGCTGTTTGAATTGGTAACATAAACGAATTTTTCCCTCTTATCGCTGATAATTTCGTTAGGGTGAAGACCAACAATCACTTCCTTAATTATTTTACCGCTTGCGGGATCCAATACAGTAACGCTCCCTTCCCTCGTTGCCCCTCCTGCATTTGTGTTATCTACTCTTGCCAGTCCCCATGGCACACCAGCAACATCTTTATCGCCCGGTTCAGGAAATCTGCCTGCCCAGTTTGTTACATAAAGCTTTCCTGATGCCCTGGTAATACCGTAAGGCGCCACTCCCGGATCTGCTATCCAGATTGTATCACCTGTAATAAAATCCTGCTTAATTACTTGATTATTACCATTCAGGACAACATAAAGGTACTCTTTTGATGCTTCTTTAGTAATAAGTATTTCATTCGGAAGAGCCATAGCAGCATTTGGTGCAGCCTTGTATTCAAACATCCGGCTGAACTCAGCTGTAATACCATCCCATTTTGCAAACACAACAAATGACCTGGCGTTGATTCCGATAACGCTCCAGCATATTTCGGGAATTCGATTTCCGGAGTACCAGGTGATACCTGAATAAGTGTTCATTCCACCCCTGAGATTAGGATTCGAATTATTTTTAAGATAATATTTTACCTTATTATCCGCAGTTCTTATAAACACAATACCCGACCTTTCCATGACAGCCAGCCATTTACCGTCAGGCGATAAAGCAGCATCCATGGAATGATTTTCCAGAGACTGGTCACCAAAAAAGATCTGAGTTCCGGCTGGCTGTATAAGCCTGTTGCAGGGCAATTGTTTCTGCCTTGAGTTCCGAAATGGTTTAACTGATATTTCCTGTGAAGAGGATGAGTAACAGATAAATGCAAAAAGAATAAATAAAATGTATTTCATGTTGTGCAGGTATATTAATTTTTTAATTGCATTAGTAAACTATATTTTTTATCAATTACCAAGATAAAAAAAAGAGACTGAATTTTAGTTCAGTCTCCGATATTCTTTTTCAGAACGGCAGATCGCTCAGTTCATCTATCTCAGGTGGGATATCCTCCAGCGCAGGAGGAGACTGAATGCTTTGATCTCTCTCCACTGAAGAAGCTTTCTCTATTTTCCAGGCATCAAGGTTGGTAAAGTAATTTACCCTGCCATCGCGTTCCCATTTATTGCCTTTCAGGTTAAACCATATTCTGACTTCTTCATTAAGAAAAGATTCATTAATAAGGTCGCATTTATCCTGAATAAGCTGGAACTTGATATAGTCGACGAAAACAGCGCCGCTACCAGATTCTTTTTTTTCAATGACAAATTCGCGTTTTCTGAATTTATCACTTACCTGGTTTACAGGCGAGATTTCAATAATTTTACCTGATATTTCAAAAGCCATTCTACAATCAACTTTCGTGAATAATTATCTTCTCTATCTTATCACCCTGTCGTGATACTGATTCTTAACATTGAGCTCACAATTTATCTTGTATCCCGGTCCGCCTGTTCCGACCCCTGGATCACAATTTTACCCCTGGTTGTCTGTATTTCAGCCGTTCTCATTACTTAACTATATCAAGAAGCTCTACTTCAAAAATAAGGGTAGAATAAGGTTTAATCTGGTTGCCTGCACCCGTTGCTCCATAAGCAAGGTTTTCAGGAAGATAGATCTTGAATTTGGAACCTACAGGCATAAGCTGTAGTGCTTCAGTCCATCCGGGAATAACACCTGAAACAGGGAACTCAACAGGTTCATTTTTCTGAACAGTTGAATCGAACTCTGTCCCGTCGATGAGGGTCCCCACATAATGTACTTTCACAGTATTTTCAGCAGTAGGTTTGGGTCCTGTTCCCATTTTTATTACTTCATACTGTAATCCACTTGGCGTAACAATAACACCCTGTCTCTCTTTGTTTTTGGCCAGGAAAGCCTCATTTTGTTCAATATAATCCTTGTAAAGGATTTTATTTGCTTCAGCCTGTTTTGCTGATCTTTCTGTTTCACGATGGTTGATATACTTCATTATGAATGCACGAGCATCCTCATCTGTAAGTACAGGCTTTCCTACATCACCGTCGAGCATAGCTTTTGCAACCAGTAATGGATTGAGGTTTAAACTATCAGCAATAAGAGCATTGTAATTGACAATACCAAACGCATATGAGAGTGTATCTAAATTACTCTTAATCTGTGCACTTTGTACAGATTTCCTGGCACACGAGCCAAGTAACATGGCCAGTACGACCATAAGAACAACTATTCCCTTGATTTTCATCTTAAACATTTTTAATTTTAATTTCCGCAAAGATAATACTATGGTAATTATAAAAAAGCCTTTGAATCTTTTTTTCAGATTTTAATAGCACGAAGGATATGTCTCTTACCAGGAGGCCCCGGCAAAAGTTTAATATCGAAACCTGCAGACCTGAGGTTTCTTTTTACCTCACCTTTCACGGAGTATGTAACAAATATGCCCCCTGATCTAGTGATATTGGATATTTTCATGAAGATTTCCTGAGTCCACATTTCAGGTTGCTTGTCAGGGCCAAAGGCGTCAAAATATATCAGGTCGTACACTCCATCAGGATAAAGAGAGGCCATATCTCCCCGTATTTTAGCAAGATTGAAATATGGGGAGATGTTATGAATTGATCCCCATCCGGATGAGTGGATAGATTCAAAAATTCTCATCCCGTCATCACCGGTAAGGTAAGGGTAATTAAGACTTTTAAGGACAGTATCTTTAAGAGGATATTTTTCAACAGAAGTATAAAACACCTGTCGATTTCCTTCAGCGCATCTTAACGCAGTTAATAAGGCATTTAGTCCGGTTCCGAAACCCACTTCAAAAATTTTTACCGGATCACTTTTGCAGAAGTCAAGCCCGTTCCTGATAAAGATATATTCTGATTCCTGTATTGCTCCGTATATAGAGTGGTAATTCTCATCCAGTTCAGGAACATATATTGTGTGGGAGCCGTCGGCAGTCTTTATTATTTGATTCAAAATGTCAAAATGAAAGATTTGTAAAAATTGTTCTTCGTTTTTCGTTTGTCTTCAAGAACACGGTTTCGCTTTTTCTCCCTTTCCCCCTATCACCCTCTCGCCCCATCTTACAGGTGGATGCCAATAACCAGCACATCATCAACCTGTTCACGATCTCCCTTCCATTCTTCGAAAGTTATATCAAGTATCTCCTTCTGCTCGGCCATAGATTTGCTGTGGTTCCTGAGGAGCAGCTCCTGGAATGGTATATACATAAACTTTTTACCTTTTGGGCCACCAAACTGATCGGCATAACCATCTGAAAAAAGATAAAGGAAATCACCTTTTTTTATTTCTATTGTCTGGTTGGTAAACGGTGTGAATGATATAAAGTGGATCCCTATTGGCATACGGTCGGCACTAAATTTTAATAATTTGCCGTCTCTTATTATGTAAAGAGGATTATTGGCACCTGCATACTCGAGTTTTCCTGAATTTACATCCATGATTACCAGCGATATATCCATTCCGTCGCGTGCTTCACCGGCAGTGCCTTTCTGCTTGAGTGTATTGATTATCTCATCTCTAAGCAGGTTCAGGATTGTTGCTGAATCGATAATTTCCTTTGTATTGACTATTTCTTCAAGGAAAGCGTGCCCGAGCATGCTCATAAAGGCTCCCGGAACACCATGCCCCGTACAGTCGCCAGCTGCGACAATTATTTTTTCATTCTTTTTGACTCCCCAGTAGAAATCGCCGCTGACAATATCCTTTGGTTTATAAAGAATAAAATTTTCCAGTTCCCATTCACCAAGAAAATCGTCAGGAGGCAATACTGCTGTCTGGATCCGGCTGGCATACTGGATACTGTCGGTTATTGACTGGTTCTTCTGTTCAATTATTTCTTTCTGCTTAAGTACTTCAGCATTAGTTAATTCGAGGTCAGTATTTATCTTTTCTATCTGTTGTTTACTTTCTGCCAGTTTCTGATTTTTCTTTCTTGCAGACAGTAGGCCTGCCAGTATCGTCACAGCTACGAGTAACATCAGTACCCCTATTCCTACAGCCATTTTACGGATCTGTTTTTCTTTTTCAGCCTTCATTTCCAGCTGGTTTTTCTCAGCTTCAATAAGTTTGTTTGCATTTTGAAGCGCTTTTTCCTGTTCAGTTTTCTTTTCAATCTCCAACTGCTTCATAATTTTATCCTGTTCAAGCAGTTTTATCTTCTGCGCATTCTCCATTGCAATGGATTTCTCCTGTTCTAGTGCCAGGGATTGTGCCAGAAGATCTTTTTCCGACCTGGCAAGCGCCTGTTGCTTCAGAAGAAGGTTCATTTCAATATCTTTTTTCTGGGCCTCTGCTTTCAGGGTTTTCATTTCAAGTCCATGGATTTCTTCAGTGGCCAGTTCATTCCTTAACCTCTGTTCAGTTGCTTCAAATTCGGATACCCTGTCTGATGCCGTCTTTTCAGCAAGACGATTCTCATAATTCAGTGAGTCACGCAGCGAAAGATATTTTTCATAATATTCCAGTGCTTTAACAAAATCATTTCCACGTTCCAGAACTGCAGAATAGTCTTTATAACATAACTGAAGTACATTCAGGTTAGCTGATTCTTTTGCAGATTCAATACAATCCTGGCAGTATAGTTCTGCATGATAATTATCGTCTTCTCTGAAATATATTGTTGCAAGGATACGCTCTATCCTGGCAGCTTCGTCAGTTCTGCCTGATTTCTTTGCATACTCAAGAGCTTTGCGGAAGCTGTCCAGCATCTCCTGCAAATTCCCGATATTCTGCTGGCAAATCGCAATATTAGACCATACATCGGTAAGGAAATAAATATCTTCGTTTCCTTTCTCAGAGAATTCAACCGCCCTGAAAAAAAATACCAGGGCACTGTCGGGCAAATTCTGCTTATGCTTCAGGAACCCAATCTGATTATATATGAAAGCAAGATTTTTAAAGTCATTTTGTTCCCTGTAAACTGACAGCAATGTGTTGTATTTTTCAAGAGCCTGATCAAAATCCCCAAGCCTTGTATATAGTAAACCCAGTTTATCAATGCAGTTCAACGACCCTGTTTCATCTTTATCTTTTTCAAAGTATTGAGCAGCAGCATTATACCAACGGGCTGATAATGAATCGTCAGGCAGGTAATAAAATGATCGGGCTGCCAGTTCGCAGCTTGAAGCAAGCATTTTATAATCTGGTTCAGCATAAAGGAGGTATTCCCGGGTGGAATATTCTGCTGATTTTTGATATACTCCCAGATTGAAATATTTAAGTGCTATATTATGTAATATTCCTGCCTCATCCTTTTTGTCTCCAACCCTTGTATATATTGATGAGGCTCTCAGGTAGTTGCGAAGAGTTTCTTCCCAATCGGACCTGGCATCATGGATTGATCCGAGGAGTTCATAACCTTTGGCTTCAATAAGCAAAAACGACCCGTCTGCAGCAAGGTTAACAGATCTGTTTACATATTTAAAGGCAGTATCGATCTGTTTTTCTATAAAAAATTGCCCGGCTTTGTCAAGCAGATTGGCAGCAGCTATTGAGTCTTTCTTTCTTTGTAACCTGAGATCCGATTGCACTGAAAGAGTATCCTGGCCCCGGACAATATTCATAAGTGGGCTCATTATAATCAGAATCCATGCTATGATGATTTTTCTTATCATCAGTTCAGATTATAAGTTAGACCGATCTGGAAGCTTCTTCCGCACTGCGGGCTGTAGGGCAGGGGAGAGCTCATTCCTGAATATGTGGGACCACCATATTTTTCATCGAAAATATTGTTGACCCTTAGAAAGGTACTGAGATTATTTCCTATCCTGTAATTTCCCACAAAATCCATACTATAAAAACCATCAACATTATTTACTATTTTGTTATACAGCTCTTTGACAGGTAAAAGGATCCTCAGCCAGCTTGATTCCCAGATGCTTGTAACCTGAAAATAAAAGTTTTTGGTAGGGTTCATTGATATTTTCAGCTGTCCGAAATGTTTAGGCATAAGGTTGAAGTTGCTCAGAATATTGCCTGCAATCTGCATAACATCGGGAAATTTCTTACCTGATTTCCCGAATGTCACGCTTAACTCAGCATCCAGATGGATCGATTTGATAAGGTCCTTTGCTTTGAAGGTTGCCTGTAATCCATATAGTTGCGAGACTATATCATGATTGTTTATTTTGGTCAGAACGGTTGAAGTGTCGGTTTCAATAATTGCATGCGGCAGGTTAAGGTGTGAAACCATCAGGGCAGTATCCATAATCAGGTTATGTATGGAATTATAATATACTGAAATATTGAAGTTATATCCCTTCTTGCTGGTCCTGATAAGTCCAAGTTCAACAGACATATATTTTTCAGGTTCCAGGGATGTATTAGGGATATAAATATAGGTTAAACTGTCGTGGCCAATTCCTGATTTATAAGCTAATGACTGCCATGCCATTGAAGCGGGAGGCGCTTTAAATGCGAATCCTAATGAACTCCTGAAAGAAGTACGGGGGTTGAGTATATACAACCCGGCTACCCGTGGATTTACTGCCAGCCCGTACTGGGAATTGTTATCAATCCTTACGCCTCCCATAAATCTGAATGACTTTAGAGAATAATATGACTGAGAAAAAACAGAGAGATTATGGTATACTTCTGCATTAAATCCGAATTTGCCTGAAACCGGATCTTCAAGGTCAACTTTTGTACTGAAAAACCTGTAATCACGCGGGTTGAAAGGTGTCTCGAGGAGATTTGTCTGCATAAGCATAGCAGAAGACTGGTAGGTTAATCCGGATACAATTTCCAGACCATTGACTGGCATGATTGTGAAGAGCTGTTCTATAAGTATGTCTTCGCTGGCAGCATATCGGTATACCTTATCCGTATAATCGATAAATGTGATACCCATGCTTGAATTATTATCCATCCTGTATACCAGGTTTGAAAAATTGGTTGTGGTAGAGAATCTTGGTGTCCATTCATGATTATAGCTGAGCGTTGTCGATCTGATGTTCTCGCCCCAGTAATTCTGCGGATTATTATATTTGAAAAGAAATGGTGTTTGTCCCAGTGAGCTGTGCGATCGCCGGTACATATTGTTAATTGATAAACTGATTCCCCTGTATTTAAGCTGAAGTCCAAGCAGGTTGCTTGCGGAAGGGAGGTCCTCCATCGCCGGTAAAGTCAGTTTTCCTTCATAATTAACAGGGTAATTCTCTTTTATAAATGCACCGGGAGTAATTCCGGCAACATTAAGAACAT
The DNA here is from genome assembly GCA_964526345.1 of uncultured Rikenellaceae bacterium. Taxonomy (GTDB): domain Bacteria; phylum Bacteroidota; class Bacteroidia; order Bacteroidales; family VadinHA17; genus LD21. The sequence goes on from CAZGKI010000016.1 coordinate 37,176, forward strand.
TTTCATTAATCTCCAGAGGCTCATATGTTTCAGAACCTAGGGTATACTTATAGCCGTGTTCCTGTGGGTAATTCAAAGGATTATAGACTTCATTGTAACCACTTTTAATATTCTGATCTCCTGATTCATTAAGACCTCCATAAAAATTATACTGCAAAATATTTTTATTCTTTCCTGCTTTTCCTCCTACCATGAAATCAGTATTTCTGAAATCATTCTGGCCTATGCTGACATCACCAAGAACAAAAGTGCCTTTATCGGCTTCCCTGGTAATAATATTGATCACTCCAGAAACAGCATCAGCACCATACACAGCTGCAGCTGGCCCATAAATAACCTCAATCCTTTCTGCCTGACGTATAGGCAATTGCGCAAGTATTGGCATGCCAATCACGGCACTTGGCTTTATAGGCAGGCCATTAATTAATATCATGGTATACAGATTCCCGATTAACCCGCGAAGCTGAAAACTTTCTCCCAGTTCTCCTGTTCCGGGCTGAGAAACCCTTATACCAGGCAGACTTTTGATTACATCAGCAAGTGAATAATAATGATTCAGTACTATTTCTTCCCTGGTGACTACATAAATTGTTATCGGAAGCTCCCCGATTTTTTTTGAACTGCGGCTGGCTGAGATTACGTTCATTTCCACGGTGTCGGAACTGAAAACCAGGTCAGCTGCATCAAGCTTCTGTACTTTATTCTCATCAGGTGTACCTGTCTCCTGACCGGATGCTATAACACATCCCGCTATAAGAAATAAGCAGATCAGGGCCTTTGTTTTCATAATGAATAAAATTCAGATTAAAATTATGAAAAAAAATGACCTGTTCTAAACTTTACAGCTTCGAATATTCATGGTAACCAGATTACCAGTTCGAATCGTACCACGATCTGACATCCGTGACCTTCATTCCGGCATTTTGTGCAGCTATAATGCCAAGATCACCATCTTCAAAAACCTCAATAAATGAAGGATCTACTTTCATCATTTCAGCACATTTCAGGAATGTTTCAGGGTGTGGTTTGAAGTTATCGACGTCGTTTGCAGTTACGATTATATTAAAGTATTTGCGTAAGCCTGTAATTTCAAGTGTACGTTCAACTGCCTTCCTGTGACCACCTGTACCAACAGCCATTGGCAGTATCCCGTAATGTTTTCTTACAATTTCAGCAACCGGTTCTATTAGTTTTACTTTATGCTGGACTTTATTAAACTGATCCAGTTTTTCTTCTATTATCTGGTCGACTGTTACACTGCCATTAAGTCTATATTTTTTAATTATTTCAGATGCAATTATCCACCCCGGGCTGCCGCTATGTAACCTTAGAAATCCCGGTTCAATGTCAGCGCCATATTTATTACAGGCTTTTTTCCATCCCGCAAAATGAAATGGCATTGAATCAACTAATGTGCCGTCAAGATCAAAGATCAGTCCTTTAACACCCGGCTGGATATTGTAATGCATTAAAATAAATTTGGATGCAAATGTAATAAAAATTAAATAAGAAAGCCGCTGATGAGGCGGCCTTCAACGAATGATCATAATGTTTACTTCTTATAGTGAGCCAGGTAATCTTTAACCTGGCGGTAAACATTCTCTGCGGTAAAACCAAACTTTTCATCAAGTACCTTATAAGGGGCAGAATAGCCAAAGCTGTTGACACCCCATACCTTTCCTTTTGGACCAGCCAGCCCCTGTAATGTTACTGATAGTCCGGCAGTTAATCCGAAAACCGGCACATTATCAGGTATAACGGATTTGCGGTAATTATCAGTCTGAAGCCGGTATAAGCCCTCTGATGGAGCTGAAATAATCCTTACTTTTAATTTATCATTATTTAGAAGAGCGGCACCCTCAAAGAGAGTGGATACTTCTGATCCGCTGGCAATTAGTATTATGTCGGGTGTCCCTTCGCAGTCATTTACTATATAAGCTCCCTTTGAAGCCTGAAGAGCATCGCTATACCTGTCGTTTTTTTCTGAAGGAAGATCTTTTATGTTTTGCCTTGACAGTATAAGAGCTGTTGGCGTTTTCTTATTTTCAAGCGCCAGTTTCCAGGCTACACTGGTTTCTGTTGCATCGGCCGGCCTTAGTACGAGCATACTGTTTTCGCCATGATGATTTTTAAGATGTTCCATGAGCCTTATCTGTGCTTCCTGTTCAACAGGCTGGTGAGTAGGACCATCTTCTCCCACGCGGAAAGCATCATGTGTCCATATGTATTTAACCGGCAGTCCCATTAGACATGCCAGCCTTACGGCAGGTTTCATATAATCGGAGAAAACAAAGAATGTAGCACATGCAGGTATAACTCCGCCATGTAGTGCCATACCGTTCATCACTGCTGCCATTGTCAGCTCGGAAACTCCAGCCTGGAGAAATGCCCCTGAGAAATCACCTCTTGAAAAGGCCCGGGTGTTCTTGAGAAAACCATCGGTTTTGTCTGAGTTTGACAGGTCAGCTGAAGCAACGACCATGTTTTCGACCTTTTGGGCAAGCACGCTTAAAACAGCCGCTGAGGCAGCCCTGGTGGCCGAGCCCTCTTTTTGCGGAATAGCCCTGAAGTCAATTTCAGGTAATGTTCCTGAAAAGAATGCATTGAGCTTGTTACTGAGCTCGCTGTTTTTTGAAGCCCATTCTGATTTTTTGTGCTTCCATTCAGCAGCCTCTTTTTTCCTGGCTTCAAGAACTTTAGAGTAAAGCGCTTTAACCTCATCAAATACCCCGAAAGGATTTGAAGCATCGCCTCCAAGATTTGCAAGTGATTTTTCAAAAGAGCCGCCAGCTTCACTTACAGGCATCCCATGTGTTGATGTTTTTCTTTCAAAGCTATTGCCCTCACTATCGAGAAGTCCTTTTCCCATTATTGTTTTGCCAATAATGATTACGGGTTTCTCTTTTGATTGATTTGCCGTTTTAAGAGCTTTTCTTATCTCATCCTGATTATTGCCATCGATGGTTATTGCTTCCCAGCCCCACGAACGATATTTCATCGCGGTATCTTCAATGGTAACAGCTTTTGTTTCAGTTGACAGCTGGATATCATTGGAGTCGTAGAACATGATAAGGTTGTTTAATCCAAGATATCCGGCCAGGCGTCCTGCTCCCTGAGAAATCTCTTCCTGAACACCACCATCTGAAATAAACGCAAATGTCTTATGCGAAAATAGTTCCCCGAACCTTGCAACAAGAAATCTTTCAGCTATTGCAGCCCCCACTGCCATCGTATGTCCCTGACCCAGTGGACCGGAAGTATTTTCAATACCCCGTGCAATATCAAGTTCAGGATGCCCCGGAGTAGGGCTTCCCAACTGGCGGAACTGCATAAGCTCTTCGATCTTGAAATGTCCTGTCAGTAAGAGTATTGAATACAACATAGGTGACATATGTCCCGGGTCGAGAAAAAACCTGTCGCGGTTGATCCAGGCCGTATCAGAAGGATCAAATTTAAGAAACTCAGAAAAAAGGATATGGATAAAATCTGCTCCACCCATCGCTCCGCCCGGATGACCGGATTTCGACTTTTCTACCATGGACATAGCCAGAATACGAATATTGTCGGCTGCTAATTTATTTACGTCAGTCATCATAAGCATTATTTCCGTTAAATCATTAAACGGGAACAAAAATAGAATTATTTGTCAAGAGAAAAAATAAGAAAACGGTAATGAATATTTAAAGGTATTTTCTATCCTCCTCAGGAACCTCAAAGTATTTGTTATAGATTTTTACATCAGGACCTTTTTCATCTTCAACTTTATTTCCCCTGATCTTATAGGTACATTTTTCTCCTGCAATACCAGAAAAATAGATGTTGTACTCTTTTCCGTCCTCATCGATCATAATTATCCTGACCAGGTGAAGATACTTCATACTGTTCAATTGTGCAGAGCATATCGGACAGGTATAAATATATTCTTCGCCTTCTTTAAGCTCGAATGAAGGATGTGTGGTGGCAGTATAATTTCCAAGCTCAGGATTTAAGAACAGGAGTCCCCTGACTGAACGATTACTGAGGCTCGCAGCAGCAAGAACAATAGATGTTTTTACATTAAGGTGTCCCTTGCATACTTTACATAAATATTGCATAGCCATTTTAACCTCCCGTTTAAATAATTAGTTGATAATATAACACCGTTAAATTACAAAATAAAATACCTAAAACAAAGAATGTAACACGATTTCTGTTTCGAAAAAAATATTCACCTCAGTTCCTGACTATTGCAGAGGAATAAGATTCAGGATCGATAAGAATATTGACCGCAGGTGCCAGTATGGCGTCCCTGACTGAAGGTATTGCAAGCAGGCTTGACACTATGCAGATAATGCCAAGTATTATCATGCTTATCTTCATTGGCGCAGGAACCTCTTTTACTTCTGCCCCATTAAGTTTATACGGTGTGCCTGAAAATGCATATTTCTGAAACTTTAGAAATGAGGCCAGAGTTATAATACTCACGATAACAGCCAGGGAGGCGAGTAAATAAAACCTTGCCATTACCGCTGCTACAATGATCATCAGTTTGCTGAAAAAACCGTTAAATGGCGGAACGCCTGAAATTGACATTGATGCTATAAAGGAAGTTCTGAAGGTTACAGGCATAAGCCTGGACAGACCACCCATTTTTTTCAGATCCCTGGTGTTTGTTCGGAACTCAATAGCTCCGGCATTCAGAAACAGTAGGCTCTTAAATGCAGCGTGGTTTATAAGATGAAACAGACCTCCCATAATCGCAAGTACTGCAACATCATATTTTATTCTTCGCGAAAGCAGGATCATGCCAATTCCCATCGAGAGAATCACGTATCCCATCTGGCTGATGCTGTGATATGCCAGTAACCGCTTCAGATCCCATTGCCCGATTGCGAGAAGCACGCCTAAGACCATCGACAATGTACCCAGTGCGGTTAATAGTATTCCCATCTCCAGGCTAATGACAAACATATTGAAAAAGAGCCGTATGATAACATAAATGCCTACAGCTTTAATAAGTACTCCGGAAAGCATGGCAGAAATTGGCGATGGGGCAGAAGAGTGGGCATCAGGCAGCCATGCATGAAATGGGATTATAGCTGCCTTGATCCCAAAGCCGCTTAGGATAAGAATCTCTGTAAAAAGATAAAAATATTTATCATAACCCGATCGGAATGTCTCTCTGATATCGGCAAGATTCAGGGTTTTGGTTTTCCAGTAAATAAGACCAATACCAAAGAGGATCAGAAAAAGAGCCAGATCACCAAGAACCTGGTATTTAAAGGAAGCTTCCAGTTCTTGTTTTCCCACACCAAATGCAACAAGAGCATATGATGCAATAACTGATATCTCGAGAAAAACGAAAATATTGAATATATCTCCGCTAAGAACCACACCGTTCATTCCTGCAACTATCAGACAGAAAAGAGCATAAAAATAGTGTTCCGAAGTATACCTCTTTATATAAGAAATTGAATAGAATGCTGACAGGAATCCGATCAGATTGATTATACAGAGCACGATAATATTAAAACTATCGAGCACCATATAAATGGCAATCGGAATATTTTTTACCGGTTCCCATCCACCGACCTTGTAAACAGACACTTGCGAATGGTTGGTAATCAGCGAAAGGAAACTTATTACTGTAAGGAAGAAGAGTGTAACGGATGCGATATATCTGCATAAGTTTCTGGAATAGAGCCCTGCTATCATTGTCAGGAAAGCCCCGGCAAGTGGTACACCAACGAATAATGGCATTAAAGGATTCATTTCTAATCCTTTTAATTTCATTAGTATTTTACTCGGGAAGTATTCCGGGTCTTATGCTGATTATTTTCAGCTAATCAAAAGTCAGCCGGCTGTTTAAAGCCATGCAAAACATTCTCATTTAAAATTTGTATAATCCTGTCTGAAGCGTGCAGGATCTCAGGTGAAATATTTTCGCCGAAACCAATATACCCGGGCTGAACACCCAGGATATATAAAGGCATTCTGAAAAATTCAGTTATTCTTTTTAATGATATATTGTGTGTGTTAAATGTCAGGTCTTGTATTTCATTGATAGTTAGTAATTTAACCGTACCGGGAGGACTCTTCATCTCTACACAGTCAACCAGCACCAGGATGTCGGGCTCAATGCTGTTTATTTTACCTATATAATTTTCAATCCCCGTTTCCACCACAAGAGTGAGCATACGATCACTGGTTTTAATCCGGTTGCATATATACACACCTGTCCCGTCGTCACTTTTCAGTACATTACCGATCCCGACAAAAAGGATTTTCTTATCCCCGGATGACAATATTTTTTCAAATTCTTTAAGCACCTTTATACAGGTATTTGACCATTACTATTCTCAGGCAATTCGGACAGATTATATTAAACATATCCTTTCTTTTAAGCTCATCCTTTATTTCAACCTGAATGTCCTGACCTTCAGCCAGCCTGAGTTTTTCATTAAGCTGATTCAGGTTTAAGATTGACGAAAATGCTTTCGGGCCAAGCTTCCTGTGCATAAAATTCAAATGTTCTCTTGTAGTAATAATTGCCTGGCAGTTGCTGCAAATGAGGAGCTCTTTTTCCTGGAATTCAACATTTTTTTGACGGTCAAATACAGCAATGTCATAAATCTTATCCGACAATTTTACGCCTTTCCCGGTAATGCAATGTTCTTCACACTGACCGCAGAAAATACATTTACCGTAATCCCTTTTTATAATCCTGACTCCTTTTTCTTTATCGTCAGAAAAAGTTATTGCCTGCGACGGACAAACATTTGCACAAGTTTCACATCCTACACAGTTTTCATTGTCAACAACAGGTTTCCCTCTGAACCTCTCGAACGGAATGTGTGGTTCACCGGGAAACTTCGACGTGTATGCCGGTGTGAACAATGAAATCAGTGCTTCCCTTACTTCTCTTATCTTAGGATACTTCATCTTTTACATCTTTATAGTCGTCCCTGACACTCTTATCACTCATTTTAACGCCAAAATGATAGGTTCCCCTTATAAGTGCATGTGCGGCAACAGTAGCAGCAAAAAACAATAAAGGGATTGCAATCAGTGCTTTAACTCCAGCATTACTAATACCAAAGTGAAGCAGAACACCAACCAGTATGCTGCATGTCCCAAGTGTAACACATTTTGTTGCAGCCTGCAACCTGTTATAAACATCAGGGAGGCGTATCAGTCCGATACATCCGAAAATGTTAAAAAGAACGCCAATGCATATTAATATTATGGTTGCCATATTATTCATGTAATTTTTTACCACTGAGATATTTAGCCAGTGTAAGTGTTCCAATAAAACTAAATATGATCCATGCAATACCGATATCGAGGATATACGATTTCTCAGTCTGAATGGAAATTATTCCGCATATCCCTACAACAAGAATTCCAAAAATGTCTATACCCACCATCCTGTCGGGAATAGTAGGTCCTCTTACTACCCTGTACAGGCATACTCCGCTGAGGATTATCTGTAAATAAAGCAGTATGTTCAGATAATTGATCATTCGAATATCTTTTTTATGTATTTCTCAAATTTTGAGATGATTATCCTGGTATAAACTTCAGGATCGTCTGACTGTATATAGATCCAGTGGATATATAAATAATCACCAATGATATCTACTGTAATGGTGCCCGGGGTCATTGTCACTGAATTTGCCAGAATCGTTCTGGCAAAATCAGACTTTAATTCTGTCTTCACTTTTACAATTCCTGGTTTTATTGGCATGGCAGGATGGAGAACCCTGTAAGCAACATCAAAATTTGCTTTAATACATTCCCATATAAAAATAATAAGGTAGAGCAGTAACCAGAAATATCGTTGAGGATGCAGAAATTTATGAACATTGTCAAAAAAATACCTTCCGAACAACAAGGTGGTTAGAAGGGCGGCAATTGAACCGACAATGATATTTGGAATAGTCAGGCTGAAGGTTAACAGCATCCAGAAGATCAAAGATAATATGAAGACTGTGATATATTTCATCCGTATATAATTTATTTTTAAAGGTCAGATGGAACCGCACATGATTGAAAATGAATTATTTTCGTACTTGTTTGTGATAGGAATCAATCATGTGGGTTTCATAATATATTTAATTCTGTTATAACAGACGAATAATTAGCTGCATTTAAAATAATATTAGTTGCAGGAGCCAGTAACGCTTCCCTGATTGCAGGCAGGGCAAGCAGACTCAGAGCCAGGCACAGTATCCCAAGGATGATCATGCTGAATTTCATGGTAAAAGGGACCTCTGTTTTTACATTATCATTTTTATTAATAACTGATTTACTCTTAAATGCATAACGCTGATATTTTAAAAAGTAAGCCAGCGTTACTATGCTTACAAGAATTGCCAGGAACGCCAGCAAATAGAACCTGCCGTTTATGGCAGCAATAATTATTATCAGTTTGCTGAAGAAGCCGTTAAAAGGAGGCATTCCAGAAATCGACATTGAAGCAATGAATGAAGTCGAAGATGTCACAGGCATCTGCGACGACCAGATGTTCATCTCTCTGAGATCCCTGGTCCCTGAAGTATATTCCAGGGCACCTGCATTCAGGAAGAGCAGCCCTTTGAAAACAGCATGGTTAATAAGATGATATATCCCCCCTGCAACAGATAACGCAGCAAGCGCCTGATTGCCTCCCCTTGCCATTATTATCATTCCCATACCAAATGCAATTACCACATATCCGATCTGGCTAATACTGGAGTAGGCAAGCAGGCGTTTTAAATCCCACTGCCTGAATGCAAGAAATGATCCTGCAACCATTGAAACTGCACCAAGGGTGGTAATCAGGACTGCTATCTCTTCGCTGATTATGAACATATTAAAGAACAGCCTTATGATTACATATATTCCAACAGCTTTGATAAGTACTCCTGAAAGCATTGCAGAGATTGGTGACGGAGCAGAGGAATGAGCATCAGGGAGCCAGGCATGAAAGGGCATAAGTGCAGCTTTTAAACCAAAACCGGTCAGAATGAATATTTCGACAAACAGGTAAAAAGGTTTATCGAATCCTGATTTAAATACCTCTTTTACATCAGCTATGTTCAGAGTCTTGGTTTTCCAGTATATAAGACCTATTCCGAATAATATTACAAAGGATGCCAGCCCTCCAAGTATCTGGTATTTGAAAGAGGCTTCCAGCTCATGCTTCCCGACACCAAAAGCCACAAGAGCATACGAAGAGATAACCGATATCTCAAGGAAAACGTATAAATTGAATAGATCACCGCTGAGCACAACTCCATTCATACCTGCCACCATAAGACAGAACAGAGCATAGAAATAATTTTCTGAGGTATACCTTTTAATATATGAAATTGAGTAAAATGCTGACAGGAAGCCTATAAGGTTAATGATGCACAGGATTATGGCATTGAAACTATCGAGAACCATATATATTGCCACAGGGATTTTATTGACAGGCTCCCAGCCTCCTATCTTATAAACAGATGTATTTCCTGATGCATTGAAAAGTGTGTAAAAGCTTATGACTACTGCTGCCAGCATAACAAGAGAAGTAAGATACTTATTAAGATCTTTGATAAATCTGCCAAATATCATTATCAGGAAGGCTCCTGCCAGAGGGATTGCTACAAATAATGGTAGAAACGGATTCATAGTTTATCCTCTTAAATTATTTATTTCTCTGATATCGAATGTTTTATATTTCCAATACAGCCTTATAACCACGGCAAGCAACATAGCAATAGTTGCAAGTCCTATTACAATTGCAGTCAGTACAAGTGCCTGTGGCAAGGGATCTACATATGTCTGTACAGGATTCTTTGGATCGACAATCGGTGCAACACCGCCGTGAATGTAACCTGTAAGTGCGAAAAACAGAAATACGCTGAATTCCATGATAGAAACGGAAATCACAATTTTAATCAGGTTGCGCCTGGTAATTATGCCATACAAGCCAACAAGAAACAATATGAAACACAACAAGTAGACTATCATTTTGATAATTCTTCGTTAAAAATTACTAATGCGAGGAAAATGGTCAGCATAGAGGCGGCAACCTCAATACCAATAAAAATGTTATACAGAGGCAGCATCCCTGCGCTTATCAGCTCTCCCACAGTACCTTTGGGAAACCAGTTCAGGAAGAAGGTTCTTGCACCCAGGAGAAGTCCAGAGAGAGCAAGTAATAATGCAATCATGATCGACGCATACTCGAGCAGAGTTGAACCTGTCTCTTTTCTCATCAGATTCACGAAATCACTGCCAAAAGCCAGGATAAGAAGAATAAAAACTCCACCTACAATAACACCTCCTGCAAAGCCGCCTCCCGGAGTCAGGTGGCCATGGACTATAATGTAAACCCCATAAAGAAATATTATACCTGCAATAAGCTGGGTTGTCTTCTTCACTATGATTGTCATTCCTTTCATCACTAGCATTTATTTTTTCCCTTTTATCCTTAATATTGTCAACACTCCCAGAACCGCTGTTACCAGAACCGTTGCTTCACCGAGTGTATCATAGCCCCTGAAATCAAATACTACTCCTGTAACAAGGTTTGCACTTCCTGTTTTCTCAGCAGCTCCTTCCACATAGGCATCGGCCATTCTCAGTGTGCCCTCTCCGAAAACACTCAGATTACGCGTTGCCTGATAAAAGAAATAAAAGAGAACTGCTGCAACAATAAGTCCCAGGATGGCAAATATATAGTTCCTGGAATCCATTTTTACAAATTTCTCTTCGTTGGCGGTATTGAGAACAACTGCAACCATTATAATAAGTGTAATTGTATCTGCAACAATTTCAACTATAGCAATATCCGGCGCCCGTAAAAGCAGGAAGCATATTACCAGGCCATATCCTATAATGCCACAGGTAATAACGGCTGAGAGCAGATCTTTTGCATGAATGGCAAACAATGCTCCCAGTATCATTACTCCTATTATAATAGCCAATGCAACTTCCATATCTCTTTATTTAATATCATATTAAGATGAGCAAAATTATTATCAGCCCTGCACAGATCCATAGTATATAACTTGTCAACAGGCCTGAATGTGCATCGCTTAAAAGGTTACTGAACCAGAGTATCATACGTTTAAATAAATCATAAAGATCAAACCATTTTTCTTCAGCTTTTCTATACATCCAGGCTAAGAATCTGAACTCCCCGATCGTTTTATAAAACTCAGGTGTCGGATAACCTGTTCTGTCCTGAAATTTTTCACCACCGATAAAACTGTCTTCTATTCGGAATCTCTTAAGGCTGGTGATCAGGTAGATTATTATCCCAAGGGAAATAGAAATAAGCACCAGGAGAGAGACCATGGATGAATTCCAAAAACCTGCAAACACGAATTTACCGGTTATAGGCATAAAGAGCCCCGGAACAATATATTTAGTGGCAAAAACACCGAATACAATGCAGAAAAGTGCAAGAATAACCATCGGTATCCACATTGTTGCCGGCACTTCCTTTACATTCTCAAAAGCCTGTTTACGGCGGCTAAGGAAAATGCCTCCAATAAATTTGATGAAACTTGCAAGGGTGAGAGCTGACCCCAGTATTGCCAGGCCAAGCCAGACCACCCATAGTTTACTTGCGATACCTGCACCGGCACCGAATTCAATAATACCCTGATAAATCATCCATTTTGAGGCAAAACCGTTAAATGGCGGCACTCCTGAAATTGACATGGCAAATATAAGCGATGCAATAAAAGTTATCGGCATACTTTTAGAGAGTCCTCCAAGCTCATCAATATCTTCCTGTCCTGTCCGGTATTCAACGCTGCCCGCAGAAAGAAACAACCCACTCTTATACAGTGCGTTATTGACCATATGGAATAATCCTGCAGCTATACCTATGAGTGAACCAAGCCCGAATCCAAGTATCATATAACCAACCTGTGATACAGCATGAAAGCCCAGGAGTCTTTTATAATTATGCTGCACCAGGGCCATCATTACGGCGCTTATGATAGTTATTACACCAATGGTAAGAAGAAGTACCCTAATAAGGTCTGTGAGCACGAAAAGACTGGTGGTTATTCGTGCCAGGAAATATATTCCCAGAAGCTTATCGAGCGAGGCAGGCAGATATGCTGATGATGAGGCGGGTGCATTTTTTGCAAAGTCCGGGACCCATGTGTGGAAAGGAAAGGCGCCTGCCTTGGTAAAACTGCCTGTCAGCAGTGCAAGAAATGCGACGACTGAAATAATCCTGGTTGTTGGAAGTGAAATAGAATCCATACTCAGTGTCCCTGTCAATCTCCAGAGCAAAGCAATACCCAGTATCATTATTGAATCAGAAGCTCCAATAAGGATGAAAGTCTTTTTGGCTGCAGCAGAACTTTCTTCATCATGCCCCGGAATTAATTTGTAAAGAGTAATTCCCAGGATACCCCAGAAGGCAATGAATAAGAGAAGATTATCGGAAAAAAGAGCTCCGACTGAACATCCCAGGGATATCAGGAACCAGGAATAATAATCTTTTGCCCTGCCTGATTTAATATAAGTTATTGAATAGAGGAGAACCAGGAAAGCAAAGAGGCTAATAAACATCATTATAAGCTTTGACAGATCATCGCTTTTAAAAACTATATATTTGCCGGCTCCTCTTGTTATATCTGTACCGGCAACAATAACCCCGTTTCTGTTTATAATATCTTTCAGTGTAGTTATCTGTGATTCCGTGCCATGAATTATGAAAGCCAGGTATATTACCAGTGCACTTATCACCAGGGCAACTAAACCCTTGATATTTTTATATCTGTCAGGAATACAGAAGAGTATTATGCCAATAAACAGAGGCAACAGGATCGAATTAAGTATCCCGAATTGCAGCAGCCCTGTGTCGACCGGACTTGTAAATAATTTTAAAAACTCAATCATTTCCTGTTTATAAGTTTTTCTCTTTGTTCCCTAGTACTTTTTTCACTCGATTCAATCAGTTCCCTTGCATTCATAATTTTTTTGCCCGTTGACACGTCGTATACAGCAGCCATTCTTTCGGTACAGCAATAGCATGGATCCACCGCCGCAAGAGATATGGTCGCATCGGCAATTGTCTGTCCAATACACGATTTCCTGAATGTGGCAATATTAACATAGCTGGGAGCCCGGATTTTATGTCTGGCCGGTGAATTGGACCCATCTGAAACCACACAGTGAAATACTTCACCTCGCGGTGCTTCAGCACGACCGGTTCCGATGCCTTCAGGAATCTCTTTGACCTTAACGGTTATTTCACCTTCTTTTAGCTTTTCAAGCTTATCAATGCATTGTTCAATGATCGTAACAGATTCAAACATTTCAAGCAGTCTCACCTCGGCTTTCGCAAATACATCTCCTGTCTCAGCCGTGATAACTTTCCAGTTTACCAGCGGATAAGCAGCATAGGGATCATCCATCCTTACATCTATAGCCACTCCTGAAGCCCTTGCAGTAGGGCCGACTGCAGCATAATCGATTATATCCTGTTTCGTAAGAATACCAACACCTTTGGTACGTGCATGAATGACAGGATCATCCATCACAGCACCGGTAAGAAGATCTAACTTCTTCCTTAAATCACTCATGGCCTTTCTGATAGCGTCCATCTTGTTATTCTCGATATCCCTTCGTACACCTCCCACTTTGAACATAGCATAACTGTTCCTGTTACCTGTTATCATCTCGAACAGATCAAGAACTGGTTCACGATATTTCCATGCCCACATGAACACTGTGTTATATCCGAGGAAGTGACCGGCCAGCCCAACCCATAACAGGTGACTGTGAATACGTTCCAGCTCGCCGATAATAGTCCTGATATATTTTGCCCTGTCGGTTATTTCCACCCCGGCTATTTCCTCCACAGCATTGGCAAATGCAAATGGATGGGAAGTTGAGCATATACCGCATACTCGTTCCACCAGGAAGAAAACCTGTTCGTAAGTCTTTGATTCACTTAGCTTTTCAATACCCCTGTGATTGTACCCGGTCTCCCATTTAATATCCTTAACTATTTCTCCGTCGCAATAGAGTTTAAAGAGTTCAGGTTCCTCCTGCAGAGGATGATAAGGTCCGATAGGTATGAGAGTTTTTTTGCTCATTCTTTCAATTATTTAAACTCTTTTCTGTAAGGGTACACTCCTTCAGCCCAGTTACCTTCCGATATCAACTTTTCCTGGTTAGGATGATTGATGAAATCGATCCCTAACAATTCATGCATCTCTCTCTCTATCCAGTTCGATGCATTGAACATGTTCGACAGAGACTCAATCTGAGGATTTATTTTATCCAGGATAACATGAATGTTAAGTATAAGTCCCACAGCATCTTTGCTGAAATGATAATGTATCTCAAATCCTTTCCTTGTATGCAAAGCTGAAGCTATTATAAACCTTAATTCAGCTTCCTTATATAAATATTCTGAAATGCTTACAATCTTTTCCGGTCTGACAGTTATTGATGCCCTTTTGGGGCTCTTAACCGTAACTTCAAGGATTTCAGAACTGAATCTCTTTTTAAATTGCTCTATGATCGTATTTGTATCCATTTGTCTGTTTTCTCAATCTTCTTCTTGAACCTTGAACCTACTTCTTCCCCACCAGCTTCACAATCCCTGCTATAATAGCCTCGGGTTTGGGAGGACATCCGGGGATATATGCATCTACAGGAATTATCTTGTCGACAGGACCAGCGAATGTATTTCCTTCTGCAAATATTCCCCCGGTGCAGCCGCATGCACCAATAGCTACAACCAGTACAGGTTTTGGTGCCTGGTTATATATTTCAATAAGCCTCTCCTTATCCCGCCTGTTAATTGATCCGTTAACCAGAAGAACGTCTGCATGCCTTATGCTGCCAACAAGAAGAATCCCGAACCTTTCCAGGTCGTGCCTGGGAGTGAGGCAGTCGAGGATCTCAATATCGCAATTGTTGCAGGATGCTCCGCCGAAGTGGAATACCCAGAGAGACTTTTTGAAACAATAATCTTTAAAACCCACAACTATAACTATTTAGTATCCAAATGCAATCAGTATAAGCGCTATTATAGCAAACAAGTTCATCCAAATAAGGAAGAAATTCATAGCCTGTTTTATTTTGACCCTTGGGCTGGTGTTTCTGATAAGTGTAAGCAGAAGCACTATCCCGATCACTTTAAGCAATGCCCACAATATGTTTATCCCCTCAAGTCTGAAACCGTTCAACAGGAGTGCAATAATGAAGGAGGGAAGTATAAAGAACATTATGTATTTAGTAGCTTTTATAAGCGCATATGGAGGGCCTGAATATTCGATAAAGATCCCTTCCGTGATTTCGGCTTCTGCCTCAGGCATGTCGAAAGGAACGAGTGCCAGCTTAGCCTGGATGCAGAATATGCCAACTATAAATAATATTACTCCTGATATGCTCCCAATGAAGGGCGAGCCATCCTGCTGGGCCTTAATTATTGAATTAAGATCGAACTGCTGACCGCATTTCATTATAATTCCTGCGATGACAAGAAGAAAAGTAAGTTCGTAGCTGAGGATCAGCTTCATTTCCCTTGATCCTCCAACAGCTGCAAGCGGATTTCCTGAGGCCAGAGAACCAATTATATATGAAAATGAAGGGATTGTTAGGAGGTAGAATATTACAAGCAGGTCGCCCCTGAAACCGGTCGTTATGTTAAATAATGGTAACAGGATAAAGACTCCTGCCATGGTGGCTCCGAATATTGCAAACACAGGAGCGAGAAGAAAAATAACCGGCGATCCATATTTTGGTAATATTGTCTCTTTAACAAGCAGTAATTTGAAAAAGTCATAAAATGGTTGCAACAGTGGAGGACCCTTCCTGAACTGGACTCTGGCAGTAATTTTCCTGTCGAACCATGATAGGAACGCCCCCGTGATTGCGGCAAACAAAAATCCAGGGAAGACAAGAAAATAAAAAATATCGACTGCCATAGTAGTGTAAGTTACAGTTTTTCAGAGGTGTATAAATAATCCTTTACCAGGATATTCTCATTTAAAGCATAAATATTCTCTTGGGGCGATTCACCGGAATTAACCATGGTTACTGACCCGACAGGGCATGCCTGAATGAACTTGTCAAGTTCTCCCTGATCAGTTAAGTCGTACAGAAGGTCCTTATTCCTGTGATGTTTAAAGAAATCTGTCATCATAGTGCCAAAAGGGCAGATGGTTACACACGATTTACACGATATGCAAAGATTAGTGTGCCGTGTGATGATTCCATCTTTATCCTTCTCAAGAGCATCTGCCGGGCAAACAGCAATACATGGAGCATCTTCGCATTTCCTGCAGGTAAATCTGAAGACAGCAAGCTCCCGTATCGTCTTTAATCCGTTATCGTTATCTGATTTATAGAATAAACCTTCCGGAAGTTGCAGAGTTGAATCTTCAACCATAGCATTTCGTAGTTTTATCATATCGATCAGAATCATTTGAGCCATATCAGTTCCAGATATCAGGTTGATCTTTTATTTCATCATATGTAAATACTGGTCCGTCTTTGCAAACGAAGAATTCACCCATCATACAGTGTCCGCATTTTCCAAGACCGCACGACATGTTTTTTTCCATCGACAGGTAAATGTCGTGCTCAGGGTACCCCATTTCCAGTAACTTTTTTGTCCCGAATTTCATCATTACAGGAGGGCCGCATACCACAGCCACAGAATTCTCTATATCAACTTTTACGTCATCCAGAAGGATGGTCACAACGCCAACTCTTTCATTCCAGTTTCCCTCGGCTTTGTCTACACTTCTCAGCACCTCAAATTTGGGTGTCTGTCTTAATTCGTTGATATAGGGTTTGTAGATACAATCTTCAGGTGTCTTTGACCCGTAACATAACGTTACTTTTCTAAGCTTATCGGATATGGCTATTAAATTGTATAGCAGGGAACGTATCGGGGCAAAACCACACCCGCCACCTAATATCAGTACCTCTTTCCCAAAAAACTTTTCGACGGGATAACCCCTTCCGTATGGTCCTCTGATCCCCATTAAGGCTCCCGGAGCCAGGTTATGCATATATTCAGTTACATATCCTGTTTTCATTACCGTCACTTCCAGCTTATCTGATATAAGAGGAGATGAGGATGGAGTAAACGGAGCCTCTCCAACGCCGTCAACTGATAATTCAATAAACTGGCCAGTTTTAAATGAAAACTCTTTTTCCGGTACAAGAACAAAGGTTTTTATGAGGGGAGATTCCTCGATAACCTTTGTCAGCTTTGCTCTTAACGGTTTATATATATTCTTGTTATTCAGCATTACTGCTCATTTTACAAGTTCCATGAAAATTTCATTCTTGTTTATTTTACCTATGCATGCTTCAATACATCTGCCACACCCTGTGCAGGCTATGGATTTGAATTTCTCAGGTTTCCATACATATTTACACATGTATCTGTTCCTGAAACGGTTATGAAGTTTAAAGAGCGCATCTTCTCCACCAGCAACCCTCTCAAATCCAGGGTATTGACATGCGTCAACCTGTTTGACCTTTTCAAAGCCGGGTTTATCGATCAGCAGAAAACATGTACATGTAGGGCATATTGTTGTACAGGCTCCGCATGAAACGCAACTGGAAGAAAACTTCTTCCAGATCTCATCCCCGGCATCCGAAACAAGTCTTCCTGTAGTCTGATAATCAGGCAATCCTTTATTTGTTGCAGCAAGTTTCGATTCGGTAGAATGATGCTCCTTTTCAATTAATGAAATTATATTGTCATCATCAAGAGGTTGTGCAGATGTAATAAGAGTAGAAAATTCCTCTCCCTTCCGGCTTATTATTCTCAGTATAATCTTACCATCGATACCAAGTACAGCCAGATCAGCTTTTGCTGATGACCATGGTTTTATGTTGTATGACATACAATGGCAATGATCCTGGATTCCAAAACAATCAGAAGATATAATCAATGTATTTTCACGACGATTTCTATAAAGAATATCATTAAATTGAGTGTCGAGGTATATTTCATCAAGGAGAGAGAGGGCCTCAATATCACAATTGGGAACACCTAATATTATTCTGGGTTTTTCATTAATCCTGTCGGATGTTACATTTTCTTTAACAGGAAGAAAGAAGTTCTTTAATGGCGTTGCCGGTTTAGGTTTGTTGTATATTATTGATGGAATATCCTGAGCCCTGATCAGTTCATAATCCTGGCCGAATTCATTTTCGACACTTGCAAAAACAGAATGTGACTCAAGTAACTTTTCGAGACTCTCTTCCCAATTATCCTTATCTATAATTAAATAGTGCATTTATGTGATGATATTCACATATAAAAATAGATTCATGCAAATAAAATGACAATGAAAAAATACATTTATTTATTGTTAGTTTATTAACATTATGTTTAAATAATTGTATATCAATATTATAAAAAATAGTTTTTTTAATAAAAAATATTTTTTTAACTTGCAAAAGCAAAATAATAATTAGAATTGATGTGAAACAAATCACAAAATACGTAATAAAAAACAGTCTTAAAAGGATATTTCTTTATCGTGCATGCCTTGCAAGACTTAAAATGATGGGTGTAGAAAAAGTGTTTTCTTATACTCTTGCAAATGAGACTGGCGTAACATCCGAGCAGGTCAGGAAAGACTTTTCAGAATTTAATATCAAGGGAAACAAGAGGGGTGGATACGAAATAAAGGAGCTACTTGTGGTTATGGAAAACATTTTCCATCGCAATAAGGACCATAATATAGTTGTTATTGGCATGGGAAACCTTGGTATTGCCCTGGCTAAATATGGAAAATTTGTCCAGCGGAGTATGAATATTGTGGCAACATTTGACATAGATCCTTTCAAGCAGAAAGCCAGAGCGGGAATCACTGTTTATTCCATGGCGAGGTTAAAGGAGATCATAGAAAGGTTCAGGGTGAAGGTGGCTATTTTAGCCGTTCCTGAGATTTCGGCCCAGGAGGTTACTGATGAACTGGTCAGGCACGGAATTAAAGGTATAGTAAATTTTGCGCCTGTCCTGCTGAAAGTCCCCGCCGATGTCATAGTAAATAATGTGAACCTGTGCGATGAGCTCGAAAGCGTGATATACTATGTTCACAAGCAGATGAAAGCGGACGGATTGAAAAACCTGGAGCTATTATACAAGGATATAAAATATTGATCAGAGGTCTGGTGCAGGGGGTGGGATTCCGCCCTTTTATTTTCAGACTTGCAGAAAAACATGGTTTACTGGGTGAGGTTGATAACAGGAGCGATGGCATATCTGTTACCGTGCAGGGAGACCTCGCCGCTGTTGATCATTTCAGAAATGATATCCTTCTTTATGCTCCTGCGGCATCGCAGATAAAATCAATTGAAATAAATGAAACTCAACTCTCCGGCTATGATTCTTTTAAAATAACCGAGAGCGAATCAATTGATAATAAGATAACTGAAGTCAGTCCGGACATTGCTGTCTGCAATGATTGTCTCGTTGATATTGAGAAAGATCCGGCGCGGATTGATTACCCGTTTACAAATTGTACAAATTGCGGTCCCAGGTTTACAATAATTGAGGATCTTCCTTACGACAGGCCAAGGACCAGTATGAAGAGCTTTACAATGTGCGAAAAATGTGCATCAGAATATAATAATGTTAATGACAGACGATTTCATGCTCAACCCATTGCATGCAATAACTGCGGACCGGTTTACCGTTACAGGGATTCAAACAAAATCCTCTTTTCACTGAAAGAGATTTTAGAGGAGGTCTCTTTTCAGGTAGGCTCAGGCAAAACAGTGGCCATCAAGGGGCTGGGAGGTTATTTCCTTATGTGCGATGCTCTGAACAATGAGGCTGTTGAAGAGCTCAGAAGAAGAAAGCAACGCGATTCCAAACCTTTTGCAGTCATGTTCAGGGATCTTTCAGTTGTAAAAGAATATTGTACTGTTGATCCTGAGGAAGAAAGAGAGCTGGTTTCCTGGCAGAGGCCTGTAGTAATCCTCAGGCAAAAAAAGGAATTATCATTTTCAGTAAGTAACGGACTTAACACAACAGGCACACTTCTTCCATATATGCCGATACACTACATGCTGTTCAAAACTCTTTCATCTCCTGCTGTTGTTCTCACCAGCGGGAATATCTCGGATGACCCGATTATTATTGACGATATTACTGCTGAGGAACAATTGAAGAATGTAGCCGACTCCCTTCTCAGCTATAATAGGCAGATAATTAACAGGACTGATGATTCAGTGATTAGGATCATAAACCGGAAATCTTCTTTTATCCGCCGCTCGAGGGGATTTGTTCCGCGTCCCCTTGATCTTGATCATAATGTAGAGGGTATTATTGCTCTGGGTGCCGAACAGAAAAACAGCTTCTGTATAGGTAAGGAACACCAGGCAATATTAAGTCAGTACATAGGAGATCTTAAAAACAGTCCGGTTTATAATTTTTATACAGAGGCAATTGACAGGTTTTCACGACTCTTCAGGTTTGAACCCTCATATGTTGCCTGTGATCTTCATCCTGATTACCTTTCGACATTCTATGGTGAAATGCTCGGGCAGAAATCAGGAATTCCTCTTACCAGGATACAGCATCATCATGCCCATATTGCTTCTTGCATGGCAGAATACGGACTTAACGAAAAAGTTACAGGCATCTGCTTCGACGGTACCGGGTATGGTACAGACGGTAATATCTGGGGTGGCGAATTTCTTCTGGCAGGACTGAAAGATTTTGAGCGATTCGCACATTTTGACTATGTTCCGATGCCGGGTGGAGACAAAGCAATACAGGAACCATGGCGGATGGCGTTCTCTTACTTATTTAAATATTTTGGAGATAATTTTGATTATCAATCTGTTCCGCTATTCAGATCAGTTGATGGAAATGACCTGCAGCTTATCAAAGAGATGATCGTCTCAGATACCAATTCGCCTCTAACCTCAGGTGCAGGCCGTCTTTTTGATGCAGTGTCAGCACTCCTTGGCCTGTGTCAGGTTGCTTCATTTGATTCGGAGGCACCTATGCGGCTTGAATCTGCAATAAATTGTGAGACAGATGAGTTTTATCCCTTTACGGCAAATGGAACATTAATTTTTTCTGAAACACTCAGAAGTATAATAGAAGATCTTGGAAAAGAAAAAATTGCTGTTATCTCAGCAAAATTTCATAACACTATCGCACAGGCCATTCTTGATATATCCAGGCAAATAAGGGATAAGAATGGTCCTGACGACATTGTATTGTCCGGAGGAGTATTTCAAAACAAATACCTTCTTGAAAAGACTGCTTACCTGCTTGGTTACAATGGTTTTAAGGTGTTTTCCAATGTCTTCGTCCCGGCAAACGACGGAGGTATATCACTTGGTCAGTTAGTAATTGCATCAAAAATAAGGGAATCATGTGCCTGAGTATGCCAGCCAAAATAATATCTGTGGAAGGAGATATGGCGGAAGTTTCCGTCGGTGGTACTCTTTTTAAGGCAGGATTGCAGATGATAGAAGATGCCAAACCTGGCGATTATATCCTTCTTCACGCAGGCTTTGCTATTCAGAAAATAAGTGAAGAAGATGCGAATGAGACAATGAGATTATTGAACGAGATGAATGATCAGATAAATTTCTGAAAAAGTGAAATATATTGACGAATACAGGGATGAAGTCCTGATAAGGAAGCTGGCCGTCAGAATCAGGGAATCAGCAGTACAGGATCTGGCCTTTATGGAAGTTTGCGGCGGACATACGAGTGCCATACACCGGTTTGGTATCCCATCTCTGCTTCCCGGGAATATTAGTCTTATCTCAGGTCCAGGCTGCCCTGTATGCGTTACAGGAAGAGATTTTATCGATAAGGCTGTTGTATTATGCAGGATGGAAAATACGATCTTAACCACTTTCGGGGATCTCATTAGAGTGCCGGGATCATTTTCTTCCCTGGAAAAAGAGAAATCTGAAGGGGCAGATATAAGGATAGTCTTCTCAGCTCTTGAAGCACTGGATATTGCACGTAAAAATCCTGGCAAGAATATAGTATTCCTGGCTATCGGATTTGAGACAACTGCACCCGGTACAGCTGTAACTGTACAACAGGCAAATATGGATAAGTTCAATAATTTTTACATTTTGAGCGCTCATAAAGTTATGCCTCCGGCCATGGAAGCTATTCTTAATGAGGGTGTTAAAATAAATGGTTTTATATGTCCCGGACATGTTGCGGCTGTTACAGGTTCTTCCATATTCGACTTCATTCCCGATAGATATAACCTCGGATGTGTAATTACAGGCTTCGAGCCAATCGATATTTTACAATCAATAATGATGCTGGTTCAGCAAATTAACAATAAGACTCCGCAGGTCGAAATTCAGTATAACAGGGCGGTAACCAGGTCAGGGAACCTGATTGCACTTGAATACCTGAAAAGGATTTTTGAACCATGTGATGCTTACTGGCGCGGAATAGGCATTATTAAAGGCAGCGGATTAAAGCTGCGAAAAGAATTTGACAGATTTGATGCAGGAAAGTTAATTACATCGGATATCAGGAGCATTGAAGATGATGGCTCATGTATCTGCGGCGAAATACTTAGAGGGATGAAGAGACCGGATGATTGTCCGCTCTTCCCGCTGGTTTGCACACCTGATAATCCTGTGGGTGCATGCATGGTTTCAAATGAAGGTGCTTGTAACACCTGGTATAAATACAGGAAGGATGAATGAAATTATTACTCTGAATCAGGGTTCAGGAGGCAGGCACACACACCGGCTCATTAAAGAGATATTTATAAAAAGTTTTGGCATCGCTGAACCTTTAACTGATTCGGCTCTTACAGATAATTCAGGTGTTACTCTTGCATTAACAACTGATTCATATGTGGTTGATCCTGTTTTTTTCCCGGGAGGCAACATTGGAAAGCTGGCAGTATGCGGAACTGTTAACGACATTGCCGTATCAGGAGCAATACCGAAATATATGGCAGCGGCTTTCATTATTGAGGAGGGATTTCCTCTTGCTGACCTCATAAAGATTACTGAATCGATGGCTGAAGAAGCTGAAAGAGCAGGAGTAAAGATAATTACCGGTGATACTAAAGTTGTTGAAAAGGGAAAATGCGATAAGATTTTTATAACGACCTCCGGCACTGGTATCCTTCCCGATGGAAGAAAACATATCAGTACAGGAGAGCGTATTAAGCCCGGCGATAAGATCATTATTAACGGTCCTGTCGGAAATCATGCGCTGGCAGTGTTGGGAGCCCGTAAAAACCTTAGTTTCAGTACTCCTGTCGTTTCCGATTGTGCATCTCTTAATACATTGATAAAGAGTATTATGACCAGCAGTGAAAAGATCCTTTTCATGCGCGACCTGACCAGAGGCGGGCTGGGCACAGTATTAAATGAACTTGCAGGAATGATCGGCTCAGGTATTGAGATTAATGAGGTATCAATCCCTGTAGATGACCCCGTAAAAGGATTATGCGAAATGCTTGGATTTGATCCGTTATACCTTGCCAATGAAGGAAAGGTTCTTGTGGTAACCGGCAACGGCGAAGAGAAGAGAGTCCTTGAGGCGATGAGAGCTGATCCTCATGGGAAACAATCTCAGATAATCGGGGAGATAAAAGAAAATTCACGGAACATGGTAATTTTAAATACTTTTGCCGGAGGTAAACGTATCCTTGAAATGCCTTCAGGATTGCAGCTTCCAAGGATTTGCTGAATATTATACTATGCATGAACTAAAAATTGCTGAAGATCTTACTGCCATCGTGCTCGAAACGGCAAAGCAGGGTAACCTCACAAAAGTGACGGGTGTCAATATCAGCTTTGGCCAGCTGGTGCAGATTGTGCCCGAAATTTTTGAATTTGCATTCAGTGAGTGTGTACGGGATACACTGGCGCAGAATGCATCACTCTCAATAGAGATACTTTCGGTAAGAATGGAATGCACTATTTGTGGTTATAACTTTGATGTGAAAGAGAACAGGTTCGCATGTAACAATTGTGGTTCAACAGATCTTAAAATTTTACAGGGGAAAGAGTTATTTGTTAAAAGTATAGAAGGAGAATAATTATGGAAATAAAAATAATGAGGAATATCCTGGACAGGAACCAGAATAAAGCTGAAGAAGTGAGAATGCTGATTGCTTCGAAGAATGTGATAATGGTTAATATAATAAGTTCACCAGGCGCCGGGAAGACGACCCTTCTGGAACGTACTTGCGAGGAATTTGTTCCAAAATTAAGGATAGGTGTTATTGAAGGTGATATAACGACCGACAGGGATGCAAGACGCCTGGAGAAATATAACATTCCTATCGTTGTAATAAATACTGAAGGCGGCTGCCATCTCGACTCGCACAGCATCTCAAAAGTACTTCCTTCATTTGATCTTGATCTGCTTGATATTCTTTTCGTCGAAAATGTTGGTAACCTTATCTGCCCTTCGCAGTTTGATCTGGGTGAGACCTTTAAGATTGCAGTGGTCAGCACTACCGAAGGGGACGATAAACCCGGGAAATATCCTATGCTTTTCAGGGAAGCAAAGGCAGTGTTGCTGAATAAGATTGATCTGATCCCTTATACAAACTTCAGTATGAACAGTTTTAAAGAGGATCTGCAAAATATAAACGGACAGGTACCATTGTTTGAAATATCATGCACAAGGGGCGACGGACTGGAGTTATGGTATAAATGGATGGAAGATCAGATAGCTGTTTCCCGCTGATCACACAGATGGCATTCTTCATATCTGCCTGGTAATTTATACCAAATTCTTATTGTTCCGGGCGTTTGTTGTCAGATGAGTCCGGGCAAATCCCTCGAAAAATGCTTTTGCATTGATGCCGATGGTTTGAGTCTTATAGCCTCCTTCCTGTACAACAAGGGTAGGAAGCTTCAACTCCCCGATCATCATACCGTTATTTTCAAAATCAGCTGCAACCAGTGACCATGTTCCTGTCGGGTCGCGTTTAGCTGTATCAAGGCCTAAAGCTACAACCAGGAAGGAAGGTTTGTAACTTTTTATATGTGATAATGCACTGGCAAGTATCTTCCTGTACTGAAGTCCGTTAATGATTTCTTCCAGCGGGTAATTTATATTAAATCCTTCTCCGGCGGCTTCTCCTTTTTCTTCACGGAAACCTGAAAAATAGGGATAAGCAAAAGATGGGTGACCATGTATGGAGACGGTTAATACATCATTTCTTTCATAGAATATTTGTTGCTGTCCATTACCATGGTGGTAATCAATGTCAAGAATAGCCACCTTGCCAAAACGGCTGAGCAGGTTGGCAGCAATGGCATTATTATTAAAATAACAAAATCCTCCGAATACGAATTTTTCAGCATGATGTCCTGGCGGACGCGTAAGAACATAAGCAGCATTTGCTCCCGATAATATATGATTAGCTGCTGTGAGTGTACAGTTAACGCCCATTTTTGCGGCCAGAAAAGCGTTTATATTAAGTGGAGTGAAAGAATCAATGCAATAATAACCTGCCCTTACAGAAAGCTCTTTGGGTGGACGTGAGGAATTCCGGATCGGAAAAACATACGGGTATACAGACTTCCCCGGTGGCAGGTTACTGCATACCTTTTTGAAATATTGATAATAACCTCTGTGATGAATGCCCAGGATATATGATTCCGGAAATTCAGTTGCTTTCTCCTGCCGGAATAATCCTGTCTTTTCAAGTTCTGCCTTTATTATGGGGATCCTGACAGGTGATTCGACATATCCTCTCTGATGAATATTATGGATTGCATGTTTGTCATTAATGATCAATACTATTTTGTTTTTCTCTGCCGTATATGGAATGAATTTTTTTGGCCTGATTATCTTATGATATCTGAAAGGACGTAATGTAACAGGATCGTCATTAATGCTATTTACCACTTTCCTTATATATTCTTCGGGGCAGTAATCTCCATATATTCTTTCCAGAATAGCTTTCACGATCTTTCTGGTCTTGTTCTTTGGTAATGAATCGATTGCACCCAGGCCATCAAAGACAAGATATGGGGGACAATCATTTCCTGGTTTTACAGGAGTTTCATATTTTGTGTTTATAATTGGTCTTGCCCCAAATCGCTCATAAAATGCAAGTCGCTTTTTGTTTTGCTCAATGTAGGTCTGGTCTTTGCACAGGGCTGGATCATCCGGAAGGCACTCTAAAAAAATACCAATGGCTCCCAAAGCTGTTGCCTCTTCCCGGATTCTCTGGTACAGAGCCCCTCCTGATCCCGACGATGTTTTACCGGGAGATGTAGCAATATAATCGAGATAACAGAATCTGAGGTTTGGCATAAATTTAATCAGCGCAAATCCAAGTAAAGTATCGTTTATGTTTTCCGCTATCAGTAGTGTTGAATTGTATTTAAATTTTAGGTGATTAACAAGCTGTTCGTCAAGTATATCTATTTTTTCCTGCCAGAGATCAGGAAACTGCCTTGAAAGAATGCTTTTAACCTGATTCATGGCATGAAGATTAGATTCAAGGTATGGATTTTCAATTTTTCTGATTCTGAACATTGGTGAATATATAGTTTTAAATTGTAATTATTTATTTTTTAAGATGAACAACCCTCTGAGGAAATGGAATTGTTATACCATTCTCTGCAAACCTGTCAAATATCTTAATTCGCATTTCGCTTTTAATATTTTCTACCCTGAATACCTCATCTGACCAAAAAAGTAAAACAAGGTCAATTGAAGAATTACCAAAATCAAAAAGCCTGACAAACGGTTTTGGATCTTTTAATATTAAAGGATGTTCCGCAGCCACTTCCTGTAATATTTTCATTGCCAGGTGAACATCAGTGGAATAATCAACACCTACCTTTATTTCAAATCTCGATGTTTCATGTTGAAGAGTCCAGTTGATCAGTTGACTGCCAGTAAGGGCTGAATTGGGAAGGATTATGTATTTGTCATCACGAGACAGGACTAACGTAGTGCGTATGTTTATTTTCTGAACCTTGCAAAAGAGTCCCCCTACCTCAATAATATCATTCACTTTTACCGAAGCATCGAGTAAGATTATTACACCTGAAACAAAATCGTTAAAGAGATTTTGCAGTCCGAGACCTATACCGACAAGTAATGCAGCAGAACCGGCAAGCATAACTTTGACATCAACACCAAGTAAATTAAGTGATACAAGTGAAACAATAATAATTATCAGGTATTTTATTATCTGATAAAGTGCAAATTGCCTTGTTTCCCTTATTCTCAATATCCTGTTTCGTCTGAGTAAAACTTTGAATACTTTGAGAAAAATCCAGACTCCCAGGATTATTGCCAGGATAGTAACTATCTTGCCTGTTGTAAGACTATAGGTCCCTATTTCAATTAATTTTCGCTGGAGGATCTCTTTCATATCTAATCTAAAATTAATTATAGTTATAATAGCTCATTAAACTCCCATTTCAGGATCAGGTGCGTCGCCCTGTTATTTTTATCAGGAGGAAATAAACCATCTTTTTCCAAGATAGTAAGAATTTTTTATATTCAAAAATCCTTAATGGGTTTAGGTACCAATTCTATGTTGGTTAATTTCTGAAAAATGACCTTTATAACAGGCATTATACTGAAAACTCTTACTTACTTAATAATATTAACTTATTTCTGCTGAATAGTTTCAAAATGTAACTAAATGACATTCAGAATTAATATTTCCTTCTTTAGTATCATTCTAAATTATAAATTATGATTTTTATAAGGTTTTTTTAATAAGTATTGTTATTAAATTCACAACAAATTTTTAACTGTAAAATTTAATTGAATAATATTATTTAACTATCTAAAAAACATTAAGATATGTATCACGTAGGAAATCTAGTTAAGGACTTATCCGACAAGCATGGTCGCGCAAAAGAGAGTCTTTTGCCTATACTCCAGGGTATTGTTGAGAAACATAATTATCTGACAGATGAGGCTATGGTTGAGGTTGCCAGGGAACTTGATATCTCGGCTGCTGAAGTATACGGGACAGCTTCCTTTTATACATTCCTCGACACACAGGTTCGGGGCAAATATGTTATAAGGGTCTGTAAGACAATAACATGTTCAATGAAAGGGAAAGGTGAAATTATTCAGATTATTGAAGACATGCTTAAAATAAAAGTAGGGGAGACCACATCAGATAAAATGTTCAGTCTGATAGAAACCAACTGTATAGGATGGTGTCATAAAGCTCCGGCGATGTTAATAAACGAAATTCCCTATACCGAACTGACACCTGAAAAGATAGTTGAAATAATTAAAGGTTATATACAAAAATAATTTTATCCTGTGCGATATGGAAAATATAGGACTAAATAAGGTTGATTTAATTTTCGAAAAAACAGATCCAAAGGAGGTTCTTACGAGAGCCTTCAGGATGTCAAATGACGAAATAATACAACAAATACTGGAATCGGGTCTGAAAGGACGCGGAGGTGCCGGTTTCCCGACCGGTTTGAAATGGAAATATACAGCTGCTGAAAAAGAACCCCAGAAATATATTGTTTGCAACGCAGATGAAGGAGAACCCGGAACATTCAAAGACAGGGAGATCCTCGACAGGGTATCATATAAAGTTTACGGAGGAATGGCTATTGCCGGTAAAGCCATAGGTGCCAGAAACGGTATCGTATATTTACGTGGCGAATACAGGTTTCTTCTTCCCAAGCTTATGAAAGAGCTGGGAACCTTCCATACACTTATACAGGAAATCGGCTACGATTTTAAGGTGAACTATTGTCTTGGCAGCGGAGCATATATCTGTGGTGAGGAGAGCGCTCTTTTCGAATCGATAGAGGGTGGTCGCGGTGAACCAAGAAACAAACCTCCTTATCCGACCACTTCAGGCGTATTTGGCAAGCCGACCTCCATAAATAATGTGGAGACACTGGTTACAGCTATGATGATCATACATCATGGTGCTGCAAATTTCAATCAGCTGGGGACCAAAGACTCACGCGGTTCAAAAGTGTTTTCAGTTTCCGGAGATACTCCGACACCGGGAATATTTGAGTTGGAGCTGGGTATGACAGTCCAGGAATTTGTAAATGAATTCGGTGACGGGGACACAAAGGCAGTTCAGGTAGGAGGTGCCTCGGGATTCTGCGTTCCAAGAAAGAAGTTTCAGAGTACAATTATAGGGTTTGAAGGTGTACCGACCGGAGGATCAATGAAACTCTTCAACAGTTCCCGGTCGATGTACAATGTTCTTCACAATTACCTCGATTTTTTTGCTGAAGAATCATGCGGACAATGTACACCATGCAGGGTAGGGTGTCAGCAGTTATTGAAAGGTGTTGAGAAGGTTAAAAAGGGTGAGGCTAAAACAACTTACCTAAATGAACTTGTCAAACTTGCCGATACAATGAAAATCGCTTCTAAATGTGGTCTCGGACAATCTGTAGGCAATGCTTTCAGAACAATAGTTGAGAACTTCAGGGAAGAGATCATTTACTAACCGATTAATTTTACAAAAATGATGATAAATCTGAATATAAATAATCAGAGAATTTCGGTTCCAAAGGGAACCACGGTTCTCGAAGCTGCCAAGAAACTTAATATAAATATCCCTACACTTTGTAATCACCCTGATCTTTGTGTTGCCGGCAACTGCAGGGTTTGTGTTGTTGAACAGACAGGAGCCAGAACGCTTATTGCCGCCTGTGCCATGCCAGTATCTGAAGGAATGGATATACATACAAACACGCTGAAAGTAAGAAATGCACGGAAACATATTGTTGAGCTTCTTCTTTCAGAACATAAAGCGGATTGTACCAAATGTTACAAAAACCAGAAATGCGAACTTCAGGCACTTGCAAATGAATTTGCTTTTGGCGATTCAATTTTTCTCGACCTTGTTGAGGATCATTCTTATACAATTGACAGATCTTCACCGGCATTTATTAAAGATGACAGCAAGTGTATCCGTTGCCAGCGCTGCGTAAGGACATGTGCCGAATTACAGCATATTACAGCAATTGCCGTATCGAATAAGGGAGCTCACATGAAGATATCCTCCTTTCATGAAAGGCCGATGAGTCATGTGGTATGCACCAGCTGCGGACAATGTGTAAATCGTTGTCCTACCGGAGCGCTTGTCGAAAAAACATATATCGACCAGGTATGGGATGCTATCTATGATACAGATAAACATGTAGTTGTGCAAACAGCACCTGCTGTAAGGGTTGCCCTGGGAGAAGACCTGGGATATGATCCCGGAGAACGAGTCACTGGTAAAATGGTTACGGCACTCAGGCAGCTGGGCTTTGATTCTGTGCTTGATACTGATTTCAGCGCCGATCTTACGATTATGGAAGAAGGAACCGAATTACTTACAAGGCTTAAAAAAGTGCTGGTTGACGGTGATAAAAAGACTGCTATTCCGATGTTCACTTCATGTTCCCCGGCCTGGATCAAATTCGTAGAACACAAGTATCCTGAGTTTCTTCCAAATATTTCAACATGTAAATCGCCTCAGCAGATGTTTGGCGCACTGGCAAAAACTTATTTTGCACAGATAAAGAAAATCGATCCTTCAAAGATCGTTTCAGTTTCCATTATGCCGTGTACAGCCAAAAAATATGAAGCAGACAGGCCTGAAATGAGAGCAAGTGGTTATAAGGATATTGATTATGTTCTCACTACAAGAGAGCTTGCTGTGATGGTCAAGCAAGCCGGAATCGACTTCATTAATCTGGAACCATCCAATTATGATTCAATCATGGGCGATTCGACGGGTGCTGCCGTTATTTTCGGGGCAACAGGGGGTGTTATGGAAGCTGCCCTGCGTACTGCTTACGAAATAGTGACAGGAAGGGAAGTTCCGTTCAAGAATCTCAATATTATGCCTGTCCGTGGAATGGAAGGAGTGAAGGAGGCTTCCGTTAAGATTGAAGGATGTACACCTGACTGGAAATTTCTAGAAGGTGTTGAACTGAAAGTAGCTATAGCTCATGGTCTTACCAATGCAAACAGGATCATGCGCCTGGTACGGCAGGGTAAATCTTCGTATCACTTTATAGAGATAATGGCTTGTCCGGGAGGGTGTATTGGCGGTGGTGGCCAGCCAATACCTACAAGCCTGGAAATCAGGAATAAACGTATGAAAGCAATTTATTCGGAAGATGAACATATGGTTCTGCGTAAATCACACGAAAATCCGGAAGTGATAGCAATCTACAGGGATTTCCTGGGCAAACCAAACAGCCATGTGTCACATGAGCTTCTTCATACACATTATGTCGAAAGAGAAGCTTACTAAATAAAAAATAGCCGGTTAACACCGGCTTTTTTGGCTTGCAGTCTGGTCGATTCGCTACATCTCGGGGTCTTAAAGGTTTTGTTTTCAGGTTTAACCTCTGGACCTCTGAGCCATTACGCCTTTGTGCCTTTGAGCCTTTTCATCAGCCATGCCATATTCTCTCCGAGAACCTTCATGGTCTTCATGCCCTCCTCGTCCTTCAGTACATCACCTTTTTCCCTGCCGAGAGCAAGATTCCAGTACGACGATCCGGTGATGATCATCTCATTAATTAAAAAGAAATGATTTATTGAGTCTAAAGCATGAATAGCACCTGCTCTTCTTACTGCTATTACTGCAGCACCAACCTTTCTTTTTAATGGATTACCTGCACCCCTGATGGCATAACCCGCAACATCAATCAGAGCTTTGGCCTGGGCTGAGAGATCAGCATAATAGACTGGTGAGCCAATGATTATAGCATCAGCTTTTACCATCTTTTTTATGCACTGGTTTATAACCTCGTTTTCCTGATGACACCTTCCATCACCTGCTTTCCTGCATTTCATACAGGCAATACATCCATTAAGTTTTTTGCCTCCCAGCTGGAATAATTCAGTCTTTATGCCATTCTCTTCCAGAGATTTAAAAACTTCTTTTATAAGTATTTCAGTATTACCTCCCTTCCTGGGACTGCAGTTTATTCCTAATACCTTCATTTTATTTATTTTTGCTAATATATGGAAAAAATGGTACAATGGTACAATGGTACAATGGCTCAGAGGCTCGATGGCCCTGTGGCTCAGTGGCATTAGGGATTAAAACGTTTGCACCTTTGCACCTTTGCGCCATGGCACCTTTGAACCTCGAACCTTCTTTATGAGAAAAATAATCCATATAGACATGGATGCCTTCTTTGCATCAGTTGAACAGCTTGATAATCCGGAGCTGAAAGGAAAACCTGTCGCAGTAGGCGGGAGCGGGGAGAGGCATGTTGTAGCGGCAGCAAGTTATGAAGCAAGAAAATATGGTGTGCATTCTGCAATGCCCTCAGTAACAGCAAAAAAGCTATGCCCTGAATTGATATTTGTACACCACAGATTTGACAGGTATAATGAATTGTCGGAAAAGGTGTTTGAAATTTTCAGGGAGTATACCGATTTAGTTGAGCCGCTCTCTATAGATGAAGCCTTCCTGGATGTCACCTCCGATAAAAAGGGTATAGGATCAGCAACACTTATTGCCAGGGATATAAAGAAAGAGATAAGGAACAGGACAGGTTTGACTGCGTCTGCAGGTATATCCTGCAATAAATTTCTCGCTAAAATAGCATCAGAAATTAATAAGCCTGATGGTCTGTGTCTTATACCTCCCGAAGAAGCGGAGAAGTTTATCGAGAAACTGCCTGTTGAGAAGTTTTACGGAATAGGTAAAGTGACAGCTGAAAAAATGCATAAGCTGGGTATTCACAACGGATCGGACCTCAAAAAATGGGATCTTCCATCTCTTGTAAGGAACTTTGGTAAGGTTGGAAAATTCTATTTTGATATTGTAAGAGGTATAGATGAGCGGCCTGTTGTTACAGATTCTGAACGCAAGTCAGTCGGAACCGAGCTTACCTATGAGAAGGACCTTACCACTCGTTTTGAACTAATAGCTGAGCTTTACAAAGTTGAAAAGGAGCTTATGGAACGACTGGAGCATGCAGGAGTGACGGGCAGGACTATTACCCTGAAGATCAAGTTCTCCGATTTCAGGCAGATCACCCGAAGCAAGACTCTCCTGAATTATATCCGTGATTTTGATACTCTCCACCACGAGGTTTCTGAAATAAGGAAGTCACTAAAGCTTGAAAGTTTCAGAATAAGACTGCTCGGAGTAAGTATCTCGAATCTGGAAACAGATGATAGTGAAGACAAACAATTGTTTTTATTTGAAGGATCTGAATAACGAAACCAGAATATCCAGCCCCCCCTTATTTTTTTCTCAGACGTAATGCATTTGAAATAACGGTAACAGAGCTAAAGCTCATTGCTGCAGCTGCAATCATTGGACTGAGCAATATTCCAAATACAGGAAAAAGAACTCCGGCTGCAATTGGAACTCCCAGGACATTATAAATGAAGGCAAAGAATAAATTTTGTTTGATATTCCTCATTACATCTCTGCTCAGGTTCTTTGCATTGGCAATTCCATTCAGATCACCTTTTACGAGTGTTATTTCAGCACTCTGCATTGCGATATCTGTTCCTGTTCCCATTGCAATACCAATGTCGGCCAGGGCAAGCGCAGGAGCATCGTTTATTCCATCGCCGGCCATAGCTACTACATGACCATCTTTTTGTAATTCTTTAATTTTATTGTATTTATCGTCAGGCAGACAGTCAGCTTCGAAGCCATCGAGGTGCAACTCTCCGGCTACTGCTTTGGATGTAATTTCATTATCACCGGTCATCATGATTACCTGTACACCCATTTTTTGCAGCGAATGAATTGCTTTGGCAGAAGTTTCCTTGATTTTATCTGAGACACCTACAATACCTTCAATTTTGCTTTCTAATAGCAGGAACATTACAGTTTGACCTTCAAGTTGCCAATCCTTCACCAGTTTCTTTTCTTCATCATTCAGGGATGCCTTAAAGTCTTCCATTAGCCTGTGATTTCCAAGTCCGATCTTTTGTTTCTTATAAAGAGCCTGAACTCCTTTCCCTGTCACTGACTCAAAATTATCTAACTTCTGCAGGCCGATTTTTTTTTCTTTAGCACCTTTTACGATGGCTTCAGCAAGGGGATGCTCGCTATTATCATCAATCGAGGCAGCCAGCATTAAAACATCCTCATCGCTTAGCTTACCAAATGATCTATACCCTTTAAGGCTGGGTTTTCCTTCGGTTATAGTACCTGTTTTATCTATTATAAGAGTATCCACTTTGTTCATCTCCTCAATAGCACGGGCATCTTTCACAAGGATCCCCATTTGTGCCCCCCGGCCCGTTCCAACCATTATTGAAATTGGTGTTGCCAGTCCCAAAGCACACGGGCAAGCAATTATAAGAACCGACACAGCATTGACAAATGCGTATACATAAGCCGGTTCGGGCCCCCATATTGCCCATATTGCAAAGGTTATCAGTGAGATTGCGACAATGATCTGCACAAAATATTTTGCCACAATATCTGCAAGTCTCTGTATAGGAGCTCTTGACCTGCTTGCTTCATTGACCATTTCGATAATTCTCGCCAGCAAGGTGTCGTTTCCTACTTTTTCTGCTTTCATTTCAAAGACGGTTTTCCCATTAATTGTCCCTCCTGTTATCTTGTCGTCTTTCGATTTGTCTACAGGCATTGGTTCCCCTGTAATCATACTTTCATCTATGACTGCATTACCCTCAGTAATTACTCCGTCAACCGGTATCTTTTCACCTGGTTTGACCCGCAGAAAATCACCTGCTTTAACTTGTTCAAGAGAAATCTCTTCTTCCTTTCCGTTATTGATCAGCCTTGCGACCGGGGGAACCAGATTCAACAGGGCCTTAATGGCGGAATTAGTTTTCCCGTGTGCTCTTAACTCCAGGACCTGCCCCATCAGCACAAGGGCGATTATAATTGCAGAAGCTTCAAAATAGAGATGGACATTCCCCTGCATATCTTTAAACTGTGCCGGGAAAATGGAGGGAAACAGGAGCGCAAAAACACTGAACAGATATGCTGATCCTACTCCGATGGATATCAGGGTCCACATATTTGGTGACCACCTGCGTATTGAACTCCATCCGCGCTTAAAGAAAATGCCGCCTGAGTAGAAGACAACAGGAGTTGCCAGGATAAATTCCAGCCAGTTCCATACTTTTTTTGGAGCCAGGTTCTCCAGATGAAGAAATGGTATAACATCAGACATTGCAATAATAAAGACTGGAATACTTAAGGCCAGTGCAATCCTGAATTTTCTCAACATTAATTTGTAAGATTTATCTTCTTCGCTGGTTTCAACTCCTTTTGCAGGCACCAGGGTCATACCACATTTAGGGCAGGATCCGGTTTCATCACTTTTTATCTCCGGATGCATGGGACAGGTATATACAATACCGGATCGGTGTACAGTTTCAAGCTTTTGCAAATGCATTCCACAAACCGGACAATCACCTGGCTCAGGATAAGTCTTATCACCCTCACATAACATGGTACAATAATATTTATCCTCATCATCTGTATTATGATGCTCATCCCTTGCCTGGGTATTCTCCAGATGGTGGTGATGATTGTGACTATCATGGTCTCCAGGTGCTTTGTCTTTATCTACCGGTACCAGGTGCATATTACACACAGGGCAGTCCCCCGGTTGGTCATAGACTTTATCACCCTCGCATTTCATAGGGCAGTAATATTCAACCTTACTGTCCTGCTTATCTTGAATCTCAGTATGTTTCATGATCATACAATAACCCGTTGGATTACTGTTCTATTTGTAAATTAAATTATTGATCCTTTTAATGGTTGTGTCCATGATGATGTCCATGGCTGTGATGGCCGTGATGATCATCACTATTCTGATTTCTGTCATCCACCGGCACGAGGTGCATATTACATACCGGGCAGTTGCCTGGTTGATCATATACTTTATTACCTTCACATTTCATCGGACAGAAGTAATGAATCTTACTGTCCGATTGCCCTTTGTTTTCCGAGTATTTCATAATTCTGATTTTTTAAATATTATACAAAGATTATTGCAGAATGCTAATCATATTTTTTAATTTTTTCTGAATATCACCGGCTATATCCCTTAGTCCGGGGTTTTCAATTGCCGACATGGAAGCTACCGGATCGACAGCAGCTACTTCTATTTTCCCTTCAGTTATTTCCTGAATAATTACATTGCATGGCAGCATAACACCTATTTTATCCTCTTTCTGAAGTGCTTTATAGGCATAAGCCGGATTACATGCTCCCAGAATTTTATATCTCCGGAAATCGACGCCAAGTTTTTCCTTTAGCTTTTC
>CAZGKI010000017.1:0-11867 GCA_964526345.1 uncultured Rikenellaceae bacterium
GGTTATCGGTGCCTGCTGCTGAGGTAAGCGAGATGGTATTATCCGGTGTTACTGTTACATTATAAACGGTAGGAGAAGCTGCAGTACAACCAGCATCAGTATAATTTACACTGATGGTCTGAGGACCAGCCATATTCCATGTTATTGTAGCTGTAGGATCTGTTCCCAGACCACCGGAAGTTATAAAGCCCCCGATTACTGTCCATATATAATTAGATTTACCCGGCTCTGTACTATAAACATTTCCTGTGGATCCAACGCAAACTAAGTTGGGGCCAACAAGACCAGGAGTCGGAATTGGATTGATTGTAGCCAGAACCGGTGTTCTTGTTAAACTGACACAGCCTCCGTTAGATTCTGCATAATATGTAGTGCCTGAAACCAGAACAGTTCCTGAGGGCAACAAGGCTCCTCCTGAAGCTGCACTATACCAGTCGACAACACATCCCACAGGGGGTGTTGCAACGAGATCAGCAATAGTACGAGGTCCCCCACAAAAATTTTGAGATGCAGAAGCTGCAGGCGGGTCAGGTAAGATTGTAAAATTAATAACTACATCATCTGTTGATGTGCATGTTCCATTCGTGATGGTCCAGCGCAAAGTATAGGAAGCTCCATTCAAACCAATAAACTGACTCGAAGGGCTGGAAGGTGTAATTAATGTGCCACCTGTTCCGCTTACAATACTCCAGAGACCAGTACCTGTAACAGGTGTGTTCCCATTAAGGACTGCCGTGGTGATTCCGCATAATGTCTGATCAAGCCCTGCGTTTGATGCTGTGGGCTGAGCATATACTGTAATTGCGCTGGCATCTACAACACCTGTTGATCCTCCGCTGTTGTAAGTGAAATCGGTAAGTTTATATACTCCCGGTGTCGGTGTGGGTAATGAATATGGTACCATTCCTGAAGTAATGGTTACAGGTACCTGGGGAACTCCATCTAAAGTATAATTAAGAGTATAATCAAAAGGTATAGCGTATGGAGCTGTAAAAGACACCGGAATTCCGGCAGCTCCGCAAACAGGCCCTGTTGGAGACAGTTTGGCACGCGGCTTAAGATCCGTAATAGAGCCAAGCGTATAATCATCTGAAGCTGTAGAAGTTACAAGTCCGACCGAAGTTGCCGTACCATTATTATTATTTCCTGATGCAGAAGTAGGTATCTCAACCCAGCTACTGGTTCCGGTATTGTAACTGGCCAGCCTGATGTTTGATAAACCACCCGTAATAAGTGGTGTTACGTCACTTGACGGTGTCCAGTTTATATTTAAAATTGCCTGACTTCCTGCTGCAACCTTAACAGTATAATACTCCTGATTACTAACTCCCATCAAAGGAGCAGTAAAGCTGCCTGAAGTTCCATTGGGACTCTTATATTCGCCAGACCATAATAGTGGTCCGGTCTGAGTTGATGATAATTTAATATTATTCCCAAGAATATTTCCTTGACCTGCAATATAAATACCAATAGGATAAAGGAAGTTATCGTATTGACTGATATTCTTAACAAGAGGCCCGTCGACGAATGAATTTACACTTCCTCCGGCAGGAATAACACAATTAATTATAGAGTTTGTTATAGTTAATTTTCTATTGGCTGCTGTATTAATTAAACCGTTGGTCAGCAATAAATTACCTTTTACTTCAACTGAGCCGGCATCATTGATCCGGAGGCCTGCACTATTATTGATTTCAAGATTATTGAATGCATTGACTCCGGTAAAATCGCCTGTTGCACCTCCTAAATTCTGTAAGATGGTACCTTCGAAGGAAACAGATGCTCCGGCACCGGTTCCGCTTTTAAAAACTCCGGTATT
This sequence comes from uncultured Rikenellaceae bacterium, assembly GCA_964526345.1. Lineage (GTDB taxonomy): Bacteria > Bacteroidota > Bacteroidia > Bacteroidales > VadinHA17 > LD21. The sequence continues at coordinate 1,820 of CAZGKI010000017.1, forward strand.
ATAGCGTTCCAAAGATCCCTTAATGACGAGCTTCTTATTATAGACGCTGTTATCAGCCGTCGGACCATCAATCTTGAATAGATTACAAACAGTAAGATCTTTATTCGGCAAGACACGTGTGCCTGTGCCCGAAAAAACAATATTTGATATATTGTCATACAGATCAGCTATAATTGTATAGGTCCCGGTACCTCCATATTCAACAGTCGAGTTATTTGAACATCCCAGAAATGCTGTATACACACCTGCCGGGAATGAGCCATTTTCGAGGTACAAAGTACCGCTCCCGTAGACGGTACCAAGATTATGTCCATAGAAGGAAGAAGTAACTTTAAGTTTATTATTAATGGTTATCCGGTAAGCTGAACAGTAATTTGCATCCAGCGTAACCTCATGATTTATATTTACAATGAATCCGTTTGGTCCGCCCGGAGGACAAGGATAAGGATCTCCGCCGGTCTGGGTCCAGATTGCAGGGTTGGTCCAGTTGCCGTCAGCATTACTTGTATAAATTGGTACATTCGTTGGAAATGCCGATGCTGTTCCTGCAGTATATTCGCCGCTAAGATTATTGGAAGCTATATAATTGGTAGTAATTGTATTTAATACGGGGTCCACACCATTGGTAATACTCCATGATGTTCCTGGAACTATTAATCTGGCGGCCAGATAATTAGGCTCGTCACCAACAACACTGCCCTGTAAATAATTAAGAACCAGATTTCCTGAAAATCCTGTAATTCCTGAGCTCTGTACTTCCCAATAATAGTCAAGAGCATTGGCAGGATCGATTACTGCAGGATGCCTGCTGTTTATATTGTTAATACGAACATAACCAACTGTGCTGCTGGCTGTTATTGTAAGTAATGCAGGGGTATATTTTCCTGAAGTACCTATAGGATAAAGAAAAGTAGTGGCTCCGGGATTGAAGAATTTTCTAAGTCCGACATTACTGAATACTCCATCGGAAGTAATCATTTTTGTTGCATTAAACGGTGCCCCCTGTAAGAGGCAGTTGACACCAAGGGTAACCAGGTTTTTCTTTATGTCGAGTATCCCGAGAGTCATGGTTAAATCTTCCTGCAGAGTAATATTATTTTCAATCCTGGCTCCTGCTGGATTGTTGAGTGTCAGTCTTGCATAAGCACCGAATCCGTCAATTATCTGCAGAGCTGTTCCATTCAGATTTATTCCACTTCCGACACTGTTATTATCTGCATAACTGGCATTATTTGAAAAATTTCCTAACAGGGTAACCGGGTTACCACCAAGGATGAAAGTACCTGTGCTGAGAGTAAGGTTTCTGTTTACTGTTGCCGGATTGTTAAGTGTCAGTGAAGTACCGGGACTGACAACGAGATCATAGAAATTGGTTGCACCTGTTACGGATTGTATCCCGGAGAACGGACCTCCGCTTGTTGCGCTAAATGTAGTCAGATTCGTTCCGTAAATATATCCACCTGCACCCGGAGTATTAATCAGGTTGCCATTAAAAGTTATATTAATATTATTGGAATTCAAAATACTATTGGCATTAATAGTCATATTCCCATTAACTGTCAGCTGACTGACAAGTAATCTGACTGTCGAATAATTTGTAGAAGTCAAACCGGAAATAGTAATATTATTTAATGGAACAGTGGCATCTAAAAAATAATTTTGAGGTGAATTTATTCCTGTATGAGAAAAATCGATTGTTCCACCAGTAACAGAACCTGTCTCAGGCCTAAGATATACATCTCCAAATGGAGAGGATGGTGTAGTTGTTGCCCCATTACCTCGCACAATTGTCAGCGTGCCATTAGCCATTGTAAAATCGCTTCCCCCGTTTAATACTTCAAATTTGGCGTTGGTGGCATTCGATGCCTGTCCGCTTATTTTAACTGCACCACCTGTTTGTGAATACTTAAGGACACCTCCGGCATTTAAAGGATCGCGGCGAATCTGTCCGTTTACCACCAGGTTACCTCCCTGTACCTCTATTGCAGATGCACCACTTGTAGTATACTCAATATCATTATTATAATTAGGAGCACCGGTAGGTCCGATAAAAACATTACCATTAATTAATGTGAGCTTGCCGCTTAATAATAAATCACCAATATTATTATTCGCGTTTCCAATAAGAATATTTCTGTTCCCCGAATTACTTGGTAAATTAATATATAACCCTGCAGTGGCAGGAATTGAAAAAGGAGTGGTTGTTGAAATTGTAAAATCGGTACCAGGATCACTTCTCATATATCTCAAAGTACCATTTTGCAATGTCAGCCAGTTATTCGTTGGAGTAATAAGGTTGCCTCCAATATCAATTGTAAGAGTAGTATTCTGTGAGTTTCCTTTATTTACAGTAACAGTGCTGAAAACAGTCCTTGGTGAGTTCATAGTATTGGTAACAAATGCTGAGTTATTACCAAAAAATGTCACCGGTACCAGACCAAAATCACAATGCCTTGTCGACCAGCCACTAAAAGGAACGCCGGTAGTATTATTAATCAGACTTCCTCCTATTGAAAGACTTTGGCTTGTATTACTGCTCCATACATCAATACCTGCATCAGGGGCAACAATGATATTACCATTCACCACTACATTCTGGGCACCACCGCCACCTCCCCCATACCAACCGAAAGAGCCTCCCTGAATATCAAAGTTACCGTTAATGGTAATTGTTTTCGCAACTCTGACTGTAGGTGCAGTAGGATAGTTGCCACTCCATGTCATACAGAACCAGGAATCGGCATTCTGGCCTCTTGTTATAAGGTTCCCATAGATAGTCAGGTCGTTATTTGGGAAAATAATATTAGAACCTCCAAGAGGTGATATTATCAAATTTCCATAGGTCAAAACGCCACTTGGCAGCCAGTAAGTTGTACCTGGGTTTGGATTTGTTGAGTACAGTTCTGTCGTTCCCAGATTTACATTAAACTCACTGAAATCACCAGAAGGAAAAACATATGTGCTTCCACTGGCCGAAGAGGTCGAAAGTCTGAAATTACCGTTACCTGCCGGAGAGTTAAGCACTATACCAAAGTTTGAAGCAGGGTTGTAGCCCATATCAAGAGCTGAACCTTTTTCTATCTGCAAACTTGCACAGCTTCTCGGATCGACATTAGGTGTGGTATATTGCCATGTATTATCAGTAGCCAGGTATACAGAGTCCAGACCCCCGATAATAACTATATCGCTTATGCCCGGAACTGATACTGCTGGTGCGCCTGTGTGTTTTAAAATCGGATCAGTTGACCAGGTATTAACATCGCTCCAAAGTCCGCTGCCTGATGCTGCCCCATTGATCCTGCTGTAAAAAATCTGGGGAACACCAAACGGATTGACAGGATTATTATCCCCGGCAGTATAATCTCCATCGATAAAAGAAACATTCTCGAGAAAGTTCCCTGCACCAGGTTCGCCAATTATATTATTAGTCTCATCTACATCATTAACCGTACCGCTTGTCCATGTACTTGTTGTAACATTAAATCTTGCAGCTACATATTCGTCTTCTGTAATACCTGCACCTGTTACAACATTTGCCTGAGCGTATGTATAACCATGAGTTACTGTTGCACTTCCCAGGGTAAATCCGGAAGATTTGGTTCGCCAGAAATAGCCCAGGCTGCGGCCCGGTGTTGTGACATTGGGATGTGCAAAATTGACAGGGGTCACTGTTATTGATCCATAAGTTGTCGGAGCATTGCTAAGCCCTATTGAGGCTGGTGTATAATTTGAAACACCTATAGGGAAGATAAATGTGGCAGGCGAAGTATAGACTTTGGTAAGCCCTCCGTCACCGACATTTCCGGCTGACTGGAGATATCTCAAAGGACCCCCGTTATTTATTGAAGCTCCGGTATTCAATCTCAAATTGAATGTATTTATATTGAAGAGCTTGTCCTGTAAAAATGTCAGTGATCCGTTAATTGTACAGTTAGCTGCCAGGGAAACAGGTGCTGAAGAAGCATTTGTGTTACTTAACTCAAGATGGTTAAATATACCATTCCCATCGATACTTTGTATTGAAGTTCCATTCAAAACTATTTTACCGGTACCATTATGAATCCCTGAATTATATACGTTACCTGATATATTAATTGTGTTCCCATTATCATTCATCGTTGCCAATGCCAGTCTGAAATCACTGGCAATATTTATAATACTTTGTGATCCGGAAAAGTTGAGTGAAGTTCCGGCAGTTTTATCGATGGTTAACTTATTCAATGAAAGTGGTGCAGCAAGATTAACAGTAAATGTCTGGTTACCTGAACCATTGAAAATTGTTGTGTTTGTTCCTGTAGTATATGTGGTTCCGGATTGAATTGCAAAGTTACCACCTACAGCAACATCAATATTGTTGGCAATCAGAACTCCCGATGTAAGTGTAAGGTTGTTAAGTACAGTCAGAGGATTAGTGTTCAGCTGAACCGATGTTGCTCCGGTTACACGGTTAATAATAAGGTTATTACAAGGTGCTGTGCTGTTTATAAAATAATTGGCATCTGCAAGCACAGTTCCCGTTGTAGGTATGATCTGAACCGTACCACCTGTAACGTTAATATTTGAAGCCAGGCTGTTAACAAGAAATGCCAGAGGAGCAGCAGTCGTATTACAAACATCATAAACCGAAAGAGTACCTCCGGCCATAGCGAACGCATTTGCAGCGTTACTGTTAATACTTAAAGTTCCTGTCCCTGCAGCAGGGTCTATCCCATTCGCAATTCTTGCTGTGTTTATTGAAGGATTAGCTAGGTCAGCCGGGTTCACATAACTTATTGTGTTCCTGAAACGACCCCTGAGTTTAAAACTACCTCCGTTCTGGACAAAAGATATCAAACCGGTCGCTCCTCCTTCAGGATTATGGAACTGCTTTGTATCAACCGTACCGCCATTCAGGATGAACTGTCCCGGAGCATAACTCCAGTAGAGTAAACCGGATGATTCACGTGTTGACAGATAACCATTGTTCACCTGAAGTTTACCAAGTATCGAAATGCCACTATAGCCACCGGTAGTATTAATACCGTATGCTGCATTTGAACCTCCGGACAATCCGTAAGCTGCATTTACTTCAGTATAATCGTCGGCTGTCGAGAGTATAATAACACCGGCACCGTCTAGTAATAAGGCACCATTTGCCGGGATAAAAAAGTCGCTTGGATATGCTCCCGCAGTTGCACCTTCAGTCAGTGATGGTATCGCAACCAGTCCCTGCAAAGCAAGAGTTCCGTTTTTGATCCATAAAGCTTTCTTAATGTTTGGATTGTCGGCAGGACTCCCAGGAAGTGTTATACTTCCATCCGAAGTATTGGCACCAAATATTCTGAAATTGGAATAAGCCGAAGAGCTTACTGTAAGTTTAAAAGTCTGATCCGAACCTTTATCAATGATAAGGTTATAGAAATCTGTTGGTCCGTTACAGGTCAGAGCCCTGTCACTTAAACCCTGGAAATAAATCGTCGCAAATCCATTGGCCGGGAATGAGTTATAAACAGGATTGGTAAGATTTGAAAAATTAACGTGACCATTATTTAGAAAATCACCATATACCTGTACCCTGTGAGAATTCAGCTCATAATAATTCAGGAATGAACCAGTGCTTCCTGTAATTGACGGGATGGGCCCCGGATTACTTCTTGTACCGCCGGTACCGACAGCTATCAAACCCGGATTATCTACTGTAACGTCTCCGTTTATGACGAGTTGCAATCTCCTGGGTGTTGCATCATTAATCTGAAACGTTCCCTGTTTAACATGCAGGTTTCCATTCAGGGTAATGTTAGTTACCTGTGTTACTGTCCCAGCGGTTTTTATTGAAAGATGATAATAGATCGACTGTGTGGCCGACATGGCACCACTGTTATTATATTCTGTTGTACCCCCGTCAGTGGTAACAAAAGTATTTACAGTAGCTGAAGGGAAAGCTGAAGATGAGAGCATCAGAGTACCACTTCCCCTTAATGCAGCCAGTGTGCTGAAAAATCCGTATGTTGCCTGGTCGAGGAATCCTCCATTATTGATTGTTATATCAAGATTCGGAGTAAAATCATCTGCCTGTAATGTTACTGTACGTCCTGAAAGAATAACAACTTTGTCGTTAGGTCCAGGCACCATTGTTCCAGGACCCGTTGTCCCACCCGGATCAAAAGTCCAGGTACTTGCCTGATCCCAGAAACCTGATTGAAATGAATAATAAGTACTCGGGGAACCTACTGTCCAGAAACCAGTTATCGTTGCACTGCCAGTAGAGGTTGCTGGGTTTGAACCCGGAGCAGACGGCCCGGTTGCTAATGCCCAGCTGCCTGTTCCGTCAGTATATGGCTGGAATAATAAGGGATCTCCGACCACTTCACCGGCATTGTATTGAAATGAAAGAACAGTACCTGCGGCAGTACTAATATTCACTGCTGAAATATCCCAGTACTTATTTATTCCATTAGTCAGAATATTTGGATTGACAGGCACAGCACCTACCGAAAGTGTTCTTGCTGCTGCAGCTGTAGTAGGTAATCCAGTTATAATGAATGGATTATAAAACCCTCCGCTCCCAACAGGATATACCTGATTAAAGCTCTGATTTGTAATTGTTCCTGAACGTATCAGACGACCATCCCCATTTGTTTCTATCATATTGGTCAGACCAAAGGGAGAACCGGCAATAGCCAGAGTACTGGCAATAGTAAGATCGAAATCGCCAAGTTGTAATACTCCAGAATTTAGTGACAGGGTACGGTTTACTGTAACATCACCCTGAAAGGTCTTCACATCTCCGCCGTTAATACTTAAATTATAGTAAGTTGTCCCCTTAACCTGTTGAGCTGTACCATTATAATTTACAGTACCCGTTCCACAGGTAAAAGTCCCGGAATTTGAAAAGTTACCAATAATGTTTAATGTTCCGCTGGAAAATGAAAGGTCACTTGTTCCGGTTAAATTTCCTGCCAGGTCAATAGTCCTGGTTTGCCCATTAATCCCTCCTGACGAGATAGTAAGGTTGCCGTCAATCGTTAGGTTGGCACCCAACGGCATAATATAGGGACTGTTATAATTGAAATTCCCAAATGTCTGGGTTAACCCTCCCGGAGTTGTCGCAGCCAGCCCCGTCAGATTACAATTTGATGCAACATCCCAACTGGCTGTAGGGACAGTGCCGCCGTCACGGTTATGATCATAAATCCCGCCGGCATCGAAAATAAGTCCGGTTATAGTGCTGTTAACAATCCATGAATTAAGTAATGTACCTGAAACTGTGGTAACTGTTCCTGCTCCGTTTGTATTAAACGTATTACCGACGCTAACCGACAATGTTCCGTCCAGAGTGGCTTCAGATGCTGCTGTAAGGGTGAGACTGGTATTTGTTCCAAGAGTAAGGGAGTTACCTGAATTAATGATCAGGTCAGTGCCGGTACCATTATTAACAGTTAAAATAGCTACTGCTGCAGACTGTAATGTAACATCAGAACCGTTTGATATTATTAACTTCTCAATTATTTGCGCAGGTAAGTTTATTGCTGTAGTAGTACCGTTATTATCAAATATTAAAATATCGTTTGGTTGAGGTGATAACCTGGCAGGTGTCCAGTTGGAAGGTGTTGTCCAATCAGCAACAACACCAGTTTGATTCCAGAAATATGTAGCAGGTGGATTTACACGACCTGTAAATTCACTATTGTTCAAAGGAGATGTAGTCTCATTAACTCCGGTTATTGTTAGGATCGGTGCTGCTCCTGATGTATTATATTGTGTCCAGGATGAACCATCCCACCGGTTGACCCTCAGATTCCCATGAGTACCGGTTAAGTCGCTGGGTGCTGTAGTGGAATAGGTAAAGGAAGCATTATAAGTATAAGTTCCTGCCTGATCATTGGTGAACGACCAGTATCTTGAAATAAAGTCATTTAATGTTCCGTCATTCGGGTGTTGCAGATCTGTCACCCTGATGCCTATAGTCCTTTGTATTGAATTAGCTGTAAAAGTGATACTTGCAGGAGAATAATTTAATACATCTCCAACAGGTAAAATATATGCACCTGTAGCACCGGCAGCAAATACTTTTTTTAGCTGCCCCAATCCTTCAGCTACAATATACCTGGAGGCATTTACAGATCCAACAGCGGTTGTATTTGTTAGAGTAAGATTGGAAGGACCAAGAACAATTTTACCGTCAGAAAGAGTAAGAGTCCCTCCCACGGTAATATCACCACCAAGCGTTTTATCTCCACCATTTAATATTCTAAGGCTTTTATAATTCGGGCTTGAAAAAATAATCTGATCTCCTGCATTATTATAATTAACTGTACTTAAAGCTGCTCCGGTAATAAATGTTCCGATTGAGTTTGATACGCCTCCTAAATTCAGTGTATGAGTAAAGTTGCCGGGGCTCATATCAATGGAGCCGTTTCCTGATAAATTACCTGCAACGGAAAGTGTTCTCACCGCTAAAGAAGAAAAAGCCAAAGTAGAGTTAGAAATATCTAAATTACCGTTAACAGTGAGATTGATATTTGGCAAAGTTTTAGTTCCTCCTGTGGATGCGGAAAGATTATAATATGCATAAAAAGGAATATTCTGATTGCCGCCGTTAAAGTTAACAGTGGAATTACCCACCGTAAAGTTGGTTGGTGTTAAAGCACCACCAATATTGATAGTACTGTTTACAACACATGTCAGCTGACCTGTGGTTAAGTTACCTGTTACATTTAGGGTGCCGGCCCCGGAAAAAGTAATATCGTTTTGTAGTGCATTGGCACCCATTGAAATATTACCGTTTACTGTAAGAGTACCATCAGAAATTCCGACTTTACAATCGCGGATATTATTCCCCGAATTTACACTGGTTATAGAAGAACAAGTTACAATTCCTGAATTAATATATATACCATTATCTCCATTGGAAGCAGGAAAATTGATGGTAATAGTACCGGTAATATTTAAAGTATAGGCACCTGAAAACTGTACAATATTTGAGGCATTGACTCCTGCAAAGGTTAAATTCCCGATGTTATTGGCAATATTTGCTGTAACATTAACAGTGTTGCTTCCATTGATGTATACAGTCCCTGCACCGGATGCTGCTCCCGGATAATCTCCGATGACACAGTTTACCCAGGCGCCACTACTGTAAACCTGCCAGGTGTTATTATCATTCCAATTGCCTGAGGCCCTGGTCTGATAATCTCCATCAATCTGCCCCTTTGCTGTCAGAGAGAAAGAAAATAAAAGTGCTAAAGCGATTCCCTGTCTTACCAGGGATAAACCATTTGACCCGTTCTTCAGAGTGACCATAAAATGACTTACCGATTTTCTGGATAAAATCATAATAAATGTTAGCGGGTAAAATAAAATTGTGGAAAACGGATTCTTACGTTCCATATTTATCAGGTTCAGTTAGTTCCAGTTTCGTTTTAAAATTCAATATATCAAATAAATAGAATTCTGCAGGTTATAGATTTCCCTTTTGAGCTGCAGAATTTCTTACTCAATCGCTATATTTAGCGAATATATATATTTTTTAAACACCCGTAATGCTATATTTTTCAAGTGTTTTAAACATATTAACAGGACTTTTGAATAATAATTTTGGTTGCTTCCTGTAACTAATTAAGCCTAATATCATTAAATGGCGATTAAATGGACAGATGAGAACATTTACAGTTATTCATGTTTTGACTAATGCAGGTATTAACAAAATAAATGACATATATTTTTTGATTAAAATATTTATTTATAAACGGCAAATGACGATAACAGGAAATCCAAAATTCTCGTTGTAAACCGGAGTAATTTATATATGAAAAGTTTTTTTGCAGAAATGAAAATGTCATCTATCTTTGCACTCTCCACAAAAAAAATAAGGGCGATTAGCTCAGCTGGTTCAGAGCATCTGCCTTACAAGCAGAGGGTCGGGGGTTCGAATCCCTCATCGCCCACAACCCAAAAACCGATCCTGCGTAAGCAGGGCCGGTTTTGTTTGTAAGGGACGTTTTAAGCTCGCTTAAATAAGGACCTTAAAAATAAAACCGGTTCGCTCCGACTTGTCGGAGCATCGGTT
>CAZGKI010000017.1:11967-71622 GCA_964526345.1 uncultured Rikenellaceae bacterium
TTTGGGTTGTAAGGGCCCCCGAAAGGGATCAGCGAAGCAAAGCGAAGCTAATCCCGTCATAATGGTCTCTCTCAGAAACTCCCGTCAAATCGGAGCATCGGTTTTTGGGTTGTAAGGGCCCCCGAAAGGGATCAGCGAAGCAAAGCGAAGCTAATCCCTTTATTATGGACTCTCCTCAAACCCCTCTCCTAATCTACCCTTTAAACACTTCTTTCCTATTTTTTGAAATACTGGTAATTAGGTTTATTCAAAATAGATTATATTAAAAGCAGAACGCCGGAGAGCCTGCTTACCACAGACGTGACTGTGGATACTGGAATTTGACGCCACTGGCGTTGTGTTTTTATGAAACTTACCGCAAATAAATATGAATAAAGGGTTGTCCCCAAGGAGAAGGGAGCTTTATTACATATCTATCCGATTCCCATATAATTGATTCAAATACATCAAGTCGCAGCTAGACTCCTGAATTTTCCTTTGGTTCCGGGGAAACACTTTCAGGTTTTTCCTTGTATATAAGAATATAAATAATAGGAAGGATCCCAATCGTGTTAAAGATAAAAAGGCATATAAACCAGGCCAGATGCTTATTTTGAGCTGCTTTCCACATTGCAATAAGTTTCCAGACTGAGTCCCAGATTGTCAGGACAATTATTACCGGAATTAGCCATACCAGGAAGGTGTGAATTTGTGGTTCCATTGATATTAGATTTTAGTTAAAAGGAATCTCTTCTGTCAAAAAACCTTATTAAGCAATAAAGTTATGAAAGAATGCAGATAATAAACATGTTATTCATGAAATATTTTAAATAAAAAAAAGGTTAAGAATTCTTAACCTTTTTTCAAATATAGCCAGCTTAAATTTACAATTACCGCCCCTTCAAATTAGTTACTTAATGATGATGTTTCATTTGCCTTCTTAAATAACATAAACCATGCTACCTTGTAATAACCAGCAGGAAGTGCATCAGAATTACCGGAGCCTGATGACGGGGGAACCGGAACAAGTACATCGCCCCCGACCTGCCAGTTTGCAGGAGTACTCACTTTGTCAGCTGTTGAGGTCTGAAGAGCTAAAACTGTCCTTTTAATCTCATCCATATTCCTGCCAACATTCAACGGATAGTAAATTATGGCCTGAATTACGTTACTGGGATCTATTATAAAGACCGCTCTAACATCCTTTGTAGAAGTGCTGCCCTTATGGATCATTCCATACTCTTTGGAAATAGTATAATTATCATCAGCGGCAAGAGGGAAATTTATCTTAACGGGACCTCTTCCTTTGTAAGTCAGTTCGTCCAAAGCATTTACCCAGTCTTTATGTGCTTTAATATTATCTGTAGATACTATAAGAAGTTTGACATTCATTTTTTTGAAGTCATCCTGTAAATATGCCAGCTCAAGAAGTTCCGAAGAACATACAGGAGTGAAATCCTGTGGGTGGCTTAATAGAATTTTCCAGCTTTTACCATAATCAGAAGGAAAATTAATCTTACCGTTTGTCGTAGTTGCGGTAAAAGAAGGCGCTTTCTCCCCAATAACAGGGATTCTGGTGTTTCCATTATCCTGTGACCATACCTGAGTCATCGAGAATAACACGATCAGAATTAAAATTGTTTTTTTCATCATCAATAATAAATTAATTATTTTTATTTAGTTTAATTATAAATAACAACCATAAACAATGAACTATTGTTCAATAAAAAATTAAAATTAAATAGTTAAGAATTATTCAGATAGTCTGAAATGGTCATCTGCAAAGACTTATCCACAACTGGAAAAAAATTCCCCGCCGGATAATCCTATTCGACCAGATCAGTTTGAAATAAATCAGATCTGTGGTTTAAGAGATTAAACTTCGCCCGGAACTCTATAAGGCAGAGTAAAATAAAACTCCGTTCCTTTGCCTGGCGAAGACACAAGCCATATTTTCCCTCCCAGGAGTTCCACATATGCTTTGCAGATTGAAAGACCCAGGCCGGTACCGGTATATTGTCTGGAAATGGCATTGTCGACCTGGTAAAATCTGTCAAATATCCTTGACTGATGTTCGGGAGGTATTCCTATCCCGGTATCTATGACAAAAAACTCAACATAATCATCTTTCAGATCATAACCAAAACTAATTTTCCCCTTTTGAGTGAATTTGAATGCATTATTGATCAGGTTTGAAAAGATCTGAACAAGCTTGGTGTTGTCTGTAACTATTGTTACCTCTTTCAGGTGTGTTTTAAGACTGAGGTTGATCTTACTGGCTTTTTCCTTATAACTGAATTGTCCACTGAGTTCTTTAAGAGCAGTATGCAGGTTTATCTCCTTCAGATTAACTTTTACTTGTCCGGTTTCAATTGTTGCGAGATCGACAATATCATTTATAATTGAGAGTAACTGATTCCCACTCTGAAAGATTATTTCAGTGAACTGATTCCTGTCAGTTTTGGAAAGGCCGGGTTCACTGAGAAGTGTGGAAAAGCCTAAAATAGCATTCATAGGTGTTCTGATCTCATGCGATACATTATGCAGAAATGCTGTCTTCAATCTGTCACTCTCTTCTGCCTTCTCTTTCGCTGCTATCAATGCAGTCTCAACATTTTTTCGTGCAGTTATGTCCCTGAAGCTCCAGACCCTGCCTGCTGTATTACCTCCAATTTTCTGGGGTTGCGAGTACCTTTCGAAAAACCTGCCATCTTTGAATTCCAGAAAATCTTCAGTAATTGCTTCATTATCAGAATAAAGATGTTTAACTTTATCAATAAAATCATCAGGGTATTTAAGCTGGACTAAAACATATTGAAGAGCAGCCTCATCCTGCATAGTGTTAAGTATCTCTTCCGGAATACGCCACATTTCGGCAAACTTCTTGTTATACTGAACAATTTTTCCTTCTGCATCAACAACCAGTATCCCATCTGCAGTAGATTCAAGTGTTGCCTTCATCAGGGAAATTGATTTTTCCAGCTCTTCCTCTGCAATTCTTCTTGAAGTAATATCTTCCACCATAACAAGAAACAACTGAACTTCCCCATTACTGTTACGAATTATACTTACTGTTGTTGAACCCCAGATAATCTTTCCGTCCTTCCTGATATATCGTTTTTCAGTATGATAAACAGGTATGTCCCCGGCAACAAGTCTTAATAACGAAACTTCATCATTGCCTATATAATTTGGATGAGTGAAGCTTTTAAATGTCAGACCCATCAACTCATCCTCGGTATATCCGATCATATTGCAGAATGCACTGTTTGCCCTAATAAAACACATATCCTTACCCGACATGACCATGCAGAAAGGACTCTCTTCAAATATTTTCCGGAATCTTTCCTCACTCTCCCTGAGTGTCTCCTCCGAACGTCTCCTTTCAGTAATATCCCGGCAAATTGCCTGGTAATATTTAATTCCTTCAATATCAACCATTCGGGCGCTTACCTCTATCGGCAGGACACTGCCATCTTTTCTGATCTGTTCAGTCTCGAAAGTGGAATAACCAACCTCATTAAGTACCCGCAGATCGTTATTAAGTCCTTCAATGACATCGGACGGTAATAATACTTTAATGGTCTGTCCTATAAGTTCTTCTCGTCTGTACTGGAGTGTTTCCAGCGCCTTGTCATTTATTTCAATAATCACATAATCCTTATCGAGTAGAAAAATAATGTCATTTGCATATTTAAGGATATAATCGTAATGCCGGATCAGTGCGAGCCGGTCAAGCTCAGCTTCATATTTTTCCCTATAGAACCTGACACGCTGATTCCACCACAGGAATCCAAGTAAGGCACCCAAAGCCAGAATAAATAGTATTACAATGATCAAAACAAGACTCACCTGCCCTTTTAATTTAACCAATATTTCATCGCGGTCTACTTTTGCAACCATGTACCATGGTGAATCCGGTATCTTCTTCATGGCTGCTATTACGGGTTTCCCCCTGTAATCGACTGCATCTGTTGTTTCACTTATTCCCTGAAGAGCCAGTGCTGCCACCAGCTTATCACGGGCAACAGGTAGCCTTAGAACAAGATTTGTATTTTCCTGGTGTCTGAGCTCATTCAGATATATAATTTCATCCCCCTCACGATGGAAGAGAAGAGTTTCAGAAGATTTACTGGTAACTGGCCACGACTGGATAAGCGGATACAGGACTTCCTGGGGGTCAATTCTCAGAATGAGCAGCCCTGTAATGGTAGTATCATTATTATTAACGGACCTTATAGGTACAAGAAGATCGAGATGAACAAAACTTACATTTTCTGTCTGTTGAAAGTCAGTAAGCTGGACGTTCTCATTTCTGATAATCCTGAAAAGCCGTGGTTTAAGATAATCTTCTATTACTGTATCCTGATCGGGATAATATAATTTTACCCTGCCATATTTATCAACAAAAACTGCTGATCTGTAATCATAATTGTCGATAAGTGTTTTAAGGTGGTTAAGGAGAAGATATCTTAATTTCTTATTATTACTGTCTGATATAAAATCTGACAACCGCCGGTTGAACGATATATTCTGACTTAAATAATTCCCGTCGGATAATCGTTCGCGCCGCCATTGTAAAATTTGTCCGACTTTAAGATCTGCAACAGAAGATAGTTCCTGCTGATTGCTTTCGAATGCGCGTTTTTCCTGAGTATGGTAATAAAACTTACCTATAAAAATTGCGCCCGCCGAAATAACAGCAAAGAGGATAAGCAAAGGCCATGGTGTAGGTGGTCTCTGTCTGAGTGAATTCATTTATCTCCCCCTTTTGAAACTTTAGTAATAATCTCCGGTCCCTTTATCAAAACCTGTAAATTTAATATATTCATGTAAAATTCAGATTATATTTTCACGATTTGTGGAGAGCTATTTCTTTTTTATAAAAACAGATGCAAGAACAGAGATCAGCAACAATGATACTATGATAGCAAGGGAAAGCACAATTGGTATTTCGAAAGTAAAAAATGAAGCCAGCATTTTAAGTCCGACAAATGCCAGAACAAACGCAAGCCCAACCTTCAGGAAGCGGAAATATCCCATCATCCCTGCAATGGCAAAATAAAGAGATCTTAATCCAAGAATTGCAAAAATGTTTGAAGTATATACTATAAATGTATGTTTACTTATAGCCAGTATGGCAGGTATACTGTCCAAAGCAAATATGAGGTCAGATGACTCAATAATAAGGAGTACAATAAAAAGCGGCGTGGCAAATGTCTTCCTGTCATGGCGTATGAAAAGACGGCCTCCGTGGATTTCATCCGAAACAGGCATTATTTTTCTTGAAAACCTTACAATAGCGTTTCTTTCTGGATCCACAGATATCTCTTTTTGAAACAACATTCTGATGCCTGTAAAGACAAGGAATGCCCCGAATATCAATACTATCCACTGGAATCTGTTTATAAGGGCAACTCCTGTAAAAATAAAAAGGCCTCTCATTATAAGAGCACCGATGATACCCCAGAACAAAATCTTATGCTGATACTTCTCCTCAACAGCAAAATATGAAAAAATGAGAATAAAAACGAAAATATTATCGACGCTAAGCGAGTATTCAATCACATAACCGGTTAAAAATTCAAGAGCTTTAATTTTATCAAATTCCAGATAAATAAAAAAGTTAAATAACACAGCCAGAAATATCCAGACAGCACTCCAGATAACTGCTTCCTTAACAGGGACTTTATGTTCCTTCCTGTTAAAAATCCCCAGATCCAGTGCCAGCATCAGGAAGATAAATAAATGAAATCCTACCCAGAAAAAGATATTTGCATGCATTAAATGAAATTTACCCAGCAAACATATAAAAAAACTTCATCTTAAATGATCGGGTATTAAATCTATAGAAGAGTAGCTTACCTGGTTCACTGTGATCTGTAAATGTATACCTGGAAGAATTAACGGGATTTAACAGTGAAAACAGTCTGTATAGCAGTTTTATACTTACTTTCAATATCAGGGATCCCGTTTCCATTGGTATCTTTCATTGAGCTTAAATATTCCATCAGGGCAAGCCATTCTTTACCCTCCTGCAATCCCTCCTTCCCCTCATTTATATCAATTATAGCACTTCCCATGTCAGATATCTTTTTCCCGTTTGCATCCTTGGGAACAACATTAATGAGGCCGAAGCTCATTTTTTTAATAATGCCTACGAACTGAAGCATATAAGAGTTCGCAGTAATTGAATAGAGAGCTTTGTTCCTCTTTGAGAAATCTACATTGGTTATGCTGCCGTCAGGATGAGTTATATCAATTTTAATGATCTTCCTGAGCAGACCTCTTTCCGGGTCTGATTCAGCCCTGAGTCCTGAATAAAAACAATAGTTTGAAGGAGTTTTGGATGCAGCCCGGAGTATCTCAAGAATACTCTTAAGCTCTTTGCCGGTAACATATACTTTTGATAGCGGATAACCCGGGACATTATCTTTGCCCGTTCCCATCGACATAACCCTGAAAATGTCAGGAGCAGTCTGGAATACGGGTACAATATTATCACGGATTACGCCAACAGCAACCATACTTATGTCGGTTCCGGATTTTATATGATTATTCACATAGCTTTGTATAGCATCTGCAACAAGCGGACCTAAATTACTGTTTTTAAAATCGCCTTGCTCATCGCATTCGAGCAAAAAGCTGGTCTCTGCCACTTTCCTGTCATACTCCATTCCAAGAGGTTCAAGTATGTCCTTATCAATTAACTTTTTCTGCGCTTCAACAACCTGGTCAGTCTTACTGTCTCCCTGAATCCTGTCATCGACAGGTATAAGCGAATAGCTGTCAAGTTTTACCTTTCCATTTTTAATAGAGAGCGCCATTCTGCCCACATATTCAGTGTATGATCCGGTTTGTGCAATTGGAACACCATTCACAATAAGCGGCTTAACAAGCTTTGTATGAGTATGGCCGCTGACTATTATATTTATCCCTTTGACTTTTTTAGCAAGTTCGACATCCTCACCTGCCCATTGATCATGCTTATCAAGAGATACCCCGGAATGTGAAAGACAAATTATTATATCACATCTCTCATCTTTCAGAGATTTGACCATTTTTCTCGCTGTGGAAATCTGTTTTGAAAAAGTAACCGGGGTGGCAAATGCGGCATTATCAACAGCTTCCTTGCCGAGAAGTGAAAAGAAACCTATCCTGATGCTGTCCCTTACCAGTATATATCTCCTTCCTATTAAGCCAGAACTGAATAATTTTTCAAGCGAATCATCAGCGGTATCTTTTTTACTGAATACTGCGTTACTCAGTAAAAGCATAGGTATTTTGCCACCTTCCGAAGATGTGGATATAATCTGTGCCAGCTTTTGCGGGCCATAATCAAACTCATGGTTTCCAATACATGCAATATCATATCCCATGCTCTTCATCAGCCGTAGCTGGAACCCGGTTTTCGTTTCCAGTCCCTGGAAAAGAGTTCCCATGAGAAAATCCCCCGCATCAACAACCAGAGTTGTGCATTTATTTTGTTCTTTTTCACTGTTAATTATTGATGCAATCCTTGCAAAGCCACCAACAGTGCTATCATCATTCACCGTAAGCGGGGTATAAGATGATTCCGGAGCAAAACCTGTAAGCCTGGAATGCATATCGTTGGTATGAAGTATCACTAATTTCTTTTCAGGTTGTGCTGCCAGAGAAAAAGACATTAGCATAATAAGCAACAGGGTGATCGAAATCTTTACTTTCATTAATTTATTGTTTAGAGAAATAAAAGTATAAAAATTATATGATCTCCGCTACAATAAATGTGCTGCCTCCGATAAAAATAAGGTCGGAACCGGAAGCCGCCGATTTAGCTGCTCCAAGTGCCTCATCGACTGTTGAATAGCATCTGCCATTCAACCCATATGCTTCTGCTTTTGATTGCAGGATATGCTCATCCAGGGCCCTGGGAATAGCTGCCCTGGTAAAATAATATGCCGCATTCACCGGAAATAGAGGCAGTACTAACGACAGATCCTTATCGCTGACAAATCCTATTATTATGTGAACCTTTCCGGCACCAATACCGGCTATCTGCCTCATAACATATTCCAGACCTTCACGGTTGTGTGCAGTGTCACAAATGATAAGCGGAGACTTATTCAGGATCTGGAACCGACCCTGAATACCTGTATTTTTTATAACATTCCTTATCCCATCCAGAAGATTACATTCATTCAGATTAAGTGTATCTTTTACACTTTTAAATACCTGGAAGAGTGTGGTAATGTTTTTTCCCTGGTAATCCCCGATAAGCGGAGTTAATCCTGAAATCGTCTCTCTCCTGCCTGTCTCCTTTATTATGAAATTCCGTCCACCTGAAAAAATATCAAAATCTTCCATCGTGCAACTGAAATTGCTTTCAGCAAAGCAGATTTCGGATCCTGTTTCATTTGCTTTGGCGGTAAAAAGGTCGCTGATCGTCTCCTGTTTCTCACCAATTATTACAGGAACATGCTCTTTGATTATTCCGGCTTTCTCGATCGCTACTTTTTCAAGTGTTCCACCTAGAAGATCCATATGATCATGACCAATATTAGTAATAACCGATAAGACAGGTGAAATGATGTTTGTTGAATCCAGCCTCCCTCCCAGTCCAACTTCCACAACAGCAATTTCAACTTCGGACCTGGCAAAAAAATCAAATGCCATGGCAACACTCATCTCAAAAAATGAAGGTTTAATATTTTCAATTATTATGTGATGCTTCTCCACAAAGCCGATAACCTCTTCTTCCGGAATCATCGACCCGTTAACTCTGATCCTCTCCCTGAAATCCTTTAGATGAGGAGAAGTATAAAGGCCTGTCCTGTACCCTGCTTCCTGCAGAACTGAAGCCATCATATGCGACACAGAGCCTTTCCCATTTGTACCTGCAATATGAATACTCCTGAATTTCCTGTGCGGATGTCCAAAATATTCGTCCAGGGCCTGTGTATTATCCAGGTTGTCTTTATAAGCTGCTTTACCTATCCTGTGATATGCAGGCAGATAGGAATAGAGGAACTCGATTGTTTCTTTGTAGGTCATGGATTTTTGTTTCGCGTTTCGCGTTGTACTACCATTTATTTTTTCGTATTTTTTGCGGTTCAAACCTGTCGGGAATTTTTGAGGTGGAATTAACAGGTATACCAAGAGCGACGAGAGAAAGAGGATGTATATGTGCGGGTAACCCGAGAAGCTCGCTTAAAGCGTTGATCCTTTGTTCGCGTGGCTCAATGCCGAGCCAGACAGCTCCAAGACCAAGAGCATGTGCTGCCAGTAAAATATTCTGTGTTGCAGCCGAGCAATCAAGTTTATAATAACCAGGGCCGTTCTCTAGCTTTTCATCTCCACAAACTGCAATTACATGGCTGGCTTCAGCCAGCATTGCTGAATAGGGATGAAATTTCATTATCCTGGTCATTACAGACCTGTCGTCGATAACAATAAAATGCCATGGCCTCTTATTGTTGGCGGAAGGGGCATACATCCCTGCCCTGACAATAGCTGTTATCTTCGGATCATCGATCTTTTCACTGGAATATTTCCTTATGCTTCGTCTCGAAATCAAACCTTCATAAAGCTCCATAACAAACAGATTTTTAATACAAAATAACATACTTTAATATCAGATAGCAATTTATCCTATTTTTTTGGTTAATTTTACCCGTCCTAAAAAAGAAATAGGCCTGAACTCAACGAGCTGATTTTAACATACTTAAACATGAAGAAAAAACATAATAAAAAACTATTCATAATTGACACTAACGTTCTTCTGCATGATTATAAATGCATTTACAATTTCGAGGAAAATGATGTAATAATACCCATAGTTGTTCTTGAAGAGCTTGATAAATTCAAAAGGGGAAATGATCTGATAAACTTTCATGCAAGAGAGTTCACCAGGGAACTGGACAAGTTATCTGGCGATATGCTCCTTACAGCCAATATACCGCTTGGAGAGAATCTTGGCAATCTGCATATTGAAACCGGAAGGGATTTTTCAGAAAAGGTCAGCCAGTCATTTCCGGAGAGGACGGCTGATCATCGTATTCTGGCTATTGCAGAATATGTCTGTGCCTCCAACAAAGACAAGACAGTTGTCCTGATCACAAAGGATATTAACCTCCGTATGAAGGCTAAATCGCTGGGTATCATAGCTCAGGACTATGAAAACGATAAGGTTGCAAATATTGACGACCTGTATAAAGGCATCAAGGTACTTGAGGGCGTCGATCATGAATTGATAAGCAAGCTATATGAGTTACCCGAAGGTGTAAATTCTGAAGAATTCAGGATTGAGGCAGATCTGAGGGGTCATCAGTTCTTTATAATGAAGAATAACGGAGCAAGCGCACTGGCCCATTATAATCCTGTTAATAAGGTACTAAACAGGGTAATTAAGCAGACCACATATGGTATCGATCCCAGGAATGCTGAGCAGACCTTCGCTATCGATGCCTTATCAAATCCGGAGATCCAGCTGGTTTCACTGACAGGGAAAGCAGGAACGGGAAAAACACTTCTTGCCCTCGCCGCAGCCCTGGCTCAGCATAAAAGATATAAGCAGATATTTCTTGCGCGCCCCATTGTTCCGCTTGCAAACCGCGATCTCGGTTTCCTTCCCGGCGATGTGAAGGAGAAAATGGATCCCTATATGCAACCTTTGTATGATAACCTGACAGTTATCAAACATAAATTCAGCCATCAGAGTCCCGAGTTCCTCAGAATCAACGATATGATGAAGGAAGAAAAGCTTGTGATCACTCCTCTTGCATACATAAGGGGGCGAAGCCTCTCAAGCATCTTCTTCATAGTTGACGAAGCCCAAAATCTTACTCCTCATGAAATAAAAACAATAATTACACGTGCCGGAGAAGGAACAAAGATGATATTTACGGGAGATATTGAACAAATTGATTCCCCTTACCTCGACACTGCATCCAACGGCTTGAGTTACCTGTCTGATAAAATGAAGAACCAGGATATCTTTGCCCATGTCAACCTTGTCAAGGGAGAGAGAAGTTTCCTGGCAGAACTGGCTAGTAAGCTTCTTTAGAAGTGTACCCGGTTGGATTTATTTGTTAATCTGTATTTAAAGAACTGCCAAGAGAAATACCTGATGTGTCAGCTTGAATTGATCTACCCGTATTAAAAGAAAAATGAACGGAAACAAGAAAAAAGTAGCATTCCATACTCTTGGCTGTAAGCTCAATTTTGCAGAAACATCAACCATTGCCAGGTCCCTCCCTGAAGATCAGTTTGAAAAAGTCTCTCACGGAAGTAAAGCCGACATTTACATCATTAATACCTGTTCGGTAACCGATGTCGCAGACAGGAAATGCAGGCAGGCAATAAAAAAATTCATCCATCAGTCTCCTGAAGCATTCATAGCCGTTGTTGGATGTTATGCACAGCTCAACCCCCACGAAATTTCATCAATACCCGGAGTTGACCTTGTGCTTGGTATAAATGAAAAATTTGATATAACAAAGTATCTTGGAGATCAGCAAAAGAAGATAAAGGCTGAAGTACACTCCTGTGAATTATCGCCTTCGGACCGTTTCAATCCATCATATTCTGCGGGTGACAGGACCAGGTCGTTCCTGAAGGTACAAGACGGCTGTGACTACGGATGTGCATACTGCACAATACCTATGGCCCGTGGTGGCAGTAAAAACCCTGAAATACAGACTCTTATTGATGAAGCTTTCAGTATTTCCGACAGAGGCATAAAGGAGATAGTGCTGACTGGAGTAAATATTGGCGATTTTGGTAAATCGACCGGCGACAATTTTACTGATCTTCTGAAAGAATTACTGAAAGTACCTGGCATTGAAAGATACAGGATCTCATCTGTTGAACCCAATCTTCTTACTGATGAGCTGATCACGATGACTTCTGTTAACAAGAAGATCTTGCCGCATTTCCATATCCCGCTTCAGAGTGGCAGCAACAAAATACTTGGCCTGATGAGAAGGAGATACCGGAGAGAGGTCTTCGACGACAGGGTCAGAATGATCAAAAGACTGATACTCCTGGCAGGTATAGGAGCAGATGTCATTACCGGTTTCCCGGGTGAGTCGGATTCAGATTTTGAGGAAACATACACATTCCTGGAAGCTCTCCCCCTCTCGTATCTCCATGTATTTACTTTTTCCGAACGTCCAGGAACTATTGCTGCCGGTCTGCCGGGAAAAGTAAGTCCTCGGGAGATGGAAAGAAGGAGCAAGCTGCTCATATCACTTTCAGCATCAAAACATCTGGAGTTTATCAAACAGAACATCGGGCAGACAGCCAGGGTACTGTTTGAAAATACCCGTAACAAGGGAATGATGACAGGATATACCGGTAATTATATAAAAGTAGAGTACTCCTGGCAGGCTGAGCTTGCCGGTAAGATTATGAAAGTGCAGCTGGATGATATTTTGCCTGATGGAAATATGAAAATTAAACTTGTTAAATGAACATGGTCGATTACAAACTGATATGCAGGGAGGCAGAAAAGATAGTCCGCGAAACTGGCTTATTCATAATGAATGAGTCAAAGGTTTTTATTATCAGCAGGACTGAAAATAAGGGCCTTCACGATTTTGTCAGCTATGTTGATAAAGAATCGGAACAGATGCTGGTCGAAAAACTTGGCACCCTGCTGCCGGAAGCCGGATTTCTTGTTGAGGAGGGAACATCCGCAAAGAAAGGTTTGAAATACTGCTGGGTGGTTGATCCGCTTGACGGTACTACCAACTTCGTACATGGTGTTCACCCCTATTCAATAAGTGTGGCCCTGACGGAAAATGATGAACCAGTAGCAGGTGTAGTCTACGAGGTCGGAGGAAACGAAATGTTTAAAGCATGGAAAAACGGAGGCTCCTGGTTGAATGATCGACCGATTAATGTCTCAGGGGCATCAAGTCTTTCAGACAGCCTTATTGCCACAGGTTTGCCCTATACCGACTTTAGCCGGCTCGACAGGTATATGGCCAGCCTGACTCATTTTTGCAAGACAACCCATGGCATAAGGAGATTTGGATCTGCATCCATCGACCTTGCATATGTCGCCTGTGGAAGGTTCGAAGTATTTTATGAATACGGCCTGAAACCATGGGACATTGCAGCAGGAACTATTATTGTCAGAGAGGCCGGCGGACGCGTTAGCGATTTTTCCGGCAATGAAAGAAACCTGAACGGCGATGAGATTATTGCATCCAATAATCTGGTTTTTAATGAATTTTTGGAAAATGTAAGTATTTTTATGTGCGATTAGCTTTACCGGATAATGAGTGCAATCGGGTATTATATTTTTTATTGCGTAAACTGGGTAATTACACTTTTGCCGCTTCCCGTTCTGTACATCTTTTCCGATATCTTTTATCCGTTCGTATATTACCTTGTGGGCTACCGGCGTAAAGTAGTAAGAGAAAATCTGAAAAACTCCTTTCCCGAAAAAAGTGATAAGGAGATTATTTCAATCGAAAAAAAGTTCTACCACCATCTTTGTGATCTGATTATTGAGACCCTAAAGCTTACTCATATGAGTAACAGGCACCTGATGAAAAGATTAAGACTTACAAATCCCGAATTAATGGAAAAAATGTATGATGAGGGACGCGATATTGTTGGCATACTGGGCCACCATGGGAACTGGGAATGGCTGAGATGCCTTCCCCTGTATTCAAGACTAAAATTTGTTTCCGTTTATAAACCAATACAAAACAAACACTTCGAAAAGTTTATGAATGAAATGCGCTCAAAAAACGGAATAATACTTACCCCATTGCATTATATTGTAAGAGAAATCGTTGATAAAAGAAAAAAGAACATCAGAACACTTTACGCACTTATTTCAGATCAGACACCTCCCGGGTCAGATATTAAATACTGGACAAAATTCCTTAACCAGGATACTCCTGTATTCATTGGAGCAGAAAAGATTGCCTCGAAATATGATATGGCAGTCATATTCTTCAATTTTCAAAAGACAGGGAGAGGATTATACGAAGTTACTTTAGAGTTGCTCTTTAATCATGCGGCCGGACAACCAGAGCATCTTATCACAGATACACATGTAAAAAGACTTGAGGAAAGAATAAGAGAAAACCCGGAATACTGGCTCTGGAGCCATAAAAGGTGGAAATATAAAAGAGAACACTTTGATGCCTGAAACAGCTATTGTGATATTAAATTTTAACGGTATCGACTACCTGAAAAAGTTCCTTGGTAATGTAATAAAACATTCCAGCGATACTAACATAAAAATATATATAGCCGACAATGGTTCTTCCGATGGATCTCCTGAGTGGGTTGCCGATAACTTCAGTGAGGTGTCGCTTATCAGGTTTGAAAAAAACCACGGTTTTGCTGAAGGCTATAACCTGGCGCTTGATCAGATAGAATCCGAATATTATGTACTGCTGAATTCAGATATTGAAGTCACGGAAGGCTGGCTTCAGCCTTTGATCAGCTTTCTGGAAAAAAATCCGGATGTTGCTTCCTGTCAGCCCAAAATACTTTCATTTGACAGAAAAAATTTCTTCGAATACGCCGGGGCTGCAGGAGGATTCATTGACAGGTTAGGATACCCGCTGTGCAGAGGACGTATATTTAACAGGGTTGAAGAAGATAAAGGTCAGTATGATTCCCAAGTCGACATTTTCTGGTCGACAGGTGCCTGTATGGCAGTCAGGGCTGATGTCTGGAAAAAGACCGGGGGATTTGATCCAGGATTTTTTGCCCATATGGAAGAGATAGACCTTTGCTGGCGTTTTCATAAAAGAGGATTACGGGTTGCTTTTATACCCTCATCAAAGATATACCATGTTGGCGGAGGAGCTTTACCATATAATTCACCTTTTAAAACATACCTTAACTTCCGGAATAGTCTTTTCCTCCTTTACAGGAATCTCCCTGAAAAGAATTTCAGAAAGAGGATGTTCATCCGGAAGGTCATGGATGGGATTGCAGCAATCTTTTTCCTTTGCAAAGGTCAGTTACGAAGTGTAGCATCGGTTTTAAAAGCCCATATCGATTTTTATAAAAAAACCAGGCAGCTGAAAACCCAGAGGAATCTGATCCTGACGTTGGGTAATAAAGAACCTGAAGACCTGATTCTGAACAAGAGTGTCGTTTTTGAGTTTTATATTAAACAAAATAAAACTTTCTCAAGCCTGAAAACGAATATCTGATTCAAATGAAGAATTATCAGTTCATTGTATTTCTCTCAGTAGCATTTACAATATACTCATTAACAAATGCTTATATCTTTTTTAAGGGTTATGGCGTTATTCCGCCCACCCGTCCCAACAGGTTACTTTATACAATAATATTTATAATACTTGCAGCGACATTTATTGCCGGCAAGATACTTGAAGCAAGACATTCTTCAGTTCTTTCGGATATTCTGAATATTATAGGAGGATTCTGGATGGGCTTTATGCTTTATGCATTTATGTTCCTCCTTCTTTCAGACATTATAGGTTTGATTTTACGTATCCCGGGGATAGTCAATACATCCAATATGCCGGATTACAGGAGATGGTCATTCCTGATCACTTTAGCAATTTCTGCAATTCTTATTACCGGAGGTTTCATAAATGCCATAATACCTGTAGTTAAGGAATATGATCTGGAAATAAACAAGAGTGCCGGTGAGGTGAATTCTCTTCGTATCGCTGCTGTTTCAGATATTCACCTTGGCAGTATAATCCGAAAGAGAAGCATCAGGAAATTATCGGTTATGCTCGAAGAAATGAAACCAGATCTGGTCCTTCTTCTCGGGGATATTGTTGATGGAGAACTTGGACCGGTACTCAGGGACGACCTTTTACAATATTTCACAGGACCTCAAACTAAGGACGGTCTCTATGCAATTACCGGGAACCATGAATATATAGGAGGAGCCGGAAGGACTATACCCTACATAGAAAGCAAGGGGATACGATTGCTAAAAGATGAGATTACCATTCTGCCGGGTGGTATTCAGCTTATTGGAAGACTTGACAGGGATTCATTTCGTTTCACCGGAAAAGAGAGACTTTCGCTTGAGGAACTCATGAAGGACATCGACCATTCCAAACCGGTTATTCTTCTCGATCATCAACCATTTCATCTTGATGAGTCAGCAAAAAATGGAGTGGATCTTCAACTTTCAGGCCATACTCATAATGGTCAGTTATGGCCAGTGAATTATATTACCCGGCTCATATATGAGCTAAGTTACGGGTACATAAAAAAGGGTGAGGCCCAGATAATTGTATCGTCAGGATTTGGTCTGTGGGGACCAAGGATAAGGTTAGGAAGCAGATCGGAAGTATTACTGATCAATATAAAATTTACCGGGAAATAAGAACCTTTATGTTATTTCAAAGGAGATCATATATTTGTTCAAGAGCCATTCCTCTTGATCCCTTGATGAGAATATGATATCCTTTTAGCGGTTCAGATTTAAGGAAGTCTTTGAGTTCATCCACACTGGCAAAAGTTTTAAAACTTGAGCCCCTTGATATTTTTCTGAAATTGGTTCCTGTAAGCAAAGAATTCTTCAGATCCCTGTCCTTAAGAGCTCTAACTATTTTTTTATGCTCATCCCTGCTTTTTTCTCCAAGCTCAAGCATATCACCGAGGATACAAATTTTCTTTTCCGCCTTTATCTCACAGAAAGAATCCAGTGCCATCATCATACTAAACGGGTTGGCGTTATATGAATCGCAGATAAGAACATTCTTCTTCGTAACTTTTACCTGTGACCTGTTATTAGCTGGTTCGTATTTTCTTACCGCATCAGCAGTGTCTTTCATCTCAACACCGAAAAAGAGTCCCGTAGCAATTGCGGCTCTTACGTTTTCTATATTATATGCTCCAAAGAGTTTTGTCTTTATTTTAAACGCCTCATGGTGATATATTGCTGATAATGTAAGGTTTATGTCTGAGGGCTCCGGATTAATGATTAGTTCAATTCCGGTGGGGTCGGAAAATGGAACCGCTCTGTTAATCAGCTTAAATATCTTCGCAGTAAGCAGAAGATCTTTATCATTATATAGTGCAATGCCATTTACTTTTCTAAGGTATTCATATAATTCAGTTTTAGCTTTGAGCACCCCGTCAAAACCTCCAAATCCCTCAACATGAGCAGTACTTACATTTGTAATGATACCATAGTCAGGTTTTGCTATCAGGCACAGAGTTCGTATCTCGCCTACATGGCTTGCACCAAGTTCAATTACCATCATTTCCGTTGTAGAGGGAGCAGAAAGTATAGTTAACGGTACTCCTATCTGGTTATTGAGATTCCCTTTCGTTGAATGGACCCTGAATTTTTTTGACAGAACGACTGCAATAAGCTCTTTGGTGGTTGTTTTTCCGTTAGTACCGGTTATAGCAATAACTGAAGTTTTTATATCCTTCCTGTAGTGGCCCGCCAGAGCCTGGAGTTCAAACAGGCAATCATCAACCAGGATTGTCTTTTTGGTTTCAAAAGCCGGGTCATCGATTACTGCCAACGAAGCGCCTCTGGCTATTGCTTCGGCTGCAAACTTGTTACCATTATAATTTTCGCCCCAGAGAGCGAAAAAAATCTGACCCCTGGTTATTGTCCGGGAATCGATAGATATCCCTTTTGATTCCCTGAAGTGCTGATAAAGCTGTTCTGTCTTCATCTTTTGAAAAAAATGCCTCATTATGCAACCATAATGAGGCTTTTTTATATCGCATTTAATCTTTTAAAATCCTGACGGGCTCCCTACCCTGATCATGGCACATCTGAATCCAATATCGTCGCGAGATTCAGCCTGATCAAGAAATCTCCTTGTTGAAGGATTCAGCCAGTAAGCTCTGTCTTTCCAGGATCCGCCTTTATAAACTCTGGCATTATCATTTATAAGTGTAACAAAATCAGCACCAGATACGGCGTTAGTTTCCTGGGAATACATTCTGTTAGAACCTCTCTTGCTATCGGGGTTTATCCAGTCTGTTGAAATAGCTGATTGCTGGTCGCCATCCCTGTAGTTTCTGTAGTCGCCTTTCTGGTAATTATAACGTGTTGCCACATCGGCATCTTTAACAGTATCAACATATAGCTTTCCCAAATTTCCTTTTGTGACAACCCTTCCGTTTGCATCGCGGCGGAGGTCTGTATATACGTTACCTCTGAAAGGGTTGAACTCGTCGACATCCTCCGATGAAAGCGGACGGTAAACATCCAGAACCCATTCATTTACATTACCTGCCATACAATAGAGACCATAGTCATTAGGCCAGTATGATTTTACGTCGGCAGTAATGCTTGCGTTGTCGTTAAGACTTCCTGCAACACCCATCATATCGCCTCTTCCTCGAACAAAATTAGCCATCATTTCTCCACGGTTTCGGCGAGATGAATTTCTTACGTTATGACCGTCCCACGGGTAAATTCTTCTCTCATATATCCTCTCTTCGAAAGTATTCCCTCTTAACGCATATGCTGCGAATTCCCATTCGGCTTCGGTAGGCAGGCGATAGTTCGGAAGGAGTAATCCATCTTCAAAACTTGTTCTCCTTTCTGTTTGATTTGGATTAAGGCTTTCCCTTAACTGGTTTACAACACCTTCGTATTGTCCTGCAAGATATGCTTCAGTATTAAAATTATTCTGGTTTTTCTGGTCGGGATCAGGATTCAGTTCTCCTTCATCGATAAGGAGCTGTTCATTAACCCTGTCGGTCCTCCAGAGACAATAGTCGTTTGCTTTCAGCCAGCTTACACCAACAACAGGATAGTTGTTGTATGAAGGGTGCCTGAAATAATATTGTACATAAGGATCATTAAAACCCATCGGGCTTCTCCAAACCAGTGTATCTGGAAGCGATCTCCTGTAGACTTCCGGATAATCTGTATAAACACGCCGCAGCCAGAACAGATATTCGCGGTAATCAACATTTTTGATCTCTGTCTCATCCATATAGAAAGAAGAAACTGTTACAGTCCTGGGAGCATTGTTCCAGTCAAACAAAACATCCTGTGCCACCTGCCCCATTGTAAATCGTCCTCCCTCAATGAGAATCAGGCCCGGACCAGTCTTTTGTTCTGAACCAACATTAACTTCAAAACCACCATTGTCAGGGTTATTATATTCCCATCCGGTTGTAGAAGAAACATTGTCTTTCCCCCTCTTCTTGAATAAACCGCAGGATACCAGAAAAAGTGAGGCTAACAATATAACAGCTAAAGCTCTGAATTTATACATAACTCCTTTAGTTTTATGGCTTTTTAGAATATTCAAATATAATAAATTTTATAAAAACTGATTTTTTAATCATCAAATATAACTACAATTTAGGAAAATTTATTGTTTTAATAGTTTTTCTTTTATCAACATTGTTTAAACTGAGCGATATACCTGTATGGTGCAAAAGAGAAAACGGTAATATGTTATCGCCTGAAACCAGGTTAAAACGGTAATTATAAAAGATTGTCAGACGACCCGTGGCAATTGAAAAGCCCGTTTGCACATCCAGATTTTTTGACTTATCAGCAAGGAATACTGAGCTGACTGCCAGGTATTTATTCCCAAGTTCCGCTCCAGCTCCTGCCGATAATAATCCTTTTGCGATCTCAAGCTTTCCAAGAGGGCGGAGGTTCAGGTTCTTTTCAGCGCCAAGGTCCAGGTCCACCGCAAAATGAAGGAGGAGCTGCCGTTTTAATTTCATTTCAGGAACTTCCGTGTTGCTGATATCAGGCTCGGCGAGATGACTGACTGATATTCCGGCAAAGGTTCTGCCTGTCATGAAAAGGAACCCGGTAGCCATATCGAATATTGTCCTCCCCTTATCTGTAAGGACCTCTCCCTGAGGGTAAGCCACTCCTCCCAGGGGATCGATCTGATCGGGCAGCACAACGCTGCCAAAGTTGTAGCCCCGGTGATAAAATGAAGCCGAGAGACCGGCACTTATAAATAAGTTGCCCCCTGCCTGAAAATAATAGGAATATGAAAACCCTCCTTTGAGATCATTTAATATCCCCCCGAGATAATCATCTGAAAGAAAAAGTCCGGCTCCGCCATGAAGAGAAGGGAAATATCCATCGTATGAGAGGGCGATAGAATGAAGATTATAATTATTGCCCGGGAAATTATTCAGATACGATAATCTCAGAATATAGTCTCCCTCGCTGCCGGTGAGAGCAGGATTGCTTATCATTGTCATCTGGTAGTCCAGACCTGCCCCCTGTTCCTGCCCCGAGGCCATTACAGGAAAAAAGAAAATGATTATCAATAATTTCCGGAGATATTTCATCATCTTTACCTCTTCAGCAATATCAACGTATTGAAAACGTTATTATTTCAATATTTTGCCTGTTCACAAAAAAACTAATTAAGTTAACAAACAGAAAGCACATTTCTATCTTTGTCTTAAATGATGGTCAGATCATTCAAAATATTATTATTGCTTCTGCTCATCCCTGAGACTCTTTGTGCACAGGCCGTCAAAGATAATTATTCTTCAACTTCGGTGCTCTCCTCAGGTCAGTGGTTTAAAATTGCGGTCATCCAGGATGGCATTTACAGGATCGATTATTCAAAACTGAAGCAGCTCGGGCTCCTTAATCCTTCAAACCCCAGAATCTTTGCCAATAATTTCGGGCAGTTATCATATTACAACGACGATCCTGCCCCTGACGACCTAAAGGAGATGGCCATATTAACCGTCACCGGCAGCGATGGCATCTTCAATGAGGGTGATTTCCTGCTTTTTTACGGCCAGGGCACAGGCAGGTGGAAGTATAACAGCACTTCATCTGAGTATGATTATTCACCACACAATTATTCCGACACTGCATTCTATTTTCTTACCTCCGGTAACATACAGGGGAAAATGATGAAAAATAATACTATACCCGGAGGATCACCAGATTATTACTCATCTGAATCAGATGCCCTTTTTTACTATGAAAAAGAAACCGAAAATCTAATAAAATCAGGAAGGGAATGGTATCAGCCAATATCGGCTGTGCAGGGTATCACTATTAACCCGGGTTTTACAGATATCCTGACAAGTGAATCCATGAAATTCAATGTTAGAGTCGTTGCCAGGGCATCTGTCAGTACCCAGTTCAGATTATACGAAGGCGATGTCATTCATAAAAGTCTTCAGGTACAGGGAGTTAATTTACAGAATACTACCGGGATCTTTGCCGGGATAACCGATTCCTCAGGGTCAGTATTCCCGCTCTCTTCAACTCCCGTTTTTGAAATAAGATACTTCACGAACGGGGAACCAGGTGCAAAAGGATGGCTCGACTATTTTAAACTTCAGGCAAGAAAAGGAAATTCTTATACCGGAGGTACAGCATTCTTTTCTGATTCTAAAAGCGTGGGGACGGGAAGAATAACCGGATTCTCCTTTAAAACTGCATCGAGCCCGTCAGTTTGGGATATAACAGAAGCAACAAATCCGCAAAAAGTACTTTATAACAGGAATGGTGAGAATATAATTTTCAAAGCCTCTACAGACAGCCTCAGGTCATATATTCTGTTTTTCGAATCAAATGCAATTCTGCCTTTAATTAAAACCCGGCCTCTCCCGAACCAGGATCTGCATGGCTCTGCTGCCGCAGATATGATAATTGTAACTCATCCCCTGTTCAGAAAATACGCTGAAGATCTTGCTGATCTGCATTTAAGGAACAGCGGACTGGTCTCCATGATAGTTACCCCGGAAGAGATATACAATGAATTTTCAGGAGGAGTTCCTGACATTGCCGCTATCAGAAATTTTATAAGAATGAAATTCCTGAAGCAAACCGGCACACAACATCCTCTCAAATACCTTTTGCTCTTTGGCGACGGATCCTATGAAAACAGGACTTTCCCTCCTAAAAACCCTAATTTTATACCTACATACCAGTCGGAGAATTCCAACATTGTTGTTTCTTCATTTACGTCTGATGATTTCTACGGGTTGCTTGAAGATGGTGAGGGAGAGGCTGATGGTACAGAAGACATAGGGATTGGACGACTCCCGGTCTCGGATACCTCACAGGCTGGTGTAGTAATAAGTAAGGTAAAAAGGTATCTCGATCCTTCCAACACAGGCAACTGGAAAAATGTGATCTGCCTGACAGCTGATGATGAAGATGGAAATGCACACATGTCTGATGCTGAAGGACTCGCAGCATTTATTAACGACAGCGTCCCGGTATATAATATCAATAAGATCTATCTGGACGCTTTCAGACAGGTTACAACGGCAAACGGCCAGACTTATCCTGATGTGACGACAGCAATAACGAACCAGGTAAATTCGGGATGCATTATATTTAATTATACCGGTCATGGCAGCGAAAACGGACTTGCTCACGAAAGGGTTGTAAAAACTGAAGACATAAACTCATGGAAAAACGGCTCGAAATTGCCGCTTTTCATTACCGCAACCTGTGAATTCAGCAGGTTCGATGATATTGACATGAATATTATTACCCATGAAATGCAGGAAAAGACTTCAGCCGGGGAAATGGTTCTTCTCAATGATAACGGAGGCGGTATAGCACTCATGTCTACTACACGGCTGGTCTACTCTGCTCCCAATTATTTCCTTAACAAAAACATTTACGATTTTGCATTTGACCGCGACTCTGAAGGTAATGCACTCAGGCTGGGCGATATCATTAAGCTTGCCAAGAATAATGCAGGAAATGGTCCCAATAAAAGGAACTTTTCGCTTCTCGGTGATCCGGCAGTGAGGCTTGCCTATCCATGGCACGGAACAATAATCACTGATTCCATTAATCATGTATCTGTTAATGAGGATACTGACAGCCTTAAAGCTTTGTCGCAGGTTACCATTTCCGGTCATCTTGAAGATCAGAATGGTCAAATAATGAATAACTTCAATGGAGTTGTCTCTCCTATTGTCTTCGATAAAAAATCAAGCATCAGAACCCTTGCAAATGACGGGGGGCAATCCATGCAGTTTGACCTGAGAAACAATATCCTTTTTAGTGGGAATACTACAGCCTCAGGAGGTAAATTCAGATTTACTTTTATTGTACCAAGGGATATTGATTATTCCTGGGGAACAGGCAAGATAAGCTACTATGCAAAAGATAATCAACAGGATATGAATGGTTTCTATTCGGATATCATTGTGGGAGGTTTTGCCAGTTCATCCATTATCGATACAGCGGGACCCGATATCAGGCTCTTTATGAATGATACTCTTTTCAGAAACGGGGGAATAACCGATAATAATCCAAGGATGCTGGCAATAATTGAGGACAAGGGAGGCATAAACACTACGGGGTCAGGTATAGGTCATGATCTTACTGCTTTTCTCGATAATGACAGGAACAGGTCGTTTGTACTCAATAATTATTTTGAAAACGACTTCGATAACTATATGAAGGGTAAAATCATTTATAACCTGTTGGATCTTTCTAAAGGGAGTCATTCACTTACTTTAAAAGCATGGGACAATTTTAATAACTCTTCCGAAAAAACAATCGTTTTTACAGTAGAAACGGGTGAAAAGTTCATTTTGAAAAACCTGATCAATTACCCCAATCCTGTGAATAATGAAACAAAGATCACTGCTGAACATAACAGGCCTGATGAGGAACTTGAAATTACTGTATCTATTTTTGATATGACCGGCAGGGTTATCAGGACCATCAGAACATCAGAATATTCCTCGGGATATCAGCTCAACCCTATAAACTGGGACAGGACAAGTGAAGGGGGAAGAAGGGTCGGTCAGGGTATTTATCCGTACAGGGTTACAGTTAAAACAGGAAGCGGCGAAACTGCCGAAAGTACGGCACGCATGATCATTTTATGAAAGTAATACAATAACATAGGAAAAAAATTGTTTTATATTTGTATTTTAGCAGAATCACATATATCGTAATGAAAAACAGGATAGCAATAATAAGCTTATTATTGATTACTTTTTTGGCCTGCCCAAACCTCTACTCTCAGGAACTGAATGCCATTCAGACTGTAGTTCCATTCCTTACAATAGCTCCTGATTCAAGAGCAGGAGCTATGGGTGATGCCGGGGTTGCAACTTCGCCAGACTTGTACAGTATGCACTGGAATGTTGCAAAATTTGCCTTTATCGATGGAAAAGGAGGTGCCGGAATATCTTATTCGCCATGGCTGAGAAACCTTGTACCTGATATCAATATTGCCACAGTGGCCGGATATTACAGGATCGATAAAAAGCAGGTGTTGAGCAGCAGCCTGATATATTCATCACTTGGCGATATTGATTTCACATATGAGACTGGTTTTCCTGCAATGACATTTAAACCTAATGAATGGTCCTTTGATCTGGGTTATTCAAGGTTATTTTCAGATAATATTTCAGGAGGAATAGCATTCAGATTTATATATTCGAACCTTACCGGAGGATTCTCTGCCTCCCAGGGTGAAGCAACAAAACCAGGTATATCCTTTGCGGCAGATATTTCATCTTACTACCATAAAAAGATTACACTTTTTAACAAGGATGCGTTGCTGGCTTTCGGCGTGAACTTCTCAAATATCGGTGCTAAAATGAGTTACACCGATTCACAGACATCCGATTTTATCCCGATGAATCTGCGGCTGGGAACCGCATGTACTATTGATATCGATAATTTTAATAAGATCACTTTTACTATTGATTTAAACAAACTCCTGGTTCCTACACCTCCTGTTTACTATATGAAAGGTGAGTTAAATGCTCAGGGCGACACTGTACAGGTTAACCAGACAGAAATTAAATCTGGAAAAGATCCAAACGTTTCTGTTCCCCTGGCAATATTTCAGTCATTTTACGATGCACCCGGAGGACTTAAGGAAGAGCTTCATGAAATTACTTATTCATTTGGGGCAGAATACTGGTACAACAACCAATTTGCCATCCGGGCAGGGTATTTTCATGAAAACGAGACCAAAGGAAACCGAAAATATTTCACTGCAGGAGCTGGTTTCAGGCTGAACGGCTTCACCCTCGACTTTTCATACCTGATGCCGACGGTGCAGAACCACCCGCTGGCGCGTACTCTTCGCTTTTCGCTGTCTTTCGACAGTAGCGCCTTAAGGAATGCAAGAAAATCCCGCGGATGAATTTCAGAACAGGTCAGGGGATCGATTTTCACCCACTTGAAAAAGACTTAAAATTATGGATCGGAGGTATTCTTATACCTTCAGAAAAAGGTTGTGTTGCACATTCCGACGGCGATGTTCTTCTGCATGCAATATGTGATGCACTGCTCGGTGCTGCCAGCCTTGGAGATATAGGTCATCACTTTCCGGATACAAGTCCGGAATTCAGGAACATCGATAGTAAAATCCTGCTTAAAAGATCATATGAATTGTTGAAACAGAAAGGATTCAGTGTCGTCAATATCGATACTACCGTTTGTCTGGAAAAACCTAAAATAGCTCCTTATATTCCGGAGATGAGATCTGTCATC
Source organism: uncultured Rikenellaceae bacterium (assembly GCA_964526345.1). Lineage (GTDB taxonomy): Bacteria > Bacteroidota > Bacteroidia > Bacteroidales > VadinHA17 > LD21. The sequence goes on from CAZGKI010000017.1 coordinate 37,361, forward strand.
TCGGCTATCCTCGATACTGCTCCCGACTATATCTCTGTAAAGGCCACAACAACCGAAAAGCTTGGGTTCATTGGCAGGGAGGAAGGTGTGGCAGCCTTTGCCGTAGTGCTTATCTCAAAATAAAACCTCATCAATTAACTTATCATCAGCTATATACGGGATTGTAACATTTAGCCCGGGCGTTCTCTTCATCTCTCTTTCAAGAGTGAATAATGCTCCTTCATTACGGGCCCAGCTCCTTCGCGCTATACCATTATTTACATCCCAGTAGAGCATCATCTTAAGCTTTTCAGCTGTATCTTCGGTACCATCGAGTACCATTCCGAAGCCTCCGTTTATTACTTCGCCCCATCCTACCCCGCCACCGTTATGCAACGATACCCATGTTGCACCACGGAATGCATCACCAATAACATTATGCACAGCCATATCGGCAGTAAATTTCGATCCGTCATAAATATTTGATGTCTCTCTGAAAGGAGAATCAGTCCCGGAAACATCATGATGGTCTCTTCCAATCACAACGGGAGCTTTGATCTTTCCACTGGCAATTGCCCTGTTGAAAGCATCCGCAATGGCTATTCTCCCGTCAACATCAGCATACAGGATTCTCGCCTGTGATCCTATCACCAGTCTGTTTTTACCTGCTTCCTTTATCCAGTGAATGTTGTCAGACATCTGCTGCCTGATCTCCTCAGGCGATTGTTTTAAAAGCTGAAGTAAAGTATCAGCTGCAATAGCATCGGTAATTTCAAGGTCATAGGGATCGTTTGAACAGCATACCCAGCGGAAAGGGCCAAAGCCATAATCAAAACAAAGAGGTCCCATGATATCCTGCACGTAAGAGGGATACCTGAACTCCCCGTCAGGCTTAAGAATATCGGCGCCGGCACGCGATGATTCAAGAAGAAAAGCATTTCCATAGTCAAAAAAATAGGATCCCCTGGCGGTGTGCCTGTTTATCGCATTGACCTGCCGGATAAGTGATTTTTTGACCTGCTCCCTGAAATTATCCGGATTACTCACCATCATCCTGTTTGACTCCTCAAAACTTAAACCTGCCGGATAATAACCTCCCGACCACGGATTATGCAGTGATGTCTGGTCTGAGCCAATGTCTATATAAATTCCATTATCGGCAAATTTCTCCCAGACATCCACGATGTTCCCATTATAGGCAATTGAGACTATTTCTTTATTAGTACGGGCATTGTTAACTCTTCTTATCAGGTAATTCATATCATCTGTTACCTCATCCACCCATCCCTGTGTGTGCCTTGTCATAATAGCTTTAGGATTGATCTCAGCAATAACTGAAATAATGCCTGCTATCTTTGCTGCCTTGGGCTGAGCGCCCGACATACCGCCAAGGCCGGATGATACAAATATCATACCCACCTGGCTCTCCCTTTTCCCGGTTAACAGTCTTTTAGCATTAAGTATAGTAATAGTTGTCCCGTGTACAATACCTTGCGGTCCTATATACATATATGAACCTGCAGTCATCTGACCGTATTGGGAAACCCCCAGGGCATTGAACCTCTCCCAGTGGTCCTGTGAAGAATAATTCGGAATAACCATACCGTTGGTCACCACAAGTCTTGGAGCATCTCTGTGTGAAGGGAAAAGACCAAGCGGATGTCCCGAATAAATGACAAGAGTCTGCTCATCGGTCATTTCCGATAAATATTTCATCGTAAGCCGATACTGGGCCCAGTTTTGAAATACCGCCCCATTACCTCCGTATGTTATCAACTCATGAGGGTGCTGGGCCACTGATATATCAAGATTATTCGATATCATCAGCATAATAGCAGCAGCTTTATGCGATTTGTGAGGAAATTCATCAATATGCCTTGCTTTTATCTCATAATCAGGCCTGAACCTGTACATATAGATGCGACCGTATTGTGCAAGCTCCACAGCAAATTCCTGCGCCAGAACCAGATGAAACCTGTCGGGGAAATATCTCAGGGCATTTTTCAGGGCAAGTTTTTTTTCAGCAACGGTCAGAATATCTTTCCTCACCGGTGCATGATTCAGGCTCTGGTCATATGGCTTCGGGGAAGGAAGTTCAGCCGGGATGCCTTCTGATACTAACTTTTTAAAGTCGGAAGCTATCATGGTGATTGAATATGATAATATGTAAAGTTATGCAATTAGGGTTAAAACAAAAAAGCCGGTCGAATGCGGCCGGCTTCACGATTTATTATGATTGTTACATCTTGCCTTCATTGATGATCTCATCGTCGACAAGAATGCGTCCGCAATACTCGCATACTATTATCTTCTTTCTTGATTTGATATCCAGCTGTCTCTGAGGCGGTATCTGGTTGAAACAGCCTCCGCAGGCATCACGCTGAATAGGAACAACAGCCAGTCCGTTTCTTGCATTTGACCGTATTCTTTTATAAGCTGTAAGAAGCCTTTCCTCAATAATACTCTGCACTTTTTCAAGTTTTTTATAGAGCCCTTCTTCCTCCTTCTGAGTATCCAGGATGATCTCGTCGAGCTCGGAACGTTTGTTTTCAAGGTCCAGTTTTCTTTCAGAAAGCATAGCCTCAGATTCATGGATAGCAGCATTTTTTTCCTCGATCTGGATATTAAATTCCTTAATCTTTTTATTGAACAATTCAATTTCAAGATTCTGATATTCAATCTCCTTGGAAAGAGAATCAAATTCCCTGTTATTTCTTACATTTTTCTGCTGCTCCTCATATTTTTTAATAAGAGCTTCTGAATCAGATATCTCATTATGTTTCTTCAGGACTGATTTATCAAGTACCACCACCTCTTCCCTCAGGTTGCCAAGCCGGGTTTCAAGGCCGGCAATGTCATCCTCAAGATCCTGCACCTCCAATGGAAGCTCGCCTCTGAGAGTCTTGATCTTATCTATCTCTGAATCAACCATCTGCAGACTATATAATGCTCTTAATCTTTCTTCCACGGAAATTTCGAAATCGTGTGCCTTTGTTTTTTCCATATTACAAATAGTTTATCGGATTTGTATTTATTTCTGAAAACCGGACTGCAAATGTAGGGAATTTTTTAATAATTAGATCGTATAAAATCTCCTGTGAAAATTTTTCACTTTCATAATGTCCGATATCAGCAATCAGAATCCGGTTTCCAGCATCAAAAAATCCATGATATTTGAAATCGGCGGTAATGAAAGCATCAGCTCCTGAAGTAATGGCATCATTAAGAAGAGAAGCACCTGATCCTCCACAAAGTGCAATCTTTAAAATTTTTTTACCGGTAAGATTGGAATATCTTATACCCTGGGCTGAGAAGATTGACGAGACCTGCTTAAGAAAATCTTTTTCCTCCATCAGCTCAGGCAAATCGCCGCAACACCCCATACCTATATCAATATTGTCATTTTCAAGCAAATAAAGATCATAGGCCACCTCTTCATAGGGGTGCGAACCGATGAGCGCCCTTAATACTTTGCTCTTCAGATGGGAAAATAGTACTGTTTCAAACCTGATCTCTTTTTCGAAATGTAACTTTCCTTTTTCGCCTGCGTAAGGTTTAGTTGTTTCTCCTCCTCTGAAGCTTCCGGTCCCGCTCACACTGAAGCTGCAGTTATCATAATTCCCGATGACTCCCGCTCCGGCATTAAAGATCGCTTCTCTGACTTTATCGTAATGACTATCAGGTATATATGTAACAAGCTTAAGGAGTTGTTCCTTCAATGGCTTCAACACCTTAATATTCTTCAGTTTAAGCTTCTCAGCCATCTTTCTGCTTACCCCATTGCTCATTACGTCAAGGTTGGTATGAGCAGAATAAATTGCTACATCCTGTTTTATCGCCTTTATCAGAATCCTTTCAGCGGGTGTACTTTCGGATAATCGTTTCAACCCGTTAAAGATAAGCGGGTGATGAGACACAATTACATCACAGCCGTTGCGAATTGCTTCATCAAGTACCTCTTCCGTAACATCAAAAGTGATGAGTGCTGCATTGATCTCATTTTCAGGTATTCCTGTCTGCAGCCCCGAGTTATCATATTCCTCCTGGAATGACAACGGAACTGCCGAATCTAAATACGAACAAAACTCTTCTAATTTCATAAGATCTGTTATATCTGGTCCACTGCGATTCTCTTCTCTTCCTCTGTTATTCTCTGTGGTTCTCTCCCGATAAATCGGGACAAGTTGTGTAAATTCTTTTATCTTCCAATTATTGTTACACAGAGATTATATTAAATATTATCCCTAAGGTCGAGCAATAGACTCTTTATTTTATCGAGCGACTCGTTTATTTCATATTTATAATCTGTCTCCTCCCACTTGCCGGTGAGTTTTTTCTTTGCACCGGGAAGAGTCATCCCTTCCACCCTAAGAAGATGGTGGATCATCTTAAGGTTCTTAATATCATCCGGGGTGAACATCCTGTTCCCCTTTTTGTTTTTCATAGGTTTCAGGATAGAGAATTCATTTTCCCAGAACCTTACTGTCGAAACCGGAACATCAAGCATTCCGGCTACCTCCCCTATACAATAATAGAGTTTCTCAATAGGTTTTTCCCTGTATGGCATAGTATTTATTTATATAATATATCACCGTTATCTGAAATTTTTATAACTGATTCAGGAAAGTCAAGCGCTACCAGTTCCTGGATTTTTTTTATAACGCTTCCGGCAGGATCTACACGTACTCCTGTGCTCTTTGTCTGAAATACGGGAATAATTCTTCCTGAGATAAATCTGCCTGTTATATCCACGTTGAGTTTAATGACCGGTGCGATTCCATTGGGGCCCGTTAAATTAAATTTCCCGTAAGTGCAGAAATTCCCAAGACTATATCCTATGAAGCGATTCTTATATACCTCAATAGCCCTGGTAATATGAGGTCCGTTGCCGAAAATAACATCGCCACCAGCATCGATCATCTTGTGAGCAAAATTGAATACATCGCCTCTGCTTTCACCGTGAAACATCTCTTCTGTTCTGGGAATATGCTGATATTCTGCGCCTTCAGCTCCTCCATGAAAAGAAACGATCACAATATCGCATGTATCTGCAAGGTATCTGACTATTGCTTCAGCTCCCGATGTATCGTTAATGTCAACAGTACCGGCATTAGGTGCAAAAGCACAAAAGCCATATATTATTGAATCTTTTCTAAATATTGAGTATGGGTGTTCTGTTAGTCCTCCATAACTTATTCCCAGTGAATCGAGAAGCTGCATGGTCCTATTCCTGGCTTCCGGTCCGAAGTCGCCGGAATGATTGTTTGCCAGGCTCAGCATGTTAAAACCCGAGACCGCCAGTGCATTGACATAATGTTCCGGCATGCGGAACAGATAGCATATCGTTGTATCCCTGCATTTTTTCACAGGTTCACCAATATCGAGAAATGATCCTTCCAGATTGCCGAAAGTTATATCAGAAGCTGCCAGAGTATCTGCAAGATCACCAAGCAGTAACAAAGGATTATCATGAGGCGGAAGAAGTCTGGGAGACGGGTATGATGAACCAAGCATGATATCTCCAACTCCGGTTATAACAATACTTTTTTTAAAGGAAGCGGAATCAGTTACAGATGCATAAGCCTGCCCGCTGACAAGGTCGGATAATAAAAGAAGTATTACAGTGCGTGCCAGATTAATCTTCATACAACAAAATCAAGAAGAGTCTAGTCAAAAGACTGTCCGGTTTTTGAGGCAATCTCAATCATTCTTTCGTATTCTTCAGAAGTAAGATCGTTAAAATAATAATTAACAGGATCGACATTTACATCATTTAGTTTGACTTCATAATGCAAATGGGGAGCAACAGATAATCCCGTGCTTCCTACAAAGCCTATTACATCGCCTCTTGAGACTTTCTGCCCGACTTTTACATTAGCCCTGTCGAGATGAGCATATACTGATTTATAGCCAAAACCATGATCCATAATTATATGATTACCCAGTCCTCTCTTCGAAGAGATTACTGCAGCAATAACGCCATTTCCTGTAGCATAGACATCTGTCCCCGAAGGAGCCGTGAAATCCATCCCGTAGTGGAATTTGCTGATTTTATATATAGGGTGGATTCTCCAGCCGAAGCCGGAAGCAGTTCTTGTGAGATCCTTGTTGGAGATTGGAAGGATTGCAGGAATACATTTCAGCATATCCTCCTTATTTTTAGCCAGTTTTATGAGATCGTCAAATGATTTTGACTGCACAACGATTCTCTTCTTTATCTTGTCAAGTCGTTTAGCAGTCTCGATAACGATGTTCGAATTGTTGTATCCTTCCAGTTCATTATACCTGTTTACACCTCCGACTCCTCCTTCGCGTAATGTTGCCGGAATTGGTTCTGCTTCAAAAATAGTGCGGTAGAGGTTGTCATCTGTCTCTTCGAGCTGCCCGATGACTTTTTCAAGATTCGACATATCCTTCTGGATTATATCATACTGCAGTGTCAGCTGATCTATCTCACGAAGCAGTGCTTTCTCTTTTGGTGAATCGATAAAGATGGCAAAGATCAGATAATACACAATTGCTATTAGCAGAGACCCCACAAAGAAAGCCAGAGCCCTCATCAGCAACGCCCTGAAACCGAGTCGTATCCTGTCAAAACTCAGCGATTCCGGATTGAACCTGTACCTTGAATTTGGCATAACTCAGCAAAGATAATCAATTCATTAAAAATAAAACAAGACCCTGGCATCGGGTCTGGTAATAAATTGTTAAAAAATCAACAGGGGAAAAGTGGATTATCTGAATTTGGATTTAGATTCAAATGCCTGGATCATTTCATTAAACTCTTCATCCGACATGTCGTTGTTAAAATAATTTATTGCATTTACGTGCTGTCCGGATTTATTTATCTGATAATGAAGATGAGGCCCGGATGATGTTCCGGTACTCCCGCTTAACCCTACAAGATCTCCTCTTTTAACATTTACTCCTTCCGGAACATTTATTTTGCTAAGATGCCCGTAAATCGATACCAGACCATTACCATGATCGATCATGACTACATTTCCAAAACCACCATTGTTATAGCCCGATTCAATCACTTTACCGTCACCCGTCGCATAAACCCTGGTACCATAAGGCACTTTAAAGTCCTGTCCATAATGCCACTGAGGAGTCCCCAGCACCGGGTGTACCTGACGATAGCCGAAACCATCACCCAGACGGAATTTCGGATCCACCGGACTTATTGCAGGTAAATGATCCATCTCATATTTCCATTCACCTGATCTTTCTTTTATTGTGCTAAAAGACTCGGCCTGAACACCTACCATATTCTTCATCTCTTCAATCCTGAAACGAACCGATATCATCATTCCTGAACTTGGGTATCCGTCAAGATCGCTGAATCTGTCGACACCACCAAAGCCGGGATTTCTGTATGATTCCGGAAGCTTGTCCATGCTTAGAATCGGTCTGTAACGGATCTCATCTGACATTTTAAGGCTATTTATCATATCAAGGGAATTGTCAAGTTCCCGATTAGCAAGGCCATACTGCAACCTGAGCGTTTCAACCTCCTGGGTGAGCATTTTCTCTTTCGGAGACCCAAAAATATGATTAAATATAGTACCGTAGAAGATTGTAATAGCGACAGAGCCCGTAAACCATAAAATCAAACGAAGCAACTTTTTCCACCAGGAAAGCCTTATCTGCTTGTACTGCAAATCGTTACGATCTAAAAAGTATTTCCTATGTTGCATCAGCCGAAGCCTGAGTTCGAATTATTCTTTACAGGTAACTGACAAATCTAAATCAAATAAATTAATTTTACAAGCTAAATTTCAGGTATATTTACATAATACAATGATTTTTACGTATGAAGGCACATGAACTGAGACAATCTTTTTTTGAATTTTTCAGGTCGAAGGGACATGAAATTGTATCCTCAGCACCCATGGTAATCAAGAATGACCCAACTCTCATGTTCACAAATGCCGGGATGAATCAGTTCAAGGATATTTTTCTCGGAAATAGCCAACCGGGTAGTACGAGAGTAGCCAATTCCCAGAAATGTCTCAGGGTTTCCGGCAAACATAATGACCTGGAGGAAGTAGGCCACGACACCTATCACCATACAATGTTCGAAATGCTTGGTAACTGGTCATTCGGCGACTATTTTAAAAAAGAGGCCATTGCATGGGCATGGGAATTCCTGAATGCAAAGCTTGGAATCCCTGAAGACCGGCTCTATGCAACTATTTTTGAAGGAAGCGGTGACGATAATGTTCCCCGCGATGATGAGGCTTATAAATACTGGCAGAAATGTTTTCGCAACTCTCCCGGTCATGTTCTGGAGGGCTCAAAAAAAGACAATTTCTGGGAAATGGGAGAAACTGGTCCCTGCGGTCCATGCTCGGAGATCCATATTGATTTAAGGGACGACAGGGAAAGAAAAGTAACTGCGGGACATGAGCTTGTAAACAAGGGTCACCCGCAGGTTATAGAGATATGGAACCTGGTCTTCATTCAATATAACAGGAAATCTGATAATTCACTTGAGATTCTCCCCTCAAAACATGTCGATACAGGGATGGGTTTTGAACGTCTCTGTATGATTGTGCAGGGGAAAAAATCAAACTACGACACCGATATTTTCCAGTCTGTTATCTCTGAAATATCAGCCTTAACCGGTAAAAAATACGGAACCAGTGAGAGTTGCGACATAGCCCTTCGTGTTATTGCCGATCACCTGAGGGCTATTGCGTTCTCAATTGCCGACCGACAGTTGCCATCGAACAATAAAGCCGGATATGTTATAAGAAGGATACTGCGAAGAGCTGTAAGATACGGTTATAACTACCTTGATATGGAAGAACCGTTTATTTATCGGCTTGTCCCTGCGCTCGTTTCAGTTATGGGTGATCAGTATCCTGAATTAGCCTCTTCAAAGGACCAGATCTCAAGGATTATCCTTGAAGAGGAGTCCGCATTCCTTAAAACCCTGGGCAAAGGTCTGAAGATGATAAGTAAAATGATAATCGACCTCAGGAATGAAGGGAAAGCTGAACTTCCCGGTAAGGTTGCGTTTGAACTGTATGATACCTATGGTTTCCCTGTTGATCTTACCCAGCTTATTTTGAAAGAGAACGACATGCAGCTTGATATCAAGGGATTTGAAAATGAGATGAAAAGTCAAAAAGAAAGATCGCGGGAGGATGCTTCTCTTGATGCTGGCGACTGGAAAATTGTCAGAGAAGCTGATGATACGATCTTTACCGGTTATGAAAATACCAGAGAAGAGATACTTATAAGTAAATACAGAAAAGTCAAAATAAAGGGCAAAGAGGTTTGTCACCTTGTATTTAATAAAACTCCCTTCTATGCTGAGTCGGGAGGACAGGTGGGAGATACAGGATTTATTTCATCAAAAAATGAAAAAATTGAGATCACTGACACAATAAAGGAGAACAACCTGATTATTCATGTTGCAAAAAAAGTGCCCTCTGAACCGTCGAACAGTTTTATTGCCGAGGTAGATACACAGAAACGGCTGATGATCGCTAATAACCACACAGCCACTCATCTGATACATTTCGCTTTACGTGCAGTTCTGGGTAAGCATGTTGAACAGAAAGGTTCGCTGGTTACACCTGATCGTCTGCGGTTCGACTTCAGTCATTTCAGCAAACTCAGCAGGGATGAGATACTAAAGGTTGAAGAAATAACCAACAGGATGATACGCGAAAATCATCAGAAGCATGTCATTGAAAATATCTCATTGAAAAAAGCACAATCTATGGGCGCAATGGCACTCTTCGGGGAAAAATATGGAGAGAGTGTCCGTGTTGTTGAGTTTGGTGATTCTGTTGAGCTCTGTGGAGGTATCCATGTTGAATCAACATCCGGTATCGGCATAATAAAAATAATAGCCGAAGGAGCAATAGCATCAGGAATAAGGAGAATTGAAGCTGTCACTGACGGTAAAGCTTACGAGTATATAAACGAAAAGCTTGCCGCTGTAGAAGAGATCGCCTCCTTGCTTAAGAGCCCCGGGAATATTAAGGAAGGCGTTGAAAAGCTGATTGCCGAGAATAATTCCCTGAGAAAAACGATTGAAAAATACCAGGCTCAGGTTGCCCTTTCCTCTCTTAAAAACCTGACAGATAATGCAATAAATATCAAAGATATTCAGTTTCTGTCAGGTCAAATCGATACTGATTCAGCGGAAACGCTGAAGACCATTGCGTTCGAGATCAGGAAGTCGTCAGAAAACAGTATTCTTGTTATCGGAGCAGCCATCGGTAATAAAGCCAGTATAGTTGTTATGGTAAGCGACAAACTTGTGAAAACAAAAAATCTGAGTGCTGTTGACATTATCAAGGAGATATCTGTTGAGATAAACGGCGGAGGCGGCGGTCAGCCATTCCTTGCAACTGCGGGAGGGAAAAATCCTGCCGGTATCTCCAGGGCTATCAAAAAAGCTGAAGAATTTGTCAGGAAAATGTAACCGGAGAACAAAGTTCCTCTCTCAAAGTTATTAACAAGGATATTATAATTAACATACGGGCCACATTGTAATTTTTTTAATTTTGAACCGTCAATTACAATGATGAAGAAAACTATTTTATTATTCCTGCCGCTGTTTCTGGCAATAGCTCTTTTATTAAAGACCTCATGTACACCTGAATCGTGTTTTGAGGAGACAAATGCATATTTGAAAGCCTCTTTTTATCTCGAAAGCACCGGGAAGCTGCAGGCGCCGGATAGTCTGACATTATTCGGTTCAGAGATGGATACGCTTAAGATCTACAATAAAGCTTCCGGGATTAGCCGGGCCCAGGTGCCACTGAATTCATCTGCTGAAAGTTGCAGCCTGGTTTTTATAATCAATGATACGGCAGACACTGTAACCTTCTTCTATAACTCTTATCCTCACCTGATCTCGAAAGAATGTGGTTATACTTTTTACCACAATATTGAACAAACCATTTTTACAAAAAACATTATTGATAATGTTAAAATCCTGAAAAGCACTGTAACGACATTCAATGAAGAAAACATACTTATATATTATTAGTTTTCTGATCATTCTGACAAGTATCAAAGCCCATGGGCAGGATGTACCTCAGGATAGTGTGCTGATTCCCCTGAAACTCAGGGTCGGGATTGAAGCATCCGGTCCTGTTATTTATTTCACAGATAAAAATAATTTAAATCTTGAAGGTTATTTCTCGGCAGATCTTAACGAAAAGATGGCTCTCTATTTTGCTGGTGGTTATTCTAATTTTAAGTACTCACAGTATAATTATGATTACAAGACCAGCGGCATTTTCTTCAGGACCGGTGTCGACATCAACCTTCTTAAGCCTGAAGTAGCTATCGGAAAATACTGGGCAGGAATAGGACTCCATTATGGCGTTGCTCTCTTTAATTCGGCTACACCATCATTCAGTGCCAGGAATTACTGGGGAACAACATCTTCATCAATTGCCGCTCAAACCAGTTGGGGACACTATCTCGAAGTCGCACCCGGATTCAGAGCCGAGCTTTTCGGAAATTTAAGTATCGGATGGACGGTAAGCCTGAGAAAACAGTTATTCTTCAAAACTAAAAACGATATCAGACCCATATTTATCCCCGGTTATGGAAAGGGAGGTAAATCAGTCAGCCAGGGAATTAATTACTTTCTGGTCTGGAACATTGCATACAAGAAAATAAAAGTAGCTATCAAGAAAGAACCTACTGAAGAGCCGGAGGAAAGCGGGTCTGCAACTACAACAACAAATGATTAAATTGACTAATCCTTTTTGTCTCCTCTCTTACTGAAAATATAAAGTCCGGCAAAAGTCAGAAATCCATTTAAAAGCAGCAATTCGAATCCAAATTTATAACCGTTAAAAAGCTGAACGGAGTATTTGCTGAGCATAAAACAAATGGCTGGCGACAAAATAGCTATATATGGCGTAACCCTGTCATTCACTTTTCTTGAAGTAAAGAGCCCGAATGAATAGAGCCCCAGCAGCGGTCCATAAGTATAACCGGCAATGGTAAAAAGCTTATCAATTACCGCCCTGTCATTTAAAGTACTGAATATCAATATACTTATAAAAAACAAAGCTGCAACAGAAAGGTGGACTGCATACCTGATCCTTGTTGCTTTTTTTTCAGACAATCCTTCTTTACGGTTTATCCCCAGGAAATCGATACTTACAGATGTTGTCAAAGATGTCAGGGCACCGTCGGCACTTGGAAAAGCCGCTGAAATAAGTCCGACCAAAAAAGTGATCCCTGCCACCGGCCCAAGGAATTTCAAAGCTATCGTCGGGAAAAGATCATCCGAGGCAGCAACGGTTACGCCTTTGACCTGAGAATAGTACAACAGAAATGCCCCAAGGAACAGAAATAAAAGGTTGACAATCACAAGGATCCCGCTAAAAGTAAACATATTTTTCTGAGCCTCTTTGATATTTCTGCAGCTTAGATTCTTTTGCATCATCTCCTGATCAAGGCCGGTCATAGCAATAGTTATGAACATCCCTGAAAAAAATTGCTTCAGAAAGAATCGTTCGTGATGCCAGTCCGTTATGAACATTTTTGATATCTGGCTGTGACTTATTCCTGAAAAGAGCCTGGAAAGGGGCATTCCCAAACCTTTACTTATATATATTATTGACAGAATAACCGCCAGAAGCATGAAGGTGGTCTGAAGAGTATCGGTCCAGACGATAGTACGGATGCCGCCTTTTAACGTATATATTATTATCAGCGTAATGAAAATAAAAGCATTTACCCAGAACGGAATATTCCATGCATTGAATACAAAAACCTGCAGTACATTGATTACCAGGAACATTCTTAACGAGGCCCCCAGTGTTCGTGAGATGATAAAGAAACCTGCTCCTGTTTTATACGACCAGAAGCCGAAACGCTGTTCGAGATATGTATAGATTGAAGTAAGCTTCAGCTTGTAATATAAAGGCAGCAGCACGAGAGCAATCACGAAATATCCGAAAAGGTATCCAAGCACTACCACCATATAACTGAACTGAGTATCTTTCACCCAGCCTGGAACCGACATAAAAGTGACACCCGACAGGGATGCTCCGATCATTCCATATGCCACTACAAACCATGGAGATACCCTGTTCCCGATGAAGAACGACTGGCTGTCAGCTCTTCTGGCAGTAAACCATGTCACAACAAATAACAATGCAGTATATATCAAGAATATACCAAGTATCAATGACGGTGTCATAGCGATAGAAATTAAGTTGCAAGGATAAGAAAAAGATCGGAAGCCAAAAAATATTGCTCCATTTAAATAAAAAGCAATAATTGAGTTATTTTTGTCTGAAAACCAGGGTATGAGTTATAATGAATTCCCTTCAAGGCTTCTCGAAAATGCAGTAAATGAATTTGCTTCGCTTCCGGGCATAGGAAGAAAAACAGCTTTCAGACTGGTAATGAGCCTTTTAAAGAGAGATTCTGAGGAGGTAAAGAGATTTGGCGAGAGTATAATCAGGCTTCACGATGAGATACATTACTGCAAGGTATGCAACAATATTTCCGATACGGAGATATGCAGTATTTGCAGTGACGAAAAACGAGACAGGTCGGTCATTTGCGTTGTTGAAAACATCCAGGATGTTATGGCAATTGAAAACACACGGCAGTTTAAAGGTTTATATCATGTCCTTGGTGGCATTATCTCTCCTGTTGACGGAATTGGTCCTTCAGATCTGAAAATCGATAGCCTTGAAAAAAAAGTAATGGAAGGAGGAATCAGTGAAATAATTTTAGCACTCAGCACAACTATGGAGGGTGATACAACAAATTATTATCTTTATAAAAAGCTTAATAAATACAATCCGGTGATAACAACACTTGCAAGAGGCGTAGCCATAGGAGATGAGCTGGAGTATACCGATGAAATAACACTCGGCCGGGCAATTAACAACAGAAATCCATATCAGCAATGATCAAGTCAGTAAGGAGGTTCCTGTCAAATTCAGGAAAAAACATGAAAAGATCAGCCATCAGGGAGATACTTAAACATCTCCAGAAACCCGGAATGATTTCATTTGCCGGAGGGCTGCCTGCGCCAGAGACATTCCCTGTTGACGACCTGAAAGAAATTGCTCTGTATATCCTGGAGAAAGAGGGCGCTGACGGACTTCAGTATGGTACTACAGAGGGTGATCCCATGCTGCGTAAAATGCTGGTGGAAAGACACAAAAAGAATGGACTTCATATCACTATCGATAACCTCATTATAACAACAGGGTCGCAGCAGGCTCTCGATCTTTTAGGGAGAATCCTCATTGACCCGGGAGATTATGTTTTATGCGGGTTGCCTTCCTACCTTGGCGGGTTGAATGCTTTCACAATTTATGGCGCCAGGCTTAAGGGCATCAGGCTTGATAATAACGGGATGAAAACCGATGAACTCGAGGAGACAATTATACATCTTAAGGAGTTAGGCCGTAATATCAAGTTTATTTATGTAATACCTGATTTTCAGAATCCCGCTGGAATTACCATGCCGGAATCAGGAAGAATCAAAATTATAGAACTTGCCGACAAATACGATCTCCTGATAGTGGAGGATAGCCCATACCGTGAAATCCGTTTTATGGGGCAGACACAAAAAATGATGTTCGAACTTGACACTACCGGCAGAGTCATAACCCTCTGCACCTTTTCAAAAATATTTGCCCCCGGGTTCCGGGTTGGCTGGGTATTAGGAAATCCGGAAATTCTTGACAAGATAGTAATGGCTAAACAGACTGCCGATCTGTGCACCTCTCCTTTTGTACAGAAGATCATTGCACACTATATGGAGAAGGGTTTGCTGGAAAAGAATCTTCAAAAGACAATTTCCCTGTATGGCAAAAGAAGAAATCATATGATAGGCTGTTTCAGGAAATATATGCCTGAAGATGTTACATGGACAGAGCCTGAGGGCGGTCTTTTTCTCTTTGTTACTTTGCCCACTTACATCGATGCTGATGTGATATTTAAAAAAGCCATTGAAAAAAATGTTGCATTTGTTTCAGGTTCCACCTTCTTCTGTAATGATTCCGGCAGGAACACCATGCGCATCAATTTCTCTTTCTCAAATAATGACGAAATCGAAGAAGGTGTCAAACGTCTTGCCGAAGTGATAAGGGAAGAAATGCCGGACAAAAAATAATTTATGGATCTATCTGTAATTATTGTCAGTTACAATGTAAAACATTTCCTGAAACAATGCCTTTTTTCGGTAAAAAAAGCTTCAGAAAATATTGATTATGAAATATTTGTTGTGGATAATAATTCTGCCGACGGATCCTGCTCAATGGTCAGGACCGAGTTTCCGGGCGTGAAACTTATCATGAATAATGTTAACAGAGGTTTTTCAGCAGCAAATAACCAGGCCCTGAAAATGGCCGGCGGACGTTTTATCCTTCTGCTAAACCCGGACACAATCGTGGAAGAAGATACTTTCACAAGATGCATCAGTTTTATGAATGAACATAACGAAGCAGGGGCCATGGGAGTAAGAATGATTGATGGGCGGGGACGGGTTCTGCCGGAATCCAAAAGAGCACTGCCTACTCCCGGAACAGCTTTTTACAAGATCTTCGGACTATCTTACATTTTCCCGAGATCTAGGATTTTCAACAGATATTACTTAAGTCATATTGACGATCATCAGACAGCAAAGGTGGATATCCTTTCAGGTGCTTTTATGTTTCTGAGACATGAAGCGGTCGACAAAACCGGACTGCTTGACGAGGAGTTCTTCATGTATGGTGAAGATGTGGATTACAGTTACAGACTGGTAAAAGCCGGTTTCGTAAATTATTATTACCCGGAGATCAGGATAATACATTACAAGGGGCAAAGCACTAAAAAGGAGAACCTGAATGTCCTGATAAACTTCTACAAAGCCATGCTGATCTTTGTCAGGAAACATTTCTCCAATGGCAGATTAAAGGGCCTGACCTTCCTGATAAAGGCAGCCATATTTTTCAGGGCGGGTATTTCATTGATTCAACAAATTTTTAAAAGGGTATTACATGGAATAACCGGAAACATTTTTTCCGGACCAGGGAAAACCATAATCATATCGGAGCCTCAGGGATATCAGGTAATTATAAAACTTTTGGCTTTGCCAGGAATACATACCGCTGTTGCAGGCAGAGTAAGCCTGAATCGGGATGATACCAGTGAAGAAGTACTGGGGAACCTTGAACAGCTAAGGGAGATAATAAGGATAAACAAAATAAAAGAGGTGATCTTTGCTGCTGGTGAGATGCGTGCCTCACAGATAATTGAATCAATGCATAATATTTCGGATCTTAAAATCAAAACAAAGATCGCATCCTCTGATGGCAAATATATAATCAGCAGCAGGCATATAAGCCATGATGGCAGAACAATTTTCAATTCTGACTGTTAACTGGGTACAGTGGCAATCAAAATAATTGAACACAAAAAGCAATCAGATCGGAAAAAGAATTTAAAACAAAGGAAAGAGAAGATTCATGGCGAGATTTAATATAATACTTCCCGCAATGGGAGAAGGAGTAATCGAGGCAACAATAAATAAATGGCTGGTCACCGTGGGTTCATCAGTAAAGGAAGATGATCCGCTTGTTGAAGTTGCTACAGACAAAGTTGACTCAGAAGTCCCCTCCCCTGCTGACGGCATTATCGTATCGATTATGGCATCAGAAGGCTCAGTTGTAAAGGTGGGAGAGACTATTGCAGTTATTGAAAATGATCTTGCACCAGCTCCGGGGACAGCCGAAAAGATTAAAAAAGAGGTTGAAAGGATCCGTATAACAATTGACGATGCCAAAAAAGAAAAAGTTGAAACAGAGACTATTGCCCGCGATCTTAAGAGCAGAACACCATCCGGCAAATTCATATCGCCTCTTGTCAGAAGTATTGCTGCAAAGGAAGGGATAAGCTATTCAGACCTCGACCAGGTAAATGGAACAGGTATGGATGGCAGGATCACAAAAGATGATATACTTGGATTTATTGACGTAAGGAAAAAAGAAGAAGAGGCACTCCGGACAGCCACCGCTAAAAAGAGCGTAATCGCTTCTGATTCAATTCAGAAGGAAAGCCGAAAATCCCAGGGTGATGAGATAATTGAGATGGACCGTGTCCGCAGACTGATCGCTGAACATATGGTTCTTTCTAAAAAGACTTCCCCTCATGTCACATCTTTTATTGATGCTGATGTAACCAAGCTTATTAACTGGAGAAATTCTGTCAAGGATAAATTCCAGGCAGCTGAAGGACAGAAGCTTACACTAACACCTATTTTTATCGACGCTGCTGCAAAGGCATTATATGAATTCCCGATGGTCAATATTTCTGTTGAAGGTAACAATATTATCAAAAGAAAGAATATAAACATAGGCATGGCAACTGCTCTTCCCGACGGGAACCTGATTGTTCCGGTAATTAAAAATGCAAATGAAAAAAGCCTTACCGGACTGGCCCGCAGTGTAAATGACCTTGCAGAGAGAGCCAGGAATAATAAATTGAAACCCGATGAGATAACTGGAGGCACATTCACAATAACTAACTTCGGCAGTTATAATAATCTTGCCGGCACACCAATAATAAACCAGCCACAGGCTGCCATACTTGGAACAGGGGCCGTTAGAAAAAAACCTGCTGTTGTTGAGACTCCCGATGGTGATATGATAGCGATACGTCACATAATGATTCTTTCACTGAGTTATGATCACAGGATAATTGATGGTGCTCTTGCAGGAAAATTTCTGAACAGGATGAAAGAGATACTTGAAAATTACTCTTCTGATCTGTTTTAGCCTGAACTAACTATTATAACACTTCCTACCCTTCATCTCAAAAAATTCATGGTTAGCAATATTTTAGAAGCATTTAATAAAAAAGGATCATTAGTTTTTATCCTTTTTTCTAATATTTCTTCTATATTTACCTTTAAGAATTAAAATAATATTACCTCAATGCCAGTACAACACCGATAACCTTGAGTTATTGTTTTTTGTGAGGTTCTGTCATATTATTTATACCTGATTAAAAATGATAAAAAGGTTCACACTGCTGACTTCCCTGGTTGTCCTGTTAATCAGTACTAATTTATTTTCCCAGGCCAGAATTGAAAATAAGCTGACATTTTACGATGCCGAAAGCTGGATCCTGTTTGAGGATTATAAGGAAGCTATTCAGCAATATCTGAAACTGACAAAGTTCTATCCGGACAATTCAAATTACAAATACAGAATTGGTCAGTGTTATATAAATATACCGGGTGAAAAGGAAAAAGCTATAGGATTTCTTGAGGATGCAGTTAAAAATATAGATCCTAAATACAAGTCAGGACGATTCAGGGAAACTGGTGCCCCATATGACGCATTATATTACCTGGCAAATGCATACAGGGTAAATAATCAGCTCGATAAGGCACTGGAAACCTACAAGGTCTTTAAAAAGAACCTCGATCCAGAAGTTTACGATTCTACGATTGTAAACCAGCAGATACAATCCTGTCTTAATGCCAAAGAACTTATTGGAACACCGCTTTTCCTAAGGCAAAAAAACCTGGGCAATGTAATAAATGAGGCTAATTCTGATTTCAACCCTGTAATATCTGATGATGAAAATACAATGATTTTCTCACGAAGCGAGGCATTTTATGATGCCATTATGTATGCATCAAAAACCAATGGAACATGGAACGATCCTTTGAATATGAATGAGCTTCTGAAAGTAGACAGGGATATTTTCCCGACTTCCATTTCCAGCGATGGCAAGACAATTTACCTTTACAGCTCGGAAGATTACGACGGAGTAATTCTTACTTCAACATTTGAAAACGGCGTCTGGAGTTCCCCGGTTAAGCTTAATGGCAATATCAATACAAAATACTGGGAGTCACATGCTACCATATCGCATGATAATAAAAAGCTCTATTTCACAAGTAACCGCAAAGGCTCTATGGGCAACAGCCTTGATATCTATG
Organism: uncultured Rikenellaceae bacterium; assembly: GCA_964526345.1. GTDB lineage: Bacteria > Bacteroidota > Bacteroidia > Bacteroidales > VadinHA17 > LD21. The sequence goes on from CAZGKI010000017.1 coordinate 56,292, forward strand.
TATCTGAGAGAGACAGCACTGGCGACTGGGGACCTGCCGTGAATCTGGGTCCCATGATCAATACACCATATAACGAGGAGACTCCTTTTCTGAGTAAGGATGATAAAACACTCTTTTTCAGTTCAAGAGGGCATTTCAATATGGGAGGATATGATATCTTCTATTCTACCCTGCTTGACAACGGGCAATGGTCAGCTCCCCTGAATGTAGGGTATCCTCTTAATTCAACTGATGATGATGTTTTCTATAAACCGGTTAACGACGGATTTGTTGGCTATTTTGCAAAATACGACCCTGACGGTTTTGGAAAACAGGATATTTACAGGCTGGAGATCTATTCTGATGAACATCCGCGGAAATTCCTGATAAGAGGTATGGCAAGAGTATCTGACCTGATGTCGAACTTCAGGGACAGTATTAAGATCGTGGCAATGAACATTAAGAATCCTGATCAGATGATCGTTGTCTATACTAATCCTGTTACCGGAGAATATGAATTTGAAGTGCCACAGGGCAGATATAAAATAACTTACGATTCTCCCAATGGTAAAAAGGTTACAAAGGATCTGGACCTTGCTCTCACAAATCCTTCTGACAGTTTTATTATGCCGGGGACCATTTTACCTAAAACTGATTTCGTTGCCGATCTTCTTGTTGAAAGCAACAAAACAATCTCAGTTGTCAAGGGTGATTCGATACTTTTTCCACTCAAGGTTGAGCCAAATTCAATTCTGACCATTGAGCGTTGGACAGGAGATTCACTGGTCTCAACAAAAAGTTATACAATAACCGATTCGACTTTTAACTATAAAATGGCACCAGTGCCGGGCGATAATAAAATTGTCTTCAGCGTAACCGATAAGTACAGTAATGTGTCAACAACTGATGTACTTATAACAAGACAAAAACGAATCGTATCACAACCCATTGTACGTCCGGAATATAGCAGAATTATTGCCGGGAGGCAGATCGATGCACTTGAAGCTATGCTAAAAAACCGCGCTGATAATAATCTCAGCAGAGTGATAAACAGGGCAGATCTAAAAAACCGGCAGATGAGTAATGTTGACGATCTTATTGCTTTTATAAAAGAAGAGGCAGCCAAAGATAATATCAGCCCGGAAGAGGTTGACAAAACTGCCCTGAAGGTTGCTTCTATGGATAATGTCCTGACCCAGGCGGCTGTCGACTTGCTTGCAAAATATGCAGAAGGCGATATGAAAAAAATTCTGGAAGACATTGACATATATAAACTTAACCTCAAAACATGGACAGATCTTCAGCAATATATTCTTGATAAATCAAATGGTAAAATTACGGCTGATGACCTTAATAACCTGGTAAAAGAAATACTTGCGGGACAGACTCCTTCTGTAGTTGTCATTAAAGAAAAGATTAAAGCATACAGCGAAGGTGCTGATAATAGACAAGTCATTCTGAAAGCCGTGGAAACAACTGATGCGAAACCTATTCTAAAAGCAGGCAAGTGGCTTCAATCTGTGTATTATGAGTCAGTAAATCAGGGTCTCAGCAATGATCAGTTAGCCGGCATGTTGGCACTTATCAGCACATTCCCCGGAACTAAAGCTGAAACATTTGCAGGTGATCTCGCCATAAATTCTGACGAACCATTGCGGTCGTGGATCAACGGGCTTGACCTTAAAAAGGAGAAAATCAAAACTCCTGCCGGACTGATACTATATCTTTTACAAAACAAAGATAAAGCCGGTGTTTCTGATGAGGTTCTTTTCAGCAGTCTTGCAAAGCATATTGCAGCACAAGATATTCCTTCTGAAACCATAAAAACACAGATGATTCCCGAAAAAGGAACAAAACTGTGGTTCCTCTGGTTAATTCTGGGCGCGGGAATAATATTCATTGTAGTGATTTTCAGCAGAAAAAAGAAAAAAGAGGTGAAAGAATAAAATTATGGCCGGTAATCGCCGGCCATTTTTGTAAAATAAAATACACAAACTATTAATTTAGGGAATAATTTAATAATTTTGACAGCAAAACCAGTAGTTATGCGCAGACTATCCCTTTTTTTTATAATTATAACTCTCTTTACTGTTTCTCTTCATGCTCAGGATCTTAAACCTATGCAGGAGACATTCATGGAAGCAGAATATTTTTTCATGAAAGGAGACTATCCTGATGCCCTGCCTTTCTACCTGCAGGTTTATGAAAAAATGCCTGATAATGCCAATATAGCATATCGGATAGGTGATTGCTACCTGAATATTGACGGTAAAAAAAATCTTTCAATAAATTACCTTGAGACTGCATCAAAAAACATGTCGGCTAAGCGTAAGGAGGGTTCTGTATCACAGCTTTCTGCCCCCTATGATGCATTATATGATCTTGGTATTGCCTATCTGATTAATTACCAGTTCGATAATGCAAAAGATGCATTTACCCGTTATTCCGGAACTCTTTTACCTGATGATCGTGAGAACCTTGATTTTGTCAATCAGCATATTAAATCATGCGATATAGCAAAAGAATTCCTGGCACATCCAGTTTCATTTACCGAGGAAAATTTAGGAGAGCCCTTCAACGATGAAAAATCAAATTTCAACCCGGTCATTTCTGCGGACGGAAAAACCTTTGCTTTCATGGTTACTCTTAAGTTCTATGATGCTGTCATGCTCTCAAGGCTTACTAATGGTAAGTGGAGCATTCCCCTGAATATAACACCCGAACTACAGTCCGATGGTGATATGTACATTTCCTGCCTTTCAGCGAATGGAAACCTTCTGTTCCTTTCAAAAGATGATGATTATAACAGTGATATCTACTTCAGCACTTTTAGCGGGACCAAATGGGGAGCGACAGTTAAGCTGAACAGGAACATCAATACCAAATACTGGGAATCTCACGGCTTCATTTCGGAGGATGGCAGCCAGCTGATCTTTGCTTCCGACAGGCCCGGGGGATTCGGCGGACTTGATTTGTATGTTTCAAAAAAGATAAATGGAGACTGGGGACCTGCTGTCAACCTTGGTCCTGAAATAAATACTCCATTTAATGAAGATCGTCCTTTCCTGATAAACAACGGGAAGACACTTTTTTTCAGCTCTCAGGGTCACAGGAATATGGGTGGTTACGACCTCTTCAAATCTGAACTTCAATCAAATAACCTTTGGAGTAAGCCTGAAAACCTTGGCTATCCGATCAATACTCCGGATGATAATATATTCTTTATGCCTGTCGGAAACGGAAAATCCGGATATTATTCTGTTTACAAGGAGTCAGGAGGAGCAGGGAAAAGAGATATCTACAAAATCACTTTTAAATGAAATCAGATCATTACAGCAGTTATTTATGTTTAATAAGTATTAATAAAATTAGATCTTTATAAGAGTTTTTCATATTTAAAAAATGTTATATTTGTTTTGATGAATAAATTCAGGGCAAAAATAATTCCTCTTCAGTTGCAACTTATAATTCTGATGATCTTCTCCGTTGCTGCTTCAGCTCAGTCTACCCGGGAGTTGAAAGAAATTTTTTCTCAAGCTGAATCTTATTATCTCTACGAAGAATATGATCTTGCCAACCAGCTTTATATCCTTCTTGATACTCCTGATAATCTTAATATTAAATACAAAATAGGAACCTGTTACCTAAATATACCGGGGGAAAAGGTAAATGCTATAGCTTACCTTGAAGCGGCAGTAAAGAATGCCAGCTATGAAGCAAAGGTTGAATCATTTTCAGAAAAAAAAGCCCCCCTTGATGCTTATTTCTTCCTGGGAAAAGCCTACATGATAAATAATGAACTTGAAAAAGCGTTAGCCACGTTTCAAAAATTCGATAATCTTGCAAGAGGTGCAGATGTTAAGGGAAATATGAAAAACCTGGAATATGTGGGCCAGCAGATACAGGCATGCAAAAACGCCATTGATTTTGAAAGCAAACCTGTCGAGATGAGTAAAAGGATGCTTGGTGGTGGCTTCACTGAGGGTTCTATGAATGAGAATCCGGCTGTTAGCTTCGATGGCAACTCCATTGCTTATACTGAACGAAGAGGTATGGTTAATGCTATCATGTACTCCAGGAAAGAAAGAGATATATGGCAAACCCCAATCAATATCACTGCAATGATAAATGCAGGAGAAGACTGTTCAACATGTGCATTCAATAAGGATGGTACAGAGCTATTCATCTATAAAAATGATAATTATGACGGGAATATTTATTCTTCTCAACTAGTTAATAGTACCTGGACGCCGATAAAGAAATTGAATAAAAACATTAATACAAAATTCTACGAATCCCACGCATCAGTCTCGGCCGATGGAAAGAAGCTTTATTTTACCAGCAATCGTGACGGTGGGGCAGGAAGCCTTGATATTTATGTCTCGGAGATAGATGCTTCAGGAGACTGGGGACCGGCTGTTAATCTTGGAAATACGATAAATACACCTTATAACGAAGACACTCCTTTCATCACGGAGAATGATTCAATATTGTACTTCTGCTCAGAAGGACATACATCCATGGGTGGTTTCGATAATTTTAAGAGCACAAAGCTTGGAACCGCATGGAAGACACCTTCAAATCTGGGATTTCCGATCAACTCAACAGATGATGATAAATTTTTTCAGCCTGCCAGCAATGGCCGTAACGCATACTATTCAATAACTACTGATTATAAGAAGAAAGACATTTTCTATCTTGGACTGGGAAACATTAATGTCAACCAGATGTACGAGATTGAAGGGAAATATAGTTTAAAAGACACAACAATAGCATTTGATAAAAGTTACCTTATACAACTGATAGATAAAAATTCAGGCGATACTGTTGATATAGGCTATCCCAATAAGTTCACCGGCCGTTACAGTTTCATGGTGCCTCCTGGCTCTTTCAGATTAGTATATTGCGGACTGGGTTATTTGCCGCAGTCTGTTGATACAACGATTATCCAGGATAATCCTGCTTCGGTTATTGTTATTGATGCGACTCTTGAAAGAGATACAAGTATTACTCTGGCACCCCCTGAACCAATGGTTTATGATAAGATAGAACTTGAAAATATACCTATCGTTGCTTCTATCGATTCAAGTATACTTATCAAGAATATGAATGTTAATGATGTAAATGATACGAATATTAAGGATTCTGATGTATTATATTATACAGTTCAGGTAATGGCCCTTTATAATCCTGTTGATGTCAGTTATTTCAAACGTATAACCGATATGAAGGTTATGTATAACGATGCCGATAAATTCTACAGGTACACTACTGGTCGCTGTGCTTCACGGGAAGAAGCATCTGCATTAAGATTGGAATTGATAAGGAAAGGTTATCCCGAAGAAATCTTTATCAAAAAAGTATCTAAATAATGAATCGATTTAAAGGAGGTATTTTATTATTTACCTTCCTCTTTTGCTCATTTACATCCGGATTTACACAGCAGTTGTCTAAAAAAGAATTCATAAGGGCGGTCCAAAACGCCGATATTTCTTTTTATTATGATGAAGACTATGAAAAAGCTGCCTCAGCATATGAGTCTCTCCTGAAAATCTATCCCGAAAATATTAATCTTGCAGCCAAGCTCGGGATCTGTTATTTAAATATTGATGGTAAAAACCAGGAAGCTCTTGCTCTGCTTAAGAGGGCTTCCACTAATATTGTTGAAAAAGAGAAGGATTATATTGAATATGGGGAGAAAGCTCCCCTGGATACGTATCTTTATCTTGCCGTAGCATATCTTGTAAATGATAGTCTTGAGAAAGCCCTGAACTTGTTTTATGACGCGAAGAAGAGACTGACCAATACCGATCTTTTCAGGGAAGACTATCTGGATAATCAGATCAGAGACTGCAGGTATGCGATGGAGATGAAGAAAAAACCGCTGACGATAATTTCCGATCTGTTTGTTCCATGGCTCAAAGACTACCCAGGTGCCTGTAACCCTGTGCTGGCAAAAAATGATTCTGTTTTCATCTTCACTCAAAAGAAGGATGAAAAAACACAGATATACTGCTCATACAAATCCGGCAAATGGAAAACGCCTGTCGACATCACAAAGCAGCTTGGCAATTATGACAGATTCTATTCAAACTCAATAACCGGCGACGGAAAGTTGCTGGTATTGTACATGGATGACGGAGATGACGGTAACCTCTATTTAAGCTACAGAAAAGACTCTTTGTGGACAAAGATAAAAAGTATTGGAAAGCCAATAAATACAATCTACTGGGAATCTGACGGTTTTATAACACCTGATGGCAAGAAGTTATTTTTTTCAAGTAACAGGCCGGGAGGAGCCGGGGAGCTTGATATATGGGTTTCGGACAGAAAAAATGATGGATCATGGGAATACCCCGTTAATTGCGGTGAAGTCATCAATACTCCATTTAATGAAGATACTCCTTTCTTCGACCCTGTAACGAGCTCATTGTTATTCAGTTCAGTTGGACATATTAGTATGGGAGGTTACGATGTATTCAGATCTGTTTTCAGAAACGGTGGCTGGACAAACCCGGTGGGTATGCCTTTTGCCTTTAATACCACAGATAAAAATATCTTCTTTATCCTCAATAATAATGCACCCGGATTTGTAACGAGTATTTATGATAAGAAAACAAAAGAGCGGAATATATATTCATTGGTAGCAATAGATCCGGAAGATGAGATAACCACAACCGAAGGTACTGTCACACTTAGCGATGGAATGGAAGTTGAACCCGAAAAAGCAACAGTAAAGCTTACAGATGCCAAAAAGAATACTTTGATACAAACAGTTCCTGTAAAAAAGGACGGGTCTTTTAAATTCGAAATAAAACCAGGAGATTATGTGGTTTTTGTAAGTCACCCGGGTTATGTAACTGATACAATCAATCTCAGCCTTCCTCTTTATTTCCTTAGTCATTATATGGTTATTAATTCTTCCCTGGTACCTGAAAAAGTGGCTGAGGGAAGCTTCCTGACTATTAAGAACATCCTTTTTGCTTTCGATAGTTATAAACTCGACGCTGAAGCAAAATCGGCGCTGGAAAAAATCAGGTCAATCCTTATAAACTATCCTTACCTTAAAATCGAGGTTGCAGGGTATACCGACTCCAAAGGTCCAGCTGCATACAACATTAAACTTGCTGATAAGCGCGCAAAAGCAGTCATTAATTACCTTGTTTCAGCCGCAATCCCGGAATCCAGGTTTGTGAAAAAAGCATTCGGGGAATCTAATTTTGTTGCTGTAAATACCAATCGCGATGGATCTGATAATCCGGAAGGTAGAAAGTACAACAGGAGAGTTGCATTTGGCATTGTCGATCCTCATACCGGCGTCATAATAAGACAGGATAACTTTACTCCTGAACATCTCAGGTATGCCGGTTCCCTGAAATATAGTATCGTCCTGAGAAAATCTGCTCAGAGGCTGAGTCCAGGGTATTTTGACAACCTGGATCTTAACGGAAAGCTTTTCGTCAAAACTGTTGAGACTGATTCTTTATGGTTATATGCAATCGGTATTTTTTATAATAAAAATGACGCAACGAAATATCTGGGGTATATTAAGGAAAAAGGTATCAATGATGCTTATATTGTAAATCAGTATGACCTTAAAAATGAAAGTCAGTCACGGGAAAATGTAATACCTGTCGTAAGCCAGAGTACAGGCACAAAGATATGGACAGTTCAGCTCACCGCAACCAGGGCTCCTGCTAATATGAATATCTTCAGTGAATTCGAAGGAGTCAGGGAGATTGAAGGGGAAGACGGATTTTACAGGTATGTTTCAGGCGAATATACTCAGTTCTTAAAAGCTAAAGAAGCACTTGATGCAATTAAGAAAGCCGGATTTAACGATGCTTTCATCAGGGAACTTAATTTACTGATAATAAAATAATCGCGGCAGAATACTTACTATGATCTATGAAAAGATAAGACTGAGGGCTCTTGAACCGGAGGATCTTGAACTTCTGTATAAGTGGGAGAATAATGAATCCTACTGGATAATAAGTAATACTGCATCTCCATATTCAAGGTATACTCTTAAAAGGTACCTTAAGAACTCCCATAAAACCATTTATGAGACCGGCCAACTTCGGTTGATGATTGACTTAATTGATGAAAAAGTAACAATAGGTACGATTGATATTTTTGATTTTGATCCCTTCCATAAAAGAGCCGGTATCGGGATACTTATTGCAGATGAATCATACAGGAGAAAAGGCTATGCGACAATGGCCATCAAATGCCTGACAGGTTATTGCTTCAAAACACTTCAGATGCACCAGCTTTACTGTAATATCCTTGCTACTAACACCGAAAGTCTTGATCTATTCACCAAACTTGGATTTATTCAAATCGGAATTAAAAAAGAGTGGGTCAAATCTGCCGACAGGTACATCGATGAGCACATGTTCCAGCTTATCGATCAGCATTGAAGATAATTATCAAGAAAAAAACTTACACTGAGTTTCGCAGAGTATCCACAGAGGGCCACTGAGTATCTTTCTCTGTGAATCTCTGTGCTTTCTCAGTGGTTCTCTGTGTAACCTTTTAATTATTCAGGTACTTAATTATTTTTTAATAGCTTCTGCCCTGGTATCGCGATATTCTCCCTTAAAATAGTTTATCCCTATTTCATCATATCTCTTCTTCAGTATTTCAAGCCTGGACAGGAATTCCTCAAAATCTTTCAGCCTGTCGGGGGTCCATCCGGTCTCAGCAATAGCGAACATCCTCGGGTATGCCATATACTCCATTTGTTCAGGAGTAGGAATATATTCTGTCCATAAGTTACCCTGAAGACCAAGTATATATTTCTGTTCATCCTCCGTCAGTTCAGATGGCATCGGATTGTACGAATATACTCGTTCCAGAGGCAGGTAACCACCGATAGCCAGTGGCTGGTCCGTCGGATCGCACTGGTAATGATCGAGATACATATAATCGTTTGGAGTCATTATAACGTCATGCTGCTGCTTTGCGGCTGCTATTCCTCCGGACGTTCCCCTCCACGACATAACTGTTGCTTCCGGAGCCAAGCCTCCTTCGAGTATCTCATCCCATCCAATAAGCTTGCGGTCTTTGGATATCAGGAATTTTTCAATACGCTTGATGAAGTAGCTCTGCAGTTCATGTTCATCTTTCAATCCCTCGTCCTTTATCCTCTTCTGACATAACGGGCATTTTTCCCATCGGATCTTTGGACACTCATCACCGCCGATATGTATATATTTTCCGGGAAAGAGATCAATCACTTCACTTAGTACATCTTCAAGGAAATTAAATGTCTCTTCTTTGCCTGCACAATATACATCATCAACAACACCCCAACTGATATATACTTCAAAGGGCCCTCCGGTACACGACAATTCAGGATATGAAGCAAGAGCCGCCAGCGCATGACCCGGCATCTCAATCTCAGGGATTATTGTTACAAACCTGGCTTTTGCATAAGCCACTATATCCCGAACTTCATCCTGGGTGTAAAAACCTCCATAAGGCTTGCCATCATATACATATGGTTTTTTGCCTGCATGTCCTACAAGTGTCTCTTTACGAAAAGCACCCACCTCAGTAAGCTTTGGATATTTCTTTATCTCAATCCTCCATCCCTGGTCTTCGGTAAGATGCCAGTGGAACATGTTCATCTTATGAAGAGCAATCATATCAATATACCTTTTAATATATTCAACCGGGAACATGTGCCGCCCAACATCAAGATGCATACCCCTGTAAACGAACCCTGGCTCATCTTTTATCTCGCATGCAGGAACGGCCAATGATATACCCTCAACAATAATCGGTTTTTCCACTTCTACAGGAAGAAGCTGTCGTATAGTCTGTACCGCATAAAAAAGACCAACTGCCGATTTTGCTCTAATTATTATATCCTTATGTTTAATTGTGAGAATGTAGCCCTCATCATTCTTCACTGCTGTATCAAGAGTCATGAAAACCGAACCCCTGGATGGCTTTTTCCCTTCTTCAACTGTAATATCAAAGCCTGTCGGATTTTTAATAAGGCCGGCAAGAAAATCACCTGCAAGTCTCGTTTCACTGTTCAGAGGAGAGATTATTATTTTGCCTTTCCCTGAAAAAACAAATTCGCCCTTCAACTGTACTATTGAAACAGGAGCAGGTATAATTGCCAGGTCTTTTACTGAATCCGTTTGGGATCCGGATCTGCATCCGCTTACCAGAAGTAAAATGCCCAGGATAATAAAGGGAATCTTTTTCATCATAGGTTGATTTTTTTTATATGAGTATCGGTTATTAATAATAATGTAAGTTTAATTGGTGAGAGATTCCTCGCTAACGCTCGGAATGACAGAGTATTGTTGGAAACGAGGGGTGGAGCAGAGGAGATTTGCCATTGCAAATCTCCTCTGCTCCACCCTCCTATTAAAAAAGTGTGGTGTCATTCCGAATGAAGTCACGATTTTTCCGGACGGAATGAGGAATCTCATTCTTAATATACAAGCTTTTTACTAAAGAAAAAGATTTGTTCATTGTTCAAATTATTCATGATTACTGATGCTCATTTTTTTTATTTATAAATATAATAAGCTGAATCGTTTTTATGGCTATCCTGATGATAATATTCATCATAAATCGTGTTTTAATCCGGATGCAAGAAGACCGCAAGCTGCAGAAATATCAGTTCCCCGTGATTTTCTTACCGACGCTGAAATTCCTGCAATCACAAGGTTATGCTTGAAGAAATGCATCCTTTCAGCATCAGAAGAAATATCTGAATCTTTTACTGATGAATGAAATGGCAACAGGTTAACCCTGATCCCGGTCCCTTTTAAAAGTTTTATCAAACCATCAAGATGCCTGTCCGTATCATTTAATCCCTTTATCATGACATATGCCGCGCTCAGTCTTCTCTTCTTCTTAAGTGGATATTTTTTCATAATGTCTATTATCTCGAGGACAGGATATTTTTTTTCGGCAGGAATGAATGAAAGTCGTTCTTCCGGGAACGGTGAAAAGAGACTTATTGTAAGATTACAATCTGATTCCCTGAGGAATCTATCGACCGGATTAAGCATTCCAACGGTGGATACGGTAATATTCCCCGGGCTTAGGGCCATACCCCACTCAGCAGTAAATATCTCACATGCTTTCAATACACTGAAGATGTTATCCATAGGTTCTCCCATACCCATGAAGACAATGTGAGTCACTGAGGCGGGAAGAGGCATGGCTAGTACCTGGTTCACAATATCTTCTGTTGCCAGGTTACCATGATATCCATAGCCAGCTGTTACACAGAAAGGACAACCCATCCTGCATCCGGACTGTACAGAGACGCAAACAGTATTCCTTTTTCCGTCAGGGATAAAGACTGTCTCAAACTGTTTCCCTTCCCTGTTCCTGAAAAGGTATTTAATTGTTTTATCGTATGATATTTGCGATGTAACAGGCTCATAAATAACTGTTTCGGTTGAAAGTTTAAGGTAAGTAACAAGCTTTTTCGGGATCTTTGAATACAGTGAAAGATCTGTCGATTTTCTTTTATACAGAGAATGAGCAACTGCCAGGGCATGCCTGTATTTAAAGTCTTCATTCTGAATGATTTCAAAAATTTCAGGAGCAGTAAGACCAATGAGATTCTTTCTTTCCATGATTATATTCACACAAAATTAATCTGATAATTATTATCTTCACTCCTGCTTGCTGCCTGTTTTAGCGGCGGGCAAGGGAAAAACTCAATCAAAATTCAGATATTATGGGGAATGATATAACAAAAGAGTATGGCTATAACCGTGATTTTCTTAAAAAGCATGTCAGGGTAATTGAACTTAAGAAGGGTAATTCAGAAATTGCCCTTGCGCCCATTCCTACATTAATCCCCTGTTTTTAAGCAGCGGCCCAATCTCAGGTTCCCTCCCACGGAAATTTACATACATTTGCATGGCATCCTCGATGCCATTTTTCTCGAGAATATTTTTACGGTACGATTCTGCTGTGGCCCGATCGAAAATTCCTTTTTCCCTGAAGGCTTCAAAAGCATCATTATCGAGAACTGCGGCCCAGGTATAGCTGTAATAACCTGAATCGTATTCGCCTGTGATATGAGTGAAATAGGTGCTTCTGTAACGGGAAACGATCTCAGGAATAAGTCCAAGCTTAGCAAAGAAATCATTTTCAAATTTCTGGATATCAATTTTTACAGGTGCCTGAAGAGTATGGTATGCCATATCAAGCAACGAGGCTGCATAAATTTCAACATTATCAAATCCCTGGTTGAAATAGCTGCTGTTCTGAATCTTATTAATGAGGGAAGCAGGAATAGGTTCTCCTGTTTTATAATTTTTGGCATATATTTTCAGTACTTCAGGATCCGTTGCCCAATGTTCCATGAGCTGCGACGGAAGTTCAACGAAATCCCATGCCACGAATGTCTGGTTATAGCTGTTTTTATTCATAAGAGCATCGAGGGCATGACCAAATTCATGGAAGAGTGTTGATACTTCTTCCAGGGTCAGCAGTGCCGGTTTGTCGCCATTGGGACGTGTAAAATTAAACACAGTGGTTACTATAGGGGAAATGGTCTTGCCATCAAGAACCCTGTGAGACTGGTAAGTTACGCACCAGGCTCCCTGTCGTTTACTCTCTCTCGGGAAGAAATCCATGTAGAGCACGCCCATATGAGTATTGTCGGTATCCCTAACCTCATATGCCTGAGCTTCAGGATGTGGCAGGGGACAACCGGTAAGCGGGACTATCGAGATGCCGAACAACCTTTTTGCACAGGTAAATGCGCCTTCCCGTACATTATCAAGGCTGAAATAAGGTTTGAGCTCATTGTCGTCAAGATCATATTTCTGCTTTCTCAGCTTCTCGGCATAATACCACCAGTCGGATGGATCGAGTTTGAATTTACCTCCTTCTTTGTCTATTATTTTCTGCATCTCCTTCACTTCATTTTTTGCTATCGGAAGAGCTTTGCCCCACAGGTCATTAAGAAGCTTGAACACATTCTCCGGTTCTTTTGCCATACGAGGTTCGAGAACTATATCAGAATGACTCCTGTAGCCAAGAAGTTTGGCACGCTGGGCCCTCAGACTGATTATCTGTGCAAGAATTGCATTATTGTCATATTCATTTCCGTTATTTCCCCTGTTGGTATAAGCACGGTAAATTTTCCGACGCAGGTCCCTGTAAGGGGAGAACTGCATAAACGGAAATATGCTGGGACGTTGTGTTGTGAATGCATATTTCCCTTCATGTCCCGAAGCTTTTGCAATCTCAGCTGCTCCGGCAATGAGAGACTCAGGCAGGCCGGTAAGACTATCCTTATCGACATAGAGACGGTAATTATTGATCTCTGCAAGTACATTCTGATCGAATCTCACTTTCAGGACAGAGAGCTTCTGGTTGATTTGTTTAAGAGTATCCTGGTCTTGTATGTTAAGATTAGCACCCAGCCTGACATATTCCTTATAAAGATTGTCGAGTATGAACTTCTGCTCCTCGTTAAGATTATATTTTGACTGGTTCTCATAAACATATTTGATCTTCATAAAGAGACCGGGGTTGAGCTTTATCTCATCGTCGTATTCTGAGAGCTTTGGTGATATCTCCACTTCAATATTCTGTAAAGAATCGCTGGTATTTGATTCAGACTGCGCAAAAAAGACATTCCTGACCCTTCTCAATAAATCATCGCTTCTGTCAAGGGTTTCGATAGTATTTGTAAATGTTGGTTCTTCTTTGTTGTTCACAATTTTTTCAATCTCCTTCCTCCCATCAGCCATTCCCTTCTCAAAGGCAGGCATATAATGCTTTGCTTTTATTTTTTCAAATGGAGGAACATTAAAAGGAGTGTTGAACTCGCTGAAGAACGGATTGGACTTGTCAACCACTGGCTTGTTTTTACAGGAAGATAGTGTCATTGCAATTAATGCTGTAATAATGAATAACTTAACAAAATGTTTCACGGCAGAGAATTTATAGGTTATTTATCTTACGAAGTTATACTTATTATAAAGATGAGCAATAGTTATATATATCAAAACTGGTTACCGGTTGCTTTACGATCTTCTTTTCTCTGATACGAGTATTGATTTTCAATAAAAAATTTATTAAATTGCTCTAGCATTTCTGTTTAACTTAAATATCGTGCTAATGAAAAATTTATTTTCTTTAATTAGATTGTCTATATCTTTTCTTGTAGCCATTCAATTGAATCAGGCCGGGAATTGTCAGACACTCTTGAATGAAAACTTCAATTATGCCTCAGGCACAACTCTTACAACCAATGGATGGACCGCCCATAGTTCTTCCGGCGTTAATCCCGTAACAATAAGTTCACAAGGACTTGTTTTCGAAGGGTATCCTTCATCGGATATAGGGCTTGCTGCCATGCTTCTTAATACAGGGGAAGATGTAAATAAAGCATTTACAACCGCAACTTCAGGAACTCTTTTCTGCGCATTCCTGGTTAAAGCTAACAGTTGCGAAAATAATTATTTTCTCCATCTGGCAGGATCCCCGGTCGGGAATAATTATAAAGGGAGAATATTTACCAACAGCACAGGGACCACTTTTAATTTTGGACTCTCAAAAGGATCAGAGACTCCTGTATATACTACTGGCCTCCAATATTCAATAGGATCGGTCTATTTGCTAGTATTAAAGTATTTAATAAATGAAGGGAGCTCAAACGATGAGGTAAGTCTTTACATTATAACAGGATCTGTCCCATCATCCGAGCCATCAATACCGGAAATCGGGCCGCTCACCGATCCGGGACAATCAGATCTGACAAATGTATCTTCAGTGGCATTGAGACAATATTCTGCTACTCAGAACATTTTGGTTGATGGTATCCGGGTGGCAACAAGCTGGGAGAATGTAATCGGTTTTACTACAGGAAATGAAGATCTTTTAGATAAAAACATTCCTGTTATATACCCTGTTCCGGTTTCAGCTGAATTATTTATTAACGATGTTAGTTATGCATATAAAATAGAGATCTTTGATTTTTCAGGAAGACTGATTGTTTCAGAGATAACAGGTGGAAAAACAATAGTCAGAATTCCTGTTAATAATCTCCCTGGAGGATTATATTTATTAAGAATATATTCTCATAAGGGCTACAAAACAATAAAGTTCATCAAGTCCTGATTATTAAGAGCTTTTAGATCTGAACGCTATATAAATTTGTTGAAAGCTCTGTAGGATTTTAGTAAATAAGATTACAAAATGAATATCTTTGCGACCGTCAATCCGGTTTTGGAGAGATGGCCCCGCTTGAGCGGGATAGACGCCGTGGTCGAAGCGGCTTAATATATAATATTGGAGAGATGGCCCCGCTTGAGCGGGATAGACGCCGTGGTCGAAGCGGCTTAAT
>CAZGKI010000017.1:71722-72019 GCA_964526345.1 uncultured Rikenellaceae bacterium
ATATAATATTGGAGAGATGGCAGAGTGGTCGAATGCGGCGGTCTCGAAAACCGTTGTCCCGCTTCCGCGGGACCGGGGGTTCGAATCCCCCTCTCTCCGCAAAGCCAAAGCAAATTACCCCGACGATACCGTCGGGGTAGTTTTGTTTTTAGAAGGAACGAACAAAACTTGTTTTGTGAAGTTCATGATAAAAACAAAACATACCGCAAAAGCGGTTTTGCTTTGGCTTTGCAGGACCTCCCTAAAGGGATCACCGAAGGTAATCCCCCCGAGTACTCGGGGTTCATAAAGGCTTTG
>CAZGKI010000018.1:0-2965 GCA_964526345.1 uncultured Rikenellaceae bacterium
CAACCACTTCATTTATTGAGTCAGAACTGCTGCGCATGGGCAAAGGCGAATATGATCTTTCTGAAATGTGGATAGTAAGATACAATTACGTTGACAGGCTGAAAGATAATTTCGTCCAGCAGGGAAAAGGTAATCTGGGTCAGGGAAGTGTCGGCCATGACTGGCTGGTAGAATTTGAACAAAACGGAATTGTACCGGATGAGGTTTATACCGGACTTAATTATAGCGTGCCCAACCACAATCATAGCGAACTTAATGCTTTTGTAAGGGCAATAGCCGCTGTTCCGGTTCAGAGAAAAAAAGAAAGCAATCAGTATTTTGATATCGTTGATGCTGTCCTGGATACTTATCTTGGCAAATCGCCGGTGTCCTTTACATATAAAGGCGTCGGTTATACTCCAAAATCATTTACCGCCAGCCTGGGTATTAATCCTGACGATTATGTGGAAATCACATCATTTACTATCTTTCCTTTTTATACCCAGGGGCTTCTTCCAATTCCTGATAACTGGAGAAAACTGGACTATTATAATGTCCCCATAGATGAAATAATCCAGATTATGGATTTTTCACTCAATAATGGATATACAATCGCGTGGGATGGAGACGTAAGCGAAAAAGGATTCTCGCATGCCAAAGGAGTGGCTATAATTCCTGAACTGGAAAAATCAGATCAGTATTCCGCTTCAGATAAAGCGAGGCTGGGCAAAATGACACTGGAGGAGAGAACTGCAGAAGCTTATAAATTCAACAGACCTTTCCCTGAAGTAAAGGTAACACAGGAATCCCGCGAAGAAGGCTATGACAAAAAACAAACCACTGACGATCATCTGATGCATGTCACAGGAATTGTCAAGGACCAGAACGGCACCAAATATTATGTCACTAAGAACTCATGGGGAACTGCAAGAAACTCTTTCGGAGGTTATCTGAACATGTCGGAAAATTATGTACGTGCCAAAACTATTTCTATTCTGGTAAATAAAAATGGTATTCCTTCTGAAATAAAAACAAAACTGGGTCTGCAATAGGGTCTTGCGGTCTTATTGTATTTTATCTCGCCTTCTCCCACTCACCCTTTTTCGCTTTGCGGAATCTTCACTTCGTTCCGATCTCCCATTCACCCTTTTATTCTTCTATATCGCCTATCGCACATTATACATTTCTCTTCCGTTGGGCCATTGCGCCATTGTGCCTTATTGAATCATCAGGTTACAACCTCGTACATCGCTGCTGTCGAATCGGCCCAGTACCTCAAAACTGCCGTCAGGATGTAGCTTTCCAAGGTCTGCTGTGGCAATAAAGGCGCATGAATCAATATTTGCCAGGTCAATAATATTAATCCCGCCGGTGATTCCCGGTTCAGAAATAATGGCCTGCGGGTCAAGGGGATCCCTTATCAGTATTTTCATCCATGGAGGAGTATAAAAAATGCCGTTGCCTTTTGAATATGCCTGGCTTAACAGCTCTGTCATTCCATATTCTGAATGTATCACTTTTACATTAAAAGCTGCTCTGAGTTTTGAATGAAGCTCCTCCCTTGTAATCTCTTTTCTCCTGCCTTTCATTCCACCTGTCTCCATCACTATAATTCCAGATAGATCAGGAGAACTTGATTCAGCCAGTTCCAGAAGGGCATAGGTGACACCGATCAGAAGAATCTTCTGATTCTCTGTTTTAGCCAGATTTATATTATCAATAAGCTCCCTCACATTCTCTCTGTAGAATCCACTGGCCGGAAATCTGCTCTTTTCAATCAAATTATTCATCATATAGACCAGTGAGGAACCTTTCCTTTCAATATATGAAGGGAGCAAAGCCGCAATGAAATAATCTGCCGGATCACCATAAAAAAATGAAAAAGCCTTTGAAAAACTTTCAATGTAAAGACTCTTGTCAGCAATATAATGGTGGCTTACAGTTAATCCTGTTGTTCCGCTGCTTTCAAAGACTAATGACGGAACTTTTTCTCCGGAGATTATTTTGTGATTTTTAAAAAACTCTATCGGGAGAAACGGAATTTTATGAAGGGATCTGACATTCTCATTGTCTGTATGGAGCTGTTCCGTGAAATCTTTATATACCGGGTTATTTTCCACCTGGTATTTAAATATTTCCAGGGCATTTCTTTCAAAACTGTAACGATCCTTAATTTCGAAAATACTATTTCTCAGATCCGTTATCATTTTCCCGGGAAAGTTAACGTTCCATCGGGTTGGTATACCCATTCAAATGTGCATTCGGCAAATGGGAAAGGCATATATAGTCTGACTTCGGAAAATGTGCTTATGACCCTCAGTTTAGCATATTTCTCAGTACTCGTTTTGTAAAGCCAGATCTGGTTTGGCATTACATTCTCACCCAGCGATGTCCATGGTAAAGGCTCTGAAAATGAAAGAAGATTTTTAAAGGCAGTTTTACAGGAAGCCAGATCCTGATATTGGCCATAGAAATAAAATGAATTCTGATAGTTTTCAGTGTCGAAATAAATTTCTATCGGGCCATTATCATCAGAACCCATTATTGTTATTACATCAACTGAGCTATTTAATATGGAGACTTTTTCCCCGGTAGGAATATGAAGTCCGTAAATATAGTAGGTTGGAGTAGTAACTGGCTCATTATCAATCGTTATAGTTCCGGAATTCTGTGTTTTGTTATCTTTTTTACATCCGGAAATTGAAAAGAGGAATAGAAACAGTATCAGGCTAATTGTTCTCATAACTGGTACAAAGATATTACAAATTTGGTACTCCTCTGAAAAAACGGGAATACCGTACATTTTAGTATCACAACACAGATCTTGCAGAATTGTGCAGAAAAGGCTGCTTTTTCATGCAGCCTCTTTTAATTCTAATATTGTTAGGATTTATACCATTGTACCATTGTACCGTTGTACCATTGTACCGTTGTACCGTTGTACCATTGCGCCGTTACGCCCTTACGCCCTTATGCCGTTACGCCC
>CAZGKI010000018.1:3065-67924 GCA_964526345.1 uncultured Rikenellaceae bacterium
GCCGTTACGCCCTTACGCCCTTATGCCGTTACGCCCCTACTCCCCTCTTATTGCAGTAATCCCCGGTAGTTTCTTCCCCTCCATATATTCAAGCATCGCGCCGCCACCTGTTGAGACATAACTTACCTTGTCAGCAAGGCCGTTTTTATTAATGGCAGCTACTGAATCGCCGCCACCGATAAGACTGAAAGCTCCTTTTGACGTTGCTGCCGCAATAGCTTTTGCAATAGCAGTTGTTCCTTTTGAGAATTTTTCCATTTCAAAGACACCCATTGGTCCGTTCCAAAGAATTGTTTTCGAGTTTTCTATCACTTCCGAAAATTTCTTTATTGATTTTTCAGCTATGTCAAGTCCAAGCCAGCCGTCCTCAATAGCATCAACAGCAGTAATTTTTGTATTTGCATCATTATCGAACTTATCCGCATTCAGGCTGTCGACAGGAAGGTAAATGTTAACGTTCTTCTCTTTTGCCTTTTCAATTATTGAGAGTGCCAGGTCAAGCTTATCTTCCTCGCAAAGTGATTTTCCGATCTTCCCTCCCATGGCTTTAACGAACGTATATGTCATTCCACCTCCGATTATAAGATTATCAACCCGGTTAAGCAGGTTCTCAATAAGCTGTATTTTATCGGAGACCTTAGCTCCTCCCATTATTGCCGTAAAGGGCTTTTTGGCATCATGCAGCACCTTGTCCATGGCTGCCAGCTCACTGTTAATAAGAAATCCAAACATTCTTTTTTCGACCGGGAAATAATCGGCTATAACAGCCGTTGAACAATGTGCCCTGTGAGCGGTACCAAAAGCATCATTAACATAAACATCTGCATAAGATGCGAGTTTTTTAGCCATCTCTTTCTGCTTGATTTTCAATTCAGCTTTGGCTGCTTTCTTTTCTTCGTCTGTCGCAGTTTCAGGAAGTACAGGCTTACCCTCCTCCTCGGGATAGAATCTTACGTTTTCAAGTAAAAGAACTTCGCCCGGCTTGAGATCAGCGACTATTTTCTCTGTAGCTTCACCAAGACAATCATCAGCAAATTTGACCTTAATCCCCAGGTGTTTTTCAAGAACAGGAAGCACAGGTTTAAGTGAATATTTATCCTGTCGTCCCTGCGGTCTTCCGAGATGTGACATTAATATGCAGCTCCCTCCCTCTCCGATAATCTTTTTTATGGTAAGTAATGCTCCCCTGATGCGGGTATCATCTGTAACAACAAGAGTTTGTTTGTCAAGAGGAACATTGAAATCAACTCTTACGATAGCTTTAATGCCTTTAAAATTGAAGTCCTGAATCATTTTCATATATCTGATATTTTTATTTGAAGGAATAAATTTTCAAGTACAAACCTACAGATTTTTTGGAAATATTCATTTGCAATTATTTGTAAAATTTGAACCTCTGTGTTACTCTGCGATATAATAATGAACCATGGAGAGGTTCCAATTGTTAAGATTACAATTGTATATTGCCGGATAGTCAATAGACAAACAACCATTAATAAAAAAGTTTAATTAATTTTGAAAAAAAGTTATGGCAAAAATTACATTAAGAGGAAACCCTGTTAACACATCAGGGAATCTTCCTGCAAAAGGGAGCATGGCTCCTGACTTTACTCTTGTTAAATCAGATCTTGGACACCTTTCTTTATCAGAGCTAAAAGGCAAAAAGTTAATTCTGAGCATTTCACCCAGCCTTGACACTTCCGTATGTGCAGCCTCTGCACGTAAGTTCAACGAGCTTGTAGCCAGACAAACAAATACAATGGTTCTTACAATAACAAAAGACCTGCCATTTGCAACAGGCCGTTTCTGTACGACTGAAGGAATTAAAAATGTTGTTTCTCTTTCAGGTTTCCGCGATACTGCATTTGGTAAAGCTTATGGAGTTGATCTTATCGATGGACCTATGGCAGGATTATATGCCAGAAGTATCGTGGTTATTGATGAAACAGGAAAAGTAAAATACACAGAGCTTGTACCGGAAACAGTTAATGAGCCTGATTATGACACTGCCCTGAAAGCGCTTTAGAAATCGAGTTACTATTTAATTCTAAAATACTTTTCTTCCTTTAATATCATGAATTTTTCACAGATTCCAGGCCAAAAGGAGACAATTTCCAGGTTTATAAGATCTGTTAAGGAGGAAAGGGTAAGTCACGCCCAGCTGTTGTCGGGACCTGAAGGTTGCGGGTCCCTGGCTTTGGCACTGGCCTATGCAAAATATGTCAGCTGTGAGAACCGCAACGAATTTGATTCATGCGGTACATGTAAATCGTGTGTGAAGTATGATAAATTGATCCATCCTGATCTTCATTTTGTATTTCCGGTAATAAAAGACAAAAGGGGCATAGAACCTGTAAGTGACTCATATATTGAAGAATGGCGGGAATTCCTTATGAAGTCGCCCTGGTTCACTTTAAACAACTGGCTTGATACGATTGAAGTTGGAAATGCACAGGGACTTATTTTTGCTTCTGAGGCATCTGAAATCATTAAGAAACTAAGTTTAAAGTCATTTGAGTCAGACTTTAAGATAATGATAATCTGGCTGCCTGAAAAGATGCATCTTGCCACAGCAAACAAGCTTTTAAAAATGATTGAGGAGCCGCCTGAGAAAACGCTTTTCCTGCTTGTATCTAACGAACCCGAGAAAGTTATCCCAACCATTCTTTCAAGATGTCAGCAGGTTAAAATCGCGGGATTCACACATGATGAAATCAGGGATTATCTTATTAGCAGATATAAAACCGATACATATAAAGCATCAGAAATTGCCAGGGTAGCCAATGGAAATATCATCAGGGCAGTCGAGTTATTCGAAAATGAAGATTCATCCCTCCGCAACCTTGATAGTTTTAAGAGTCTTATGCGCTTTGCCTGGAAACGCGATGTCATTTCAATTATAAACTGGTCTGAAGAGATGGCTGCAACTGGCAGGGAACCACAAAAGAATTTTATTTCCTATGCATTAAGGCTGCTACGCGAAAACCTGATGCTTTCTCTTGATCAGCTTAAAAACAGTATTGTCTTCCTTGCAGGTGATGAAGCCTCTTTTTCAAATAATTTCCACCCTTTCATCAATCATAATAATATCTATCCTCTAACCGATGAATTTAACCTGGCTTATTCGCATGTCGAATCTAACGGTAATGCCAAAATTATATTTCTCGACCTTGCTCTTAAGGTTACAAGGCTGATTCGCTGATCACCCTACAAATAGTTGAATTTGATGCATTAATTCACTACTTTTGCGGGATAAAAATTCAAAAGAATTTGAAATTTTATGACAGAGAATGAAGAATTACAGGGTCAGACGGGTGAAGAGATCCGTATGCCTGATATAACATATAAGCCCGGGTACAATAAGCTCGACTCCTTTAACTGGCTTAAAGATCTGCCTGAAACAGTTAACGACAACGAAATTGTTGAAGTACGCTTTAAGAACACCCGTAAGGGATTCTACAGGAACATCAATAATCTGAGACTTGAAATAGGAGATGTTGTGGCTGTCGAAGCGTCACCAGGACACGATATCGGAAGGGTCTCCATGACCGGAAGGCTGGTCAGGCAGCAGCTTCGGGAACTTAAAGTTCTGCCTTCAATAGATGATATGAAAAAAGTCTATAGAAAAGCAAAAGCTGTGGATATACAAAAGTGGGAGGAGGCAAAAAAACTGGAAACTCCGACGATGCTCCGGTCAAGAAAAATATCTGAGGAGCTGAACCTTAATATGAAGATTGGAGATGTTGAATATCAGGGAGATAAGACAAAAGCCATCTTCTTTTACATTGCTGATGAACGGGTCGACTTCAGACAACTGATAAAGGTCCTTGCCGATGAATTCAGGGTAAGAATCGAGATGCGCCAGATAGGGGCACGCCAGGAAGCAGGAAGGATAGGCGGAATAGGATCATGCGGAAGAGAGCTTTGCTGCTCAACCTATATCACAAATTTTGTATCAGTAACTACCACTCATGCCAAATACCAGGAACTCTCCCTTAATCCTCAGAAGCTTGCCGGACAATGCAGCAAACTGAAATGTTGTCTTAATTTTGAGGTCGATTGTTATATCGATGCACAAAAATCTTATCCCCAGAAAGATATACCTCTTGAATCAGCCGATAGTAATGCATGGTTCCAGAAAATGGAAGTCCACAAGGGAATCTACTGGTACTCTACTGATCCTCATTCAACTGCCAACCTGATTCCTATTCCTGTTCAAAGAGTAAAAGAGATACAGGCATTGAACAGGCAAGGGAAAAAAGTTGATAAATTTCTTGAAACGGATGAATCCTGGCAAAAAGAAACAAAATCTGAGGATCTGCTTGAGAGCAATAATCTGTCCAGGTTCGATCCCTCTCCTGTAAAAAATACCCGTCGCAAAAATTCTCATAAAAAGAAAAACCGGCGATTTAATGAAAAAAGGAATACATAAGGGATCACCAATCCTGATTTTTGCACTTATCCTGATAATTACCTCCTGCAGCAGGAATGTTATGTATACTGATTCTGCCGTTATGAAAGATAATACATGGCGTCTTGCAACAGTCCCTGAATTCAGAATACCTGTGACGGATACTCTTCTCAGGACAAATGTCTGCTTCACAATACGTACGGGTTCCGAATATCCGTTTCGCAATATATGGCTCTTCGTTACTGCAACATCACCTGATGGTAAAAGTATTACAGATACTCTTCAATATGATCTGGCAGATGAGAAGGGGAACTGGTATGGTAAAGGCTTTGGTGATATTCATGAGCTTGAACTACCTTATCGTACCAATGTTTTTTTCCCCGTAAAAGGAACCTATCGATTTAAAATACAGCACGGTATGCGTGTCGGCGATCTTAAGGGAGTGTATGATTTCGGGTTGAGGATCGAGAAGACCACCAGGTAAATCTTGAATTGTGGGAAAAAATAAGCTGGCAAGATGGGCCGAACTGGGTACCTTTAATAATGTGATCCAGCCGGATTCAGGAGAACATCCGGAAAAAGATCACCCGCTTAAGGGAAAATGGAATAAAGAAATTTTCTGTAATGAAAACCCTGTTGTGCTGGAACTTGGTTGCGGAAAAGGTGAATATACTGTTGGCCTCTCCTCAAGGTTCCCGGAAAAGAATTATGTTGGGATTGATATTAAGGGAGCAAGAATGTGGCGGGGCGCAAAAACTGCGCACGAAAACAAATTACGCAATACTGCATTTCTTCGAACCAGAATAGAATTTATCAGTTCTTTCTTTGCTGAAGATGAAGTCGCCGAAATATGGATTACATTTCCCGATCCGCACACGGTAAAAAGAAATTCAAATAAGAGACTTACCTGCCCCTGGTTCCTGAATAACTACAGGAATTTTCTTAAAAACAAGGGAATAATCCATCTGAAAACAGATAATACGGAACTTTACAAATACACCAGGTCTCTGGTAGAAAGCAACAACCTGGAGATCCTTTTGGATACCAGCGACCTTTATTCAGAGAAAGAAACAAATAAAATCCTTTCCATCAGGACCCATTATGAAAATATTTTTCTTAATGAGGGCCTTAAAATAAAATATCTTTCTTTCAGGCTTGAAAAAAATAAGATCATTGAAGATGCGCCGCCAAAGCCCAAAATATAATAATGATTTTTTCCAGAGGGTCTATGATGTCACAAAACTGATCCCCTACGGAAGGATAACATCCTATGGTGCCATAGCTCAGTTCCTCGGGTCTGGCAGATCAGCCCGCATGGTAGGATGGGCGCTCAATGTCAGCCATTCACGCCCGGAATTTATCCCGGCCCACAGGGTGGTGAACAGGAATGGCCTTCTGACAGGAAAACATCATTTCGGGAATTCTTCTACGATGCAACAATTACTTGTAAATGAGGGAATTATCGTTGAAGATGACAGGATAATCAATTTCAAAGAAAAATTCTGGGATCCGGTAAAAGAACTATGCTGAATTTTTGTAATCATGCAAAAAAGTAGTAAAATTGCACCCTGTTTATATTTAATTTAAATAAAAATAAGAATTTCAATGCATTCACAAGACGAGATATTAAAAGCACTCTCAAAAGTTATCCATCCCGAAAAAGGAAAAGACATAGTTAGCCTGGGAATGGTTACTGAAATAAAATCAGAAGATAAAGGAATATCCATGATTATCGAACCTGAAAGATCAAATGATCCTTTTATCTCCTCAATAAGAAGTACGATTGTAAAAACATTGAAAGATGCTTTTGGCCCCGATACAGTAATCTCCGATATCGATATCAGACCCAGGGTTATTGTAGGCAAACAACAGGAAAAGCCGGATGAGATGCTGCCGGGAATTAAAAATATTATTGCTGTCTCTTCTGGAAAAGGGGGTGTGGGAAAAACCACTGTTGCGGTCAACCTGGCAATTGCTCTTGCCAGGAAGGGTTACATGGTGGGGCTTCTCGATGCAGACGTTTTCGGGCCTTCAGTTCCGATAATGCTTGATGCTGCTAAATACAGGCCCGAAGTAAAAAGGGAAAACAATATCGACATCATCGTCCCTCTTTTAAAATACGGGATTAAGGTACTTTCAACAGGATTTTTTGTCGATCCTTCCGATGCAGTAGTATGGAGGGGACCTATGGCATCGAATTTTCTGAAGCAGCTTATGGCGCAGGGCGAATGGGGGACGCTCGATTATCTTCTTATTGACCTGCCCCCGGGAACAAGCGATATTCATCTTACTATGGTTCAGGAAGTTGCAGTTACGGGCGCAATTATTGTAACAACTCCACAGGAGGTGGCACTTGCTGATGCGATAAAGGGTATCTCCATGTTCAGAAGCGATAAGATCAATGTCCCGGTATTGGGCCTTGTTGAAAATATGTCGTGGTTTACGCCCGCGGAACTGCCTGATAGTCGTTATTATATTTTTGGGAAGGAAGGCGGCTTAAAACTGGCTGAAAAAGCTCAGGTTCCGCTTCTTGGACAAATTCCGCTGGTGCAAAGCATCTGCGAAAGCAGCGATACGGGAAATCCTGTTGCACTTGAAGATTCTCCGGCAGGAATTGCATTTATGGCACTGGCTGATGAAGTGATGAAAAAAACAGACCAGAGAAATAAAGAGCAAAGACCCACAATTAAAGTTCAGATTAATAAATAAAATATGTCAGAAAATAAAAGTGTTAAGGAACGGGTAGCAGATGCACTGGCAAGAGTGAGACCTTATCTTCAGTCGGATGGCGGAGATATCGAACTGATAGAGGTAACTGATGACATGTCAGTGAAGGTGAGGCTAAAAGGAGCATGCCATGGATGCCCTTATAGTCTTCAGACCCTTAAAGCAGGTGTTGAGCAGGCAATAATGAAGGAGGTCCCTGAAATTAAAAGAGTAATTTCTGCCTGAAAAACCGGAACTTCCCAATTTTATTTACCTTTGAAATACTATACACCCTTTTAGTCAGTTTATAGTATTAAAAGTTATCTATTGCCTTCAATCAAAGCATCATATAAATCTCTCCTTATCCTGGGATTTCTCCTGTTCATTACCGGGTGCTCAGTTGAAAAAAACACAGGCGCTTCGCGGTTCTATAATGGCATGACTGCCAGGTATAATATTTATTTTAATGGTTATGAAAGCTTTAAGGCCGGGCTTTTAAAAGTGATCAATGGTTATCATGATGATTATGCCGAAATGCTGAGGGTTTTTGAATACAGTGATTTGGCCTCGCCATCGCGTTGCTCTTCCGACATGGACAGGGCAATGCAGAAAGCCTCAAAACTCATCTCATTAAAATCAATAACTGCAAAACCTGAAGTTAAAGGAAACGGCCGATCGGAGGAGACCGACCTGCTGGCAAGAAAAGAATATAATAAATGGGTTGACGACAGTTACCTTCTCATCGGGAAATCTCATTTTTACAAGCATGAATATAATGAAGCTGCTGCTGTATTCACTTATTGCACTACGGAAGCTAACGATCAGGATATCAGGATAGAGGCATCAATATGGCTTGCCCGAATCTATAATGAAACCGGTAAATACAGTGACTCATACCGTATACTTAAAGAGCTTGGTATCGGTGAGGAATCATCCAGATATATAAAGTCGATGTACTACACAAGCCTTGCTGATCTTTTCATCAAACAAAAAAAATATAACGAAGCAATTGATCCTCTCAGTAAGGCAGTAACCCTGGTTTCCGGGAAACGATCTAAATACAGGCTGACATATCTGCTGGCACAGATGAATGAACAGACAGGAAATTCAACAAAAGCTATATCATTATATCGCAAGGTTGTTAAGATGAACCCACCATACGACGTGGAGTTTAATGCCAGGATAAATATTGCAGGGGTATTTGATGTAAACTCCGGAAATCCCCAGGAAATAAGGAGAGAACTTGAGAAAATGCTCAGAGATTCAAAAAATAAGGATTTTCTTGATCAGATTTATTATGCTCTTGGCAACCTCTCCATGAAGGAGGCTAATGAAAAGGAAGCTGTTGAGTTCTTCAGGAAATCGGTAAAATCACCCTCAAACAACCAGAATCAAAAATCAAGATCATACCTGGCCCTGGCAGATCATTATTTTAAAAAGAATGATTTCCTGAAAGCGGGAATGTACTATGACAGTACTGTGTTTTTTATCGACCGTAACCACCCTGATTATAAATCACTGAGACAAAAATCACAAACCCTCAATACAATCGCTTCGCAATTAAAGATAATCCAGACTGAAGACAGCCTCCAGAAGGTTGCTGCAATGTCGGAATCGGAAAGAAACAACCTGATAGCGTCAATCATCGGCGAGATATCCAAAGCTGCATCGGAAGGTAAAACATCAGAATACTCCGACAGGTATAACCTAGGGCAATATTATGAAAACGAAAGACGCTTCCAGGGAAATATTGACCAGGAAGGGAAATGGTATTTTTATAACCAGTCAGCACTCACATTTGGAAGGACAGAATTCAAACGACGCTGGGGCGACAGAACACTTGAAGATAACTGGAGAAGGCTTAACAGAAAAACAATTGCATCTTTGCAGGCTTCTGTCGGCCAGGTTGAAACTAAACAAAATGGATCCGATTCTTTAAGTGCGGAACTTGATTATAAAAACCCTCAATTTTACCTGAAAAACCTGCCACTCACTGATTCGCTTCTGGCTGTTTCAAATGATAAAATTGCTAACGCTTATCTTAACGCAGGAAAGGCATATTATGAACAACTTTCCGATCCGGTGAGGGCAACTGAGTCATTTGAAAAGCTTATTACCCGATATCCGGACAATGAACTTATTCCTGAGGCACTCTATAACCTTTACAGGGTGAATAAAGAGACCAACATCTCTGCAGCCGAAGCTTACAGGCAGAGGCTTCTTGAGAAATATCCATCTACTGAATTTGCAAAAATCCTGTCAGACTCCGAATATTTCGAGAAGAAATTAGCTGAAATGAAAATGGCAGAACAACAGTATGAGAAAGCATATAATACATATCTCAGTGAAGATTTCACACAGACTATTTCTCTTTGCGATGAAGCGCTTTCTAAAGCCGGACAGAATCTTCTTGCTCCGAAATTCATGCTTTTGCGAGCCTACTGCGTTGCCAGGATATCTGACGAAAGGACCTTTAAAGAGGAACTTAACAAAGTGATAAAAAAATGGCCCGACAGTGAGGAAAGTAAGAAAGCAGGAGAGTTGATTGCTTATCTGAATCAGCAAATCCCTGAACTCAAAGTCGAGGAGGATAAGGTTATTGCACAGGAAATATATGTTGCCGATACTACTGCAACGAATATTTTTGCCCTGATAATTGCCGATCCGGGATTTAACATCAATCAGGCTACTTTTGATGTTATAAGCTATAACATAGATAATTACACAAATAAAAATTACAGGACTGAGGGTTCTCTGGAAAGCAGTAAATATATTATGATAACCGTTTCAGGCTTTAAAAATTATGCCCAGGCATTCGAATATTACATGACATTCCATATAGAAAAACTTATAAGAAATACTTCCGGAGCCAGGATCTTCTCCTTTGTTATCAGCAGTAAGAATATTAATACCCTCAAAAAAGACCTGAACCCGGAACGTTACCTGCTTTTCTTTAAAGAGAATTATTTACATGAGAAAAATTAAAATATTATGGACAGATGATGAGGTTGAAGCTCTCAAACCGCACATACTGTTTCTCCAGGAGAAAGGATTTGAGATCGATACCTGCTCCAATGGTAATGATACTATTGACCTTGTCAGACAAAATTCCTATGACCTGATTTTTCTTGATGAAAATATGCCGGGATTAAGTGGTATTGAAACACTGAAGCTTATCAGGGAAATAAGGACCGATATCCCGGTTGTGATGATCACCAAAAGTGAAGAGGAAGAGATAATGGAAGCCGCCATAGGTTCGGAAATCGCTGATTATCTGATAAAACCCGTGAAGCCGAAGCAAATAATACTGGTATTAAAAAAGATCCTCGACCAGAAAAGGCTTATTACAGAAAAAACCACAACTGACTACAGGCAGGAATTCAACCGTATCGGCAACATGATATCATCTGCTGGAACCTGCAGCGACTGGATCGAGCTCTACAGGAAGCTCGTCTTCTGGGAATCAGAGCTCGAAAAATCTTCCGATCCTGGGATGAACCAAATACTTAAGATGCAGGAAAATGAAGCCAACAACTCATTTGCCAAATTCGTAATGAAAAACTATCTCTTCTGGCTCGATCAGCGAAATCCTCAAAGCCCTCTTCTCTCACCATCACTTTTTTCAGAAAAGATCTTCCCCGGTATAGACAAGAACCGGCCTCTTTTTTTCATCCTGATGGATAATTTGAGATACGACCACTGGAAGACTATTTCTGCGGAGCTTTCCGGCATGTACAGGATCATTGAGGAAGATATTTATTTCAGCATACTCCCTACAGCAACACAATACAGCCGTAATTCCATCTTCGCCGGTCTGATGCCTTCACAGATAGCAGGTTCAATGCCACAGTTCTGGATCGATGATGATGACGATGCAGGCAAAAATAACTTCGAAGAAGATCTCTTCAGGAGCCAGATGGCACGCAAAGGGCTGAAATACAAATGGTCATACTCTAAAATCAGTAATAGCAACGAAGGAAAAAGAATTAATGAGAAAATCGTGCAGATGCTTGATAATGATCTCAATATTCTCGTATATAATTTTGTCGATATTCTTTCTCATGCCCGCACTGATATCAGTTTGATTAGAGACCTCGCTGAAGATGAACCAGCATACAGAAGTCTTGTCCGTTCATGGTTTTTACATTCTTCATTATTCGAAATGCTGAAAATATTATCATCGCACCGCGTAAAAATAATCTTCAGCACCGATCATGGCACCATCCAGGTTCAGAATCCGGTGAAAGTTGTCGGAGACAAGAAGACTTCAACAAATCTTCGTTATAAAATGGGAAGAAACCTCGACTATAATCCTACTGAGGTTTTTGAACTTATTAACCCTGAAAAAGCTATGCTCCCGAAAAGTAATATCAGTTCGCGGTATATCTTTGCAACAAACAAAGATTTTCTTATTTTCCCGAACAACTATAATTATTATGCAGGTTATTTTAAAAACACATTCCAGCATGGCGGTATTTCACTTCAGGAAATGTTGCTTCCTGTTGCGGCTATTGAACCTGTTTAAATAATCCCGGATGAAGATTCTAATCAGACAAAAAAGGGATCTGCATTCTGCCGGAAGAAAACTCCTCAAATATGTCGGAGCAGGCAGGATAATTGCGTTTTACGGCTCAATGGGATCGGGAAAGACCACAATTATCAAAGCGCTATGTGAATTGCTGGGAGCTGTGGATATTATCAGCAGCCCCTCATTCACCCTGGTTAATGAATACAGGACAGCAAGAGGAGAGGCTTTATATCATATTGATTTTTTCAGGATCAGGAAGATTGATGAGGTTTTTGATTTTGGAATCGAGGAATATCTGACCGGAAAATCATATTGTTTCCTTGAATGGCCTGAGCTTATCGAGCCAATACTGCCTGAACAGACAATAAAAGTAAAGATAACTCTTGGGGAAAACGAGGAGCGAATACTTGAACTGCCATAACAAAATCTTATATTGCTCCGATAAAGCAATTTTTCTATCTTTGATAAAATAAGACCTTTCTAAAATGAACGATAAAGGGAAAAGCGGAAAAGTGAATCTGGGCAACAGCGTCCTTATGCCCAAGGAGGAACATCTTGAAACTGCTGTCAGATTCCGGAGACTTTCTATAGGTATACCTTGCGATATAAAAGATGAGGAGAAAAGGGTTGCACTAACCCCGGAAGCCGTAAACCTCCTGGTTGAAAGCGATAATGAAGTCATTGTTCAGAAAGGTGCCGGTAATGGCTCTCATTATACCGACAAGGACTACAGCGAGAATGGCGCTTCAATATCCGACTCTCCTGCAAGGGTTTACAGCGCTGATGTTGTAATAAAAGTCGCACCTTTCAGTTCAAAGGAAACAGATTATCTCAAAGGCAACCAGGTTGTAATGTCGTATCTGAATGTGCTGAAGCTTGATGAAGATACCCTTGCCAAGCTCATAAGAAAAAAAGTAACAGCTGTGGCATTTGAAAAAATACGTGATAGCAATGGAGTTTTGCCTGTAATAGAGTCGATGAGCGAGATTTCCGGGATCACCTCCATTCTGCTGGCTTCCGATTACCTGAGCAATCATCATGATGGAGGCAAAGGAGTAATGCTGGGGGGGATAACCGGCGTTACACCAACTGAAGTAGTTATTCTGGGGGCCAATACTGCCGGGGAATATGCTGCTAAAGCTGCATTAGGTCTTGGCTCACAGGTAAAAGTATTTGATAACTCCCTTCAGAAGCTGAAATATTTTGAGACGCTGATAGGTCACAGAATTCAGACATCAGTATTCCATCCCCAGGTACTGAAAAAAACGCTAAAGTCAGCCGACGTTCTTATTGGGGCCATCGAACTTGAAGATCTTCGTCCATGGTACTATGTTACAGAAGATATGGTCCGCACAATGAAAAAGGGATCTGTCATTATTGACCTGAGCATAGATCGTGGCGGCTGTATAGAAACCACAGAGTGCCGTGCTTTAAAAGATCCTGTTTATGAAAAACATGGTGTCATCCATTTTTCTGCATGGAACCTGCCTTCGCGAGTTGCCAGGACAGCTTCCATTGCACTTAGTAATATTTTTGCACCATTGCTGCAGGGCCTTGCAAACTCAGGAGGAATAACCCCGCTTCTGAAAAATGATTTAGGCGTCCGCAATGGAGTTTACCTTTATAACGGGATACTTACCAATGAGACGCTTGGGCAGAAGTTTGGAATTCTTTCGAAAGACCTGGATCTATTACTTACTGCATTTTGATATTCAGTTGTAAGAGAGTGCGGTTTTCTGGTTTAGGATTTCTATTTTAGCTCTCTTCCCTATATAAAAGGCCCTGTTATCATGTATATGTCCTGCCGGGAAATTGAAAATTACCGGATAAGTGTAATCAGAAACAATATTGGAAATTATCGATTCTACCTTTTTTCCCCAGGGCAGCATCGTCTCTTCCATCCTGCTGAAACCGCCGGTGACAAAAGCTGTCAGGTCCTTAAGCTTACCAGCAAGCTTAAGAGAGGTAAGCATCCTGTCTATATGATAATAGTATTCGCCCACCTCTTCAATAAATAATATTTTCCCTTTTGTATCAGGTTCTGCCGAAGACCCTATCAAACTGTATATCAATGATAAATTTCCGCCAGTCATCTCTCCTTCTGCATTCGCGGGCCGGACATTTTCTCCTTCCCAGACAACCGTCTGCCAGCCTCCGAATAATGCGTTGTGAAGCGATTCCAGGGTTTCCGGTGACTTTTGATTGTTGCTGTAGTTGAGGGGCATCTCACCATGAATAGAAACGAGATTGCATTTTTCGCTCAACCATAGATGCAAAACAGTTATATCGCTATAACCCACATACCATTTCGGGTATCTCTTTAATGACGAAAAATCAATTCTGTCAATTATCTTTAGCATTCCGTAACCACCTCTGGAACAAAAAACTGCTTTGATATTCTTATTGCCAGTCATATCCTGGAAATCAGAAAGCCTTTCGTCATCAGTCCCTGCAAAAGGGCCATCTTTCTTCAGTACATTTTTACCTGTAATAACTTTTAATCCCCATTTTTCCAAAAGACTAACAGCCTCCTGTATCTTATTATCATCAATAGCAAAAGCCGGGGAAACAATGGCTACTTCATCACCGGATTTTAAGAAAGGTGGCTGGATTTTATTGGCAGGCATATTAATTTATTTTATGTAAAAGTATTCTATAATGTTTCAAATTACAACAAAAATAGATACCCTTGCATCTATTATGCCTTTGCGACACTGCACCCCTGACCGTCATAGCTTTCTTTGACCTCCGAACTTCAGCGAAGGAGGTAGCGAAGGAGGTGTGCGCCGTTGCGCCTTGAATGAAATTTATTATCTTTGTTCGTTTTAAAATTTGTTATCGGTTCATTATCAATATCATGAAGAAATTTAAGAGATACCTGATCACTTCAGCACTACCTTATGCCAATGGCCCTATTCATATTGGTCATCTGGCCGGTGTATATGTTCCATCCGACATCTATACCAGGTATCTGAGGATGAAGGGTGAAGATGTGATATCGATTTGCGGTTCTGATGAACATGGGGTCCCGATAACCTTAAAAGCACGTAATGAGGGTGTAACGCCACAGTCAATTGTTGACAGGTATCATGCAATGAATAAAAAGGCTTTCGAGGATTTCGGAATATCTTTTGATATTTATTCACGCACATCAAATAAAATACATTATGAGACAGCATCCGATTTCTTTTTAACCTTATATAACAAAGGTGAATTCATCGAAAAAACTTCTGAGCAATATTATGACGAAGAGGCCGGATGCTTTCTTGCTGACAGGTATATTACGGGTACATGCCCATATTGCTCAAATGAAAATGCCTATGGCGATCAGTGTGAAAAATGCGGCACGTCATTAAGTCCTTCGGATCTGATAAACCCTCATTCTACCATCAGCGGCAGTAAACCAATTCTACGCGAGACCCTTCACTGGTATCTTCCGCTCGATAAATATGAGCCCTGGCTTAAAAAGTGGATCCTTGAGGATCATAAAGAATGGAAAACAAATGTTTACGGACAGTGTAAATCGTGGCTGGACCAGGGCTTACAGCCCAGGGCAGTAAGCCGCGATCTTGACTGGGGTATTCCGGTTCCTGTTAAGGACGCTAAGGGAAAAGTGCTATATGTCTGGTTTGATGCTCCTATCGGATATATCTCAGCTACTAAAGAGCTTACACCCGACTGGGAGAAGTACTGGAAAGATGAAGAGACAAAAATGATTCACTTCATCGGAAAGGATAATATTGTATTTCATTGCATCATCTTTCCCGCTATGCTCAAAACCGAAGGGAGTTTTATCCTGCCCGAAAATGTTCCGGCAAACGAGTTCCTGAACCTGGAAAATGATAAAATATCAACTTCAAGGAATTGGGCAGTATGGTTGCATGAATATCTTATTGACTTCCCGGGGAAGCAGGATGTACTCAGGTACTCACTTTGTGCAAGTGCACCCGAGACCAAGGATAATGATTTTACCTGGAAAGAGTTCCAGGCACGAAATAACAATGAACTGGTTGCCATACTTGGTAACTTTGTAAACAGGACTCTCGTTCTTACCAATAATTATTATAATGGAAGAGTACCTGAAAGAGGAAAAACAAACTCTTATGATGAATCAGTACTCAGCGAGATAGGAACACTACGCACCAATGTTGAAACCAGCCTTGACACATTCAGGTTCAGAGAAGCCCTGAAGGAAGCGATGAATCTTGCGCGACTGGGTAATAAATACCTCGCTGATGCGGAACCCTGGAAGATCATCAAAAGTGACCCGGAACGGGTGAAGACAATAATCAACATTGCTTTGCAGATAACCGCAAATCTCACAATAATACTCGAACCGTTTCTGCCTTTCTCCATGGAGAAGCTTAGAAGTTTTCTTAATACCGGGCAACTGAAGTGGGAGAATGCAGGAAGGTCGGACCTGCTTAAACCCGGTCATCTTATCAATAAACCAGAATTGCTTTTTGACAAGATAGAAGACGATGAGATCAACAGGCAGATAAATAAATTGCTTGCAACCAAAAAAACTAATGAAACATCTGATGTGAAAGCTGTTCCTGCAAAAGATCCTGTTACATTCGACGATTTTACAAAAGTAGATATAAGAACTGCGACAATTCTTGAAGCCGAAAAAATACCAAAAACCACCAAGCTTTTAAAGCTTAAGATAGATACCGGCATTGATATCAGGACTATAGTCTCCGGCATCGCAGAATATTTTGAACCTCAGGATATTATTGGAAAACAGATTTCTATAGTTGCCAATCTGGAACCGAGGATGATCAGAGGCATAGAATCGAAAGGGATGATACTGATGGCTGAAGACAGTGACGGGAAGCTTGTACTGGTGTCTCCATCCGAAAAAGTAAATAACGGAAGCCTGATAAAATAGGGTCACATTATCTGGATAGAGAATAATTATAAAGCAAGTCAGATTTTCTTTACCCAGGTTCCGGGGAATTTTTTGTCGATGCTGTCTTTTTTGCTGAGTGCAAGATTAATGTCACTGCATCTCATTGCACTTACCCTGAAGAACCCATTTGGAGCATCAATTATCTCGGATTCAAACCCCTCTTTTTTTAACAGGGCAGCCTGGGTCTCAGCATTTTCTTTTGATTTGAAGCTGCCGGTAATAAGACAATAGTAATCACTATTTTTTTCAGCCGGCAATATCGTTTCAGAAGGAGGTTGTACAATATCAGGATTCATACCTGCAGGAGGGGCCTGGGTTGCAGCCTTTTCAGCACCGGCATCAACGACAGGTAACGTCTGATCAACAGCTTTCCTGTTGTTTTCAAATTCTGCTGTCGCCAGCGGATTCATGGAAGTAGCCTCAACATTCGATTTGAACAGATTGGTTTTGAGAGGAATAACAACCATAATTGAAAGCAAAGGTATAATAATGGCAGCCCTCCAGAGGATCTTTCTCATCGAGGAGCGGCTGACTGGTGCTTTATCAATATGCTTCGTTATCTGTTTCCTGACATCATATCCTTCAAGAGGAGCAAACTGAAATGATTCCAGCCCGTATGAATTCAGATGATAATTTACAGTCTTATCAGGCTCAAACTGAACATTCCCCTCCTGGTTATTTGTAAAACTGCCTATATGGTCGAAGATAACCTTTTCTCCTTTGCCGAGCCTGCCCCGCAATGAGGATACAAATTCTTCAACAAGATTTCTGGCATCACCATAGTTAACTTTAGCTGATTCAGAGATCCTTCCAACAAGCAGCCCGTCGTTATGATTGAGGTTCCTGTTAAAAGATATTTGTTTCACAGGCGGATAGAACGTGGAGCTACTCTTATCAATAAAGGCAGGAGTGTAGTTTCCTATAAAACCTCCAAAGCCCGGCACAATAACACAATCGTGACTGAATAATAATTCCCGTATAAAAGCTGTAATATCCATTGCCTCTTTTTACTCTTATACAAAAATAATAAAAATCCTTTGAGATCATCTCCATTTTATCAAGAATCGTGATATTCTATGTGAACCTCTGTGCCTGCTCTGTGTAACCATTGACATTTTCTGTTCAGTAATAATCTTAAATTCCTTATCTTCGTATTTCTATAAACCTGGTGACAGATGAGAGATATTCAGATGGTTGACCTTAAAGCCCAGTACGAAAACCTGGGTAACGATATAGATTCGGCTATTAGATCTGTACTTAATTCAACAGCATTTATAAAAGGTCCGGAAGTGGCATTATTTGAAGAAGAACTTCGTAACTATCTGGGAGTTAAAAATGTTATCTCGTGTGCCAACGGCACTGATGCGCTACAGATCGCAATGATGTCTCTGAAGCTGAAACCTGGAGATGAAGTTATTACGACAAATTTCACTTTTATTGCCACTGTCGAGGTTGTTGCGCTTCTTGATCTAAAGCTCGTACTTGTGGAACCAAATCCCGGCACCTTTAACATTTCAGTTGATGCTGTCAAAAAAGCTATCACCCCGCACACAAAAGCCATTGTTCCTGTTCATCTTTTTGGTCAGTGTGCTGACATGGAAGGTATTATGGAGCTTGCAAAAGAATATGGCATTTATATAATAGAAGATGCCGCACAGGCAACAGGGACTGATTATATTTTCCGGGATGGATCTGCAAAAAAAGCAGGTACTATAGGTAATATAGGCACTACTTCTTTTTTCCCTTCCAAAAACCTTGGATGTTATGGTGACGGTGGTGCAATATTTACCAACGATGATATCCTGGCTAAAAAGATGAGAAGCATAGCCAATCACGGAATGAAAGTGAAGTACCATCACGATGATATCGGCATTAATTCCCGTCTCGACACAATCCAGGCTGCTGTACTGAGCGTGAAACTCAGGCACCTCGATAAGTTCAATAATGCCAGGAGGAACGTGGCTGATTTATACGATAGAGCATTCTCAGGATGCTATGAAATTGAGTTACCTGAAAGATCAAAATTTTCCACCCACATTTTTCATCAATACACTATCAGGGTAAAAAACGGGAAAAGGGATGACCTGAAAAAGTATCTTGATTCGGTTAAGATCCCTTCTATGGTTTATTATCCCGGGCCTTTGCATATTCAGAATGCATATCGTTACCTTGGTTACAGCAATAATGATTTCCCGGTGACCAGTGCATTATGCAGCAAGGTCCTTTCCCTTCCTATGCACCCGGATATGGAACAGGAACAGATTGATTATATTATATTTAACGTTTTGGAATTTTTTAAAAACCAGTAATTATGGAGCAGGATTACTTCGTCCACGAAACAGCAGTTATTGACAAGGGATGCAAAATAGGAAAAGGAACAAAAATATGGCATTTCAGCCATATTATGGCCGGTTCTGAGGTAGGAGAGAATTGCAATATAGGACAGAATGTTTTTATCTCATCCGGTGTGCTGCTTGGGAATAATGTCAAAGTCCAGAATAATGTGTCGATCTATACAGGAGTCATTTGTGATGATAATGTCTTTCTGGGTCCCTCTATGGTATTTACAAATGTAACCAATCCCAGGAGTGCCATAATACGGCGCGACAGCTACGAAACCACCATTGTTGAAAAAGGAGCTACTATAGGTGCCAATGCTACTATTGTCTGTGGTAAAATTATCGGAAGATATGCATTTATAGGCGCGGGTGCAGTAGTTACCAAGGATGTCAAACCATTTGCCCTTGTTGTGGGAAACCCTGCAAGACATGCAGGCTGGATGAGTGAATTCGGACATAAGCTCATTTTCGATAATAAAGGTTTTGCTGTGTGCCCGGAAAGTGGCGACAGATACCATCTTGAGAATGGTAACGTAACTAAAATAATTTAGTAGTTTTACGCTTCCTAAAAGAACGACAATGGATGAGACACCTAAAAATTTCGGATTGATTGGTGTGGCAGGTTATATTGCTGTACGCCATCTGAAAGCAATAAAAGACACTGGTAATAATCTCCTTGCAAGTCTCGACAGATTTGATAGCGTAGGATTGATCGACAGCTATTTCCCAAAAAGTGACTTTTTTGTGGAGTTTGAACGCTTCGACAGGCATTTCGACAAACTAAAAAGAACCGGCACCAAGATCGATTATGTGAGTATCTGTTCCCCAAATTACCTTCACGATTCCCATATCAGGTTTGCATTAAGACATCAGGCCGATGCAATCTGTGAAAAGCCTATTGTCCTTAATCCATGGAATATTGATGCGTTACAGGAAATTGAGAATGAAACAGGACATAAAATATTCACTGTCCTTCAGTCACGCCTTCACCCCAGGATTATTGAACTCAGGGATAAAATAAAGAATGGCCCCAAAGATAAGATCTATGATATTGATCTGACATATATTACAAGTCGTGGGAACTGGTATTATATATCATGGAAAGGTGATATTCAGAAATCAGGTGGCGTTGCAACCAATATCGGGATACATTTTTTTGATATGCTGAGCTGGATATTCGGAAATGTCAGGAAGAATATCGTTCACCTTGCACAGCCAAACAAAGCTGCAGGATTCCTTGAGCTTGAAAATGCCAGAGTGAGATGGTTCCTGAGCCTCGATCACAACGATCTTCCTCAGCAGGCTGTTGAAAAGGGACAAAGGACCTTCAGATCCATAAAAGTTGACGGAGAAGAGATAGAATACAGCGAAGGGTTCACAGATCTTCATACACTTACATATAAAGAAATACTTGCAGGAAAGGGGTTTGGACTCGAAGATGCAAGGCAATCAGTGATATTAGCCTATACCATCAGGAATACCAGCCCTACTGAACTTACCGGGGATTATCATCCCATTCTTAAAACAATCAAACATGTATAATAAACTTAAAAAAAAGGAACATAAATGCTGGAGCCTCTGATGAAGAAGAAAATTGTTGTGACGGGAGGTACGGGTTATATCGGTTCACATACTGCTGTTGAACTTATCAACGAAGGTTTTGAGGTAATCCTTATCGATAATCTTAATAACTCTGAAGCAGTGGTTGCTGAACGTATCGGGAAAATTACCGGAACTACGCCGAAACTGGAGGTGTTTGATCTCTGTGACAAAGAAAAACTCGATTTTTTTTTCCGGAAAAACAGTGATATTGCTGCTATTATTCATTTTGCCGCATATAAAGCTGTTGGAGAGTCAGTTAATAAACCACTGGAGTACTACAGGAATAATCTGTTATCGCTGATAAATCTACTCGATGGAATGATACAATATGCCATTCCTTCACTTGTCTTTTCTTCATCCTGTACTGTTTACGGACAACCGGAAAAATTACCTGTTACAGAAGATGCACCCATGCAACCTGCAATTTCGCCCTACGGGAACACAAAACAGATAGGCGAAGAAATAATAAGAGACGCAACATTTTCCTGCAAAAAAATAAAAACCATATCGCTGAGATATTTCAACCCTATTGGTGCACATCCCTCAGCTCTTATTGGGGAACTGCCACGCGGCATTCCTGAAAACCTTGTTCCTTTTATCACACAGACAGCTTATGGATTAAGAGATGAACTTAAAGTATTTGGCAACGATTACAATACGCCTGATGGTTCATGTATAAGGGATTATCTTCACGTTGTCGACCTGGCAAAAGCTCATGTAATTGCTGTGCAAAGACTTATTCGAAACAGAAATAAGAAAAACTATGAAGTCTTTAACCTGGGAACAGGCAATGGCGTTTCTGTTCTTGAAGCAATAAAATCGTTTGAACGTGTCTCGGGGATAAAGTTGAATTACCGCATAACAGGCAGGAGAGCGGGCGATATTGAAAAGATCTGGGCCGATCCTTCATTTGCAAACAAAGAACTGGGATGGAAAACCCTGAGCTCGCTTGACGATGCTATGAGATCGGCCTGGGAGTGGGAAAAATATTTCAGGAAACAAAACTGATTATCATGAACAGAAAAAAAACTATTCTGATTACAGGAGGCGCTGGTTTTATTGGTTCTCATACAGTAAGACGATTCATTAATAATTACCCTGATTACCTTGTTGTAAACGCCGATAAACTTACTTACGCCGGTAATCTTGAAAACCTAACCGATATTGAGAGAAAAAGCAATTATCGCTTCGAGAAGACAGATATTGTTGATAACCAGGCTGTTATAGAATTGTTCCGCAAATACATTTTTGATGGTGTTATTCATCTTGCTGCAGAATCTCATGTCGACAGATCAATAACCGGACCGGATGAATTTGTCTTCACGAACATTGTCGGAACCGTTAATTTACTTAATGCTGCTCTCAACAACTGGAAAAATGATTTCACGGGAAAACTTTTTTATCATATCTCCACCGATGAGGTATATGGTTCGCTTGGCCATGAAGGTATGTTCACTGAAGAAACTTCCTACGATCCTAAAAGTCCATATTCCGCATCAAAAGCCAGCTCCGACCATATGGTAAGGGCATATAATCACACTTTTGGCCTTCCCGTTGTAATCAGCAACTGTTCAAATAATTACGGGCCAAACCAGTTCCC
Source organism: uncultured Rikenellaceae bacterium (assembly GCA_964526345.1). Classification (GTDB taxonomy): domain Bacteria; phylum Bacteroidota; class Bacteroidia; order Bacteroidales; family VadinHA17; genus LD21. The sequence continues at coordinate 25,164 of CAZGKI010000018.1, forward strand.
GGAAAAGCTTATTCCTCTTGCCATCAATAATATCAAAAACGATAAACCTGTACCTGTTTACGGCAAAGGCGAGAATATCCGCGACTGGCTTTACGTTGAAGATCATGCTGCCGCCATTGACCTTATTTTTCACAGGGGAAAACCCGGAGAAACATATAATATAGGAGGCAATAATGAATGGAAGAATATTGACCTGATCAGACTACTTTGCAGGATAATGGATAAAAAGCTGAATCGTAAGGAAGGCCGTTCCGAAAAACTGATAACATTTGTCAAGGATCGTCCCGGACATGACCTCAGATATGCTATAGATTCATCGAAGCTTCATAAGGAGACAGGATGGTCACCGGTTCATGATTTTGAATCAGGGCTCGACAAAACAGTGAGCTGGTATCTCTCCAACAGCAAATGGCTTAAAAATGTTATCTCAGGGGAGTATGAAAAATATTACGACCTGATGTACTCCGGAAGGTAAAAAATCACTTTTTTATCTTCCTCATCCTCTCAATCAGCTCATCTCCAAGAGCGGTTTTTTGTTTTATATGATCCTGAATAGCGGAGACAACAGGGTTTGATTCAAATTCTCCCCGGACCTCCTCAAAATCAAGCTTTTTGATATCATCGCCTCCGTCAATTCCAAAACCTGTCATCGACGAAAGAGTGAATTCTTTTCTGGCATCTTCATAAAGCAGATTATCAAGATCGACAACACTCTTTCTCCACTTTTTCACGATCCGGATAATGTCTTCAGCTGTAAAACTGCTTACTGGTTTCCCTTCTTCTTCCTCTATCCTCTCACAAGCCCAGGTCCACTCCTGATCATAATAAGAATTGTGCATCTCTCTGAATGCTGCCTCAATTCCCTCAACATTGCTTATTTTTCCTGATTCAATATCGTCGAGAAGATTCTCTACCGAGGATTTCGGAACAATAAGACCTGCAAGGTCTGCCCATTCCTCTTTTCCTGAAGAAGAACCGGGCTTTAACCGTTTTTGCAATTCTTCATCAGACATTAAATGTATTTTTTCAAGTCTTTTGATAATTGAATTCCCCAGGAATTTATTAATCCCCGTCTGGTACAGTTCAATGCCTCTTTCAAGTGAACTGCCTTTTATTTTCATATTGTCATAATCATATGAAAGCAATCCTGTTCCTGCATCTGATTTTATCTTTCGCAGCAGGTTTCTGCCGTCGAACATCTTACGGATAGTATAGGGGCTTAACAAATTGAAATTTATCTGGTCTATTTTATGGGGATCTTTTCTCCTGTCACGAAGGGGCCATTTCTGAGCATCGCGAATAGTTCCGACGCTACGCAGGTTAATCCCCGGAACAAGAATGCTTTCATCGTTACTTTCAATAAGGTACGAGAATGGCAGGGACGATGTATCCATATTTTTATAATGACGCCCCATTACTAATGTAAATGGTCCTATACGGGCCGGCCATAAAAGGTATGAGTCGCTTGTGGTCTTTGAACCCCGTTCCATAATACCCTGGTGAATAGGGCCGAGTTTGTACATATGATTGCTCTGGTTCGATCCGCTTCCGGCATTCATGAATGAAAATATACCGGCTATAAGAAGAGTTGACTTATGGTGAGTAACAGTATATGGTCCTGCAAATATCGAGCAGGCTTCACCATGATATCCTCCGCAGTTGGCAAAGAAAAGTGAGTTTTCGGCAGAATAATGCTTTCGCAAAACACATCCCTGCCCTATAAAACACTTATCTACAAGAGTCGACTCTGTGACCACAGATCCGGAACAGATAATGAAATGCTCCATAATTACTCCGGGACCGATATATACCGGATCTTCCACGCAACTATTTACAGAACCCTCATTTAAAAGTATGGCTCCGTCTGAAATGCTGTACGGGCCGAATTTAACGTTCCTTACAGTATTGCAATTGAAAATCTTAGAATTATGGCTGATCGTTCCCATGCCAGATGAAACTGAAGTTGAATAATCTTCAATCATCTTTTCTATGGTCCTTATAGCATTTCTTTTGTGCCTGTAGAGGGCAAGAATATAAGCTTCGTGCGCAGATAAGCGATCCCAGATTTTAACTGTTCTTCCTCCAGCTTCATTAAGCACAGTCACTTCTGTTCCGTTGCCAAAGCCTGAGATACCTTCTGTGAATATTTTTCCGCAGTTAATAATTACCGCCTCATCCTGTATGTTGTAATTAGCAATGTACTCACCTATATTATTAATAACAACATCAGAGCCAATAATACAATTATGAAGTTTTGCGTTTCTGATGCCGGCATCAGAGGTCACACCTGTATTATCAATATATGGTTTGCTGAAAATCCCGAGTTTGATATCGCCGGAAAATATAACATTTCTGATAACTGAAGGATCAAATCCCTCCAGCACAGAGATTCTGTTCCAGTCATGAGAACTGCATCCATTCGATTCAAGGGATTTTATCTCATTTCCAGAAAGGCTCCTGTATTTTTTCACCAGGTTCATTTTGATATCAGTAATGCAGCTTATTCTACAGTGACTGATTTTGCCAGGTTTCTTGGCTGGTCTACGTCACATCCTCTCAATACTGCAATATGGTACGACAGAAGCTGAAGCGGGATAACAGCCAGTATTCCTGAGAAAACATTGAGAGTTTCAGGCACTTCCAGGACAAAATCGGCCATTTTCTCAATAAGTTCATCGCCCTCTGTTACAATTGCGATGACTTTTCCGTTTCTTGCTTTGATCTCCTGGATGTTGCTTATGATTTTATCATAAGTATCATCTTTTGTTGCGACAACCACAACTGGCATATTATCGTCAATAAGCGCTATCGGGCCATGTTTCATTTCGGCAGCAGGATAGCCTTCGGCATGTATATATGATATCTCCTTCAGTTTAAGAGCTCCCTCGAGTGCAACAGGGAAAAGATATCCTCTGCCAAGGTAAAGAGCGTTATGGGTGTTCTGAAAAGTCTTTGCCAGTTCAAAGGCCTGATCGTTTACCGTCAGGGCTTTTTCTATTTTTCCTGGTATTAAAACGAGCTCGGTAATAAGTTCTTTATAAAATGAATCGGAAATAATTCCCTTAAGGTGTCCTATTTCAAAAGCCATCATAGCAAGAACCGTGATCTGTGTTGTGAAAGCTTTAGTGGAAGCAACTCCTATTTCGGGACCTGCATGTGTGTATACTCCGGCATCGGTTTCCCTGGGTATACTGCTCCCGACAACATTGCAAATTCCTATTACTTTAGCGCCTTTTTCTTTAGCTAATTTTACTGCTGCAAGAGTATCGGCTGTTTCACCGCTCTGGCTGATGGCGATCACTATATCTCCCTTTTTTATTATCGGGTTCCTGTATCTGAATTCTGAAGCATATTCTACCTCCACAGGGGTTCTGGTATATTCCTCAAAAAAGTATTCCCCAAGCAGGCCGGCATGCCATGAGGTTCCGCAGGCAACGATGATAATTCTTTCTGCTTCAGCCATGTTCTCCAGTACATCATGGAGGCCTCCAAGCATCACACCGGAATAATCCGGAAGTACCCTTCCTCTGAATGTATCATGAATTGCTCTTGGCTGTTCAAATATCTCTTTAAGCATGAAATGTGCAAACCCTTCCTTATCTATTTCACCGATCTTTAGATCAAGCTCTTTAACTTCAGGTTTTATCATCTCATTCCTGATAGTTTTCAGGACAAGTTCATCTTTTTTAATTATAGCTATATCGTCATCATTAAGATATATTACTCTCTGAGTATATTCAACGATGGGAGTGGCATCCGAGGCAATAAAATTCTCGCCATCTCCTACACCAATAACCAGCGGGCTGCCTTTTTTTGCGGCAAACAGCCTGTCGGGCTCTTTTGTACAAATTATAACAAGGCCATAGGCTCCTTCAACCCGGTTAAGTGCCAGGGTTATAGCCTGTTCAGCAGTTAGATCTGCTTCAATATAAACATGCTCGATAAGATTGGCCAGCACTTCCGTATCTGTCTGGCTGGAAAATTTTATACCTCTGCCCTGAAGGTGTTTTTTCAGAAGCGCATAATTTTCAATTATTCCGTTGTGAACCACAATGAAATTTCCTTTACTTGAAACCTGGGGATGTGCGTTCAGCTCATTAGGCTCTCCATGAGTGGCCCACCTGGTATGTCCCATACCTATTGTTCCGTCAAAGTTCGACTTATTTACCAGCTCTTCAAGATCCTTGACCCTGCCTTTGCATTTAAAAATCTTTGTTTCGCCATTGACAAGTGCCAGCCCTGCAGAATCATAACCGCGGTATTCAAGACGTTTTAATCCGTTAATTATTATTCCACAAGCAGGCTTTAAACCTATATAACCGATAATTCCGCACATAATCAAAAAATTTAGATCACAGGCACGAATTTAACTCATTTGGTTCGAAAAATCTAGAACTTGGTATAGGTAAATTCGAACTTAATTGGCGAATGGCTTCTATTTGTCTTTAAAATGACGTTATTTGATGACAAGGGGTCCATAAAGAGATCCAGCTCAGGTTTAATCTCATTTTGGGTATCATGAAGATACTGCTGAAGATAACCGACAATATTAATTTTATAAACGTTTGCTGTTGTGTCAGGTGTTCCGTCATAAAACTGTGTTACCAGCATATCAGGTACAAAATATTGGGTTCCTGAAGTTGTATTATAGCTGAGATAAAGGAATGTGGGTAGTGTTGATGGTTTATAAAGGTCCCCGTCATAAAAAACCGGTAGTATAATCCTGGCCTTATTGATTAAAATATTTTTAAATGAAGTATCGGTCCTCAGACCTTCAAGACCCGGGATTTTAAGTTTGGTGTAAACACCGTTCATTGTTTGTACAAATGTTACAGTATCCAGATAACCATCACTAATATGTTGTATTTTTTTCAGAGGATCGGCCGTGGAATAATCATGAACATACCTGTTATAGGCTGCATTCTGGCTTACAGCATCAAATATAAATGAAAAGGATTTGGATGTCATACTTTCATCGTGCATGAATAAGGTAATGTAGTTTGCATATATGTCGTATAGCCCCGGAGATTTCACACTTAAAGAAACAAATATAGGATCATCAGGTGAAATAATCTGAAAATAAAGGCCTTTAAAATAGGACCTGAAATCTGATTGAATTGAAGTAGTATCGTGATACAGCATAGATGTATCTCGCGTCAGAAAGTCCCCGAACTGAACGGGCAAATCCAATACAATGTCATTAACTGTATCAGCCTTGAGTGTAGGTAGCAAAATATCAGGCACACTGTATCCGGTAAGAGGAACATTCCTGTTCGAATAATAGGCAGAATCTACATAGATCTGTTCAGAAGTTTCCGAGAGTCGCAAATAATGAGGTTTGCTTACATCACCTTGTACCGAGAGCAGCTTAAGATAAAGTCTGACAGAATCAATAACGAAATATTTATCATCCCATACGGAACCTAGCCTCATCTGGGAAACAAGTTCAGCCGTTGTTGTTCCAAAATAAGGATCCCAGACCTGTCCCAGGTACGAAACTTGAGGATTCCCTGATGATACGGAATCTCTGTACATCGTATATGAGTTTACGCTTATTGTATCGGTTGATTTTACATTTACAAAATCGGAGCCTGGTAACAGTTCATTACCTATAGTCGTTGGATTCTCCTCACACGAGTTTATCAGGAAAAAAATGCCGGCCATGAGAGCCAGTAGAAGAATATTTATATTATGTGCAGCTTTTAATCGGAGCTGGGATAAAAAACTATGATAAAATCTTGTCATAAAAATCATTATAGGCATCTATATACTGGGTCTCATCCTTATAAGTAAGTACGGGCTTATTAATGGTCTGCAGATATTTACTTAATTCTTCATTAATTTCTTCGTTTCCGATAATGATGCCATCCGAATATTTGATTGCCAGCTTTGAGACATTAACAAAGTCAGGGTTTTTTACCAGTTTGAGGTTCTCACCGTCTATCCCGTCAAAACGCAGTTTATCGGCAAACGTTGATCTAAACGGTGTTTTAAAATCATTATTGTATATCGAATAAATTATTTTATAATTATGAAAAAGAGGATCATCACTGTAAATGCTCCGCAGGTAAACCGGGACCAGAGCTGTCATCCATCCGTGACAATGAACGATATCCGGCGCCCAGCGAAGCTTTTTAACAGTTTCAATTACACCACGGGCAAAAAAAAGTGCTCGTTCATCATTGTCTTCAAATTCACGTCCTGATGAATCGGCTACAATATATTTTCTCTGGAAATAATCATCATTATCGATGAAATAGACCTGCATCCTTGCGCTCTGGATAGAAGCAACTTTAATTATCAGCGGATGATCAGTATCGTCAATGATCAGGTTCATCCCGGAAAGTCTTATCACTTCATGAAGCTGGTTTCTGCGTTCATTAATACAACCATAACGTGGCATGAAGGTACGGATCTCCTTGCCCCTTTCCTGGATGCCCTGGGGTAAGTATCTTCCAATCTTTGATAATTTGGTTTCCCCTAAATAGGGAGTGATCTCCTGTGAAATAAATAATACCTTCCTGCTTTCCATTTACCTGCCTGGATATACCATCTCTTTTCAAGGTGCAAAGATAATAATAAAAAATGACAAATTAATAAACAGTAATGTTAACGTTGTCAGAGAACTAACAGTTTATCGGGCTTTAAACTCCCATAAACGGTTGAAGGGGGTTGGAGGGCGCTCCTGATATTCTTATTGTCTTATTTCAATTATTACTTCTAGCTTTGTATTCAAAATTTATTATACCCTGAAGATAGTAAAAACAGCTTATGAGCTTCAGAAACAGATCAGGGAGGTAAATCTTGCTCCTGTCGGATTTGTTCCAACTATGGGAGCCCTCCATGAGGGCCACCTCTCCCTGGTCAGGGAAGCTGTGCGTTTATGTCCGGTAGTTATAATCAGTATCTACGTCAATCCCACCCAGTTCAACGATAAGGAAGATCTTAAGAATTACCCCAGAACTCTCGAAGCTGATCTTGAAATGCTTAATAAAGTGCTGAGGGGAAATGATATTGTCTTTAACCCTGATGATAAAGAGATCTATCCGGTTGAGGATAAAAGAATTTTCCATTTTGGCAATCTCGACAATGTTATGGAGGCCATTCACCGACCAGGCCATTTTAATGGTGTTGCTCAGGTTGTCAGCAGACTATTTGAATTAGTTGAACCGGATATTGCTGTTTTCGGGATGAAAGATTTTCAGCAATTTGCCGTTATTAAAGAGCTTGTAAGACAAACATGCAGCAACGTCGAAATTATCGGTCATCCAGTTATCAGGGAACCTGACGGACTGGCAATGAGCAGCAGAAACCGGTTGCTTGATAAAGGAATAAGGGAAAAAGCTTCCATTATTTATGAAACAATTTTATCAGCCTCATCAATGTTAATAAAGTATGATATAAACTACATTAAAAAATTTGTCAGAAACAATATTGAAAATGCCGGTGATTTTATTGTTGAATACTTTGAAATAGTTGATGATAAAGAACTTATACCGGTAGTGGAAAAGACAGAAATGAGTATAGAAAAACGCTACTTCGGATGTATTGCAGTAAAAGCCGGAAAGATTCGTCTGATAGATAATATTGAATTCTCATTGGCTTGAATCAAAAGGTTATTTAACTTTGCAATATTAATATCCATCTGGTACAGGAAAATGTTTATAGAATTATTAAAATCGAAAATTCACAGAGTCACAGTTACTGAAGCCAATCTTAACTATATTGGAAGTATTGCTATCGATGAAGATCTGATGGATGCTGCAAATATTATTGAGAACGAAAAAGTACAGGTACTGGATTTAAATAACGGGGAACGGCTCGAGACTTATGTTATTAAAGGGGAAAGAGGATCCGGAGATATTTGTATCAACGGGGCTGCGGCAAGGAAGGTACTTGTTGGTGATATATTGCTAATTATGGCATTCGCTTCGATGGATTTTGAAGAAGCGAAATCCTTTAAGCCCGTTATTATCTTTCCCGATACAAAAACAAATAAACTGATCTGAATTTGAGAAAAAGCATCATACAGTCCTTTAAGTTTACTGCTTTTCTTGTTGTCGGAATCATTCTTCTTTGGTTTGCTTTCCGGAATGTTGATTTCAAAAGTCTTGTAGATGATTTGAAAGAGGCAGATTATTACTGGCTTATTCTTTCTCTTTTCTTTGGATTACTTGCATATTTAAGCAGAACACGCCGATGGATGTTGCTGATTCATCCACTTGGATATAAGCCTTCATTCCCGCATACTTTTTATGCTCTGATGTCGGGGTACCTTGCAAATCTTGCACTTCCAAGGATAGGAGAGATAACCAGGTGCGTTGCCCTGGGGAAAAAAGATAATATTCCTGTTGACCAGCTTTTCGGTACAGTGGTCGTTGAACGTACTATCGATTTCTTTTCTCTGCTTATCATCATGATCGTCCTTATTTTCACCAGCGGCACACTGATAAATGAGTATCTGAAAGAAAGTATCTTTAAGCCTCTCCGGGAAAAAGTATTCGGGCTATTTGGTTTTACATGGGTAGTCTGGCTTATTTTATTCCTTGCCGGCATAACAGTGCTCCTCCTCATGATCAGGTACAAGAAAAGCCTTCGAAAGATCAGATTTTTTTCCAAAATGTTCGACCTTGCCAGGGGAATTATACACGGATTAAAAACTATTGTCAACCTTGACAGGAAACTGGAATTTCTTTTCCATACATTTTTCATCTGGACCAACTACGCTCTAATGACATGGGTAGTTGTTTTTGCCATTCCCAGCACATCTCATCTTACTTTTGGAAACTCCATCTTTATCCTTGTCATCGGGGGGCTTGCAATGTCGGCGCCTGTACAGAGCGGATTAGGTGCATTTCATTATTTTGTGTCAAGAGGACTGGCTTTCGTGGAAGGTGTGAAGCTTGAAGATGGTCTTGTTTATGCTATCCTGACTCATGAATCGCAACTTATTTTTGTTGTAATTGTAGGTGCTATATCATTCTTTATAATGCTTGGAAAACATCATAAAGGAGAAACCACCTGAAAAACACAATATTTCTGATGTCAAAACCCAAAACAGTTTTCGTTTGTCAGAATTGCGGTGTTGAATCGCCAAAATGGATCGGCAGATGCCCTTCATGCAAGGAATGGAATACTTACCATGAAGAGATAGTAGCTCCGGTTTCCCGGCACGACTCATCCTTCCTGGCACAACAGGAAAAAAGAAAACCTGAACTGCTCGACTCTATAAGTGCTGACGAAAAGAACCGTCGTAAAACAGGGATCTCTGAACTTGACAGGATACTTGGCGGAGGCATGGTAAGCGGCTCGCTGATACTTCTTGGCGGAGAGCCTGGAGTTGGAAAATCTACGCTTGCGCTCCAGCTTGCCCTGGCTTTGAAAGATACAAAAATATTATATGTTTCAGGGGAGGAAAGTGAGGAACAGATCAGTCTCAGGGCCCACCGGCTTAAAAGTTCCAACCCTCTCTGTTACATTCTAAGTGAGACCGATCTGGAGAGTATTCTTGTTCATTCAGAAAATCTGAAACCGGGACTGATAATCATTGACTCCATCCAGACTATCAGTACAAGCATGCTGGAATCATCAGCCGGTTCAGTATCGCAGGTACGTGAATGTGCAGCTCAACTCCTGAAGTACTCAAAATTAACAGGCATTCCTGTTTTTCTCATCGGGCATATTACGAAAGACGGGACTCTTGCCGGACCTAAAGTTCTTGAACATATAGTCGATGTGGTTCTCTATTTTGAGGGTGACAATAATTACGTATACCGGATCCTGCGGTCGGTAAAGAACAGGTTTGGATCGACCTCGGAAATCGGAATATTTGAGATGGTTGAAACCGGGCTGACAGAGGTGAGCAATCCTTCTGAACTATTTATCAATCAGCATGATGAGCCGCTCAGTGGAATCTCAATAGCTGCCACTGTTGACGGCCTCCGGCCTTTCCTTATAGAAACCCAGGCACTTGTAAGCAGTGCTGTCTACGGAACTCCCCAGAGAAGCTCCACCGGTTTTGATATTCGTCGCCTTAACATGCTTCTTGCAGTACTGGAAAAAAGAGCCGGCTTCAGGCTTGGAATAAAGGATGTATTTTTAAATCTCGCAGGAGGCATTAAGGTAACTGATCCCGCCATTGATCTTGCCATTGTCAGTTCAGTCCTGTCATCAAACCTTGACATTCCGGTTTCGAAAGAGTTCTGTTTTGCAGGAGAAACGGGATTATCAGGAGAGATACGACCTGTTTCCAGAATTGAACAAAGGATACGGGAAGCATCAAAGATGGGATTTAAAAAGATCTATATATCAAAATATCACAGGAATCTTTCCATGAAAGGGATCGAAATTGAGGTGGTGCATGTGGGAAAGATAGAAAACCTGGTCAGATCATTGTTTGGGTAATGAGATCCCCACGACAGGGGCTGGGGGGGGATCCTTACGCCTTCTTAATACTTCTCCCTCAACGGATTATCCCTCGGGGAGTTTTCTTTTTTCAGCTTTTCGCAATCGAGTTCCACATTAAAATTAGGCGGACGTTCAAATTCGTCGGTTTCCATTATGCCAAACTGAGGGTCATCATATACTTTCTGCAGGAATAGTCCAAAAACGGGAAGTGACTCATTTGCACCCTGCCCTTCACTGAGATTATCAAAATGAATAGCCCTGTCTTCCCATCCGCTCCAGACCCCTCCCACAAGGTTAGGAGTTATACCCATAAACCAGCCATCAGAATGTTCCTGTGTAGTACCTGTCTTACCACCAATCTGGTTCATAAGGTTATAAACTGATCTTATTCTTAATGCCGTGCCATGCAGCACTACGTTCTGTAAAAGATTGATCATTAAATATGCTGCTTCTTCACTTAATACTTCTTCTATTCTTGGAGTGAAGGTGGAAATAGTATTGCCATTCTTATCCTCTATCCTTGTTACGTACATCGGCCGTGTATAGACTCCGTGATTTGCGAAAGTGCCATATGCGCCAACCATCTCTTCGAGTTTCACATCAGAAGTTCCAAGGAAAATGGAATATACCGGATCTATAAAGCTTCTGATACCCATTTTATGCATCAGATCAACGACAACAGTTGGCCTGAACTGTTCCATCAACCATGCAGAAATATAGTTTTCTGACTGAGCCAGACCCCAGGCCAGTGTTACCATTTTTCCATGGTAAGCTTTCGGCCCTGAACTTCTTGGTGTCCAGGGAATTGAATCACCAACGTCAAAAGAGCGGGGAATATCCGCGACTTCATAGCATGGAGAATACCCGTTTTGCATTGCAATTGTATAGAGAAACGGTTTGATTGTACTTCCGATCTGCCGTCTCTGCTGTGTGCACGCATCATATTTAAAATACCGGAAGTCAGGTCCTCCAACATAAGCTTTTACATAACCGGAATGAGGATCTTCCACCATGAATCCCGACCTGATAAAATACTTGTAATACTTAATGGAATCCAGGGGTGTCATTAAAGTGTCTATCTCGCCTTTCCATGAAAAGACCTTCATTGGTACTCTTGTATTAAATGCAAGCATAATTGAATCTTCCGAATAACCTCTTGCTTTCATTATATAATACCTGTCGCTCTGCTTTAACGATCTCATAAGCAATTCAGCAATCTTGTCTTTTGTAAGATCGTTGGAATAAGGAGGATTTCTGTAGCCCTTCGCCGTTTTATAAAAAGCGGGTTGTATTTCCTGAGAAAGATGCTCTCTGACTGCCTCTTCAGCATACTGTTGCATCTTCGAATTAATGGTAGTATAGATTTTTAGTCCATCCCGGTAAATATCATAATTTGAGCCATCAGGCTTTTTATTTTTGTTACACCATCCGTAGAGCGGATTATTGTCCCATTCCCATTTTGCATCCTGATAAGATGATTCCTGGACATATTTTCTCTGGTCGGGTTCAGGTTTGCTCATAAGGTTTCTGAGATATTCGCGCAAATAGGTGGCATGCCCTGTATTATGATCCTCAACCTGAAAATCAAGCTCTATTGGAAGCTGCTTCACCGAATCAGCAACAGCAGGATCGATATATCCGTATTTCGCCATCTGTGAAATGACGACATTTCTTCTCTGAAACATTCTGTCGTAATATTTCCTGGGATTAAAAGCGCTCGAATTTTTCAGCATTCCTATAAGAACGGCAGCCTGCTGAATGTTCAGAGAGTCAGGTGTTGTATTAAAATAAACCCTGGCAGCTGACCTGATACCTATAGCCTGGTAGAGGAAATCATATTTGTTCAGGTACATGGCAATTATCTCTTCCTTAGTATAGCTTTTTTCAAGTTTGACAGCAGTCTGCCATTCTTTGAATTTGGTAACTCCCAGCCTGATCTTCCTGGTCAAAACAGAAACCTGTGCTGTATCCCGAGGGTAAAGCTGTTTTGCAAGCTGCTGCGTAATTGTACTCCCTCCTCCAGTATTCTGACCCATAAGTATTGTTCGGAAAATAGCCCTGCCAAGACCGCGGATATCGATACCGGAATGCCTGTAATACCTTATATCTTCAGTAGCTATCAAAGCATTAACAAGGTAAGGCGATAAATCTTTATAATCTGTCCATGTTCTGTTTTCTACACTTATCTTTCCAAGTAATACCCCGTCTTCAGAATATACTTCCGCCGCTAAATAGTATTCAGGATTTTCAAGTTCGCTGAAAGAAGGCATGGGTCCCAGTTTTTCCTTCGATATCAGAATGAATAATATTATTGCCACTACGAAAGGAAGAGAGAAAATTACCCAGAACCAGATTATATATTTTCTGTTGTTTGTATTGCCTTCCATCCGATTTTAAAATTTGTCCAAAAATAGCAAAATATAAAGAATCTTAACGGTTTATTTTGAACTTTGATACCTAAATGATTTACTTTGCGGTGTTTTTAAACTAAAAAATCTCGCCCTAAATGATCGAAAATCTTGTAATTGTTGAGTCTCCTGCAAAAGCAAAGACCATTGAGAAATTCCTGGGAAAAGATTTCCGAGTAGTATCGAGCTTTGGACACATCAGAGACCTTTCAAAAAAGAACCTTGGTATTAACATTGAGAAGGATTTCGCGCCCGATTATGAGGTCCCAAAAGAAAAAACGAAGGTTGTGAGTGAACTGCGGAAAGCTGCATCAGAGGCTAAGAATATATGGATTGCATCAGACGAGGATCGTGAAGGAGAGGCTATTGCCTGGCACCTGGCGGGCGTTCTTAAGCTCGATCTTGCAACAACCAGGAGAATTGTATTCCATGAGATCACCAAAGAAGCTATTTCCACGGCTATTGAGAACCCAAGAACAATTGACCTGAACCTGGTCAATTCACAGCAGGCCCGCCGGATACTCGACAGGCTTGTCGGCTTTGAGATATCACCTGTTCTGTGGAAAAAAGTACAGCCGGCACTTTCGGCCGGGAGGGTACAATCGGTTGCAGTCAGACTTATTGTTGAACGTGAGAGGGAGATCATATCTTTCAAATCCGAATCATCATTCAAAGTTAATGCGGTATTTGGTATTGGTTCTGCAACAAAAGATAACGGGATTATAAGGGCAGAAGCCTCCAAACGGTTCCCTGGCGAGCAGGAAGCATATAAGTTTCTGGAGGTATGCAATGCAGCTGAGTATAAGGTGGCCGGTGTTACTGTAAAACCCGGGACCAGATCACCGGCACCGCCATTTACCACATCAACCCTTCAGCAGGAAGCCTATCGCAAGCTGGGGTTCTCTGTCGCCCAGACAATGGCTGTGGCACAGAAACTATATGAGGCAGGGAAGATAACTTATATGAGAACCGACTCGACGAATCTTTCAAAGCTTGCCCTTGCTAAATCGCGCGAAGTGATCATTTCTGAATTTGGGGAAAAATATTCCAGAACCCGTCAGTTCACTACCAGGTCGAAAGGAGCACAGGAGGCGCATGAAGCTATTCGTCCGGCCTATCCGGATAACCCGACAACATCGGGAAACCAGAACGAAAAGAAACTGTATGACCTGATATGGAAGAGAACAATTGCTTCACAGATGGCTGATGCCAGTGTTGAAAAAACAACCATCAATATAGAAATGAACAATTCACCGGTCACTTTTACGGCTACAGGCGAGGTCGTAAAATTTGACGGATTTCTGAAAGTTTATTCAGAGTCGACTGACCAGGAAACCAATGATGAGGAAAAATATGTCATTCCGCCAGTAAAAACCGGGATGCCGCTTTATAATGTCAGGGCAACAGCAGCACGAAAATACACTTCACCCCCTCCCCGGTACACGGAAGCAAGCCTTGTAAAAAAACTTGAAGAGCTGGGTATCGGCAGACCTTCTACATACGCACCTACAATATCGACAATTCAGAACAGAGGATATGTTTCCAGAGAAGACAGATCGGGAGAAAGCCGGCAAATCAGGATACTGACACTTGAAAAAGGAAAGATCACACCCACTACAAAGACAGAGATTGCGGGGAAGGAAAAATCGAAACTTTTTCCTCAGGATATTGGTATGATAGTTAACGATTTCCTGATTGAAAATTTCTCAGATATAGTCGATTATCATTTTACGGCAGAAATTGAAGAACAATTTGATGAGATTGCATTGGGAAACATAAAATGGACAGGGATGCTGCGCAGCTTCTACACACCATTTCATAAAACAGTTGAATCGACACTTGAGAAAAAAGACCGCAAGACAGGTGTAAGACTACTCGGCACCCATCCTGAAACAGGAGAGCCGGTGACAGTCAGAATGGGCAGGTATGGTCCGGTAGCACAAATAGGGAACTCTGATAACGGTAGCAAACCCCGCTTTGCCAGCCTGAATAAGGATCAGCTTATTGAAACTATTACACTCGAAGAAGCATTGAACCTGTTCCGTCTGCCTCGCACTGTAGGCATTTATGAAGGTGAGGAAATCGTTGCAGGAACAGGGAAATTTGGTCCTTACATAAGATATAAAGGCAAATTTTATTCTCTTAAAAAGGGCGTGGATGATCCTCATTCCGTGATAGTTGAAAGAGCAGTCGAGGTCATTAACGAAAAAAATGAAAACGAAAAGAAGAAAATAATCAGGGACTTTGGCGATATTGTGCTCCTGAACGGGAAATATGGTCCGTATCTTACACGCGACAAACAGAATTACCGGCTTCCTAAAGGAACAGATACAGAAAAGCTTACCCGTGAAGAGTGTTTACAGATAATTGAAAAAACCAACAAATCTAAAAAGAGCACCTGATAATTACCATGATAGATCTCAACGATTATTTCAACCCGGTTAGTATTGAAAGTCCTGGTTTTGTTCATCTTCCTGACCAGGCAGGATTCCCGCATAACATATCTGTTCATACAGAGAATATTCTTCTCGGCGATATAAGCAAGTATAAAATTGCACTCCTTGGAGTTCCTGAAGGCAGGAATTCTCCGGGAACAGGTACAATGAAGGCTCCCGACGCTGTGAGAATGCAGCTTTACCAGCTCAGCAGGATTCCTGGCAAAGCCAAAATCATCGACCTTGGAAATATGAAGCAGGGTGCTTCATTCAATGATACAATTGCCGGACTTACTGATGTACTGACGATACTTATAACACAGAACATTTTCCCGGTTATTATTGGTGGCAGCAGTGCTCTTATGGCTTCTGTCGACAGAGCCTTTTCCGGTTTGAAAACGAAATATACTCTTACGGCTGTTGATCCCAGGATAGACTTCATAAACGAAAAAAAGGAACCTGATTCATTTAATTACCTGAATAATATCCTTCAAAATCACAAAAGCACCCTTGAACACTATATAAATATTGGCTACCAGACATATCTGAATGATCAGCAGGTTGTAAACCGGTTCCTTAAACGAAAATCGGAGCTTGTACGGATTGGGGATGTAAGAAAAGCTATCTATCTTACCGAGCCGTTGCTTCGCGATTCGGATGTTGCCGTATTTGATATATCATCGGTAAGACAATCAGAGGCACCTGGCACAATAAGTCCTTCTCCCAATGGATTTTATGGCGAGGAGATATGCCTTCTGGCCCGATATGCAGGAATTTCAGACAACATGAAAATTTTCGGACTGTTTGATGTAAATCCTGATGTTGACATCAGAAATCAGACTACAGGCCTGGCAGCACAGATCCTATGGTTTTTCCTTGAAGGATTCTCGCAGAAACAATATGAGGCACCTGCTTTAAGCAATTCTAATTCCGGCAGGTTTATCCGTTACCATGTCAGAATAACTGATCTCGATAATGATCTGATCTTTATAAAGAGCAATCTTACCGACAGGTGGTGGATTGAACTTCCTGCTGCTGATGACAGGAAGACCTACATAGCCTGTTCTCATGAGGATTACCTTAAGGCAAACCGAAATGAGGTCCCTGAGAGATGGGTACAGGGAACAGGCAGAATAAAAACCTGAGTTTTTCTTCTTTCGTCTAAGTTACTGAACTGTTTATCCTTAATTTGATATATGCTAATCAAAACCATATTTTTTTAACCAGAATTAAATAAAAGTATATTTGTTTACGTTTTAGTTTTTTACTTATTTTACTGGTTCAACTCATGAGCAATACATTTTAGCTTTATTAAAGAAATGAAAAGACTCGGCATTGCATTTCTTTTTATAATACTATCAGGCTGCATTGGATTTGCACAACAGGATCCGTTGTCGAGTCAATATATGTTCAATACACTGACTTATAACCCGGGTGTTGCGGGCACATCAGGCATGATCTGTGCAACAGCTCTTAACAGGCAGCAATGGGTGGGATTTAAGGGAGCCCCGTCAACAACATTATTCAATATAAGTGCTCCAGTCAGTCTTTTTAAAATAAAAAGTGGTGTTGGCCTGCTGGTGGAAAGCGATAATATTGGTTTTGACAAGGACATAGATCTCTCTCTGGCTTACTCTTACCTGATGGACCTGAATATAGGCAAGCTGGGAATCGGAGTCAATCTTGGCATACTTGATAAGACACTTGATCCCGCCTGGTTTATTCCAAACGGCGATGGTTTTACTCCGCCCGATCAGGATCCGCTGATCCCTGTAAATAAAGAGAGTCATGTTGCTTTTGATGCAGGAATGGGTCTTTTTCTTAAAGCCGAAAAATATTATGCAGCTCTGTCTGTTACTCACCTTAACCAGCCTAAAATAAAGTATACAAAAGGAGAACCCTATATAAGCAGGCAATTTTATCTTACAGCAGGTTACTCTGTTCAATTACCCAATCCTTCCCTGGAACTTTTACCATCATTCTTCGTATACAGTGATGGAAAAGTTTTGCAGTTTAATGTAACTTCACTTGTGAGATACAATAAAAAAGTTTGGGGAGGCGTTTCTTACAGAGCCGGCGATGCACTTATAGGCATGGCAGGCATTGAACTTTACAACGGGATCCGGATTGGGTATGCCTATGATTTCCCATTATCTGATATCAGGAAGAATACAAGCGGGTCTCATGAGTTTATAGTTAACTATTGTTTTGATCTTGGCTTTGGTAAAAGCCCTATGAAATATAAAAGTATCAGATTTTTATGATTATTAAAAAAAAATAACTTACTTGCATTATAAATTTTTTAGAAATATGAAAAAGGTAACCCTATCTGCCCTAATAATTATATTAATATTAAGTGGATGTGGCTCCTCTAATAACGGTGAGCTTATTGGCGTTCAGGGAAGGAAAAAGTTCTTTGAACCGGAGCCTCTGGAAATGGCATTTATACCTGCCGGCAATTTCATGATGGGCCCCAGTGACCAGGATGCTTTATTCGCTATGAACAGTTTATCCAAATCTGTGACTGTAGACGCGTTCTGGATGGACCAGACTGAAATCACAAATAATAAATACCGCCAGTTTGTATACTGGGTACGTGATTCGATCCTTAGAACAAAACTTGGTGAGGCAGGAATTGCTGACCGTGAATACTTTGTCGTCGATGATGAAGGTAATGTTATAGAACCCAATATTATTAACTGGGATGAAAAAATAGATCCTGAAGAAGAGACAACCAAAGGAATTATTGAGGAAATGTATTACCCGCCTGAAGAACGATTCAATGGCAAATTGCAATATGATGTCAGAAAATATCTGTATTCATTTTTTTGGGTTGATTATCAACAGGCTTCCAAATCAAGATATGTATACGATATCCCGAACAAGACCGGGAAATATGAAGGACAGGTCACAAATATAGATGGCACACGCACTGATGTTAAAGACCGGTCATCTTTCATAAGACATGAAATAATTCCTATCTATCCTGACACTCTGTGCTGGATCAGAGATTTCACGTATTCTTTCAATGATCCTATGGCAGATCTATATTTCTGGCATCCATCATTCGATGATTATCCTGTTGTTGGAGTTTCCTGGGTTCAGGCAAATGCATTCAGCCACTGGCGTACAGATTTCATGAATACAGCCCTGAGAAAGAACGGAATAACCGATGTACAGAAGTACAGGCTTCCGCTTGAAACAGAATGGGAATATGCTGCCAGAGGCGGTCTGGATCTGTCCATGTACCCATGGGGCGGTCCTTATACCCGTAATTACCAGGGTTGCTTCCTGGCCAACTTCAAACCCCTTCGTGGTAATTATATCGACGACGGAAATGTTTATGCAGGGAAAGTCGGTTCTTATGAACCAAATGAATATGGTCTTTATGATATGGCAGGTAACGTCGCAGAATGGACATGCTGTGCATATCATCCTTCAGCATATATTTTTGAACATGACCTTCAGCCTAACTATGAATATAACGCAACACCGCAGGATCCTCCTGTAATGAAGCGTAAAGTTATCCGTGGAGGTTCCTGGAAAGATATTGCTTATTTCCTGCAGACAAGTGCAAGGGATTATGAATACCAGGATTCCACAAAACCTTATGTTGGATTTCGTAATGTAAGATCTTATATTGGTGCAGAATTATAATAATTAAAACAACCCTAAAATTATCAGGTATATGAGCCTAGCAGAATTAGTACAAAGTAGCGGGTGGAAGAATTTTATTGCTAAACTTTATGGTTTAGGTGCTTCCGTCGTAATAGTAGGTGCATTGTTTAAAATACAGCACTGGCCATTGGCAGGAACAATGCTTACTATTGGTCTATTAACAGAGTCCGTCATTTTCTTCTTTTCAGCGTTTGAACCATTGCATGAGGAGATAGACTGGACTCTTGTCTATCCTGAACTTGCAGGAATTCCTGAAGAGGGGGCTGAAGAACTTTCTTCCCATGGTGCAAGACATCATGGCGCCGTTGGCGGAGGCGGAGGAGGTGCCGGCTCGGTGGCTTTGGCAAAATTTGATGAGATGCTCGAAAAAGCAGAGATCACTCCCGACCTGTTCCAGAAACTTGGTGTCGGGATGAAAAAGCTTAGCGAGACAACAGCCAACATGAATGCCATGGGCGATGTTACAGCTGCTTCTTCAAAGTATATGAATACTGTAAATACCGCTAATGATTCCCTTGGTAAACTGTCAGATTCGTACAAGGAAACAACCAGGGTGATCAATGAAACAGGAACTAATTATAAAAATATAGCTGATTCACTTTCGGTAATTGAAACAGGAGGTAAATCATACCAGCAACAACTTGAAGTCCTGAATAAAAATCTATCAGCTCTGAATGCAGTTTATGAATTGCAGAAAAAAGGAGCAGATGATCATATAAGAGAATCAGAATCTCTTTATAGGGGACTGCAGGGTATGATGAAAGATCTTACCGAATCGGCAGACGATACAAAAAAATACCGCGACCAGATTACCAGGCTTAACGACAACCTGTCGGCTTTGAATAATGTGTATGGAAATATGCTTGCTGCTATGAATGTTAAATAACACAGCATTTGTTTTACTTAACTAAACTACTTATAAAATGGCTCACGAAAAGCTATCTCCGCGGCAAAGAATGATCGGTATGATGTACCTGGTACTGACTGCTATGCTGGCACTTAATGTATCAAAGGAAGCTGTGGAAGCGTTTAAAAAAGTTGATCAGGGTCTTACTCTTACTGTTAAAAACTATGAACTGAAAAACAATCTCATCTATAGTGAGTTTGACAGAGCCGCCGCTGAAAATCCTACAAAAGCTGGAAGATTTAAAACAGCCGCTTATGCTGTTAAAGAACGTGCAGATGAGATTTTTAATTACATACAGGATCTTAAGATTGAAATTATTAGAACAGCTGAAAATGACCCTGAAACACCTGCTGTCAAAGGAAGAGAAGTTATTATTGAAGAAGTAACAAGGCACATTGATGACACCAATGTGCCATCACAGATACTTATCGGGGCAAATGAAAACGGGAAAGCCTATGCCCTGAAAGCAATGATTAATGATTACCGTAATGCCCTTATTGAGACCCTTGAAGGGAAAAACCCGACAGCTGAAGACGCATTAAAATCAAGCCTTAACACTGACGACGGAAAAGACCCCGACGGACAGCCAACACCGTGGGCAAACATGACATTTCAGACGTTGCCACTGGTTGCTGTTATCTGTATCCTTTCAGAAATGCAGTTAAATATCAGAAATGCTGAAACTGAGGTACTAAACTACCTGTATTCACAGATTGATGCATCATCATTCAAGTTTAACAGGCTTAATGCCATTGTAATCCCAACTTCAAATTACGTTACCCTGGGAAGTACCTATGAAGCAAAAGTTTTTATCTCAGCAACCGACTCAACACAACAGCCGCAGATTACTGTCGGAGATCAGGTTCTGCCTCTCGACGATACAGGAAAAGGTATCTATATTGCTAAAGCAACATCAACAGGTGTTAAAAAATGGGGAGGTATAATATCACTCAAAGCACCTGATGGTTCTATAAAATCTTACCGTTTCAATGAAGAATATTCTGTTGGCGAACCTAATGTTGTGGTTTCTCCAACCGCAATGAACGTTATGTACAAAGGCCTTGATAACCCAATTGATATTTCAGTGCCGGGTGTCGGTCCCGACAAAATAAAAATCAGAGTCAACCACGGTACATTCTCCCAGAAACGAGTCAAAAATTCAAAGGGAGAATATTTCAGAGGTAACTGGGCAGTTAGCCCGGAGCAGGTCGGAAAAATTGTTCAGGTCATTGTTACGGCTGATATGAATGGTAAACCAACAACTTTTGCTCCTATTGAATTCAGAGTAAAAAAACTTCCTGACCCTGTAGCACGCTTCGGAAATAAATCTTCCGGATCAATAACCAAAGCAGATGCTCTTGCTCAAACCGGCGTGTTTGCAACCCTGGGAGAAGATTTCGATTTTGAACTTATTTATACTGTTACCGGTTTTACGGTTTCCTATTCCGACAGACTTGGTGACAGGCAAAAAGACAGCAACAACTGGAAACTTACCGCTGAACAGAAAGATATTATCAGCAGCACAACGAGGGGAAAAGACCTGACTATTAAAAATATCAAAGCATTAGGCCCGGATGGAATAACCAGGGAATTAGGTGCTATAGTGCTGAGAATTGACTAGATACGTATAATATAATTTTATCATTATGAATAAAAAAGTTTTATTGGTAATTATCGTTCTGGCTATTGCTGTTATGGCAAAAGGTCAGTCATTTGGCGATATTTACCAGAAATCGATACCCGACGCAAGAAAGATTAATTATCCCTATCTCAGGGAAGCTGATGCTGTCTGGTCAAAGAAATATTATCGTATTATTGACCTGAGGGAGAAAATAAACCAGCCTTTATATTATCCTACCAAACCAACTCTTGATGGAAGGAAAAATTTTATCGGTATCCTGCTTGATGAGATAAAAGCTGGTAACATTACACCGTACGACCCATTTAAACAAAATGTTCCCACCACCTACCAGGAAATTGAAGTGAACCTGGGAGCCCGTGAAAGGATAACTCAGATTACAATCGATGCTGCCGGGAATACAAGAGACTCCCTGATCAAAGATGAAGCAAAACCGGAAGAAGTAAAACAACTGATGGTTTACGAAGAGTGGTATTTTGATAAGAAACTTTCCAAGCTTGATGTAAGGATTATTGCCATCTGTCCCTATTATATGGGAATAGATCCGCAGGATAATAAACAACAGAAAGTTCCTTTGTTCTGGGTGAAATTTGATGATATAAGGGACGTCCTTGCTAAAAATGAAGCGTTTGTTACAAATAATGATGCCCAGAGAATATCTTTCGACGATCTGTTTATGCAGAGGAGATTTGGCAGTTTTATTTTTGGCGAATCAAATGTATTCAATGATAGATATATCAGTGAATATCTGGTCGGAAAATCTGCTCTTTTTGAAGCTGAACGATTAAAAAACGAATTGTTCGATTTTGAACATGATCTTTGGGAATACTAGATCCATTCTTTTGTCAGACAAAATATTGATGTATATATAATAGGCAGAGGCAGGTCTGAGACCTGCCTCTGCCTATTTTCCCCTGCCTCTTTCTGCTAAGTATTTATAAATGGAAATTTTATAAATATTTTTCCTTTGTTTCTTTTTTTACGTCTTCAAGGAAATTCTTAATGCTTTGTTCCTCTTCCTTCCCGACTATCAACAAAACATCATTCGTTTCAACAATAATATAATCTTTCAGCCCTTGAATAATGGCAACCTTGTCAGGTGAGATATTAATGATATTCCCTTTGTTATCATAGGAGAATACATTACCGCCGATAATACAATTTCCCCTTTTGTCAGAGGCTGAATGTTCATAAAGAGAACTCCATGTTCCCAGATCTGACCAACCTATATCTGTACATATAACATATACATTATCAGCCTTTTCCATAATTCCATAATCGATTGAGATACTCCTGCATTCAGTATAAGTCCTGCCGATAAAACTATTTTCCTTATCTGTCCCAAATAAGCTGTGCCCTTCATCGAAAGCAGCGAACATATCGGGCAAATGCTTTTCGAAAGCTGTTAAAATAGACTTAATATTCCAGATAAAAATTCCCGAATTCCAGAAAAAGTCACCACTCTGAATAAATATTTTAGCCAGGTCAATATCCGGCTTCTCTGTAAATGTTTTGACTTTCAGTAAGTTATTATACTCGCTTACAGGTTTCTTGCGGTTAGCCTGGATGTACCCGTAACCTGTTTCCGCTCTGTTGGGTTTAATTCCCAGTGTTAGCAGAGCATCATTCTTACTGGCAAAATCCATGCTTTCCTTAATAATGTTACAAAATTCTTCCTCCTTCAAAATTAAATGATCCGATGGAGTGACTGCTATAACAGCATCCGGGTTTTCTTTTAAGATCCTGAAAGTTGCATAAGCAATGCATGGTGCAGTATTACGGCGAAAGGGTTCTGCGAGTACATTTGACGGATCAATTCCAAGCTGTTCAACAGTGAGATCCTTATGTTCGGCACTCGTAACAACATATATATTCTGTTGCAGGCATGTTGATTTAAAACGCCTGAAGGTTTGCTGAAGCAATGTTTCTCCGGTTCCCAGAATGTCAAGAAACTGCTTTGGTTTCTCACGACGGCTTAGAGGCCAGAATCGACTTCCAACACCCCCGGCCATAATTATTACATATCTGTTGTCCATAATAGATCATTTGATTCTTAAACATTTCTGCAAATATAAATTAATTATCCATCGGGTTTTAAAACCATAGCAAGGGAAATACGGTAAATATTTGTAATTTTGGATCAATGTGATTTCTGGCATGATAAAGTTTCTTTCACAATTAGGTAAATATTGCATTCTTCTCGGAAAGGTATTTTCCATTCCCGAAAAACCTTCACTCTATTATAAGCAGACAATGAGGGAGTTTGTCTACCTTGGCATTAACTCAATCGGCATTATCACAATTATCTCTTTCTTCATGGGAGCGGTTATTACTCTCCAGACTGCGTATAACACTGAAAATCCAATCTATCCCTCTTATCTTATTGGTCTTGGCTGTCGTGACTCAATTATACTGGAATTCTCTTCAACAGTTGCCGCACTTATACTTGCCGGGAAAGTTGGTTCAAATATTGCATCCGAAATAGGTACAATGAGAGTTACTGAACAGATCGATGCACTGGAAATGATGGGTGTCAATTCAGCATCTTACCTGATTCTGCCCAAAATTATTGCTACCCTGCTTTTTAACCCTGTTCTTACCCTTATTAGTATTATTGTCGGTATTCTGGGGGGCTGGATTGCCGGCACACTCTCGGGAGTAATTACTTCGGAAGATTTCATTTACGGGATCCAGTATGCTTTCATCCCTTATTATATTACTTATTCGATGATAAAAACGGTCTTCTTTGCATTTATAATTACATCCGTTTCATCATTTCAGGGTTATTTCGTCGATGGAGGATCTCTCGAAGTAGGACGTGCCAGTACCAAGGCGGTGGTCTTCAGCAGTGTCCTTATATTGTTATTCAATGTAATACTGACTCAGCTACTCTTGTCATGATAAGTGTTAAGAACCTGGATAAGTCTTTTAATGATAACATGGTTTTAAATGATATCTCTGTTACTTTTAAAGCCGGCAAAACAAACCTTATAATAGGACGAAGCGGATCAGGAAAGACTGTACTTCTTAAAACTATCGTTGGTCTTCACGAAGCAGACAGGGGGGAGATCTGGTTTGAAAATGTCCTGTTTAATAACCTTGACTTTAAAGAGAAAAAAGATATACGAAAAGAGATGGGTATGTTATTTCAGGGCAGCGCGCTTTTTGATTCACTCACGGTAGAACAGAATGTCAGGTTCCCTATTGATATGTTCACTGATAAAAGCTCGGAAGAGAAAATAGAAAGAGTCAATTTCTGTCTTAACAGGGTTGATATTATAAATGCCAATAATCTGTTTCCCTCGGAACTGTCCGGGGGGATGAAGAAGAGAGTAGCCATAGCCAGAGCAATTTCACTTAATCCAAAGTATCTCTTCTGTGATGAACCTAATTCCGGACTCGATCCTCTGACTGCTATCCTTATAGATGAACTTATCAAAGAGCTTACTGAGGAGTATTCAATGACTACAATAATCAATACTCATGATATGAATTCAGTGATGGAGATCGGAGAGATGATTGTATTTATCAACGAAGGTAGAATTGCCTGGGAAGGCAGTAAGCATGAAATACTTGATTCCGATTGCGAGGCTTTGAATGATTTTGTATTTGCAAATTCACTGGCAAAGCAATTGAAAAATTCTTCGAAATAGAAAAAAGAGAGGCTAATCTACTTCTTCATAATCAACATATTCACCCGTTTCTTTTGATATCTTTCTGTCTTGCTTAAACCTGTTGTCTCCTGATCCGCGATTTTGTTCAGTTTCCTTCCCGCGACCAGTGTAGCTTAAAAGAGACCTGACTATTAAATAAACAATCAGGCTTACCAAAAAAAATCTTATAAACAGAATCATCGCTCCAAAACTCTTTTATTGAACCAGTACCATCGGTTTATCATCTTTCTTTTTAACCTTGTTCCCAAATGCAAGATTCATCCCAATTAGTGCATGTATGGTATTCCAGCTGTATGGTATCGGAATAGTATTCCCATCTGAAATGATTTTATTCCAGGTAATCGGAATCCTGTCGGCAATAAAATAAAACTGGGCCCATCCTGTTCTGAAAGCCAGGCCAAAACCGAGATTATCGTATCTGTTATTTGCAGCCGTATATGCAATGCTTGTTGAAAATGCATTGCCAACATTAAGGTTTGCAGATAACGTAATAGCTTCGCGGATCTGCTTCCCTATGAACCTGGAATAGGATAATATTCCTACTGAAATATTTTTAGTAAGGTTATAACTGCCGCCAAGGGTAACACCAAAAGGCAGATACGTAGTAAAGGGCATCTTCTCATTTGTCAGGGTAAAAGAGTTCTTAAGGGAATCCAGTAATTCCTGTCCGAGTGAATCGAATGTCATGGTGCCGTTATAAACATCCAGGAGATCAACTCCGCTGAAATCAAACTGGCTCTTGGCTTTCAGATTGCTGATATCACGCTTCCAGTTAATATATCCGATATCCGTTATTGCAGCAGATATTTTAAGCTTCTCATTGAACTTATATTCAGCGCCAATATCAAGCCCTAAACCTATATTTTTTGACTTTAGCAGATAATCTATTGTTGTCTTACCTGAATTAAATACAGAATCATCAAATGTGAGACTGTCAATTTTGTTATCGGAGCTGATATATACATTGACCGGGGCGCTGAAGTTAACAATCAGGTCAGCATCCAATGTATGGGTATAATCATCATTTACAGCCAGACTAAGAGATTTATTATCTATTGACGCTGCAGCTATTCCCAGCAGGAGTTTCCCTTTAATGCCAATCCGTAATTTACTTGTGAAATCTCTTGAAAATCCCAACCCCACTTCGTGGTACATTTTTACGTCTCCCCGTAGGGATGAAAGGTCCATTTTGCTTCCGACAAACTGTTCATTTCCCTCAAACCCAAGTTTGAAAAGATCGCCCGGCAGAACAATATTAGCATCAGCACGTTCATTAATATCAAGAAATACATATGACTTCCTGCCCACATTAAAACCCAGACCGAAAAGCTGAACCATTATTTCAGGTTCAATGGAGTTCTTATCCCTGATCTTTGCCATGAATTTTGCCACATCATAATCGGGATGCAGGAAAGATAATATGGAATCACTTGCCCCCTTGACAAAAACATCAGAGAAGTTGACAAAATTGTTATTTATATTAATGTTAATGCCGGATATTGCAGGCAACCCGATATATAGGGAATTGGATGGTCTGGCCGCCGGGTTAAGCAGATGTTTTTGCGGCAGATTCATATAATACAAAACCTGGTTGTTCTGGGCTGAAGAATTATAAAATATCAAAGCCAGAATCAATACCAGAATACATTTAGTTTTTCTGAACATATTTATTGAATTAATAAAGTTCATTTTAAATCAAACCGTATATCCGGTTTCAAAACCAGGGATGCCTTAAAATTGATTTTATAGTCAGAATATATCTTAACATCCTTCGAACCATTATCAGTGGAATTCATCTTAAAAATAAAAATGATCTTGTCGGCCAGATCTATTGAATCCCAGAAGTCCTTTGTTATGTCAATACTTGTCTCGCAATCTATTGGTGAAGTAACTTTCCCATTGATATCGACGGGTGCAGGACTAAGAATATCGGTTGCATCGATGGTATACTTTTTTGCTTGTGTGGTTGAATCATACAGTATAATGCTCGTGGAAACCCCAAGAGGGAATCCGTTTTTTGCAGTTATATTAATACGTAGAAAATCAAAATCTTCCGGTTTGACCGGGGAATTGTTATCAGAGTCATCACTCTTCAGGAAATTATCAACAGTATCGGCAAACTGAAGATTATCTATTCTTAATTCCAGGGGTACCTCAACTTCAAGATCCCCATTGAAATGGCTATCTCCGAAAAGATAATTATCATGGGTTCCGGTATTACCTCCGGGATTCATTAATGCAGATCCAGAAAAGGTGATTTTTTCAGGAGGCATGGAAACAAGCTCCGGTAATGATGAGTTGTTTCTGTCAATAATAAATATATCTTTCTTTTCGCGCTCTGTCGGTGCTGCAGGATAATTTAGCGTAACCGGATTTAATCCAAGGTTAACTGTTTCAATACCTTTAAAACCCTTTGCCTTTAAATCTATCTGAATAGGAAGTGCAAAGGAATTGGAATAATTTAGTTTCAGGGAAGGGCTTGAAAGAAGAAAGGTCCCGGTGATGTGGTCAAGAATATCTTTTATATCAAGGTCAAGTGTATCGGGATCGATTGTTTCAGACTGCTGACCAAAGTATCCTTTTATATAATCAAAATCCGGACTCAGCATATCAAGCTTGAAATAAATACTATCATCCAGACTGAAGCTACCGGTATTTGCAGTTAAGGTACAAATAATCGGGAGCCTGTTATACCTTTGTTTCAGGTCAGTGCTAAAATCTATATCTGTTGAATTAATTGAAAAAGAGCCGGTAACTGTTTGATTTGCTCCTATATTAATAATTTCAGTAACCGGGTTCCCTGCACTGTAAACCGAAGGGAAAGTAACCGCAAATGTGGCATCAGTAAGACTTTTTGATTTTAACTGATATGTAATAGCCCCAGTGTTAACTGCTAATCTCTCAATTTCAATATCATTCCCCGGATCGTAAATAATTGTGTCATTTATGGTATAAACCGGAAGAGGACTGATTTCATAGCCCTCATTAAAATGGAATTCTCCAAGTGTATTAAAATCCGGGTAATTATCGAGATTAAAATTAACAACAGAATCTTTTTTGAAGATAAGTTTTACAAAGTTGTTTTCATCAAATACTACTGTGTCGCCTGGCTCAACAAGGTCGCTGAACGAAATGTCGCCTCTGGCAACGGAGATAGCAAAGGTCGGTGATATATGAGCCTTTTTTGACAGCATGTTCATGTCATAGGTCTCTTTTACACAACCTGCCACTCCAATTAGTGCAACAATTAAAAATAAAATAAACGGTTTCTTGAACATACTGAATTTAATTAAAATCTGTATCCAACTTATAATTATACAGGAATCTGTCAGTACCGCCGACAATCAGGTGCCAGCTTCCATTGTCCGACAATTTCCCTATTGAAAACATAGATGCTCCTCTTAAAGGAAATCCTTTCATGATATTTCCATTCCCATCAATAAGATAAATAAGCTTCTTATCAACATCAAAAACCCCTATCTTCCTGTCAGAGGCTGAAAAAATAAAATTTATCGGTCCGCCAAGTTCATCCGAGCCAAATTTTCTGGTAAATATTTCAGCTCTGTTATGATCATAAAGATACAATATACCTTTATCAATAAAAATATATTCACCAAAACCATCCCCGTTTATGTCAAAAATATCGAATGAATGGTCAACGGAGAAGGTTTTTAAACTGTATTTTTTCACGCTTCCATCAAAATAAATATGCTGAATGGTGCCATCAGGGGCTGTACATACAACTGATGGATCATTACCGGGAGTCAGCCTTATTTCTGATCTTTTCGCCCTGGAAACAGGCTCCTTCAGTGTCAGTCTTTTATTCCCCGTCCTGTCTGTAAAATATACTGATGATTCATCAGAAGTGACCAGATAATCTTTCCCGGAAACACGGAACCAGGATATTTCAGTATTCACGATGCCATTTGTCCGGAAAGGTTTCCATCCTTTTACAGTACTGCCGCTTTTATCATAAGCATATATCATTTTATCTTCTCCTGCAATCAGTAACCGGTAGTCCCTGTTATTATCATAATCAAACAAGGCCAGAGAGTTTGTTGCGGGAGATCTCAGTTTTATCGGGTATCTTTCAACATAATTACCATTTCTGTCGAGAAGATAAAGATAATTCCTGCCAGAGAACAACAACTGATATTTACCGTTCCTGTAATAATCAATCATATAAACAGATCCGTTTATATGTTCTCTTAATGGTACTTTCCAAAGTACACGGCCGGCAGCATTTATAAGGTAAGCGTTATTCTTCATATCCTGGATAAAAATCTCTTTTGCCCCGGTAATATGATTTGTAAAAAAGAATGGTTTAATTGCAGCAACAGTATCAAGGAGTGTTTCCCATTCGGTTCCCGCTTCCACCCTGGCCACATCTTTATATTGCACTGATACACTATTGTATATCATTTCATTGCTTGGAGCAAACTGATAACCAAATGCCTGTATCTTTGTCAGAGCATTCTTATTTGAATTCAGAGCCTTTATAATATCTTCGTTAAGGTATCGTGCAAGATAACCTATTATACGTGAGGGCACACAATAAAAAAAGTAACCGGAAATACTTGGTAGCGTGCTTTCAAAATCCCTGAATGTCAAGTCATTGGCAAGTGTTTTGTTTAAAAGGTTATCATATAAAAAACGAGATATTGTAGCGTATGAGTTTCCGGTCACAAGATAATTATCATAAAAAGCGAAGTACGAATCATCAAATCCATCTCCAAAACCAGGTATTATGGCTGAGGCAAATCCTTTATAAGGAGTGAGGTAAACTGGTATGCTGATCTGATCATCAGGCCGAAAAAGGAAAATATTGTTTTTATCTGTTCCGGCTCCGAAAAAATCGAGAAATATTTTTTCAGCATAAACGCGGTTATTAAGTTCATAAATGATAAGAGTATTCTCACTTACCGGCCTCTCCTTTATATCGACATAGGCTTTTGTAACTTCATTTCCGATAAATTCTCGCAGTTTATCAGCCAGATCAGAAGCTTCAGGGGATATCTGTTCCTTGTTAAGATATGAGGGTTTCCCTTTTTCGCGCACAACCGACTCAAACAGGACGGTGGCCGAGGGCAGAATTTTATATGTGTGGAATATTTCCGGAGTACAATATTTAAATTTATCTAATATTTTCGTCGAATCGGTACTTTCAGTATAGCCACTCAGGATCAGTCCGTTATCGCTTAAAAAAATATCCCCCTCAGCACAGGTTGCAAGTTTGTCCGTAGATGCAGATATTAATGAAGCATCTTTCCTGAAGATACTGTTGAACAGTTCTTTAAGATTGTCAAAAACAAAAAATATCTTATCTTCATTCTTCCCGGAGGCTTGCAATACCTTTGAAAAACCAGGGGTTGTACGGATGTCATTATCTCTTGATGTCTGATATATGGCTTCTTTAAGGATTTTTTCAGAAGAAGTACATAACAACAAGCCTGAAATAACTGAAATATATGCGGTATCATGAATGTTGTTTAGAGTATACGGTAATGCCAGATAACTTTTCCTGTCCAGATATTTCTCATTAACTTTATTAATACCTGATGACTTTAAAATCTCTTTTAGCTGCCGTATTCTGACTCCATGAGAAACAGCCATTGAAAGAATCGGAGTTAATCTACTGTCAGAAAAGTGGAAGGCAATCACTGAAGATGTTCCGGTCATTACCTTCTTAAAAGGGCTCTTGTTAAGCTGGTCCGCAAGGTATTTTACTTTGTTGTTAAAGACTTTAAATTCGCTGATCTTCTCAATTTCTCCGATCAGACCACTATTTGTTGTTAGTGCGTTTATAAAACTTTGAAAATCGATGGTTTCAATTACTATACATGCGGAAGGAGAAACCGCTGTATATGGATCTGTAAGCAACACCCTTCTACCCTGCTGAAGAAAATACCCGAGTACTGCAAGACCGGAGATCAGAATTATGACTAAAAAGAAAGTGACCCGTTTTCCCACTGGAAGAGCATTAATTTAGGTTTTAACCCAAAATTAAGTAATTTTATTGCCCTTTTGGCACGTAATTTGATTTTATATAATTACACAGGCAATCTCAATTATATACTTGATCCTTCAAGTGCAGCCAGGTCAAAAGCCTGGCTTTCATTTTTTATCAGAATGGCCTGTAACCGATTATTTCCCTCACTTCACGTACTGTCTTCGAAGCGCTTGCCCTTGCTTTTTCTGCCCCCTGCGATACTACTCTTGCCAGATATTTACCGTCAGACATGATTTCGTTTATTCTCGTCCTTATCGGATCAGTTACATTAATAATATCTTCAGCAAGTTGTTTTTTCATTTCCCCATACCGGATCTCACATGAAGCATGTTTTTCTTTGAAATATTTGACAGTAGAAGGATCTGAGACAGCATTCATTATTGTAAACAGGTTCTGAACTGGTTCAGAGGGTTTTTCTCCGGGTGTTACAGGTCCGGTATCCGTGACAGCCTTCATTACTTTTTTTCTTATCTCCTGAGGAGTATCGGCAAGAAAGATTCCGTTACCTTCACTTTTACCCATTTTACCTGTCCCGTCAAGACCTGGTATCTTAAGCAACTTTTTGCCAAAATTATAGGCATCAGGTTCAGGGAAATAATTCACCGCGTACATTGTATTGAAACGTCTTGCAAAACGCCTGGTCATTTCAAGATGTTGCTCCTGGTCTTTTCCCACAGGCACTTTATTTGCCTTATGAATAATTATATCAGCTGCCATCAGGACAGGATAAGTTAGCAGTCCGGCATTAATATTATCCGGTTGTTTCCTGATCTTTTCCTTGAAGGAAGTTGTTCTTTCAAGTTCACCGACATATGCATTCATATTCAATAACAGATATAACTCGGTAACCTCAGGAACGTCACTTTGAATAAACACTGTTGCAATATCCGGATCTATGCCGCACGCCAGGTATTCAGCAAGGACTTGTTTAATATTGCCATGCATATCATCTGGTTTCGGATGTGTCGTAAGCGCATGATAATCAGCTATAAAGAAGAAACAGTTGTTTTCCTTCTGCATTTTCAAAAAATTTTTTATTGCACCTAAATAATTTCCAAGATGCAGATTCCCTGTTGATCTTATTCCGCTTACTACCGTTTCCATATCCAATTAAAATTCCCTGCAAATCTAATGCTTTTTTGCTTAAATGGATTTCTTTTTACCGCAAAGGAACATTAAGGGTTGCACAAAAGAATGCAAAGGAATTCAGAGCTGTATATAAAGGGACTATCTGAATTCCTTTATTTCTCACTTGAAAATAGTACCTTTGCGTGATCAAAAATCATGAGCTGTGGAATCAACAGAATCGACAAGACAGAAAAAAGTTGCAAGGTTAATACAAAAAGAAATAGCTGAAATATTTCTTCGTAAGGGAAATGAATTTGCCCAGGGTAAACTGATCTCAATAACTAAAGTAAGAGTAAGTCCCGACCTCTCCTTTGCAAAGATCTACATAAGCATTTTTCCTTCAGCAAACAATAACCAGATACTTCAGTCAGTCCAGGAGCATTCTCATAAGATCAGATTCGATCTTGGCCATAAAGTGCGATCACAGCTTCGTATTGTACCTGATTTAGCTTTTTTTATTGATGACAGCTTTGATTATATCGACAAAATTGATAAATTGCTGAAATCCTGATTGTTATGCAGTACGAATCTATTAAAAGTTCGCTGGATAAGTTCTTTTCAGGATCTTTATTCATGAGGAAGATGCTTTATTTTCTTCTTGACCTCCTGCTCCTGCGCACCTGGCATGTAAAAACAGCTTTAAGAAAGATCAGGAAAGAAATGAATCAAGAAGCATATATTCTTGATGCCGGGTCGGGTTTTGGTCAGTATACATGGCGAATGTGCAGGATGAATGAAACCTGGAAAATAAAAGCTGTCGACATAAACAGAGATCAGATAGAAACCTGCTCTGATTTTTTCAGAAAGGCGGGATTGTCGAGAAGAGTATCATTTATAAATGCTGATCTGACAAAATTTACAGAATCCGGAAATTACGATCTTATACTTTCTGTAGATGTAATGGAGCATATAAAAGAGGATGAAACCGTATTCAGCAATTTCCACAGCTCACTTAAAAAGAATGGCATACTTCTGATTTCAACACCTTCCGACCAGGGCGGTTCGGATGTACATGGCGATGAAGATGATTCCTTTATAGATGAGCACGTCAGGAACGGGTACAGTGTTACGGAAATAACAGATAAGCTTACCAGGGCAGGATTCAGTAAAGTTGAGGCTTTATATACTTACGGGAAACCCGGAAATATTTCCTGGCGCCTCTCTATGAAGAATCCTGTTAAAATGTTGAATAAATCATATTTTTTCTTCCTGATCCTGCCATTTTATTACCTGATAATCTTTCCGGTCTCGATAATACTTAACATTTTTGATCTTATTTTAACCCATAAATCAGGAACCGGGTTGCTGGTGACTGCCAGAAAATAAGAAATGAGGCTTTCATTATACATAGCAAAAAGATACCTGTTCGCAAAAAAATCCAGAAATGCGATCAATGTGATCTCTGCAGTATCTGTAGCCGGGGTAGCAGTCGGGACTATGGCTTTGATAATAATATTGTCGGTATTCAATGGTCTTGAAACACTTGTAAGCACAATATTCAATACGTTTGATCCGGATCTAAAGATCACCCCTGCTGAAGGGAAGACATTTATCCCTGACAGTACAAAGCTGAAATTGCTAGCATCAACTGACGGGGTCTCATGTTATTCCCTTACTATTGAGGAAAATGCACTTTTAAAGTATGGCGACAGGCAATATATTGCCACTATTAAAGGAGTAGATGATAACTACCGCAGGGTAACAAATATTGACAGTTCGATGTGGGAAGGTGAATATAAACTTAAATCAGACGATGGCCGGGTCTGGGCTATTCCCGGAATAGGGATCGCACAATATCTTGGCATAAGGGTGAATTTCGTTAATCCTTTATATATTTATGTGCCAAGAAGATCTGCCAGGAACAGTCTTGATCCTGATGAAGCCTTTAACAGGGATTTCATATTTCCTTCAGGTATCTACCAGGTCGAACAGACATACGATTCAAAATATATTTACCTTCCTATTGATTTTGCCCGTGAGCTAATAGAAAATGAGCATGGTGTAAGCTCCATTGAGGTCAGGTTCACAGAAAAAGCAGATGCCAGGGCAGTTCAGAAAACCCTTTCCGGGATATTCGGGAAAGAGTGTATAGTACAGAACAGGTTCGAACAACAGGAGATCTTTTATAAGGTAATGCGGTCAGAGCGCCTGGCTATTTTCATTATTCTTACGCTTATCCTGTTAATAGCATCGTTTAATATTATAGGATCTCTTACAATGCTTATCATTGAAAAGGAAAGAGATGTTGAAATATTACGAAGTCTTGGTGCTGATAACAATCTCATACGGAAGATTTTTATTTTTGAAGGATGGCTTATTTCAATTATCGGCGCAGTTTCCGGTATAATACTTGGTTTTATAATATGCTGGATACAACAGACTTACGGACTGATTAAGCTGCATAGTACTTCTCTTATTATGAATTCATACCCGGTAGTAATGAAAGCGGTTGATTTTATAATTGTCCCGGGAACCGTCCTTCTTATAGGCTACTGGGCTGCATGGTACCCTGTACGGTATCTTACTAAAAAATACCTGAGGAATGAAAAGCAGTACTGATCATATTGAAAGCCTTGTTACTGTCGTCCTTCTGACAATAATAATTTCATTATTCGTTCTGGTTGCATGCAACTCCAATAACAGATCAGAAAATAGCAATCTGATACCTGAAAAACAATTTACTTCAATTTTGTCCGACATTTACCTGTCCAACGGATTATTTACTCTTCCAGAAATTCACGACAAGTTCTTAAAGAGAGATTCAATAGATACATATATTGATATCATTGAAAGTTATGGGTACACATACGAAGCAATGAACAAAACCTTAAAATATTATTTCCTTAAGAAGCCAAAAAGATTTTTAAGGATTTATGACAGGGTGCTTGTAAGTTTAAGTGAACTGGAAGCATATTACCAGAACGTATCGACAGAATCTGCCACCAGTAATACAAATCAGTGGAACGGAGAACCTTCATTTACTTTCCCTGATCCCACAGGTAAGGAATATCCCCTTTTCAGCCGTCCTCTCTATCCTCCGACAATATTCCAGTTTGAAGTTACTGTGGTAATTTATCCGGATGATCCCTCAGTAAATCCGCGTCTGACATTATGGTACTGCAATGCTGACAGTTCCGGATCAGGGAAACGTACTTATTTCCCTTATATCAAATATTTTAAGGACGGACAACCGCATACTTATATAATCAAAGGCACCATTTCTGAAAATCATCCGGTAGTTCTGAATGGCTTGTTGTTTGACTATGAAGATTTTGCAAATGACATATATAAGCATGCCAGAATTTCTGATATATCATTTTCAATTATTGGTGCCCAGCTATGAAACGATTTTCGGCCCAATATATATTCACTAATTCCGGGCCTCCCCTGATGAGAGGAATCATTACTGCTGATGATGAAGGAAAGATAATCAGAGTTGAAGACACATGCGGGAACCTGAACGAGAATCAGTCTGTTGAGTTTTATAATGGCATCATTATCCCCGGGTTTGTTAATTGTCATTGTCATCTTGAGCTTTCTCATCTGAAAGGAGCAATTGGCCGTGGTAATGGATTGGGAGATTTCCTCATAAGTATAAGAACATCGAGGGACAATAAAACTGAAGATATTATAGAATCAGCGATTAATGCCGATCATTACATGTATCGTGAAGGAGTAAATCTGTGTGCAGATATCTGTAATACATCTTTAACGTTTGAAATTAAAAAAACCAGCAGGATCTGCTATGTAAATCTGCTTGAGGTATTCGGTATCGATCCGGAGAAAGCCGGCAAAAGAATGGAGGAGATTATCAAAGTCGCTGAAGCTGCAAAAGCATCAGGATTAATTTACTTCATTGTACCTCATACGGCCTACTCAGTTTCATTACCACTCTTTCGCCTGCTGAAAAAGATAACGAAAGACAATAAGGTAACTTCAATCCATTTTATGGAAACAGAAGGAGAAGAGAAGTTTCTGATCAGTCATTCCGGTCCGCTTATAAAGTCGTACCAGGAAACAGGATTGTTGCCTGATACTATTAATGTACCTGAAAACCATTTAAGTACGATAATGGATGAGGTAAACTTATCGGGAAACCTGATACTGGTACATAATACATTTGCAGATAAGAAAACCGTAAATTCTGTCAATAAAAGAGGAAACACCTACTGGTGCCTGTGCCCTGGTTCAAACCTTTACATAGAAAATAAGCTGCCACCGGTTGAAATGCTTAAATCGGAAAAGTGTGAAATCGTAACTGGAACCGATTCTCTGGCTTCAAATACAAAATTGAGTATTTTATCGGAGATTAAAATGCTGCAGGAAAATTTTCCGTCTGTTAGTCTTGAAGAACTGATCAGGTGGGCAACAATAAACGGAGCCAGAGCACTGGGGCAAGATAAGATATACGGAAGCATTGAATCCGGGAAGAAGCCTGGTCTGCTGCTTCTTCAAAATGCTGATCTCAAAAATATCAGGCTTCTTCCCGAAACTGAGATTATAAGATTGTTATGAACCTGGATCTGATCAATGGTTACATTTCTGTTCGATAAGATAGTATTTGGTCCTGTAAAAAGCCGCAGACTTGGTATTTCACTGGGTATTAATCTATTACCTTCAACAAAAAAAGTCTGTAATTTCAATTGCATATATTGTGAATGCGGCTGGACTTCAAAAACGGATATCAGAAGGCAGCTGCTTCCAACGAGGGAAGAGGTCTTCCATGCCCTTGAACAAAAGCTGGTATCGTTGAAAGAGAAGGACCAGGCACCTGATGTAATAACGTATGCAGGTAACGGCGAGCCGACACTTCATCCTGAATTTCCCGGGATAATTGACGACAGCATAATGCTCAGGGACAAATACTTTCCGCTGGCCAAAATTGCTGTATTATCAAACTCAACAGCAATAACAAAACCAGCAATCAGAAAGGCTTTACTTAAAGTCGACTCTAATATCCTAAAACTCGATTCTGCTTTTGATCTTACCGTAAAGATCCATAACCAGCCCAGGGTAAATGTTAAAGTTGAAGATCTGATCAAAGAGCTTAAAAAGTTTAAAGGACAGCTTATTGTACAGACCCTATTTCTCAGGGGAACGTACAAAGGAAAGACAATAGACAACACAACACCTGAAGAGATCGAAGCATGGCTGAAAGCAATTGAAAAGATAAGACCATCAGAGGTAATGATCTATACAATCTCGAGGGATACACCGGAAGGCGGTCTCCTTCGGAAAGTCCCTCTCTCAGAACTAAAACATATCGCTTCTCTTGTAAATAAACTGGGGATTGAAACGCAGATTTCCGGCTGATCTTGAATAAATACACCAACATATTAATATGCCCTCTTGAATGGGGTCTGGGACATGCTGCCCGGATGATACCCCTGGCATCCAGGCTTAGGGAAATGAACAATAATATATTTATCGGGGCAGGAGAAGAACACCTGTCTCTTTTCAGAAATGAGATGCCCGGGCTGACTTATATTAATTTCCCTGGATTCAAACCACGCTATTCAAAGTTTCTGCCCCAATATCTTTCTCTTCTTTTAAAAACACCCTTGCTTTTATATCATATCATCCGGGAACACAGCAGGCTCAAAAAAATTATCAGCGACCATGCAATTGACATTGTAATTAGTGATAATCGATTTGGTCTGTGGAGCAGAAAGATAACAACCGTATATGTAACTCATTTGCCATTAATCCCTTTACCAAAGAAGCTTTTTTTTCTTGAATTTACCGGGATTGTCCTGCACAGGGCTATTATTAAAAGATATAATTTTTGTTACATTCCTGACCTTCCCGGTGAGCTTAACCTCTCCGGTAGATTATCTCATGGTTTACGTCTCCCCTCAAATGTGAGATATATAGGACTTCTGTCCAGGTTCAGAGATATTGAATCGAACCCGGATGATTCCCCGGTTGCCTTCAGGCATAATACAGTAATTTTATCCGGGCCAGAACCACAGCGTGAAATGCTGAAACAAAAACTCACTGAGATACTGAAAAACAAAGAGCCGGCAACAATCATCCTCGGAGGCAGGCCATATGAGAAGGATTCAACGGATCAGCACGATAATATCATTTATTATAATCATTTGCCTGCCCGGAAAATGAAAGAGCTAATTGCTGGTAGCGATTATATAATAACAAGGTCAGGATACACCACGATAATGGAGCTTATAAGCCTGGGCTGCAGTGCATTATTGATACCGACTCCCGGACAGACGGAACAGGAATATCTTGCATGTTACCTCGAGAGAAAGGGTTGGTTTGCTACAATCACTCAAAAGAATATCAATGCAGAAATGACATTCCCGGCAGCAAAACCTATATTGACAAATGAGCTTATGGAACAAAGCAGCCTCCTTTTAAAAGAAGCTTTAAAGGAATTATCAGAAAAGAAACAACATTAAAGCATAGAAAAGAAAACCAAGGGAAAATCCGCTCCAGACCTCTCCGGGGGTATGGGAATTTAGCGATAATCTCGAATACATAATCAGGCCTGATGACAGAATGGCCGCTACCAGCAGCCAGGTAAGCGGAGTATGCATTCTTAATGACAGTATGATAATCAGGGCAAGTAAAGCACCTGATGCTGCCACATGAATCGAAATTTTATACCAGAAATTCAGAATTGTTATTACAATTGTCAGACCCGCTGCTGCTACAACAAAATATTTAATAAAGACTGGTATATTGTATCTGACTATAATATAAACAGTTACGCAATAGAAAAAAGAAGTTGCCATCAGGGGGATCGTTCTTTCTTTCCTTTCAGCAATTATCCATGATGTTATTATTTTCCTGTACCTGAACCAGGGCATTAATAAAAGCGGCACAATTACATTATTAATAAGAATTATAAGAAACAGGATCTTTTTGACTGTTACAGGAAGATAGCCAAAGAGAGTCGGCGCAGAAAAGATAATTAGCATGCCGTAAAGAGGCATGAGCAAGGGGTGAAAAATCAATGATATTATTCTGGCTGGTACATTCCCTTTGATGTGTGTTTTTTCAGATTCTGTCATATTTCCTTTCTTAATCTTGCAACCGGGATATTAAGTTGCTCCCGGTATTTGGCAACTGTTCTTCGTGCAATCTGGTATCCTTTCTCCTGTAAAATCTCAGTTAACCGCTCATCGGTTAAAGGTTTTCTTTTAGCCTCATTATTAATACAATCCTGTAAAATTCTTTTTATCTCCCTTGTTGAGACCTCTTCGCCGCTGTCTGTCTGCAGACCTTCAGAAAAGAAAAATTTCAGAGGGAATATACCAAAATGAGTCTGTATATATTTACTGTTGGCTACCCTGGATATTGTTGAGATATCAAGCCCTGTCATTTCAGCGACATCCTTAAGGATCATTGGTTTTAGTTTTGTTTCATCACCGTCGATAAAATAAACCTGCTGGTATTCGAGGATAGCGTTCATGGTTAAAAGAAGAGTATTCTGCCTTTGTTTAATGGCATCAATAAACCACTTTGCCGAGTCAATTTTCTGTTTTACGAAAAGGACGGCCTCTTTCATCTCCTTCTTATTGTTTTTGTCTCTGGTATAGGTTTGCAGCATTTCGCTATAGGCAGCACTGAGCCTCAGTTCTGGAAGATTTCTTGAATTAAGATGAAGGTCGAAGCCGTCTTCAGAATGTTCGAGGATAAAATCGGGAATCACAGGCTGGGCAACTTTACTGTAAGGATCATTGTAGACTCCGCCCGGTCTTGGATTAAGTTTAAGTACCTCATCAATTGACGATTTAAGCTCAGATTCACTGATATTCATTCTTGCAATTATCTTATCATAATGTCGTTTGGTAAACTCCTGAAAATGTTGATCAATTATTGAATATGCCAGTTTTATTGCAGGCTGGGAGAGATCTTTTTTCCCCAGCTGTAGCAAGAGGCATTCCCTCAGTGATCTTGCGCCTACGCCTACAGGCTCAAGATCCTGTATAATTTTAAGTACTTCATCAAGCTCATCTTCTGTTGCCTCGAAATTCTGGAGAAATGCAAGGTCGTCTACAATATTGATGAGCTCTCTTCTCAGGTAGCCATCTTCATCTATATTACCAAGAATATATTCTCCAAGTATTTTCTGCCTCTCTGTAAGATCCCGCAGGCCAAACTGCGATTTCAGGTATTCATGAAATGACGATCCGGCAGAAAATGGTATCTCGGCTCTTTTTTCATCATCCCTGCTGTAATTATTGGCCTGCAGGCGATAATCAGGAATATCGTCATCATCAATATAATCATCAAGAGTAAATTCTTCATTGTCGCTCTCCTCCTCCTCATACTGTTCATCCTCGTTCTCCTCGGAAGGAAGTGGCTCATCATCAGGACCCTCTTCCAGGGCAGGGTTTTCTTCAAGTTCTTTCTTGATACGTTGTTCGATCTGCAAAGTTGGAACCTCCAGCAGCTTGATCATCTGTATCTGCTGAGGCGAGAGTTTCTGGAGTAATCTTTGTTGTAACTTCTGCTTTAACATCCTATTTACTTCACAGGTTTCTTAAGGGATAGTTTTTATTAAAATTCAGCATTTTTTGGTGTTCGCGGGAAAGGTATAACATCACGGATATTGGACATACCGGTTATGAATAATATAAAGCGTTCGAAGCCCAGGCCGAATCCGCTGTGAGGAGCCGTTCCGAATTTTCTTGTTTCGAGGTACCACCAGAGTTCTTTCTCCGGCAGACCTAACTCCTTTATACGGGCAAGTAGCTTGTCATAGTTCTCTTCCCGCTGCGAACCTCCTATTATCTCTCCGATACCCGGAAAAAGAACATCCATAGCTCTGACAGTTTTACCATCGTCATTCTGCTTCATATAAAAAGCTTTTATCGCCATGGGATAATCGGTTAATATTACCGGGCGTTTAAAATATTCCTCAACAAGGTAACGTTCGTGTTCAGCCTGCAGGTCTTTGCCCCATCCAATCTGATATTCCCATTTTTTATCCGAATCGATAAGAATTTTTACTGCATCGGTATATGTCATCCTGACGAATTCATTATCAACCACAAATCTTAGACGTTCAAGGAGCCCTTTATCGATCATATTATTCAGAAATTCAAGATCTTCTCTGCAGTTTTCAATAGAATACCTGATCAGATATTTTACAAAATCTTCTGCAAGGTCCATATTATCTTTAAGATCATAAAAAGCCATTTCCGGTTCTATCATCCAGAACTCTGCCAGGTGCCTTGGGGTATTTGAATTCTCTGCCCTGAATGTGGGCCCGAAAGTATAAATATCACCCAAAGAGAGAGCTCCAAGTTCTCCCTCAAGCTGACCGGAGACAGTAAGATTTGTCTGTTTGCCGAAAAAATCATTTTTGAAATCAACCGTTTTATCGGGGTTGAGTGGTATGCTGGCAAGGTCCATGGTGGTAACATGGAACATTTCACCGGCTCCTTCAGCATCGCTGCCTGTAACTATTGGAGTATGGAGATAGAAAAATCCTTTGTCGTTGTAATATTTATGAATTGCAAATGCCATAGCATGCCTGATCCTGAAGACGGCGCCGAAAGTGTTCGTCCTGAAACGTAAATGAGCAATTTCACGAAGGAACTCCATTGAATGTCCTTTTTTCTGAAGCGGGTATGTTTCAGCATCACATTTCCCGTAAAGCTCAATGGTTTCAGCATTAATTTCCACATTCTGTCCCTGTCCCTGCGATTCAACCAGCTTTCCTCTGACTGCAAGGCAGGCGCCTGTTGTGATCTCCTTTAAAAGGTTTTCGTCAAACAATGACGCTTCTGCAACTACCTGGATATTGTTAATAGTTGAGCCGTCATTTAAAGCAATAAAAATAATATTTTTATTTCCGCGCTTGGTTCTGACCCATCCCTTGACCAGAACTTCAGATCCGGTTTCGTGTGAGGACAATAATTCTTTTACTTTAATTCTTTTCTTCATAAAATAATCGATTCAAATCGTATGATGGAACCTGCATGTTTCTGATTATTATAATAGTGCAATTGCACTATAAAATAACTGCAGATTTCATCTTATTTAAAAAATAACCCCGCAAAAATAATAAATTGTTATTCGGGAATTATCATAATTTTAATTATTTACATCATTGATCCTCATTTCAATAACATCGCACTTCTCAATTTTATTTTACTATGGCACTATTTTTGTGCGCCAGATGTCTCTTTTTCAGATTATTTGATAATTTTTAAAATGACTATCAGGAAAGATTAATATAAACTTATTATATGATAGCAAGCATAAATAAGAGATTCCTCACTTCGTTCGGAATGATAGGTTCATGGGCAGAGAGCAAGGGAAGAAGTGGCGATTCGCCAGAGTTCTTTTCATTTTTTTGCAAGTCAGAAGCGAATCGCCACTTCTTCCTATTTACCTTAAGTAATGACTTGCCATTCCGAGCGTTAGCGAGGAACCGAGTGCCGCTTAGGCGGGACGAGCTCACCGAAGGTAATCTCATCCTTATTATTAATCATTCCCGA
>CAZGKI010000019.1:0-19009 GCA_964526345.1 uncultured Rikenellaceae bacterium
TCGATGGTCATTCGATGGTCATTCGATGGTCATTCGATGGTCATTCGATGGTAATG
Source organism: uncultured Rikenellaceae bacterium (assembly GCA_964526345.1). Taxonomy (GTDB): domain Bacteria; phylum Bacteroidota; class Bacteroidia; order Bacteroidales; family VadinHA17; genus LD21. Next base: position 57 of record CAZGKI010000019.1, read on the forward strand.
CAATGATAACCGAATGATGCGAAGCAAATGACGCGGAGCAAATGACGGCCGAAGGCCAAATGACTTCCCTATTTTAATTTGATGCTTTTATTATAAAGTTCCTGCCACCTTTCTGTTCCGGAAAGCGGTGAAAGTCGCGTCTTTTCTTCAGATTTTCTTTCAATCTTTTTTATTACAACTGAACGGTCGCGAACCCCTATTCCTTTTCCGTGATCGGCAATATCGACCCAGGCAGTGAACCTGTTGATCTTGTGAGGAATGATCTCGTCGGTCCGGATATATGCAACATCTTCCTGTTTTAATGAGTAGTTATCGTGGTTTTGTTCCCACACATCAACATAATAGACATAAGGACCTAAATGTGAAAAAACTACCACTCCGTCATCGTCAGTAAAACCTTCAGCCTCATCATTAGTCTGATCTTCCCAGTCAGACAGTGTAGGATACAACCAAACGCTTGCACCGGGGACAAAATACTCCTGGTAATATTCAAGCACCTCGATTTCAAGCAGAGTCGGGATCATTACATTTATATTAATACTTGCCTGATCTGTCTGACCATCTTTTGAATAAGCTGTAAGTATTACTTCAAATGTTCCTGTGCCGGTAAAAACATGGCTCGGATTTTCAGCATTTGAAATAAAACCATCGCCAAAGTCCCATTCATATTCTGTAGCACTCCGGGAATCGTTTGTAAATATGACCTCCTGCCCTACTTCAGGTTCCACGATATCAACAAAGAATTGAGCTGTTGGTGGAGTATCAAGATTTCGTTTACACGAAAATAAAGCAAGTATCAGGATAAGAGATAGATAAATTGTCTTTTTCATGATTTGAGTATTTGCTTATAAAGTATTTGAATCAAATTATGTGCCACAATATTAATAAATGTCTCATCTGCATATCTTGTTCAAACCTGTTCGTCTTGTTTTGAACCAGTGATATGCTTTAAACTGTTAGCTTATAAAAAATTATAATTATCTTTGCACTCCAGTAAAAAGAGGGTTAATAATGATAAAGATAACATTTCCTGACGGATCAGCAAAAGAATATAATAAAGATATAAGCAGTTTAGAAATAGCAGAGCAAATCAGTCCGAGACTGGCCAAAGAAGTATATGCAGCAACAGTAAATGGTGAGGTTCGCGATCTTACGAGGCCAATAAATGAAGATGCCACACTTAAGCTTCATAAATGGGACGACCCTGAGGCCAAACATGCTTTCTGGCATTCGTCTGCACATCTTATGGCTGAAGCTCTCGAAGCGCTGTACCCCGGTATCAAATTCGGCATTGGTCCTGCCGTCGAGAATGGTTTTTATTATGATGTTGATCCGGGTGACGGAATAGTTATAAATGAGTCCGACCTTCCTGCTGTTGAGAACAGGATGAAGGAGCTTGCATCACAAAATCTGTCCTTTATCAGGAAAGAGGTCAGCAAGAAAGAGGCTCTTGACATTTTTACCAGGAAAGGTGATGAATACAAGACCGAGCTTATTGGTGAACTTGAAGACGGGACTATTTCGTTATATAGCCAGGGAAGCTTCACTGATCTTTGTCGTGGTCCGCATCTTCCATCCACAGAGCCGATAAAAGCAATTAAGCTCACCAGTGTTGCCGGAGCTTACTGGCGAGGTAATGAAAACCGCAAAATGCTTACAAGGATTTACGGTATTACCTTCCCGAAACAGAAAATGCTTGATGAGTATCTAGTATTTCTGGAGGAAGCAAGAAAAAGAGATCATCGGCGTATCGGACGTGAGCTTGAACTCTTCACATTCTCGCCAAAAGTCGGGATGGGACTTCCGTTGTGGCTTCCAAGGGGTGCGGAAATACGACAAAACCTTATCAATTTTCTGACTTCAGTGCTTAAAAAAAGAGGTTATAAGATAGTAGCCACACCACATATCGGTAGTGTAAACCTGTACAAGACTTCAGGCCATTTTGAAAAATATGGTAAAGATTCATTTCAACCTATCTCTACTCCCCAGGAGGGCGAACAGTTCATGCTTAAGCCGATGAATTGCCCCCATCACTGCGAAATATACAATGCCACTCCGCACTCATACAGAGATCTTCCTCTGAGGATGGCAGAATTCGGCACTGTATACAGGTACGAGCAGAGCGGTGAGCTTCACGGGCTAACCAGGGTAAGGAGTTTTACACAGGATGATGCTCATCATTTCTGCAGACCCGATCAGCTCAGAGAAGAATTCAAAAGCATTATTGATCTTGTTCTTTACACATTTAAGATATTGAATTTCAACGATTTTACTGCTCAGATCTCTCTCAGGGACCCTGAGAATAAAAGTAAATATATCGGAAGTGATGAGAACTGGGAAAAAGCTGAAAAGGATATTATTGAAGCTGCTGCTGAAAAAAATCTGAAAACGACCGTTGTTACGGGAGAAGCAGCTTTCTATGGTCCTAAACTTGATTTTATGGTGAAGGATGCCATAGGAAGGAGCTGGCAGCTGACTACAATACAGGTCGATTATAATCTTCCTGAAAGATTCGATCTGACCTATAATGGCAGTGATAATCAGAAGCACCGTCCTGTAATGATACACAGGGCAATTTTCGGCTCCCTGGAAAGATTTGTTGCTGTACTCATTGAAAACACTTCTGGCAAATTTCCGTTGTGGTTAGCTCCGGAAAAAGCTGTAATTTTACCTATAAGTGAAAAATTCAATGATTATGCAGCAAATGTTTTGGAAATTCTAAATAATTCCGATATTTGCACACTGATTGATGACAGGAGTGAAAAGATAGGTAAAAAGATCAGGGATAATGAATTAAAAAGGATCCCATACCTTCTCATCATCGGTGAAAAAGAAGCTGAAAGCGGAACAGTTGCTGTCCGTAAGCAGGGAGAAGGCGATAAAGGAAGTATGAAAATTGAAGAATTTGTGGATTTTATCAATTCTGAGATCCAAAAAGAGATCTCTGTTGATTGATCAATAAAGTAAATCAAGTATTAACAAAAATTAGGAGGAAAGAGTTATAACCGGACCAATCAGACGAAGCCCCGGAAGGATTACCCAACCGGCTCACAAAATTAACAACAGGATCATTGCAAAAGTGGTCAGAGTTGTAGGTGATGAAATAGAAGCAGAAGTCATGAGTATCCAGGATGCCCTAAGACTGGCAGACAAACTGGAACTCGATCTAGTCGAAATTTCCCCGAACGCAGATCCCCCTGTCTGTAAGATCATTGATTATCAGAAATTTCTGTATCAACAGAAAAAGAAACAGAAGGAGGCCAAAGCCAAGGCAGCTAAAATTGTTGTTAAAGAAATAAGGTTCGGGCCTAATACCGACGACCACGATTATAATTTTAAGCTCAAACATGCTATTAAGTTTCTCGAAGACGGGGCAAAAGTGAGAGCTTACGTGTTCTTTAAAGGAAGATCTATATTGTTCAAGGAACAAGGTGAGGTGCTTTTGTTAAGATTCGCAAATGACCTTGAAGAATATGGTAAAGTGGAGCAACTGCCCAGACTCGAAGGAAAAAGAATGATTATCTCCTTCTCTCCAAAAAAGAAGAAGTAATACTTTAATATAGTAGAAACAGAAATGCCAAAAATGAAAACAAATCCGGGTGCAAAGAAGAGATTCTCACTTACCGGAACAGGAAAAATCAAGCGCAAACATGCATTTAAAAGCCACATCCTTACCAAGAAAGCGACAAAACGCAAAAGAAACCTTGGTTACTTCGGACAGGTTGACAAAGCAGATAAGAAGAATGTAAAACTTCTTCTGGCAAGTAAATAAATGTGTCGCTTCAGTTTTAAATAATAGTATTAACCGATTGTTCAGCATATAAGAGTCCATAAGAGGAACGCTGACATTCAAAAGAAATGAGTTATGCCAAGATCAGTAAATTCAGTCGCATCAAGAGCCAGGAAAAAGAAGGTTCTCAAGCAGACAAAAGGTAACTTCCTCTCAAGAAGAAATGTATTCACAGTTGCAAAAAACACCCTCGACAAAGGTCTGGGTTACGCGTACCGCGACAGGAAGAAAAAGAAAGGCCAGTTCAGGTCGCTCTGGATACAAAGAATAAATGCAGGTGTTCGTCAGTACGATATGAGCTATTCAGAATTCATCGGTAAACTTGATAAAAAAGGCATAACCCTTAACAGAAAAACTCTTGCCGACCTTGCAATGCACCACCCGGAAGCCTTCAAGGCTATCGTGGAAAAGGTAAAATAAAAAAGGAAATAACTATCTCACTTTCATGAACATCCTTCTGAACCTGATCTTCTTCAGGCCACTTGCTTCATTGTCGAGAGAGAGCCAGATAAATTTTGGTTTACCGATAATATGATCTTCAGGAACAAAACCCCAGAACCTTGAATCAGCTGAATTATCACGGTTATCACCCATCATCCAGTAATAATTCATTTTAAAGGTATAACTGTCTGATGGTACATTATTTATATATATGGTACTACCTTCAACTTTGAGATCATTATTTTCGTATACATCAATAATACGGTTATAAAAGCAAAGATTTGAAGTATCAATCTTAACTGTTGCACCTTTTACAGGAATCCATATCGGCCCATAATTATCCTTATTCCATCTCAATACAGGATTATATGGGAAAATATCAGGTTTATATATACCGGCTCTGTCTTTAAAAGGGGTAATTTCTGTCACATTGGTGAACTTTGCGATTGTTTGAGCATTCTGCATCGTCAGCGGAAGGAGGTACGATGAACTTGAGAACATAACCTGGTCGGACTTTGAAATGCCCAGACGTTCGAATGCTTTTGGATTAATGGTAGTGCCGTTGGTATTAACAATATATGAAGTCTGTTGCGTTTTATTGCCAGCAACAATTTTCCCGTTTACATAAAGTATTCCCGACCTGATCATTATCGAATCGCCGGGTATTCCAATACAACGTTTCACATAATTATCACGCCTGTCGACCGGCCTGTAAATAATGGTAAAACGGTCCCATATTTCTTTCCTGGCCATAGGCATGTAATAACCTGCCGGTTTTAGCACTCTGCTTCCATAACTATCCCTTAACTGCATTTCCCTTGCAGCTTCTCTGACTATCTCATAATAGCTGGTTGACGTGTTTTCGACAACAACAGTATCTCCTGCAGGAAAATTAAAGACAATAGGATCATTATTTTTCACTTTGCCGCATCCGGCCAGACGCTTATAAGGCCAAATCACCAGGTTCGACCAGGATCTCCCCTTTATAAGCGGCATAATATTCTGTGTAAAAGGAAATGCAATGGGTGTATTAGGCATCCGGGGACCATAAGCCAGCTTACTGACAAAAAGATGGTCGCCAACCAGGAGTGATTTCTCCATGGAGGGAGTTGGGATGCGGTAATTTTGAAACAAAAAGATATTTATCAGGGTAACAGCGATGACTGCAAAGATCAGTGCATCAAGCCATTCAATAAATGAGCTGTTCTGGCCGTGTTTCTTTTTCCAGAAAGTCCAGTTTATTTTCTCAGTTATATAAAGATCGAAAACTATTCCCAACCCTATTAAAAGCCAGTAATTGCCAATCCATATTACAACAAGAATATAAATAAGAGCTACAATAGCAAACCTGATATATTTTCTCTGGAAGATCTGAGTCATGATAAATGAATTTTTGAAGCGGTAAAAGTATAAAATTTAATCAGAAACCAAGCACGTTATTCATTGTGAATACACCTTTCTTCAGATGAATGAACTCGGCAGCTACCACTGCACCAAGCGCAAGTCCCTTCCTGTTCTTTGCCTCATGCCTCAGGCTGAGTGTATCAATTTCCGAATCCCATGTAATGGTATGAGTACCGGGAACGACGCCCTCACGAACCGATCTGACAGGAATTAAACCCTCCGACCGGTCCTTATCAAAGCACCAGCCCCTGTACCCGGAGTGTTGATCTTTAATCCCTCCTGCCAGAACAATTGCGGTACCGCTTGGAGCATCCAGCTTTTTTATATGGTGTATTTCCTCAATTGAAACGGAATAATCCGGATAATCTTTCATGTATCCTGCCAGTATTTCATTAAGCCGGAAGAGAAGGTTAACTCCAATACTGAAATTTGAAGAGTGAATAAATGAAGTTCCGTTTTTAATGCATAAGTTGACTGCCTTTTGATAATCTTCAAGCCAGCCAGTTGTCCCTGAGACTACAGGTAACTTCATTTCAAGACATTTGCTGATATTTCCTAAAGCAGAGTCGGGCGATGAAAATTCGATTGCAACATCAGTCCCGCCAAGTTTTTCCTGATTAAGGTCGCTGTTGTTTCCAATATCTACAATAAGACTTATTTTATGACCTCTGTGGAGAGCGATCTCTTCAATCTCATGTCCCATTCTGCCATAACCAACCAGTGCAATATTCATGATTTTAAGTTTTTGCGAATTTACCTGTTTTGTTAAATGAGGCATCAAAATAAAACTATAAAGTTCTTAACAATAAGTTAAAATATAAGTCATTGGTAAATCTATGGTATGATGCAGGTTAATCATTTTTAGATATTCAATGTGTTAAAATTATTGACCACAAAGGATCACAAAGGTTTTGCACAAAGGGAACGAAGAGTTATGTTTTAGTTATTTTTTTTTATATTTCAGAAAATATTTGTTAACAAATGAAAAGAATAATAGTCTCTATATCAATTATTACAATGATGTTAACCAGCTCATGTGAACAGAAAGAAAAAGCTGACCTGGTAATTATTAACGGGAAAGTTCTGACAATCAACCAGGAAAATCCTTCAGCAGAAGCAATAGCTGTGAAGGGAGAAACGATATTTGCTGTTGGTTCTGTTTCTAAGATCAGGTCATACATTGACAAAGGCAAAACTGAAGTTATAGATGCAGCCGGAAGGCTTGTCATTCCAGGCTTCAATGATGCACATGTGCATTTCGGACCGCTTGATCCGGATTATATTGAACTCAGATACACAACTGATCCCTCGGTAATAACTGAAAAAGTCAAAGCACAGCTTGCCAGGGTGAAACCCGGGGAGCTAATACAAGGAGGACACTGGGAGCATGAGATGTTCACAGACAGAAAATGGCCCTCCAAAGAGCTTATTGATAAAGTATCACCTGATAATCCTGTTATACTCAGCAGGGCTGACGGACATTCCGTCCTGGTTAACAGCTTTGTTCTTAAAAAATCAGGTATTACAAAGAATACCCCAAATCCATTTGGTGGTGAAATACAGAAAGATCCGGTTACAGGTGAGCCAACAGGAATACTTAAGGAAACAGCAGAAGACCTGATAAAAACAGGAGAGGTTAAGAGCGAAAGGACTCCTGAAGAGGAGGAATCGAGAACGTGGAAAGGTTATCTCCTGGCCCTGAAAGAAGCCCGTGAATATGGTGTTACAAGTCTCCAGATACCCGGGAAAGCTGATTATGCAGCATATAAAAAGCTGCAGAAAGAGGGCCAGCTTACATGCCGGATAGATATGGGGGAATTTCTCACGTCAGATAGTTCAGCACTTGAAAAATTTATCACTGAAAAACAAAAATATCCGCTGGATTCCGACTGGATCAGGTTTGGTTATCTGAAGGCTTTTATGGATGGGACGATAGGTTCAGGTACTGCCTTAATGTTTAAGCCATTTGCCGATAATCCGGAATCATCAGGCCTGGCGATGATGCCATACGAAGAATTTGAAAAAATGGTTATTAAGGCAGATAAGATGGGTTTCCAGATAGGAGTTCACGCAATTGGCGATAAAGCCAATTTCTGGGTACTTAATGCTTATGAAAAAGCTCAGCAGGTTAACGGGAAACGCGACAGTCGTCATCGTATTGAACACGCGCAGACGCTACAGGAATCAGATATTCCAAGGTTTGCACAGCTTGGCGTTATTGCTTCCATGCAGCCGACTCATTGCATTACTGATAAAAGATTCTATGAAAAACGAGTTGGCCTCGAAAGATGCAAAGAGGCTTATGCGTGGAGAAGTCTTCTAAATACCGGAGCAATGCTGGCATTTGGCACTGATTATCCGGTCGAACCGCTTAACCCCATGGAGGGGCTCTATGCGGCAGTTACAAGAAAAGACAGGCATGGAGAAGAAGGAGAAGGGTGGTTCCCTGAACAGAAACTCACAATGGTAGAAGCAATAAAATACTATACCTGGGGTTCAGCATATGCACAATTCATGGACAACAGGAAAGGTATGATCAAACCAGGATACCTGGCAGATATTGTCATTACTGATAAAGACCTGCTTACTATTCCTGATAACGAGATCATGAAGACAAAAGTCGATTATACGATTGTGGGGGGGAAAGTGGTGTACGCTTCAGGTCGATGATAGATCCAGGCTCTTATTTCGCCAGCGACCCCAGTATCCTCATTGCCTCCTCCCTGTTTGAACCGCAGAACTCCGGTTCAGCCTTAAAATCTTCACATACCTTTGGTCTTGAGGGATCACCAAATAATGCACATTTATAATCATCAAGCAAATGAATGCACCTCACTCCTGCCGGCTTTCCTTCGGGCATACCGGGAATGGAAGAAGAAATTGAAATTGCAATGCAGCAGGCACCGCAACCTGGGCGACATTCCATACGAGCTGTATTATTTAAAATGTATTATTGACAATGTTTTGAATCAGTACTGTTAAAAATATAATTTTTAACTGAATAAGACATTATTCCTGATAACTTTATTTAGTTCTTTTTGTCATGCAGTCTTATATCTCCCATTCTCCCCCTCACCCACTCTTATCCATTTACGTTGCGTCATTCTCATTATCTTTGTATTTTTACAAAAATTACGTCAATGCGGATAGATATCATTACTCTTCTTCCCGAATTACTCGAAAGTCCTCTGAACCATTCAATTGTAAAAAGAGCCAGGGACAAAGGCCTTGTAGAAATAAACATAATCAACCTGCGTGATTTCACTACCGATAAATTCAGAACTGTCGATGATTATGCTTTTGGAGGTGGCGCCGGGATGGTTATGATGATTGAGCCTGTCTATAAGGCTATTGAGAGACTGAAAAGCGATAGAGAATATGACGAAATAATCTATACATCTCCTGACGGGGAAACTTTCAATCAGAAAATGGCTAACAGGTTCTCTCTTTTAAACAATCTGATAATACTTGCCGGCCATTATAAAGGGATCGACCAGCGTATTAGAGATCACCTGATAACCAGGGAGATATCAGTAGGCGAATATGTCCTGTCCGGTGGAGAAATACCTGCTGTCGTAATTGTTGATGCTGTAATACGTCTTATCCCCGGAGCAATTTCTGATGAACAGTCTGCCCTCTCAGATTCTTTCCAGGACGACCTCCTGGCTCCTCCGGTTTTTACAAGACCATCAGATTTCAGAGGATGGAAAGTTCCTGACGTATTATTGTCGGGACATGCTGCCGAGATTGAAAGATGGAGACATGAACAGGCAGAGGAGAGAACGAGGAGGCTGAGACCTGATTTGTTAAAGGAAGATTAGGAAAATGGATTAAAGTGAAGGGGAGATAGGGTGAAGGGGTAAATATCAGCGAAAATCTGCGGAATCTGCGGGAAAATAGAAGATCAACATATTTAAATACTAGTCTAATACGTTGAAATAATATTAATCATTTAGGGTTTTATGAGGTCTCGAATCGGGGAAATCTTCATCCTGTTAATTTAATCACTTGGTAATTATCAAAACCTTTAGTAAACTTGTAAATTATTTTTCAATTTATTATCTATCTAATAATCAACAAGATGAACACACAGGATTATATTAATCGGGAAGATAAGTACGGTGCACATAATTACCATCCTCTTCCTGTAGTTCTTGAAAGAGGTGAAGGTCCGTTTGTATGGGATGTTGAAGGAAAACGATATTTTGATTTTCTGTCGGCTTATTCAGCTGTGAATCAAGGTCATTGTCATCCCAAAATTATTAATGCACTTACAGAACAGGCAAAGAGGCTCACACTCACTTCAAGGGCATTTTATAATTCTGTACTCGGTGAATATGAGGAGTATATTACAAAATACTTTAAATACGATAAAGTACTCCCGATGAACTCCGGAGCAGAAGCTGACGAGACAGCACTCAAGCTATGCCGTAAATGGGCTTACAAGAAGAAAGGCATCGCCCGCGATAAAGCCAAAATAATTGCCTGCGAGGGTAATTTTCATGGTCGTACAATTACTATTATATCAATTTCAACCGACCCTGATGCGAGAAATGATTTTGGTCCTTTTACTCCGGGTTTTATCATTATTCCCTATAACGATCTGAATGCCCTCGAAGCCGCATTAAAGGATCCGGATATTGCAGGATTCCTTGTAGAGCCTATCCAGGGAGAAGCAGGTGTCTTTGTGCCTGATGAAGGTTACCTGAAAAAGGCCTATGACATGTGCAAAAAAAATAATGTACTCTTCATTGCCGATGAGGTACAGACAGGGATAGCGCGAACAGGAAAGCTTCTTGCCTGCGACTACGAAAACGTACGTCCCGATATTCTGATACTGGGGAAAGCCCTTTCAGGAGGAATAATGCCGATTTCAGCAGTTCTTGCCGACGATGAGATAATGCTTACAATAAAACCCGGCGAGCACGGTTCTACTTTTGGCGGAAATCCGCTTGCTGCAAAAGTGGGTATTGCTGCACTTGAAGTTATTAAAAACGAGAAACTGGCTGAACATGCTCACCGACTGGGTAAGATATTTCGCCAGGAACTCAGCAGCATAAAGTCGGAAATGATTGAGCTTGTCCGCGGGAAAGGTCTCCTTAATGCAGTGGTTATCAAGCCAAAAGGTAATAAAACTGCCTGGGATGTATGTCTGGCAATGAAAGACAAAGGCCTTATAGCAAAACCAACTCACGAGCACATAATAAGGTTTGCTCCTCCCCTGGTAATTACTGAAAATCAGTTAATGGAAGCAATATCCTTAATTAAGGAAGCGTTTAAACTTTTTGAATAACTATTTGTAAGACTAAATATATAGTTTTCCGGATCTGAATACGGAAAAACAATCTATTTATGAATAAAAGATCAACTCTCCGACAAATAATCCAGACTCTTCCTCTGGTTTTAGCTGTATTCATCTATTCCTGTCAGTCGCACAGACAAGTAACTGCTAAGGAACTTGAGGATCATATTAAATACCTTTCGTCAGATTCGCTGAGAGGCAGGCTTACGGGATCACCAGGCGATAGTCTTGCCGCCGTGTATATTAAAAATAAACTGGCTTCCTATGGTTTTATTCCTCTCAATGGAAATGGATTCCAGAGATATAAAGTGACAAAAAAGCTTGTTCCGGGTTCAAAAAACTCCCTTTCTGCAGGTGGCATCAGCTATATTGCAGAAAAAGATTTTATTCCTTTTGCTTTCAGTTCAAATTCAGCGCTGGAATCGGAGGTAGTATTTGCCGGTTACGGATTCAACATCAGTAATGACAGCCTGAAGTGGAATGATTATGAGAATACAGACGTCAGGGGGAAATGGATATTGATATTGCGTGGCGATCCGGAACCGGATAATACAAGGAGCCCTTTTATACCCGTTAGTGCCGACAGGGATAAAGCTTTGCTGGCAAAAGATATGGGAGCTGCCGGTGTATTGATGGTATCTGGTCCGGTTTTCGAACCACAGGATACTTTTGATGTACTTACTTCCAGCGATTACTATCCTGTGGGTTTACCGGTATTCAGGATTAAGAGGGCGGTCGCGGATAACATTCTTTCAAAGTCAAAGATCAGTGTTGCGGCCCTGGAAAAAAAGCTTAATGATACCAGGAAACCATTTTCATTTGCCACAAAAGTTATAGTTAATGGCAACGCTGAAGTTGTAAGTGAGATGGCAAATACAAGAAATGTCGTAATGGTGCTGCCAGGCGAAGATAAGCAGCTTAAGAACGAATATATAATACTGGGGGCTCATTTTGATCATCTTGGTATGGGCGGGCCGGGTTCAGGAAGCAGGGCCCTTGATACTATTGGAATACACCATGGGGCCGACGATAATGCATCAGGAGTAGCTATGATGCTTGAGCTTGCCGAAAAATTCGCTAAAACAAAGGGCAGTCATAAAAGAAGTATCATCTGTATTTCCTTTTCCGGAGAAGAAGAAGGGCTTCTGGGTTCGAAGCATTTTACTGATGACCCCGGCATTGATCTTTCCAAAGTTAATGCTATGATTAACATGGATATGGTGGGCAGATTAAATGATGCAAATAATCTGCAGATAGGCGGAGTCGGAACTGCTGCTGGGCTTAAAGACCTGGTTTTGGAAAACAGCGACACATCGATTATTAAGCTGAGTCTTTCAGAGGAAGGTTATGGTCCCTCTGACCACTCTTCTTTCTATGGCAAGAATATACCTGTATTATTTTATTTTACCGGCGCTCATCTGGATTATCACACTCCAACCGACACCTGGGAAAAGATCAACTACAAGGGTATGGTGGAGATTTCCGCACTTATTTTCAAAGTTGCTGAAGATCTGGCACTTGAAAATTCAAGGTTACAGTTTAAAGAGGCCGGACCAAAAGCAGAAGTTAACAGGTATCCGGGCAGAAGAGGAGTTACTCTTGGTATTATGCCGGATTTTGCTGGTGTTATAAAAAACGGGTTACGTGCCGATTTTGTCACTCCCGGGAAACCTGCCGCCCTGGGAGGAATGAAAAAAGGAGATATTATCACTGCCATAAACGGCAAAACAGTAAATAATATTCAGGATTATATGTTCAGGATGGGCCAGCTAAAACATGGGCAGACAATAAGCGTGGAAGTGCTTCGCGATGATAAAAAGATTGTGCTGCTGATACAACTTTGACGTCATTTTAATATATTTCAACAAACTATGAAGAAATTTCTGATCTGGTTTCTTGCATTTATAATAACTCTGATTGCTGCTTATTACCAGAGAACCACTGGTCCGACATACCCGAAAAAAATATACGTAAAACTGAACGATTCTATTTATAAAATGAGGCTCGTTCGCAGTATAGAACTCGATACACGGTCGCAGGTTGAATTACAGATTACTGACACTTCGATAAAAGCCAGTCTGTTTTATAAAAGATTTAAATCAAAGGAAGATTATCAGAGTGTGCCTTTCTCATTAAGGACCTACCCCGTAAATTCCTTTGTGATGAACAAGATCATTAAAATAACTGAGGATAAAGGATTTTTTGCTGATGTTCCACAGCAGCCTGAGGCCGGGAAACTTCAATATTACATTGAGATAACAGATTCACACGGAACTCAGACTTTAATGAAGGAAACACCTGTTGTGATACGTTTTAAGGGAGGTGTCCCTGGATTTATTCTTGGTCCTCACATACTTTTAATGTTTATTGCAATGCTCTTTTCAACTGCAACAGGCATTCTGGCCATATTTAAAATCTCTTCATACAGAAAATATGGCATATGGAGCCTTACTCTTCTTATTGCAGGAGGAATGATACTTGGACCACTGGTACAAAAATATGCTTTTGGGGAATTATGGACCGGTATCCCCTTTGGATGGGATCTGACAGATAACAAGACGCTAATTGCTATGATCTTCTGGGTGCTGGCTGTTATTATGAACCGAAAGAAGGAGGCTCCTTTCTATACTATTCTGGCTGCCATTATGTTACTTGTCATATTCTCAATTCCTCATTCCATGTTTGGTTCCGAGTTCAATTATAGTTCCGGACAGGTTACTCAGGGCATAATTTTTGCTTTTTTCTCTAAGAATAAAAAAAATTCTTAAATTGAGTGCAGCATTAAAAAATAACCCACGTCTTTTAATCAGAAAATTAAGAGACATTGGGTGCAGCACAACATATAAGAACTAGTCTTTACATAAAGATGGCTAATATAGAAGCGGCATTCAAGAATTTGCACCAGGATCTTCTTAACAGGTGCAAAGAAGGCGACCAGAAGGCTCAATTCCAGATTTACAAGTTATACTACAAAGCTATGTATAACACAAGTCTAAGGATAGTGAACGATACAATGGAAGCCGAAGATATTATGCAGGAATCTTTCCTGTCGGCCTTTGACAAAATTGATACCTACTCAGGAACAGTGAGCTTCGGCGCCTGGCTGAAAAAAATAGTGATAAACAGGTCACTCGATACTCTGGGTAAAAGGAAAGCGGTCTTTGAAGATATTGAGTCACATGTTGGAATAAGGGATGAAAGCCCTGAAGAAACCACTCACAACGAAGAGGTTGATATAAGGGTTGAAGAGGTAAAAACAGCCATTGACGGGCTGCCGGACGGATACCGGGTGATACTTTCTCTTTATCTTCTTGAAGGTTATGATCATGAAGAAATTGCTGATATATTAAAGATATCAAGCAGCACCTCAAGATCACAGCTTTCGAGAGCAAAACAGAAACTCATCGGAGAATTAAGAAAAGGAAATGAAAATTATTAAGGGATGAAAACGATAGATGAAATAATCAGGAGCAACAGGGACTTCTTCGAAGACAGTGAGCCTTCGGAAGGTCACTTTGAACGATTTAACAGGAAACTGGAGATGAGATTGCACAGAAACAGTGTTGTTAAAAGAAGTATTGTTCCATACCTGCTGAAGGCTGCAGTTGTCACTCTGCTTATCTCGCTGTCCTCTATATGGACATGGGAACATTTTATCAGACCCGGAAGAGACAGAATGGCTCTTGGCGATGTCTCTCCTCAGTACAAGGAAGTCGAAAACTATTATATCCACCAGGTAAACCTTGTCGAAGATGAGATCAGTTCTAATCCTATAATCAGTAATACACCTCAGGAAGAAATGCTGAAAAAAGAAATGAGAAGCATGGACTCTGTATATGTTCAGCTTCAGAAAGAATTAAAAGCCAACCCGGACGACGAAAGAATTATAAATGCGATGATAGAGCATTATCAGACAAAGCTTGAAGTCATGACCTTCATCGTAAATCAGTTAAAAGCCATAAAGAATGAAAATAAAAATACCGGAAAAAATGCAAAAGTCAGCTTATAAACGAGGAATACTTCTTGTCGCGACATTTTTACTTATCTCTCTGGCTATTAATGCACAGAATGAGGTTACAAAAGACTACCACAAGGAGTATACAGCAAAAAAAGGCACCATGCTGGATCTTAATAACAGGTACGGCAATATTGTTGTGGCAACGTCAGCAACTGACCAGGTTGTAATTGATGTTAAAGTGACAGTAAGATATCCCAACAAAGAAAGAGCTGAGAGACTACTTAGCTATATCGATGTGCAGTTTACTGAAAGCGATGATCGTATATCAGCCAAGACAGTTATAGATAATAACTTCAATTTCACAGGCTGGGGAGGCGACTCAAGAAGATTTACAATAAACTATAATGTAAAAATGCCTGAAAGTATGGACCTTGACCTTACAAACAGGTACGGAGATACAGACCTCGATGATCTGAGCGGACTTGTAAACCTTGATATTAAATACGGAGATCTTTCTGCATCCAGACTAGCCCGGGGGAATGAAAAACCTATTAATACCGTATACCTGGCATATGGAAAAGGGACCATCGATGAGGCAGGCTGGCTAGATGCTACTCTAAGGTATTGCGGGAACTTCACACTCACAAAAAGCCAGGCTCTGCTCCTGGATAGCAGATATTCAACTCTGTATATCGGAAAAATAAGTTCTGTAGTTGCTGATTCAAAATATGACAAACTCAGTATAGAAACTATCAATAATTTAGTTCTGAACAGCGGTTATGCAGAAATAAACATCGGAACGCTGGAAAAGAAACTTGAATTTGAGGGTGGATATGGATCATTCAGCATCGACAGAGTACCAGCCGGTTTCGAATCACTCGATGTTCAGTCAAGATATATGGGTGTAAGAATGGGAATTGATGAATCGGCAAGTTATAATCTTGATGCCAGAGTCTCCTATGGAGGATTGAAATTCAATGACGAAAATTTCCAGAACAGAAAACGTATCATTGGAAATAACTCAAGTGAGGTAAGCGGTACTGTAGGGAAAAATGCTAATCCTTCTTCTAAGGTTAAAGTGAGTTCTTCATATGGAACTGTTAAGCTCTACTGATTACAGACCAGCTATATCTATTTCGAAAATACCCCCCTCCATCCCGGAGGGGATTTTTTTTTCTCAATTATCATTATTTTAAGCAAATTTGTGCAAGCATAACCAATACATTCCATTATGATTAAAGTTGAAAAACCTTCAGAAGAAAAACTGGCAGCCCTTAAAGCCAGGTCGTGGCCAATATGGGAAAAAGAAGTATCAGAATTCCCGTGGGAATATGATGAAAAAGAAACTTGCTTTTTACTTGAGGGTGAAGTAACGGTGACCTCTGACGATGGACCTCCCGTAAGATTTGGTAAAGGCGACCTGGTGGTCTTCCCGGAAGGAATGAAATGCCGATGGAAAATTACAAAAGCAGTAAGGAAGCATTATAAATTTGGCAGAACATAAAACACTAAGTTAAAATTCAGTTTGATCTGCTGGAAGCTGTTTTAAAAATCCATTTCCACAACTGTAATTCCCGATCCGCCCATATCGACATGTTCATCGCGAAAAGATTTGACAATATCCACGGTAGCCAGGTATTGCCTTACCAGCTCCCTTAATATTCCATTGCCTTTCCCATGTAGTATCCTCAGGTTGCGGTGCTGAACCATTAAAGCATTATCAATCAGGTCTCTGACCTGGTTTATCGCTTCCTCTCCCCTGACGCCCCTGATGTCGATCTCAGGTTTAAAACTCAGCTTTCGCTGGCTGAGAACCGGATCCGGTTCTCGGTACTTCATCCCGGATTTGAGACTCTTTTTAAGCTCTGAACGGCTGATCCTTTCTATCTTGTCGGATGAAACAACAAATCTGAAGCTGCCAGTTTCAACGTGCACCATCTTATCCTTGATCTCTACTATTTCCCCGGCTGCCATTGTATCTGACATCCTTACAGCATCGCCTACTTTCAGAGGTTTCTCATCATTTTCTTCCGGTGATACTTCTTCTCTCTTCTCCTTTGATTTGAATTTCTTTGCCTTTTCAGCCAGCGAATAAATTTTCTTTTCCGCATGCGATTCAACAGGTTTTAAATCATCAACAACAGAACTCTTAAATTCTTCAAGTTTCTGCCGGATATCCTTTGTTTTCTTCTTCTCTGCCTGTGATTCTTTTATCTGGCGTATGGTATTTTCTATCACCCTGTTTGATTCTTTCAGAAGATTTTGCGCCTCATCTTTTGCTTTTGCAATTATCTCTTTTTTAAGTGATTTAGCACCTGAGAGCTCATTTTCATATTCCTCAATAAGCTCTTCCAGACGCTTTTCGTGCTGCCGTATATTTTGCCGCTTATTTTCCCAGTATCTCTTATCGCGGGCAATATCCTTCAGATGCCTGTCGTAATTAATATTCTTTACACCTGCTTTTCCTGATGCTTCATTCAGGATATCTTCGGGAAGGCCTATTTTTTTTGCTATCTCAAAGGCAAAAGAGCTTCCGGGTTTACCAATATATAATTGAAAGAGAGGTTGCAGAAGGTGATTATCAAAAGCCATTGCACCGTTAACAATCCCATCTGTGAGTGAAGCAAAATGCTTAAGATTTGTATAGTGTGTGGTCAGTACGCCAAATACTTTTTTGCGGTTTAATTCCCCGAGTATTGCTTCCGCAATTGCGCCGCCCAGCATTGGCTCAGTGCCTGTACCAAATTCATCGATAAGGATCAGGCTTCTTTCCGAGTTGTTTTTCAGAAAGTATTTCATGTTGATAAGGTGTGAGCTATATGTACTCAAGTCATTATCAATACTTTGCTCATCGCCAATATCAATAAGAATATCTTTAAATATCCCTGTTTCAGAGCCTTCCCTGACCGGGATTGTGAATCCGCATTGAACCATATACTGAAGGAGTCCTACCGTTTTAAGGCAGACTGATTTACCTCCTGCATTGGGACCTGAAATAACCAGTATTCTGTTCCTGTCATCAAGTTCAATATCGAGAGGAATGACTTTACGGCCGGGGAGCTTCTCAAACGCAAGAGAGAGAAGCGGATGGATTGCCTGTTGCCACCTGATGAAAGGTTTTTCAGTAAGTGCAGGCATAATTGCTTTAAAATGGTTTCCCAGCAATGCTTTGGCCCTGAGGAAATCTATTTCGCCCAGAAAAATGTTTGAGCTAAGAAGGTCATCAATATAAGGTCTTATATTATCGGCAAATAGTGTTAATATTTTAACAATCTCCCTTTTCTCCTCGTATTCAAGCTCAACGATATCATTATTTATTTCTACGATCTCTTCAGGTTCAATAAAAACGGTCTTCCCGGAGGCCGACTGATCGTGAATAAGTCCTTTAATTCTTCTCTTGTCATAGGTGCTTACAGGAATCACTCCTCTGCCGTTCCTTATGGAAACTGCAGTATCTGTATCAACAATACCATCATTCTGGGCCTGTTTTAGTATTGCATTGAGCCTCTTTGAAGCCTGTATTGATTTTGATGTGATATCTGATCTGATCTCTTTCAGTCGGGTGGAAGCATTATCTTTTACATTACCATGCCTGTCAATAATCCTGTCTATAGAATCGAGTACATAGGGATAGGTTTTCACCGAGCTGCACATCTTTCTGAGAACAGGATACTTGATATCGTCTTTATTTCTGAAAAAGTTAAGGATTGATTTTATAGTTTCAAGAGAGCGTTTAAGATCAAAAAGCTCTCTTACCTCCGGGAAAGTTCCTTCGACCCTTATCTTATCGAGGCAATCGGAAATATTATAATAATTATCTGAAGGGAAAGACTCCTCAAATATGAGGATCTGCTGGAACTCGAATGTAGCAGTAAGTTTTACAGACAGTACTCTGATGTTATCTTCAAACCCGATGGTATCGACCTTTTCAAGGCCCATCGGGCTAAGGCATCTCTTTTTCAGGAGAGCTCTTATACGGTCGAAGCCTATCTTTGATTCGAAGTTATCGGGGTAAATCATTTTATAGATAAAAAACCAAAGATAAAAGTAAGAAAAGT
>CAZGKI010000019.1:19109-65040 GCA_964526345.1 uncultured Rikenellaceae bacterium
TTATCGGGGTAAATCATTTTATAGATAAAAAACCAAAGATAAAAGTAAGAAAAGTCCCCTCTTAGGAGGGGATGAGGTCGCTTATTATCAGAACATTAGTATTTCAATCCTTTAAACACCTTACAGAAAGAAGATTCGCTTTGCTTTCATTTGTCCTTGATACTTCACCTGAATTATAGTTCAAACTCCTGATCCACGCATTGTCTGTGCTGAAGGAAGCGGCACTCCACCAAAAGCCATCAATGCCAATATTAATGAAGCTACCGCCATTGGGAATTTCACCTGCAGGAAGAGCTGTAAAGCCGTATTCATTAGTAGCTCCGGTATTTGGAGTTTGCCAGTGAGTTGTGCCTGTTTCTTTTAGTTTACCTCCTGCAACTACCATTCCTCCAAGATAGTCTGTTAACACTGTCCATTCAGCATCCGATGGTACATGCCATCCGACAGGACATAATTTTCTGGCATCGGTTACAACAACCCAATCATATAGAAATCCGTAAGAAATTGTATTATCTGAAATACTAAGTGCCTCATCATGTAGTTGTTGAATTGTCTTAGAGGAGACATTGGGAATCCCAATTGCAACTGCAGCATTTTCCAATATCGTCTTTTGCACTGCACTAATATAACCTGAAGATTGAGCTTGACTTAGAGTCAATCCTCCTATTCCTGCATCTATCAGCGGTTGCAAGGCACTAATTAACGGTTGTAACGTTGCACTATTATAAGAAAAATATCCTGCGGATTCGTTATTGTTAAAATGGGTTACCTTAAGATTCTCAAGGAGCCATACCTGCGTATTTATTGAAACTGTATGATAGACATTGCCATCAATATCGGTAATAGTTGCAGGAACTGTTGAGAATTGGACATCATCGCCATAGGTCGCACCCTGTGAACTGACTGCTTTAATCCTGTAATGATATGTCGTTCCTGGTGTAAGACCTGTAAGTGTTGCTGATACAGGAGTGTCAGAATTACCTGTTACAGGACTCTGAGCAGCTGTTTTCAAAGATCCGTAACCCATAGTTAGTCCATATTCGAACGTCACTACTGTTGAATTGTTCTTAGCATTGACAATACCATTAAGATTAGCACCTACAGTAGTGATAAGGGAAGGCAATGTCGTTGCGGCATTTGGTGGATTTAACGTAGTAAATGTAACTTCATTACCGTAGCCTGTGCCATAACCATTTGTTGCATATGCTTTTACGTAATATAATGTGCCTGGATTCAGTGAAGTTATATTGCTTGTGAACGGCCCTATCCCACTGCCGTTGACCGACCATAAATCTGCCAGGCTTGGGTTATGACTTGTGCTCCAGCACATTCCGCGGGCAGTTACTGAAGCATCACCATTATAAATAATATTGCCATTCCCAACTGCCGAAGTAGCTGTAATTGATGATACAGGTTCAGTGGTAAGTGTGGGGACAATATCGTAAGTTATAAAGGAAATCTCATTTCCATAAGCTGTCCCTGCACTGTTGGTTGCATATGCTCTCACATAGTAAACAGTTCCATTGACAAGACCGGTAAGGTTACTTGTAAATACGCCTGTACCTGCCCCGTTTATAGTTTTTGTGGTCAGGTCAGCTGTCGGACTAGTCGCCAGGCTCCAGCAAACACCGCGGGCTGTTACAGGTGTACCGCCCTGATTTGTGATGTTCCCTCCGCTTACAGCACTTGTCTTTGTAATAGCAGAAATTATTGTTGTAGTTAATTCGGGTAAAGCAGCTGAAGCTGTGGTAAAATTTATCTCATCACCGTAAACAACATCCTGCCCCTTGCTTAAGTATGCTTTTACATAATATTTTGTCGCTGGTTCAAGACTTTCAAGGGAACTGGTAAAGCCTCCCATTGAAGGAGAACTATATACGGTTTTTGAACCCGAAGCTGTTGGATTTGTTGTCTTGGAATAACAATGTCCGAATTGTGTCGCCCCCTCACCGAGATCCAGAATATTTCCTGACACATCAGCAGTGGTAGTCAGGATGTTAGTGACTGTGCCAGTTGAAACAAGCATCTGTTTTTCAGGTTTCTTACAAGTAAGAAGACAGAGCAGAACCGTAATAAGACACAAAAGAAAAAATTTAGTGGTTTTCATTTCAATAATTATAATTCAACTCCTAAACAAGACAATGCTGAACAAATACAAAAATAATTATCCCTAATCCTTAACACACCTGACCGATAAACCTCCATATTTGGGCACGTTACTCTTAAGGGTACTTGCCGTATTGTACTCCATCTTAATAAAATCTGAGTTTGCGGAAGAGTACATTGTTGAAGACCAGAAAAATGCGGTCTGAGTCAGATTTCCATAACCTTTGGAATTAACCAGATAACCTCCCGGAAGTGCTGTAAATCCAAATGCATTATCTGCACTGGTATTGGGGGTAAGCCAGTGGGAGGTTCCAGCCTCTTTAAGCTTTCCTCCGGCCACTGGTTCTCCGTCCACAAATGCAACAAGCACATCCCATTCTGTGGTTGAAGGCACATGCCATCCGACAGGACAGAGTTTGCCTGAATTAACCGCATACCAGTTATAAAGTGCTCCGTAAATATTAAGATATGATCCGTTGCTTTCATAATAACAGTATGCAGCCTCCGTCAGAGTCAGCCAGGTGGAAATATTCAGCTGAGAAGTGATAAAGGAAAAATCATTAAACCTTGTGGTCTTTAAGTTTTGTTTTGTCCACCATTGGGTACCTATTTTAATGGTATTGTAAGTATTCCCGTCAGCATCTGCTACAGTACCTGTACTTCCTGTAGATTCGCTTATCTTAAACAATGGGCTCTCACCATATATATTGTTATTGTTGACACTGCTGATCCTGATCTTGTAATCAGATCCGTATGTCAGATTGTTTGGAAGAATCCAGGTGAATGAGCCATCATTTGGTGTTCCGGAACCGGAGACTATCATAAGAAGAAGCGAAGATGACTTATAAAGTGAAATCAGCACATTTTCTGTTATATTGCTTGTCCAGCTTATTACCTTGTTCTCCAGATCCATCCAGTGGTCCGAACCTGTTGGTGTGAGAACAGTTATATATGGAGCCGCAAGAGTAGTAAACGGTTGCTGCGGGCCATAACCTATACCTGCACTGTTTATTGCATAAGCTTTTACCCAATAATTTGTGGATGGTGACAGGTTAGTAAGGCTGCTGCTGAAGCTACCGGTTCCTGCACCATCAGTCGTCTTACTGTTGGCAGTTGTGGGATTCTGACTTGTACTCCAGCATACACCTCGTACAGTTACTGCTGCCCCTCCATCGCTGGTAACATTGCCGCCGCTGACTGCTGAATTATAAGTAACCGATGTTGCTGCCGTAGTTGTGAGTGTTGGCACTACCGGGTTTGTTGTGAAAGGTGCTTCATCGCCGTAACCTGTTCCGGCACTGTTTGTTGCATATGCCCTTACATAATATGTAGTGCCGGGCGACAACCCGGTGATGTTACCTGTATAGCTTCCCAGTCCTGAACCATTTGGTACTTTGCTGTCCGAAGTAGTGGGATTATGGTCTGTACTCCAGCATATACCACGGGTTGTGACAGTCGCTCCACCATCACTGGTAACATTTCCTCCACCGATACCTGAACTGGATGTAACAGATGTCACTGTCGCAGTAGTAACTGTGGGCAATACAGCACCGGCTTTAAAGTTGAGTTCATTTGCATATTTCGTTCCTACACCATTTATTGCATATGCTCTCACATAATAGGTAGTGCCAGGTGTCAGACCTGCCATATTGCTTATAAAATTACCGGTTCCGCTGCCTTCATCCGTATGATTCCCTCCAACCGTAGGATTTTGACTGGTGCTCCAGCAAATACCACGTGATGTGACAGCCGATCCGCCATCGCTTGTTATATTGCCCCCGCTGGTGGCGCTGGTAGGAGTAATTGCAGTGACATCCGAAGTTATAATGTCTGGCAGAATTGCTCCGGTCTTAAAGTCACGTTCATTCCCATATGCAGGCCCCACACTATTTATTGCATAAGCCCGTATATAATAAGTTGTATTCCCGTCTAATCCTGAAAGATTGCTAACAAAGCTTCCCGGACCATCTCCGTCAATGGTTTTATTCCCATTAATATCAGGATGTTGTGTTGTGCTCCAGCAAACCCCTCTGGCAGTAACAGCTGCCCCCCCTTCGTTTGTCACCTCTCCGCCGCAAACAGCTGAATTTACTGTAACTGAATTAACCGCTACCGTAACAACTGCGGGCAGTGTAGGAGCTTCAGGTACAGTCGTAAAACTTACTTCATTCCCATAAGCTGTACCCCCGCTGTTGGTCGCATAAGCCCTGACATAATATTTTGTTCCAGCCGTAAGGCCTGAAATATTGCTCGTGAAACTACCTGTACCGCTTCCGTTTGTGGTTTTGTTACCGCCAATCTCCGGATTTGTCGCTGTGCTCCAGCAAACACCACGGGATGTCACAGGGGTACCTCCTTCATCAGTGACATTACCTCCGCTGACCGCTGCTGTCTTTGTGGTACCGGTAATATCAGCATTTGTTGTCACCTCAGGTAAGGCAGAGGATGCTGTCGTAAATGTGATCTCATCGCCATAAACTGCTTCTTTCCCACGGCTCATATAAGCTTTGATGTAATATTTTGTTCCCTGTGTCAATCCTGTCAGGGCGCTGGTATAGCCTCCCAGTGCAGGAGTACCAAGCTCCGTCTTTGTACCCGAGATATTTGGGTTGGGTGTCGTGGCATAGCAGTGGCCATACTGAGTGGCGCCATCTCCAAGATCGAGGACAGTACCACTGATATCGGCAGTTGTTATTAAAATGTTTGACACTGTGCCGGTAGAGACAAGCATCAGTTTCTCGACCTTTTTACAGGTAAGGAGAAAAATGGAACCTGCCAATAAGGTAAGCAGGATTAACTTATTGGTTTTCATTATTTTCAGATTATTGGTTAAAAGTCTGAACTATCGCCTGTGTTCTATTCTCTCAATACAAAAATAAAATCCCCTCCCTCATCACCCACTTCCTGTATCACTCCAAACTGGGGAACCACGTTACTGTTATTTATTACTGCAAGCCTGAAACTGCTGTATAACTGTTCTGAAGAGAGATACTTATCATTATTGTTCAGCAGCCTTTCGACCAGGTATTTTAAGAATGCACTCTGATCGGGTACCTCTGTAAGTGTTCCGCTGGTCATAGCTTTCCGGCTCGGTAGCTCATAAAGTTTGTTTATAGCAACTGTTGCATCAATAAAAGCGGCACGTGTCTTGAATATAGACCCCCCAAAACAGGCGTCGCTGATAAGAAGGGTATGTTTTGATTTGATCTCCCTGAGGTAATCTCTCAGCGTACTGTTCCTGAACCAGGCCAGCTTGCTGTTTTTCCTGGCATCTGACGGCAGCCAGTAACCGTTTTCAGCCTGAGCTTCCCAGACACCATGCCCGGCATAGAAGATCAGGAAGTTATCGTCAGACCTGACCTTTTTTGCAAAATAATCGAGGGCTTCCACCATTTCCGCCATCGTGGCATTCCTCAGAAATTTTACATTTTCCGGATTAAAAGTATACCTGGTGGTAATTACATTGTAGAACATCTCGGCATCCCTGATAGGTTTGTCAAGTTCAGTTATCGATGGATCACTGTATTTATTGATCCCTATTATAAGCGCATAAAATTTACCGGTCATTGTTTTAAGGACCTCGGTGCCTTCCTGGCGGAAAACAATATTATCATTATTCTCTACAACTTTGGGCTTATTATTAATGTGAACAGTTGCTTTTCCGCTGCTTACAATCTGTGCCTGCAAAAAAGTTGCCTGGAGCAGGCAAAATAATGAAAGAAAAATCGTCTTTTTCATTTTAATAACTTTTAAAAGTCTATCTGCAGGGACAATAAGGGAATCCTTTCATGGTTAGCAGGAAAAGAGTTTAAAGAAAACTTTGTATGTTGTAACGGCCTGTACTTATCAGGAGTAGCAGCAACCCATACAATATTTGAAATCCAGATAACAGCTGATGAAATGAAAAATGCACCTGAAAGGTTCTTCTCTTTTTGAGACTGATTATACAGATCGCTTCTTTCAACTGATTCGGTAGCTTTTAAATATTCATTATACGTACTGACATATTTTGAATGCATTACAAATCCTCCGGCAAGAGTCCCGTAAGCCGGGATGCTTATCAGCCACCATGGCTTTCCATTTTTTATTTTCGTTTGACCGAGACCAGGAACAATAGTCGAACTAGCCACCACTGCTCCTTTGTTGAATGATCTTTCATATTTCTCAGCTTTAAGTTCAACTGTGACATCCTCATCAAGGAAAACAGCATCATCTTCAGGTATCCAGGTTACTATTTTATTATTTCCCGGCTTCAGGCTGTCACCTACTTCACCTTTAAAGGAATAAGCTCGTACCGGTTTACCTTCCTGATTCCTTATTTCAACCCATACAGAGAAAATATCAGATTGACTTTTAGTAACCAGATCATAAGATATGGTAAGCTTATAGCCGTCAAATTCAAGTTTTGGTTTTGTGATCAGAAAATTTTGTGAAAATAATTTGGAACTTAAAAATATCAGAAGAATGATTAAAAAAAGACCTGGTTTTTTCATACCCTTTAGATTTAATAGAATAAAATAGACCTAATCTTTATCAAATTTAATTAAAAAATCGACTTGATTAGTAGAATTTAATCAAAGAATATCATTAACTGATCAAAATCTGGATGAGGTTAATTACCTGAAAATGATGATGAAATATACTACCGGCTACTCTTTTTTACTATTCTTTCCTGATTTGTGGAGTATAACTGTAATCGGTTCCAGTTCAACCAGGCAACCCTTAATGCTTTTTTCAAATCTGCATAGAAACCGCCTGTTCCAATCAATAATATGTTCTTTATCACTACTGTCCGATTAAAAGAAGGAGATTCTGAGTGTAACGAAGTGAAGCGAAGAATCCCCTTCTAATTTCATATATTATCCGTTTAATACTGATTCTTTATCATAAATCAACAATTTTAAAACTTCAATTATAAAGTATTGATTAATTATCAATTAAACATAATGATCCGGATTTCTCCAAACATCAATTCAAAAATAATTTATGTTAAATGATTTCATAAGAATTGAATTATGGAGATTAATTTTTTTTACATTTAACGCCTAAATAATCTTTTAACCAAAATAAAAATGAAAATCAGAAAAATCAGTATCAGCTTGTTCCTGCTGGCGTTTATGCCGTTGTGGGTTTTATCCCAGAGTGAGAATGTAGATCTCGCTATGATTTACAAGATCAAGCAGGAAGCTAACATGAATTCAAAGATCGCAGATCTGGCCTTCTGGCTGACAGATTATGCAGGACCACGACTTACCGGTTCAAGTGGGAATGCAAGGGCTAATGAATTAGCCAGGAAGAAGATGGAAGAATTTGGTTTCCAGAATGTAAGAATCGAAGCCACAAGGGATTTCAGTCGAGGCGGCTGGGATAACCTGAAAACATATGCTGCAATGACTGCACCATATTATACCAATTTTGCGTGTAATCCTGTTGCCTGGACTGGCAGTACAAATGGCCTTATTAAGAGTGAAGTTGTTCTGCTGGATGTAAGATCGGAAAGTGACCTGGATAAATATAAAGGGAAGCTTGCCGGAAAGATTGTTCTTATGCCGTCAACTACAACGACACCATACGAAATAAACTTTTCACCCCTGGCCACCAGGTATACTGACGAAGAATTAGAGCAACTTGCAAAAGAACCGTCAGGACAACAGGGCAGAAGGCAAAATTACGATTTCGCAACAATGAATGCTCAACGGCAGCTCAGGAGCAAAATAAGCGAGATGCTAATAAGCGAAGGAGTAGCAGTTATCCTTAATAATTCAGGTACTTATAACATTCCCAGATCGAATGGTGTTAACTATAATTCGGGAGACAAAGAACCAGTAGCTGAACTAAATATACCAATGGAAGATCATGGAAGGATGGAAAGGCTTCTCAGACATGATATCCCGGTTGAAATGGAAGTGGAGATAAAGAATAGATTCTTCCCAAGCCCTCAGGTGTATAATGTAATTGGGGAGATACCGGGTACTGATAAACTTCTGAAGAATGAAGTAGTACTGATAGGTGCGCATCTAGATTCATGGCACGGAGGTACTGGCGCAGCCGACAATGGTTCAGGCTGTATTGTAATGCTTGAAGCACTCCGGATACTAAAAGATCTGAACATAACACCTCGCAGAACTATCCGGGTTGCATTATGGGGAGGCGAAGAAGAAGGATTATATGGTTCGCGCGGGTATGTTGAGAAATATCTTGTCGATGCGGCAAATAATCAGCATAAACCTGATTATGATAAGTTTGATGTATATTTTAACATGGATAATGGATCAGGCAGATACAGAGGTATCTACCTTCAGCAGAATGAACTTGTAAGACCAATATTTGAACAATGGCTGAAACCATTTGCTGATATGGGCTGTTCAACAATTACAATAAGAAACACAAGCGGTACTGATCACCTTTCATTTGATCGCGTGGGATTGCCCGGTTTTCAGTTTATACAGGATGAGATTGAATATGGACGTGGATATCATACTGTTATGGATACCTGGGAAAGGCTTGTACTTTCCGACCTGAGGGTTAATGCTATAATCACTGCATCATTCGTGTACAATGCCGCTATGAGAGATGCAAAAATTCCGCAGAAACCTGTTATCAACCTGCCGGAAGGTGCCGGACAGAGACGCTCTGGAGGATTTTAAATATTGAATACAAATTGATTAAAAGTAGGGGCGTTGCATGCAAGGCCCCTACTTTTTCTGGTCCACATCTTTCATTGAGAGCTGGATGCGTTTTCTGTCAATATCAACAGATATAACTTTCACCATAACATGCTGATGCAGCTTCACGACGGTTGAAGGATCCTGAACATATGTCTTACTCAGGTTGGAGATATGAACCAACCCGTCCTGCTTGATACCTATATCCACAAATGCGCCGAATTTTGTAACATTTGTCACAATTCCGGGAACGATCATCCCGGGTACCAGGTCTTCCATATCATGTATATCTGCAAAGCTGAACTCCTTAATCTTCGACCTGGGGTCGCGTCCGGGTTTTGCCAGCTCTTCAATTATATCCTTAAGGGTGGGTAATCCGATTACCGGGGTCACGTAATTATCCAACTTTATTTCCTTCCTTTTATTTTCATTACTTATAAGCTCCCTGATATCACAGCTAAGGTCTTTCGACATTTTCTCAACTACATGGTAGCTCTCAGGATGCACCGCACTACTGTCAAGCGGATTCTCTGCATTTCTAATCCGCAGGAAGCCTGCACTTTGTTCAAAAGCTTTTGTTCCCATTCTTTTTACCTTCAGCAGCTCTTTCCTGGATGTGAAAGGTCCGTTTTCAGTCCTGTAATCAACAACATTCTGAGCCAGCTGGGGTCCAAGTCCCGACACGTAAGTAAGCAAATGCCTGCTTGCAGTATTAACTTCAACTCCAACAGCATTAACGCAGCTCATAACAACTTCGTCAAGAGCATTCTGAAGTTTCTGCTGATCTACATCATGCTGATACTGACCGACTCCAATCGATTTAGGATCTATCTTTACCAGCTCGGCAAGAGGATCCATCAACCTCCGGCCTATTGAGACGGCACCTCTTACAGTAACATCATAATCGGGAAACTCATCCCTGGCAACTTTTGATGCAGAATAGATTGAAGCGCCGGCTTCACTTACAACAAATACCTGTATGTCATTCTCGAACTTGACCCATTTGATGAAATCTTCAGTCTCACGGCTGGCAGTACCGTTACCAATTGCAATAGCTTCAATTTTATATGCATTAACCAGCGACAAGACTTTCTTTATTGACAAGGCAGTCTGGTTCTGTGGCGGATGAGGATAAATCGTCTCATTATGCAACAGTCTGCCCTGCCTGTCGAGACAGACTACCTTACATCCAGTCCTGAATCCGGGATCTATGGCAAGGACATTCTTTTCGCCTAAAGGTGATGCCAGAAGAAGTTGTCTGAGGTTATCAGTAAAAACTTTTATTGCTTCCTCGTCGGCTTTCTCTTTCGAGATATTCCTGAACTCTGTCTCCATGGATGATGAAAGAAGTCTCTTCCAGCTGTCTTTAACTGCATTTGATACCAGCTCTGAGGATTCGTTTTTACCTTTTACAAAAAGGGAATTAAGTATGTCAATGGCATTCTTCTCATCCGGTTCAATGGTCAGCTTGAGAAAACCCTCCTCCTCCCCCCGTCTCATAGCCAGCAAACGATGAGAGGGGCACCTTTTAAGTGGTTCTGACCAGTCATAATAATCACTGAACTTAATTCCTTCACTCTCTTTACCTTTAATAACCCTTGAATATATAACTGCTTCCTTATCAAATAGATACCGTAACCTTTTTCTTGCTGATTCATCTTCATTTACCCACTCTGCTATAATGTCGCCTGCTCCGGCAAGCGCATCTTCTACTGTAAGGACATCATCATTCAGAAATTCCTCCGCCTTATGGCCAGGATCGGGTTCCTGCTGCGTAAAAATAATTTCAGCAAGAGGTTCCAGTCCTTTTTCCCTGGCAATAGTTGCACGTGTGCGTCGTTTGGGTCTGTATGGAAGATAGATATCCTCCAGTTCCGACATTGTTAAAGCTCCCTCAATTTTCTGAAGGAGTTCAGGTGTCATTTTCTCCTGCTCTTCAATTGATTTGATGACACTCTCCTTTCTTGCGTCAAGTTCTTTTAGCCTGTCATATTCGTCCTTGATATGAAGGAGCTGCACCTCATCAAGACTTCCGGTCATTTCTTTCCTGTACCGGCTGATAAAGGGAATTGTGGAGCCATCATCAAGAAGCCTGATCGTGTTCTCAACCTGCCAGTCGTGCAATCCAAGTTTTTTTGCAACAATTCCGATATTCCTGTTTGTACTCATATTTTTTATTCTACATAAAGAACCAGTCCTTTAAGATATTCGCTTTCAGGATGATATATATTAACAGGATGATCAGGCGGCTGACTCAGCTGGTGTAATATTTTCACCTTACGCCCGGTATTTGCAGATGCCGCAAATACTGACTTCCTGAAATTCTCTTTGGTTACTACCTGTGAACATGAAAAAGTAAAAATTATTCCTCCGGGTTTGATCTGGTCTATTGCCCTCATATTCAATCTTTTATAACCCTGAAGTGCATTGGAAAGCACATTATTATGTTTGGCAAAAGCAGGCGGATCAAGTATGATAACGTCATACTTATTTTTAATATCATTGAGATAATCAAAAGCATCGACCTGAAATGTTTCATGTCTCTTATCATCGTCAAAATTCAGCCTTATATTCTCATTAGCCAGTTCGGTTGCTGATGCCGAACTGTCTACAGTATGCACGAGGTTAGCATTTTTCATGGCATATACGGAGAATGCTCCCGTGTACCCAAACATATTTAAAACCTGTTTGCCTTCAGTATATTGAGTAAGCAATTTTCGATTATCGCGCTGGTCGATAAAAAAACCTGTTTTTTGTCCCGTAGTCCAGTCAATTTTGAAACGGAACCCGTTTTCTGTTACAATTACCGGGTCAGAGCTACCGAGCAGGAATTCATTTTTGCCGGAAATACCAGACATATAAGGAATAGTGCCTTCACTCTTATCATAAACCGCTTTCAATTTTTTTCCAAACAATTCTTTCAAAATAGCGGTAAGCTCATCCCTGATCCTGTACATGCCTACAGAGTGCATTTGCATGACTGCCACTCCATTATAATAATCAATAATCAGTCCTGGCAGATCATCGCCCTCAGCATAAACAAGCCTGTATACATTTGTCTGAGAGTCGTTCAGGAGGCCCAATGACTGCCTGTAATTTATTGCTTTCCTTAGCCGCTCTCTGAAAAAATCCTGATCAGGATCTATGTCATCAAATGAGAGTATCCTTATTGCTATTGATCCGGGCTGGTAATGCCCCACTGCCAGAAAATTATCCTTATTATCATAGACTGCCACCAGGTCACCTTCAGCAGGGCTCCCATAGATCTTTTTGATCGCGCCTGAGAATATCCATGGATGATATCTGCGTGCTGACTGGTCTTTGCCTGATTTGAGAGTTATTTTTGTTTTCTGCATCATTGAGAGATCTGTAGGTTAGTCTGGCTTAACCCCCGGACTGAAGTCCGGGGTTAGTGGGTATCGAGGTCTGGGCAGCTGCTGGTTTAACCCCCGGACTGAAGTTCGGGGTAAGTTGAAGTACGGGGTTAGTTGATGGACGTGAGTTTCTTATAGATCTCACGACATACCCATGCATCTGTTGCTGCATAAACCTTTTGTGCTTCTGTCAGTTCATTTGCTTCCCAGTCAGTTACCTGCTGTCTTTTTGATATTCTGAATCCGAGGACAATAGCAGTCAGTTTTTTAAGTCCGGCGCTGTATATCCCAAAATCCTTCACAAAAGTTTGAAGATCAATAAATCCTGCCGGTTCAAATTTCCTGACCTTTTTCAAAAACCTTATATCGTCATGTACAGCCACCCCTGCTTTTATGACAGATGGATCGGCAAGTAATGAAACAAGCTCTTCCGGCAACCCTATTTTGTTTATCCTGAACAGGCAGGCCAGGTCATCAGTGGCAAGCTGAATTAATGATACCCTGTTTTTGTGACCTTTCCTGAACGATGGTTTGGTTTCAGTATCAAAGCCTATCACTTTTTCCTTAAGAAATCGCGGTATTACTTTACTGAAAGTATTAAGATTGTCAACTATAACTATTTTACCCCTGAACCATGAGAGCTCGTAATCCTGAAGCTCTTCAACCGTAATTGTTTCCTGAAATTTATTATTTGTCATCCTCTCTGAATTCCCTTTGTCTTTTTGTAATAAACCATTCTGAAGTATCTCTCGTTTCATCATCTACTGTTTTCTCATTATTTTCTTTCCCAATCTCCTCACCGGAATATATGAACTTGTGAATTGCTCTTATAGAATTGACAAGCTTCTGTCCCCAGTAACTTTCGAAATTCAACCGGCATTCCCACAGCGCATCATTCATAACTTCCTTAGTACCTGTCTGGTATAACAGAAGAAAATTTTTCATATCCTGATAAATATCTGCCATGTTTTCTGCAAGGCTCAATGTAACAGGACCCTCCGATTCATTGAATTTCTCATCAAAAACCTCCAGATATTCATCTGCGGAACCAAATATTCTTTTAAATGAATCGTGTATCCTGTTCCAGTCGGCTTCAGTCACGAATTTTTCATTCCCCTCTTCAAAAACAGGTTCTAAAGCCGGTAACAATGATGCCTTCAGGTATAAAAGTGGAAGAAGACGCTGCAGGATTTTCAGCATCTCATCACCTTTCAGTTCGCGGGCATGTTCCGCATATTTGCAGTATTCATTTGCAACTGCCACAAATTCAACAACATTTCGCGAATAAACCGGGTCTGATTCGTTATCCATTCTTACAATTTTCAAAATGCAAAATTAGGCATTTTCTTAACGCGAAAACAAATCAGGCTCTTTCCATATAAGAAGATGTTTTTCATCCAAGGTTAGTTTATTATGATCAAGAAGCCATCTCAACACTTTAATTACTTTTTCCTCCGGGAGGTTTACTTTACTTACCAGTTCCTGTGCATCAAGCTTCTGTTCTGCAAGGATATCCTTTATCTCATCCAGGATAAGATCAAATTCATATTTACTAAGGTCAAGCTCATTTCTTTCGCGGCATACATCGCAGGTACCGCAGCGGTCAGACGCCTCACCAAAATAATCGAGAAGAGTAACAGACCTGCATTTTGTATTATAATCAACATAATCAACCATCTTATTCATCCTGATTATATGTTTTTCCTTCACCTGAAGGTAGTTTTCAGACGATATTTTCAATGCTTTTCTCTCAAGTCTCTCTTCAGTGAAAATAACGAGTGCGGTCTTCTTTCCGGGTATGTATCTGATAATATTCAATGAAGAGAGCTTGATCAGGTACATGTAAATATTATCCCTTGTCAATGCTGATTTTTTGGCCAGAGTATCCTCATTTATAGCGACAAACTCAGAAAACATTCCGGTATATGATCTCAACAGGAGTTTAATAAAGCTGTCGAATGATTCGTTGGCAACCTGAAACTTGTACAGGTCGTCACGACCAACGACAAAATGTACTCTGGAAGGATTATTTATCTCTTCCGTAAATTCTATATAGCCTTCACGCTGCAGGAAGTTGAGACAATTATACGTTTCAATGACAGGCAGCCTGTACTTTGAAACAAATCCTGACATACTGAAATCGAACACATTATCTTTTCCTGCACCCTGAGGAACCTGAAGAAAATTACAAAGAGCCTCATAAGTATCCTTAATTTTTCCGACAGGCGGAAATTTCCGCTTTAGCGAATCATCCCGCCGCGTTTTATCTGAAGGAGAATAAAGAAGTACTGCAAAAGCTGGTTTATTATCACGCCCGGCTCTTCCGCTTTCCTGGAAATATTCTTCTATAGAATCAGGCATTTCCCAATGGATCACAAACCTTACCTCTGCCTTGTCAATCCCCATCCCAAAAGCGTTTGTTGCAACAATCACACGTGTTTCTCCTGCCGACCAGGAAACATGTTTTTTATCACGAAGCTCAACCGGGAGACCTGCGTGGAAAAAATCTGCACTGATACCATTGGCAACAAGCATCTCCGCAATCTCCTTGCATCGTTTTCTGCTGCGAACATAAACAATCCCACTGCCCCTCACTTTACGAAGAGTTTTTACAAGGTAGGCACCCTTATCCTCAACTTTTCTCACCAGGTATGAGATATTCTTGCGTTCAAAACTTGTCCTCAAAACATTTCTCCCCCTGAATTCCAGCCTTGTCATGATATCCTCAATTACCTGCGGGGTTGCAGAAGCCGTAAGAGCCAGGAAAGGTACTTTCTCAGAAATAAGCTCCCGCAGCGTGGATATTTTCATATAAGAAGGCCTGAAATCATAACCCCATTGTGAAATACAATGAGCTTCGTCAATTGCAACAAGATTAAGGTTCATCCGCGTAACTCTCGTCTGAAATATCCTCGTCGCAATTCTTTCAGGTGATATGTACAGGAACTTATAATCTCCGTAAATACAGTTTTCAAGAGCTATGTCTATCTCCTCGGCAGACATGCCTGAATGGATTGCCAGTGATCTTATATCATGGCTCTTGAGACGGTTCACCTGATCTTTCATCAAAGCTATTAATGGGGTAATAACCAGACAGATACCGTCGTCAGCAAGCGCTGGCACCTGGAATGTAATAGATTTTCCACCCCCGGTAGGCATTAATCCAAGGGTATCTTTACCTTCGGCAACAGATCTTATAATTTCTTCCTGCAACGGCTTGAAGGAAGAAAATCCCCAGTATTTGACAAGAATTTGCCTGTAAGGCTCAATATTCATCTGTTGCAACGTATTAAATAAACGCTATCTCTTTCATCGATAATATACAAAAATAGTAACTGTAATTCAATTTTTCAGGTAATTGAATAATATAGAGTTTTTTGAGTAATGAATTTTTAGTAATTTGCGCTGCAAAACCAAAGTTACTGTCCGATGTCATTTACTGAAGATAAAATAATTTATGAAGGATTAACATTTGATGATGTTCTGCTTATTCCTTTATACTCAGAAGTGCTTCCAAGGGAAGTGGATCTGAGTTCCATGTTTTCAAGAAACATCAGTCTCAATACACCTATTGTTTCAGCTGCAATGGATACCGTTACCGAGGACGAACTTGCAATTGCCATTGCCCGGGAAGGAGGTATCGGTGTCATTCACAAGAATATGAGCATCGAAAGACAGGCTGCACAGGTTAAGCGCGTCAAGAGAGCTGAAAATGTGATGATTCTTGATCCTATAACCATCGACCTTAACTCAACCGTTGCAGATGCACTGAATCTTATGATGGAATATAAGATTGGAGGAATTCCCGTAATAGACAGGAACAGGGTATTAAAGGGCATTGTCACAACCAGGGATCTTCGTTTTGAGAATAACCGCAAAAGAAAAATCACCGAGGTTATGACTAAAAACCTTATCACCACGAATCATCTGACAAACCTGAATGAAGCTGCAAGCATACTTCAGAAACACAAAATTGAAAAACTACCAATGGTTGATGAAGCCGGAAAACTGACCGGTCTAATTACCTACAAGGATATAACAAAGACAAAAGACCGGCCCAACTCCTGCAAGGATGAAAAAGGTCGACTGAGGGTGGCAGCAGCTGTCGGAATAGCCTCTGACACACTTGAAAGAGCCGACGCTCTGATAAATGCAAATGTAGATGCCATAGTTATAGATACAGCTCATGCACATACAAAAAGCGTTATTAAAATATTGAAGGATATCAGGAAAAAATATGCTTCAACGGATATTATTGCAGGTAACATTGGAACTGCCGAGGCAGCAAAAAAACTTGTCGATGAAGGGGCAGATGCTGTAAAGGTTGGGATCGGCCCGGGTTCGATCTGCACAACCAGAATAATTGCAGGCGTTGGAATCCCGCAGCTGTCGGCAATATTCAATGTTGCCAAGGCTATTGAGGGTTCTGGTGTTCCCATCATTGCCGACGGAGGCATAAGGTACTCAGGCGATATTATCAAAGCTATAGCAGCCGGCGCTGATTCGATAATGGCAGGTTCCCTCTTCGCGGGAGTTGAGGAATCGCCCGGTGAGACTATAATATACAATGGACGGAAGTTTAAGGCTTACAGGGGAATGGGTTCAATAGAAGCGATGCAGCAAGGTTCAAAGGACCGCTACTTCCAGGATATTGAAGATGATATTCAAAAGCTTGTACCTGAGGGCATTGCAGCCAGGGTCCCGTATAAAGGAACTCTTTCCGAAGTAATTTACCAGATGACTGGTGGGCTGAGAGCCGGCATGGGTTATGTCGGGGCAAAGAACATCAGCATTCTGAAAAAGGAAGGCAAATTTGTCAGGATAACAGGGTCAGGTATAATAGAGAGCCATCCGCACGACGTATCAATTACCCGGGAATCCCCTAACTACAGCAGAAAAATAGTTGAATAATTAGTTATCATCCGTAACTGATGAAAATCGGACCATCTCTTTTTGTTATAGTGTCATTATTGTCATCTGCCGGGACCAATGGTCAGAACGTGAATGACAAGATATTGATGACAATAGCCGGGAAGGAAGTTCCGGCAGGAGAGTTCATCAGGATGTATAAAAAAAGCTCTGAGCCCGGGAAAACCCAGGTTATAGATGATTACCTTCAGCAATACGTTGTTTTCAAGCTTAAGGTGGCAGATGCCATAAATGAAGGTATGGATACCACCAGGGCCTTTCGCACAGAACTTAACGGTTACAGAAATCAGCTGGCACAAAGCTATCTCACAGATAATGAAACTAAAGAGAAGCTGTTGCAAAAGGCGTACAAGAGATACCTCACAGAAATCAATGCCTGGCATATTCTGGTAGCATGTCCGGCAGGTACAAAACCTGCGGATACTCTTATTGCATGGAAAAAAGCAAACGATATAAGAGAAAGGATAATAAACGGGGAACAGTTTGAACAGGTTGCGCGTGGCACTTCTGATGACCCTTCAGTTAAAATAAACGGAGGTAATCTCGGTTATTTTACTGTATTCCAGATGATAATGCCTTTTGAAGATGCTGCCTATAACCTTAAAAAAGGTGAAATATCACATCCGGTCAGAACTCCATATGGTTATCATATCATTAAAGTAGCTGATAAACGACCTTCAAAAGGAAAAATCCTTGTGGCACATATCATGAAGGCCTCACCACCCGGAACAGGTGAGAAAGAAGCCAGGGAGGCAGAGGAATCGATTAATAAAATTTATCAGGAACTTCAGGGGGGGACATCATTCAGCTTACTGGCGAAAAAATATTCCGATCACAAGGAATCTGCTGCGAGCGGCGGGAAGCTTGTATGGTTCGGCACCGGAGAAATGATCCCTGACTTTTCCGAAGCAGCTTTCGCCATCCCCGATACAGGAAAATATACAAAACCTGTAAGAACTATCTATGGCTGGCACATAATAAAACTTCTTGATAAGAAACCTCCGGGATCATATGAAGAGACCAGGTCGTATCTCGAAAGTAAGATTAATCAGTCGTACCTTAATTCATTAAGCAAAAAATACTTCGTTAAGAAACTTGAAAAGGAGTATAAATTCAGGATCAACCAGGCAGCTTTTAACTGGTTTACACAGAATACCGATACTATGATAATGAAGGGTAATGCCAGGTACAACAGGGCCAGTATCCCATCCGGGTATCTTTATTCATTTGCAGACCAGCACCTTACAACAAAAGAATTTGCTGCATACATCGAGAAAAGATGTTCTATGATAATAACTGATGACCCTGTTTATTTTATAAATCAATCCATAGAGGCAAGCATCTCTGATCAGATAATAAAGTATGAAAATTCTATCCTCGAAAAAAAATATCCCGATTTTCGTTACCTCATGAATGAATTTCACGATGGCATGTTATTGTTTGAAATCTCCGGAGAAAAAGTCTGGAACAAAGTACAGGAAGACACTGTCGGCTTAAAGAAATATTACGAGGAACACAAGCATGATTTCCTTTCCCGCCGGGGAATAGAAGCAAAATTATACACATTGAGGTCGAAGGACGAAGAAAAATTACTTCACTCGTCGTATAGAAAATTCTCAAAGAAAGAGGGAACAGACAGACTAATGCTGGATAAAATAAATAGTACCCACGATTCACTTCTCGTTATAACAGAAGGAAAGTGGTTCACCGGCGATAATCCTGAAATAGACAATATTAATTGGGTTACAGGACCTCAATACATCAGGATAAATAACTTTCCTGCAGTAATTGTAATTAACAAGGTCATGGAACCGGCTCCTTTACCCTTTGAAGAAATAAGGGGAGAAATGATGACCGGCTATCAGGAATATCTCGAGAATGAATGGCTTAAACAATTAAAGGAAAAATACACCGTTAAGATTGACGATCTTGTGTTTAATGAGATTAAAAATTTTCTGAAGAATGAATAGATTCCTGGTTTTTCTAATAATCATCTTACTTTCAGCAGGTTGCGTAAATAAAAACAATACTGCAAAGAGGGTTCCCCTTGCAAAAGCCGGAGATATGATTCTTTATCTCGACCAGGTTCCTTCGATGATCCAGGAGGGAGCATCAAAGGACGACAGTACTGCTTTTATACAGAATTTTATAAACAGGTGGGCAAAAAAAGAGCTGGTATTCCAGAAAGCAAAAGACAATCTTTCACCGGAACTTAAGAGTGAAATCGAAACACAATTAGAAGAGACCAGGACCGACCTGGTAATTTATCAGTATCAGAGACAAATGATGCTTGAAAGAATGGATACCATTGTTACTGATGCTGAAATGGAAAATTACTATTCTGCCAATCAGTCAAGTTTTATGCTCAATTCAAATATTGTTAAAGCCCTTTTTATCAAGCTCTCTTTTGAAACTCCATCGATCGGCAGGATCAGGACCCTTGCCCGCTCAAATGATCAAACTGATCTTCAACAGCTTGAGACACTTTGTTACCAGTTTGCAGAGAAGTTCGATGATTTTAACGAGGAATGGGTACCTCTCAACAGAATTCTAATCGAATTGAATGAGAATATTGAAAACCAGGAAAACTTCCTTAAGAGAACATCATTTTTTGAATCGAATGATTCAACAGATATATATATGGTATCAATCAGGGATTACAGACTCAGGTCTACACTGGCACCTTTTGAATATGTCAGGGAAGACATTAAAAGAATAATATGGAATAACAGGAGATTTGAGTTTATTCAGGCTCTTGAGAACGGTATTTATAATGATGCCATAAAAGAGAATAATTTCAGGATATATTAATTTTTAAATAATGAAAAAAGGTTCAGGGTTATTATTGGTAGTGGCGGGGATTTTGCTTTCTGGATTAAATCTGGTAAAAGCGCAGACGCTTGTGGAGTCAGTGGCTGCGATTGTCGGGAATGAAGTAATCTATCTTTCAGATATTGAGAATAATGTTCTTGATATGAAACATAATGGAGATAGGACCTCCGATGATGTATTGCGATGCAGAATACTGCAGCAATTGCTTATTTCAAAACTTTTTCTCGACCAGGCCAGAATTGACAGTATTATTATTACTCCGGATCAGGTTGAGGGAGAGCTTAATGTAAGAATGAATGATGCTATCAGGAGAGCCGGAAGCGAAAGCGCCCTGGAAGGATATTTCAAGAAGAGTTATGTTGAAATACAACGGGATATCCGTAAAGCGCTTGTTGAACAAACGACGATCAATGAAGTACAAAGCAAGATTGCAGAAAACATAAAAGTAACCCCAAATGAACTGAAGAAATTCTTTTCAGACATTCCAAAAGATTCCCTGCCTGTTATTCCTGCAAAGGTTCAGATAAGTATTATTCAGCTTGATCCGCCCGACAATGAAGAAAACAAAGCAGAAGCCCGTCAGAAGCTACTGGATTTAAGAAGTCAGATCCTTGCCGGGAAACCTTTCAATGTTCTGGCTATTATGTATTCAGAAGATCCTGGTTCCGCTTCCAGCGGAGGAGAGCTTGGTTATATGATGAGAGGAGAGCTGGAAAAGCCTTATGCAGATGCAGCATTCAGTCTTACAAAAAACACTGTTTCAAAAATTGTTGAAACCAGATTGGGATTTCATATTATTCAACTAATAGACCGCAAAGGAGATCTGGTGAATACACGTCACATCCTCATCAAACCTAAAGTTAAGCCTGAACAAAAAGCCCGGGCAATGTCGAAGCTCGACAGCCTGGCAAACCTCATAAGAAAGGACAGCATTACTTTCAAAGATGCCGCATTACGTTTTTCGAGTCATAAAGACAGCAGAATCAATGGCGGTAAATTCGTTAGCACTGATCCTTCGGAACGGAATACCTGGTTCACTCTCGAAGAATTGAATCCGGAGATGTATGTGGAGGTAAGAGACCTTAAGGTCGGAGAGATATCGGATCCATTCCGGACAACTGATGAAAACGGGAATACAGTTTTCAGATTAGTACGACTTGATAATGAAATACCTGCTCACAGAGCCAATCTTAAAGACGACTATGAGAACCTTTATACAGCAGCATTAATGAATAAACGAACAAAAACGTATGACGACTGGATAAGAAAAAAAATTGAGGTTACCTACATTAAAATAAGCGATGAATTCAAATCATGCGACAATCTGAGCAAAGGATGGCTGAAATAAAATCCCTGTACCGCTGGTCCGGGATTATTTCTGTCAGACATCTGTTAAGTGTCGTGATATTTCTAACTCTTACCTTTACTCTATATTCGCAGGAACAACAGGCAAAGACAGGCGGAAAACGGAGAATCTATCTTACCCATGCAGATGAGGAAAACATGGAGAGGGACATGGTGACCGGAAAAGACTGGCACAGGCTCCTGGGGAAAGTGGAACTGCAGGATAACGATATCAACATGAAATGTGACAGTGCCCATTTCTTTCCCGATAAGAACCTTGTAATAGCATACGGCAAAATACATATTAAGCAGGGAGATACCCTCGAAATATTCGGTAATTATCTTCTTTATGACGGCCTGACGGCTAGCGCTATATTGAATAATAATGTTGAACTTATCAATAAAGAGACTCATCTTTTTACAAATTCAATCCATTATGATGTAAATAAGAAAATTGCTCAATACACTGACAGCGGAAGGATAATTAATGGTGAAAACAAACTAACCAGTAAAATAGGTGTTTTTTATGTTTCCAAAAACCTGTTTCATTTTAAGGATAGTGTAAAAATTATTAATCCTGATTATATAATGACTGCAGATACAATGGATTATAACACCGAATCGAAAACCGCAATCTTTACCGGACCCTCAGAAATGAAAGGCGACAGTATCTATCTTTATTGTGAACGTGGATGGTACGATACTAAAAATAACAAATCCAGGATATCGAAGAAAGCCTTTATTGATAACCGGCAACAGATAATTCAGGGCGACTCGATATACTATGATGATGAAACAGGTTATGGAGAATCGTTTGGAAATATAACTATTTCTGATACAACAAATAATATAATTGTAAAAGGCAACTATGCCTGGTACTTTAAGGAACCGGAGAGGTTCCTGGTAACAGATAGTGCTATGTTTATTCAGGTTTCAAAAAATGATTCCCTCTTTTTACATGCCGATACAATAAGCGCCTTAACAGTTGCAGTTTCAGATACCTCGGCTGAGGGATACAGGCTGATGAGGGCTTTTCATGGCTGCCGGATCTTTAGCAAAGACCTGCAGGCTAAATGCGATTCTCTCTCCTACTCTTTCCAGGATTCTGTCATCAGGCTCTACACATATCCTGTTCTCTGGTCAGAGGAAAACCAGCTTACATCTGATTCTATGGCTATTTTTACAAAAAACAGTCAGGCCGACAGGATGGAACTCTACAACTCAGCTTTTATTGTAAGCCAGGTCGATACGCTCAGATTCGATCAGATTAAGGGACGATCGCTGACAGGCTATTTTAAAGATAATAAACTATATAAAATAAACATTGAGGGTAACGGTGAATCAATCTATTATCTTGTTGATGGTGATAAGATTGTGGGAGTAAACAGTGCCAGGTGTGCCAGCATAGAGATATTAGTTGAAGATGGTAAGATTAAAGATATTTATCAATATCAGAGTCCGGAAGGGATCATAGATCCTCCTTCAATGTCGCCTGAAACATTTAAGCACCTCGACGGATTTAGCTGGTTCGATAACTTACGTCCTAGAAAAGTACTGGATATATTTGGGGAGAGTAAAAAATGAAAAAGAGGGCCCGTTTTTCTGTCCCTCTTTGCTAATATTCATCTTCATTAAAAAAGAAATCGTCTTTACTTGGATAATCAGGCCAGATATCCTCAATACTTTCATATATATCTCCTTCATCTTCAATCTCCTGAAGGTTTTCAATCACCTCCATCGGAGCACCCGACCTTATTGCGAAATCTATCAGCTCATCCTTGGTAGCAGGCCATGGAGCATCCTCAAGCTTTGATGCTAATTCAAGTGTCCAGTACATAATTTCCTGTTCAAATTATTTTTCTTCAAAGTCTGCAAATATATATATTATTTTATTTAATAAGCAATAGCTTTTTTAAAGATTTTTGAATGATCAAATTAGCCACTTAACTTCCTCAATATCAAGTTCTAAGCTAATTTTTCTGGATAGAACGAATAAATAATCAGCGAGTCTGTTCAGAAATTTAGTTATCGACAGGGGAGTTTTTTCTGTTTGATTAAGTTTTAACACTGCTCTTTCAGCTCTTCTGCACACGCATCTGGCTATGTGGCAATATGAAATGAGGATATTCCCACCCGGAAGAATAAAATTTTTGAGGGGCTTTAGCTGTTCCTCCATCTTATCAATCTCATATTCGAGCCTTTTAACTGAGCGTGGATGAAGAGAAAATTTTTTACCTCTCTTATTTGCAGGGTCTGAGGCCAGGCTTGCAGCACATAACATGAGCTGTTCCTGTATAAAAATAAGGAATTCTTTTCGTTCAGAGTTTTCCCTGTGGTCCCTTAAAAGGCCTATCCATGAAATCAATTCATCAACAGTACCGTAGGCCTCTACACGGGAATGATATTTCGGAACCCGTTTACCTCCTGCCAAAGAGGTTGTTCCATCATCGCCGGTACGGGTATAAATCTTCATAACTATCAAATATAAAGATTTACCGGTTAAAAATGGTTATTATTTCTTCTGATATACTATATATTTCTCGTTTGGAACATCCTGAGCGACTTCTCCGTCGAAAAGCCTTATAATGCGTGCAGCATGCCTGGCAATATCTTCCTCGTGAGTTACAACGATCACAGTATTTCCTTTATTATGAATAACATCCAGGAGTCCCATAATATCGAGAGATGTCTTACTGTCGAGGTTTCCTGTAGGCTCATCTGCGAGGATGATGGAAGGTTTATTTACAAGAGCCCTGGCAATAGCGACACGCTGCCGCTGGCCTCCGGAAAGTTCATTTGGCTTGTGAGTCATCCTGTCCGCAAGTCCTACCTGCTCAAGTGTTTCAATAGCCTGACTTTCTCTGACAGCTTTTTGAACACCTGCATAAATAAGAGGTAAGGTAACATTCTCAAGAGCAGTATATCTCGGTAAAAGGTTAAAGGTCTGAAATACAAATCCTATTTCCTTGTTCCTGATCTCAGCAAGATAATCATCTTCCATCTTGCTTACGTCGGTACCGTTTAGAATATATGATCCGCTGGTAGCGGTATCGAGGCAGCCCAAAAGGTTCATAAGTGTTGATTTTCCAGAACCGGACGGCCCCATAATAGCCACATATTCATTTTTTTTAATATCAATAGAAACAGACCTTAATGCTCTCACAATCACTGTCCCAATCTGATAGTTCTTTACAATATTATGAATCTCAATTACTTTCTCCATAAACTCTTATTTTTGAATTTCCGAAATTAGATTATTTTAGTTAAATATTAAATTATATTTACTTAATTTTTGTTAATACCTGACAATGTAATTAATACGGTTCATCCCATGCCTTAAAAAAGCCATTCCCATTCTAAAAATATCAATTGTTACCGAAACCCGTTCATGTTTTTTGATT
The DNA here is from genome assembly GCA_964526345.1 of uncultured Rikenellaceae bacterium. Classification (GTDB taxonomy): domain Bacteria; phylum Bacteroidota; class Bacteroidia; order Bacteroidales; family VadinHA17; genus LD21. The sequence goes on from CAZGKI010000019.1 coordinate 43,761, forward strand.
TCATCCCAGGCCTCTTCCATTTCAGGTGACTGATGAATATCATCAATGATTATCACACTGTTTTCAACTGACATATCCGCCATTTCATTAAAATATTTTAAAATCGGTTCCTTTTTATGGTTCCCATCTATAAAAACAAGACCGGGGTTAATCGCCTCTTCTCTTAGTTCTGGCAACAGGTCATCAAAGGATCCTTCTATCAACCTGATATTTTCAAGTCCACATAGTCTGAAATTTTCTTTAGCAATCTCACATACAGCGTGGCATCCTTCCATGGTATAAACGACAGAATCCGGGGAGCCGGACGCAAGGTACATGGAGCTTATCCCTACTGATGTTCCGAATTCAACAATGTTTTTATTACCATATTCCAATGCCAGTACTGACAACAGAATCCCGTATTTGGCAGGAATTGATGAATAACCGGTTATGTCTGATACTTTCCTTCTGGTACAATCCATTCTTGCGGAACCTGCTCCAAGATCGTTAAATGTCACTTCTCTTTTATCGGATTTGTTCTTCTTTCTGATGCTTTCAATTCTTAAGACAATGTCGGGGTTGATTTTATTCCTGAAAACCCGGGAGACGATGTCAAAAGTGAAAGGACTATGAATACCATAACCCTTCCTGTGTCCTGAAAATAGATAATAAAGCAGATATCTGGAAGCTCTGAAAAAAAACATTCTGAACAGTTAATATTTTAGGTAAGGTTCGCAAAATTAAGTATTTTCGATTATCTTTTAAGAATGATTTTAATCTTGGAGGAATAATTATCTTTTAATTCTTAAAAAAAAATTCTGATTATCAATGCAGGATTTTCTTGATACAAATATTAAATATCTGCCGGGAGTAGGCCCCAAAAGGGCTGAATTATTGAATAATGACCTGAATATTTATACATTTCGGGATCTTCTGTACTATTTCCCTTATAAGTATATTGACAGAACGAAATTTTACAAAATTTCTGAACTTGATCCCGATCTTCCTTATGTTCAGTTAAGGGGAATGATAAAGGGTTATTATACTGAAGGCCGTGGAGCCGGGAAGAGGCTGGTGGCAGATTTTCAGGATGAAAGCGGGACAATAAAACTGATATGGTTCAAAGGAGTTAAATGGATTACGCAAAGTTATGTTCCAGGTATTGAATTCATTGTCTTTGGCAAACCCGGGGTATTTAATGGCATCATAAATATAATACACCCTGAAATAGAAGCCGTTAGCAAAGCAGCCGAAAGAATTACATCCGCGCTTCAGGGACATTACAATACCACAGAAAATCTTAAAAATCATTTTCTGACGTCAAAAGCAGTCGGCAAACTGGTCGGAAACCTTCTTAAACAGTTAAGTTTCAGACTCCCGGAAACTTTGCCTGATTATATCGTCAGTAAATACAATCTCATGGAGCTTCATGATGCTCTTAACAAGATCCATTTCCCTTCAAATCCAGCTGAACTTGAAAAGGCAAGATACCGCCTTAAATTTGAGGAACTTTTTTTCATCCAGCTTAATATTCTTAGGTTCAAAAATAACCGAACCAGGAAAACCAGCGGATTTGTATTTTCAAATGTCGGAGAGAACTTTAATACTTTTTATTTCAACAACCTCCCTTTCTCCCTTACTGAAGCACAGAAAAAGGTCATGAAAGAGATACGTAAGGATCTCGGTTCAGGAAAACAGATGAATCGTCTGTTGCAGGGAGATGTAGGAAGCGGAAAAACACTTGTGGCTCTTATGAGCATGCTTATTGCAATAGATAATGGTTTCCAGACATGCATCATGGCTCCTACCGAAATCCTTGCCAGTCAGCATTACCAGACAATAACCACGATGCTTAAGGGAATGAAAATAAAGGTCAGGCTGCTGACAGGATCATCAAAAAAATCTTTAAGGAATGAAATAAGCGAATCGTTGCTCGACAGATCTCTTAATATACTCATTGGTACTCATGCCCTGATTGAGGAGAATGTAAAGTTCAAAAACCTTGGACTTGTAATCATTGACGAACAGCACAGGTTCGGAGTTGAGCAGAGGGCCAGACTATGGCAAAAGAACATCACTCCTCCTCATGTTCTTGTAATGACGGCCACTCCTATTCCGCGAACACTGGCGATGACTCTTTACGGTGATCTGGATGTCTCTGTCATCGACGAGCTGCCTCCCGGAAGGATTCCTGTGAAAACAATGCATTTCCTTGATTCTGAGAGAAATAAAGTATATGGATTCCTCAGAAAACAGGTCGCGGAAGGCCGGCAGGTCTATATAGTATATCCTTTAATAAAGGAATCCGAAAAAATGGATTATAAGGACCTTGAAGATGGGTGGGACACAATGTCAAGGGTTTTTCCTCCACCGGAGTACTGTATAAGCGTAGTGCATGGAAAGATGACTCCATCCGTTAAGGAAGAATCAATGAGACTTTTCAAAGAAGGTAAAGCGCATTTTCTTATTGCAACAACTGTAATTGAGGTAGGTGTGGACATACCAAATGCCACAGTAATGGTGATTGAGAGTGCTGAGAGATTCGGATTATCACAGCTTCATCAGCTGAGGGGCCGTGTTGGCAGGGGTGCAGACCAGTCATATTGTATCCTTATGAGCTCGGGAAAATTATCAAAAGAGGCTGCAGCCAGAGTGGAAGTAATGATCAGGACAAATGATGGATTCGAGATAGCGGAAACTGACCTGAGACTCCGGGGTCCGGGAGATATCGAAGGAACAATGCAGAGCGGCATACCGTTCGACCTGAAAATTGCTGACCTGGGAAGAGATGGTCAGATAATAGAGTATGTAAGAAATATTGCAGAAGGAATCCTTACTCAGGATCCGGATCTGAGTAAAAATGAGAATCTTATTCTTGCCGCAGGCTTGAAACGTCTCTTCAGCAAAAAACAATCGTGGAGCAATATAAGCTGAGAGACTTTTATTTAAAATCATAATAAATTATCTGAACACTATTAAATCCTGACAAAAAACATTATCCATTCTTACAGGAATTCTAATTTTGCGTTTTTATTTTTGGGGGGTATCTCATGAGCGGATCAGTCGATTTCGAAAGTATTGAACACGATGGCATAGTGCAGAGGTCTGATAATAATTCTGTTACAATAAAAATTCTATCAGTTTCAGCCTGCGCAGGATGTCATGCCGAGGGATCATGCTCACTTTCCGGCATGGAGGAAAAGAATGTTGTGGTACCGGGAATTTTCAATCTGTCACCCGGCGATCATGTAACAGTAGTGATGAAAAAATCTGCAGGATATGCTGCAGTGATGCTCGGTTATGTTTTCCCGTTGATCCTTCTTATTCTTGTTCTCATAATCCTTGCTTCATCAGGAGTATCGGAACTGGAGGCAGGCCTTGGGGCAATATCTGTCCTGATTCCATATTATTTTATTTTATGGGTATTCAGAAAACGCATCAGCAAAAAATTTACTTTTACCATTAAAGCCTGATTAATGAGTTCCACGGTCTTAGTTACAATTATTTGTCTGAGTCTTCTGGCTTTATTCTCGGCAGTGATTCTATATTTTATTGCTCAGAAATTCAAGGTCTTTGAAGATCCCAGGATTGACCGGGTACAGGAGGTTCTTCCTGCCGCCAACTGTGGAGGGTGCGGTTTTGCCGGTTGCCGAAATTTTGCTGAAGCGCTGGTTAAAGCCGAGACTTTTGAAAACCTGAATTGTCCTGTCGGAGGCGCCGCTGTAATGGAGGAGGCAGCGAAAATTCTGGGGAAAGTGGCTCCGATTGTCGATCCGACTGTAGCTGTCCTGCTTTGTAATGGAACTCCTGATAAAAGACCACGTACCTCTGTTTATGACGGGGTACAAGATTGCAGAATCATCCATAACCTCTACATTGGAGATACTGACTGCAGTTATGGATGTCTCGGCAACGGCGATTGTGTAAGGGCCTGCACGTTCGATGCAATGTATATGAATTACGAAAGCGGACTGCCGGTGATCATTGATGATAAATGTGTGTCGTGTGGTGCCTGTGTCAAGGCTTGCCCCCGGAACCTTATTGAATTACGAAAAAAGGCTAAAAAAGACCGTAAGATCTATGTGGCATGCTCAAACTGCGATAAGGGAGGACCGGCACGAAGAGCCTGCAAGGTTGCATGTATTGCCTGTTACAAATGCGTTAAAGTATGTGAATTCGATGCGATTACCATTGAGAATAATCTTGCTTATATCGATGCATTTAAATGCACATTCTGCAGGAAATGCGTTACTGAATGCCCTACAAATTCTATAATTGAACTTAACTTTCCTCCAAGGAAACCAAAAGTTGAAGTTGCATCAGAATCAGTTACAGCCTGACACCTATGTTAAATACATGAAAACAATATAAACGTTGAAAACATTTCCCATAGGAGGTATTCATCCACCAGAAAATAAACTTACATCCGGCATTCCGATCGAGTACCTGCCCCTGCCCCTGAGCGTTTCTATACCTGTATCCCAGCATATTGGGGTGCCTGCGACCGTAATTGTCAATAAAGGGGATTATGTAAAAACCGGACAGGTTATAGCTGAAGGCCAAGGATTTGTTACATCCAATGTCCATTCTTCGGTATCAGGAAAAATTAATAAGATTGATTCAGTAATTGACAGCACCGGTTATAAACAAACTGCCGTATTTATTGATGTTGAAGGAGATGAATGGATCGATACTATAGACAGGAGCCCCGAAATAATCACCGAAATAAAGCTGTCATCAGAAGAAATAATAAAAAGATGCCTGGAATCAGGTATTGTTGGACTTGGAGGAGCTACTTTTCCATCTCATGTCAAGCTTACTATACCTGCCGGTAAAAGATGCGATATCCTGATAGTCAACGGTGTTGAATGTGAACCTTACCTTACATCTGATCACAGGCTGATGTTAGAAAGAGGCGAGGAAATCCTTATCGGCGTTTCAATTCTGATGAAAGCCCTTAATGTTAACTCTGCCATAATCGGGATAGAAAATAACAAAGAAGATGCTGTTGAACATCTTACAAAGCTCTCATCAGATTTCGAAGGGATTACAGTCTCTCCTCTTAAGGTCAAATACCCACAAGGAGCTGAAAAACAGCTTATTAAAGCTCTTATTGACAGGGAAGTTCCTTCGGGACACTTGCCGATCGATGTCAACACTGTAGTACATAATGTAGGTACTGCTTTTGCTGTTTATGAAGCAATTCAAAAGAATAAACCTCTCTTTGAAAGAGTGGTCACGATAACCGGTAAATCAGTTAAGAAACCAGGCAATTTTTTTGTAAGGACAGGCACACCCGTAATCAACCTCATTGAGGCTGCCGGAGGCATGCCGGAGGATACAGGGAAAATCGTCTCGGGGGGCCCTTTGATGGGGAAATCTTTATACAGTGCAGATGTGCCGGTTGTGAAAGGGACATCAGGTATTATTCTTTTTCCCCGCCAGGATTCAGAGAGGATGGAAGTGAAACCATGTATAAGATGTGCAAAGTGTGTTGCAGCTTGCGCTCTGAACCTTGAACCATTTCTGCTGATGACACTATCGGAAAAAGGTTTTTTTGAAAGAGCTGAAAAGGAAAGAATTACCGATTGCATGGAATGCGGGTCCTGCAGCTATATATGCCCTTCAGGGCGTCCCCTTCTTGACTATATTCGTCTTGGAAAATCAACTGTAATTAAAATGGCCCGTCAACGTGTTGTTAAACAATAAGATATACTTAATAATCTGATGAGCAATTTACTGACAGTATCACCATCACCACATACTCACGGCAAAGAGACAACGAGAAAGCTGATGCTGGGGGTAGTAATTGCCCTCCTGCCCGCCCTCTTTGCATCAATTTTTTATTTTGGATATGCAGCTATAATTGTCACTGTAACATCTGTAACGTCGTGTATTCTGTTCGAATATCTTATCCAGAAATTAATTTTCAAAAAGCCTTTGACCATTAACGACGGATCAGCACTCGTTACCGGTATGCTTCTCGCATTTAACCTGCCGTCCAACCTTCCTGTTTTCATTATTGTAATCGGAAGCTTTGTTTCAATTGCAATAGCGAAAATGACTTTTGGCGGACTGGGCAATAATCCTTTTAATCCGGCACTTGTGGGCCGCGTTTTTATGCTGATCTCATTTCCCGTACAGATGACTTCATGGCCTGTACCCGGGGGTTTCGGAACTGGTTATACTGATGCTGTAACAGGCGCTACTCCCCTGGCAATCGTTAAAGAAGGGCTTAAGAATGGGGAATCAATCTCGCAGCTTATATCGCAGATACCAACACCGGCACAAATGTTCCTTGGCAATACAGGAGGATCCATGGGCGAGATTGCAGCAATTGCATTACTTATTGGGTTTATATATCTTCTTGTGAAAAAAATAATTACCTGGCATATTCCTGTTTCAGTTATTGGAAGCCTGGCACTCTTTACTACAATTCTATGGCTGGTAAACCCCGAGAAAAATGCTGGTCCAATGTTTCATATTCTTGCAGGCGGTGTACTCCTGGGAGCCATTTTCATGGCAACCGATTATGTCACTTCACCTATGAACCCGAAAGCTATGATAATATACGGATGCGGGATCGGGATTCTTACTGTAATTATCAGGGTCTGGGGTGCATATCCCGAAGGTGTATCATTTGCAATATTAATAATGAACGCATTTGTGCCGCTGATGAATGCATATATCAAACCAAAAAGATTTGGTGAGGAGGTGATAAATGGCTAAGACCGAATCAACATTCCGAAATATGGTATTGTCGCTGACGCTAATAGCCCTCGGAGCATCAGCATGTCTGGGATTCGTCTATGAACTGACCAAAGGACCCATAGAACTGTCAATACTTAATAAAAGACTCGGGGCAATAAAACAGGTGGTCCCTGATTTCAATAATAATCCTGATGAGGAAATGTTTCGTCTTCCAACGGGCGAAGGCGACAGTCTCGATATATACCCTGCAAAAATAGATGGTAATATTATAGGTTATGCAGTAAGCACTTATACAAATGCAGGTTTCGGCGGGCATATCAGTCTTATGGCAGGATTTAAACCTGACGGGACTATAATCAATATCACAGTACTCTCACAAAAAGAGACGCCTGGTCTTGGTACCAGGATGACAGAATCAAAATTCAAGGATCAGTTCAGCGGTAAAAATCCTTCTGACTTCAATCTTAAAGTAAAGAAGGATGGAGGTCCTGTTGATGCAATAACCGCAGCTACAATAAGTTCCAGGGCGTTTTGCGATGCTGTTCAGAGAGCCTATAATACACTTGAAAAAGGAGGTCTGAAATGAATCAGTTACAAAATTTCACTAAAGGTTTTTTTAAAGAGAACCCCATCCTGGTGCTGGTGCTTGGTACCTGCCCCACTCTAGCCACGACATCATCCTCATTGAACGGTCTTGGCATGGGAATTGCCACAACATTCGTCCTCGTGGGTTCCAACGTAGTCATTTCCCTCCTCTCCAGTTTAATTCCGGATAAGGTTCGCATTCCTGCCTTTATAGTAGTAATTGCCTCATTTGTGACTGTAGTTGACCTCGTTATGCAGGCTTATGTTCCGGGGTTATATGAAAAACTGGGCATCTTTATCCCGCTTATTGTGGTTAACTGTATAGTCCTGGGGAGAGCCGAAGCATTTGCCAGTAAAAACAGTGTACTTTCTTCATTCATTGATGGTATGGGAATGGGCCTGGGATTTACTATGGCGCTTGGTGTATTAGGCGCTTTCCGCGAAATAGCAGGCAGCGGAGCAATATTCGGATATAAATTCATCAAAGGCGATGGTATTCTGGTATTCATACTTGCACCCGGAGCCTTCTTTGCGCTTGGATACCTCATAGCCCTGGTAAACAGGATAAGAAAAACCTAAAACAACTATGCTATGGAATATATATTAATCATAATATCAGCTGTATTTATCAATAATATTGTACTGGCTCAGTTCCTGGGAATATGTCCTTTCCTTGGTGTCTCAAGCAAGGTAAATACTGCTCTTGGCATGGCTGGTGCTGTTACATTCGTCCTGGTTCTGGCAACCATGGTCACTTACCTTGTTCAGACCTATATTCTGAATAAGCTTGGTATTGCATTTATGCAGACAATAACATTCATCCTGATAATCGCAGCTCTTGTACAGATGGTAGAGATCATCCTGAAAAAAATAAGTCAGCCGCTATATCAGGCTCTGGGGATCTTTTTACCCCTCATAACAACCAACTGTGCTGTTCTGGGTGTAGCAATACTTGTTATTAAGAAGGACTATAATCTTCTGGAAGGAGTTGTCTTCGGAGCTTCAAATGCAATAGGATTCGGGCTGGCATTAATTATACTAGCCGGCATAAGGGAACAGCTTGAGCTGGCAGATGTGCCAAAAGGTATGAAAGGGGTTCCTGTTTCACTGGTTATAGCAGGTATACTTGCTCTTGCCTTCATGGGTTTCACGGGAATTGTTAAATAAAAAACCAGTACCTTTCCGGTATAAATAATTTCGGATAGCGGATCTGGGATAAAGATTTAAAATTAACAATCCGCAATCTACAATCCGAAATCTGAAATTTGGTAATAGTGACATTAGCTGAATATTATAAGGTACTTGAATTAACTCCCGGAGCACCGCTTGATGATATTAAGAAAGCCTACAGACAGAAGGCACGTATGTATCACCCCGATATCAATCATTCTCCCGATGCCAAAGATATGTTCATCGTTGTTACGGAAGCTTATGAATTCCTCATAACAAATTATGAGAAGATGAACACTGATGACGAAGCATACAGGCAGGCAATGGAAAACTGGAGAAAATACAGGCAGAACAGGTCACGACAACGCGCAAAAGTATATGCACAAGCTTCATACGTCCGCTTTAAGAATACAAATTTTTACAAGACAACGAGGATCTTCGACGGAACAACGATCATCTTCAGCCTGATAATCTCAATAATGGTTATCCTATATACTATTATAGGTTATACTTACAGGTTAAAACATCCTGTTCCATATCTGGGGAAACCATCAGTATTCGTATTTATTATGTTGCTTTTAATGGGGATGATATTTTTCGTCTTCTCGCTGATCTATCTGAAAGCATACATAGAGACTTTTAAAAAGCATAAGAAAAAGCCGGAATAAAATGTCCTGGTTTTTAATGCAGATCATCCATTTATTTTTATAATCAGGGAAAGCACAACCAATTCGATAATATTTATGGGAAGAGTCTCTGATCCATGTGTTAACTAATATTATTAATTGCATTCTGACACCTTCTCTTTTTAGCTTTCTTTAGTTACCTTTACTGTATTATGCTGAAATTGATTTTTGCATCAATACTGGGTGTCGTTACTTTTTTTTATATGTCTGAATCCGGCAAAACCGACTATCATGATCCGGCTCATCAGGCTGGTAAGCCTCTCTTTTCATTTGGCTTAATTGCTGATGTACAATATTGCAGCTGTGAAGCTGAAGGTTCCCGGTATTACAGGAACTCCCTTTCAAAATTAAGGGATGCAATGAATTCATTACGTGAAGATTCTGTTGATTTTATATTTAACATGGGTGACCTGATTGATCACAATTTTGAATCATTTAAACCTGTCCTGAATATTATAGATTCTTCCGGGATCAAGGTCTACCATCTATCAGGGAACCATGATTATTCTGTCGACAACCGTTATAAACACCGTCTTCCCATACACCAACCTTCACAAGAAGGATATTATTCTTTTGTTTTTAAAAATTTCAGATTCATTGCACTTAATGGCAATGAGATGAGCATATATGCCGGAAATAACAAGACCATGATACAACAGGCAGAAGATTATATAGTAAACCTGAAAAATGAAGGTGCCGTAAATGCTATTGAATGGAATGGAGGTATCAGCACAAAACAGCTTGCATGGCTGAAGAGTGAGCTTGATGACGCAGTTTTGAAGGGTGAGAAAGTATTTATATTGTGCCATTTTCCTGTATTCCCTGAATCTATTTATAACTTACTCAATTACAATGATGTCCTCCATTTACTTAAGAATTACGACAACATTATAGCCTGGTTCAATGGCCATAATCATGCCGGCAACTATGACAATTTCAATTCAATACATTTTCTTACAATGAAGGGGATGGTAGAGACAGAAAATACCGGGAGTTATTCAGTGGTGGAAGTCTACAGTAACAAAATCTGGATAAACGGATACGGAAAAGAGAAGAGCCAGATACTGGCTTATTGAACGGATAACTTACAATTCCGGGAAAATCAGCCCAGTTTTATAAAATTAAATGGCACATCGAGAATTGAAGAGAAATATTCACCACGTTCAAGGATATCTTCATCACCGGCTTCATAATACCAGTTGAAAATAATCTTCTTATTCTTAAGGGTAACATGTTTTAAAAACTCGAAAAGACGAATAAAAACCTTGGCGCTGGCACTGTTGAAATATTCCAGGTTCAAATCAACGCAGGTTATCTCGGCCGGCACTTCAATATATTGAACAACCCATTCTTCAACAGGAGTAAAAAACTCTGCAACATTCTCCTGAATGGATCGTCCAATTATTTTAATTACCCCGTTTGGGCTTAAAATGATTTCAGGCGAGTTTTTTGAAGATGATATTCTCAGCTCATTCATCCTGGAAAATTTACTCCGAAATTAAGTAAATTATAAATAAAAAACTTTCCCTAATTGATTTTATTAAAAATCGGATCATAAAAATTTATTAAAGAGATCAGAATCTTGCCAGAGGTACAACATCCTGACTGGAAAATTCACCTCTAATATATTTATAATATCCGGTAATTCCAATCATAGCAGCATTATCTGTTGTAAAACTGAGATCAGGGATAAAGAGGTTCCAGTTACGTTTTTCAGCCTCCGCCCTGACAGCCTTCCTTAATCCTGAATTTGCCGATACACCTCCTGCTATTCCAATCTCTTTTACTCCTGTTTGAGTGGAGGCTTTCACAAGCTTGTCAGTTAGTATAGTGACTATTGTATTTTGAAGAGAAGCACACAGATCGGCCCTGTTTTTTTCAATAAAACCAGGATCATTCCTGATATTGTCCCTTAGAAAATACAGGAAACTGGTCTTTAAACCACTGAAACTGAAATCAAGTCCTTTAACTGATGGTTTAGAAAATTTAAAAGCCTTGCTGTTACCTTCCTCGGCCAGGCTGTCAATAGCAGGACCCGCAGGATAAGGAAAACCCATTAACTTACCGCATTTATCAAATGCCTCACCAGCTGCATCATCAATTGTATTCCCAAGCACCTCCATTTCGAGATGGCTTTTTAAAAGGATAATCCTTGTATGACCACCTGAAACAAGCAAACACAGGAAAGGAAAAGTCGGCATCCTGGTCTCCTTCTTTTTCTGAATAATGAAATGAACAAGGATATGTGCCTGAAGATGATTGACTTCAATAAGCGGGATGTCCAGAGAAAGAGCGAAACCCTTGGCAAATGAAGTTCCGACCAGAAGGGATCCCAGCAGTCCGGGGCCTCGTGTGAAAGCCACTGCATTAATCTCATCTATACTTACCTGCGCAATTTTAATAGCCTCATGTACTACAGGCACAATATTTGCCTGGTGTGCACGTGATGCAAGTTCCGGAACTACCCCGCCATAAGCTTTATGAATTGCCTGAGACGCAATAAGGTTTGAAAGCACGCACCCATCCCGGATTACTGCTGCAGAGGTATCATCGCATGAAGATTCAATAGCAAGGATAGTAACTGCCATAACTACTTTGTTTTTCCGTATATTTTAGGTTATTTTGATATTTGGTTTTTTAGCCCAAATAATGATCAAAAGTATTAAAAAATCATTTAAGTATGTCATCATATTTTTCGGGATTATCATCATCCTCCCGACATTACTTTCATTTATCCTGCGCATACCTGAAGTTCAGACATTTCTTGTAAAAAGGATAATCAGTCATATTTCTGAATCGATAAGTTCAACGATCGAAGTAGGAAAATTTGAATATCGGTTTTTTAACAGGCTGTATATGAGCGATGTACTCATTAAAGATCAACACCGTGACACACTTTTTTACGCAAATAAAGTTAGCATAGGAATAAATAAGGTTAATCTCAAACAGAAAAGAATTACTCTTGGAAGGATAATAGTAAACGATCCGGTAATATCATTTATTAGTGATTCGGCCGGGGTTTTGAACCTGAACTGGTACCTTGATATGATAAGGCAACCAGGCGATACGACAACCAAAACCAAAGGAATTTTTAAAATCAATCAGATCGATATCAGCAATGCGCGATTCTCTCTTATTAATAATATGGGAAAAAAGTCTGATTCAAATATTGACTTCAGCAATCTGCATCTGTCGGGAATAAACAGTATAGTAGAAGATTTTATAATTTATAATGATACCATATCATTCAGTGTCTATAACCTGGGCTTCAGGGAATCCGGCGGTTTTACCGTAAGAAAGATGACCAGCAATGTTGTCCTTGCAAAGAATAATATCCAATTCAATGCTGCGAACCTGAATTGCGACAGCAGTATAATCAGCCTCCGGCACGTCTGGCTGAAAGGAGACACTTCCACCTCATTTAAGAATTTTATCAGGGATGTCAGCCTTGATATTCTTCTTGACCGGTCGCTGGTAAATTCTTCTGACCTCCAGTATTTTGTACCTTTTTTAAAAGGGATGAATGAATCGGTTTCCATATCAGGAAAAGTATCCGGAACAGTAGCGGAGCTCAGAGGCAGGAATATTAAAATATCATACAATAATCATACAGAGCTTGATTGTGATTTTGATATCTCCGGATTACCTGAATTTGAAAATTCGTTTATCTATCTTGGAATAAACAGTCTGATAATCAATGCAACAGACATTGAAAATTTAAATATCCCCGGGAAAGGGATCATCACGCTTCCTGAATTCGTATATAAACTGGGCGATATCTCCTTTACCGGCAGTTTCACAGGGTTCACAACCGATTTTGTTGCTTATGGCAAGGTCGAAACAAGTGAAGGAACAATAAATACTGATATATCGTTCAGACCTGAAGAAAAGAACAAGTTTAAAGTTAAAGGGCTTATTACAGGTACCAGCATCAACCTGGGCAAACTGACTGATAAATCCGACTTTTTTGGTCATCTGAGTATGAAGGCTGATGTCGATGGATATGCTTATTCCCTAAAAAAATTCAGTGGAAATCTTACAGGGTCTATCGACAGTATCGACCTGAACAAATACAAATACAGAAACATCTCAATGCAGGGTGTTTTCAGTGAAAAAACCTGGGATGGAAGTGTAGAAATATCAGATGACAATATAAAACTTGATCTCCTGGGTATGTTTAATTTCAGTACAAAACTTCCTGAATTCAATTTTACACTTAACATGCCCAAAGCGGATCTTTATAAGCTCAACTTCGATAAATCGGACACTTCCTCTATGATTTCAATGTTGCTGACAGCCAACTTCAAAGGCAGCAATATTGATAATCTTGACGGTGAAATAAAGCTTTTAAACTCGACACTAAGGAAATATGGAAATAATCTTGACCTTTATGATCTTTCTATCAGGACCTTTACTGAAAACAACAAACCTGCAATAAGCCTTCGAACCGACTTTCTGGATGCTGATCTGAGGGGACACTATAACTTTGCCGGTCTGGGATCAGCTTTCAAGGCCATCCTTTCGTCAATGATGCCGTCGCGATTTTCGGCATCAGTGCCGGAAAGTGAATTAATTAAGAATAATTTTACTTTTAATGTCACTTTCAGGAACACGGATAAAATCAATAATTTTCTCCGTACCGGATTCCTTATCTCAGAAAAAAGCACTTTGAACGGTACTATTTCTCCTGACAGTCTGATTAAAATAAATGCCCGGGCAGACAGTCTTAATTTCAGGAACAACATATTAAAGGACTTTTCTCTTGAAGCATCCTGGCTCAGGCCCGGAGCATCAATAATGCTTAAGAGTTCATCTCTGAACCTACTTGGACAATCTGAGCTGAAAGGATTCAATGTAATTTTTAGTACTAAGCCAGACAGTTTTTTATTTGCTCTGAACTGGGATAATCAGGGAAGTTTACAAAACCCGAGAGAGTTCATTGCTAGAGGCAACTTCATAAAAAAAGAGGATATAAAAGCAAAACCGGCGCTGAATATCGAAATTGATTCTTCCGAAGTCTTCAGCATGGATAATATCTGGAAAATAAGTCACTCGTCTATTAGTGTCGACTCAGATGCTATCAGGATAAACAAACTCTATATCAGTAATAAGGAGCATTATTACCTGGTCGATGGTACTGTATCTGAAGATCCGTCAGATACGCTGCATCTGGAATTTAACGGGATTGATATTTCTCCGCTTAATTACCTTGTGATAAAAAAAAGCGATGCCAACCCGTTTTCACCTTCATTCAAAGGAGAAGTTAATGGGAACATCTTACTCACAAATATTTACAAAAAACCATTATTCGAAAGCAGTCTGAAGGTCATTAATTTTTCAATGCTCGAGAGCCAGTTCGGAAATGTATCAATAAATTCTGCCTGGAACATTGATAATAAAGTTGTAGATATTCATGCCGAGAACCTCCTAAATAATAAAAAGTCTCTGGATATTTCCGGATATTATAACCCGGAAATAAAGAGGTTTAATCTTACTGCAAATGCTGATAAGTTGCCAATTGATGCACTGAACCCGCTTCTTAAAATGTTTGCTTCAGGAATTACAGGGACAGCAACGGGAAAAGTAAACTTATCAGGGGGTAATGGAAGGATTTATCTTCAGGGAGCAGTAATGGCTGAAAACTCTTCTTTAAAAATTGATTATCTGCAAGCCAGGTTTAATTTAAATGACTCGATCAGATTTGATAAAAAAGGAATCAAATTTAATAATGTAAGAGTGACAGATGAAAAAGGGAATCCGGCAACACTTAGCGGTTATGTTTATCACAAGAATTTTAAAGAATACAGTGCAGATCTTAATGTGAATATCATGGCACCGAATGAATGCCTGGTGCTGAATACAAAACCCAAGGACAATGACCTGTTTTATGGCACTGCATATGCTTCCGGAGTAACTACAATTAAGAGCGTTCCAAATTTATTGTCATTCGATATATCCGCAAAAACAGGTAAGAACACCAAGTTTAATATTCCCTTAAATAACAGCGAAACAGTATCTGATTACTCTTTTATTTCGTTTATAAGTCACGATTCATTACCCCGGAAAGATGAAGCAATCGTAAATAATATTCCTCCACCGGCAACGCAGACAGGTATGGATATAAATTTCGACCTCGAGGTAACTCCTGATGCTGAAGTCCAGATCATTTTCGATCCTAAAGTCGGAGACGTCATGAAAGGGCGGGGTTCCGGGAATCTGAATATCAGCCTCGACAACAAGGGCCAGTTTAAAATTTCAGGCGATTACATTATTGAAAATGGAGATTACCTGTTCACTCTCGGAAACTTTTTAAATAAATCCTTCAGTGTGGAGAATGGAGGCAAAATAACTTTCAGCGGGGATATTGATAATGCAGAAATTGACATAAAAGCAATTTATAAGCTCAAAGCTTCTTTATATGAAATCCTTCAGGATGAACGTTTTAACGAGAGGATACCTGTCGAATGTCAGATTAACCTTACTGGAAAACTCTTCAATCCTGTTGTAGGTTTTAACATATACCTGCCAACAGCTGATGAAGAGACAAGGACTTATCTTAAGAATGTAATAACGACAGAAGAAGAACTGAGCCGTCAGTTTTTATACCTGCTGGTTATGAACAGCTTCTACGCAGATCCTTCATATGCATCTTCACTCACCTCCACTACGAGTACCGGCACATCAGCGATGGCTGTTACAACCACTGAAATGCTTTCCAATCAGCTTAGCAACTGGTTATCGCAGATAAGCAACGATGTTGATATAGGATTTGTCTACCGACCCGGGTACAAGGATATAAATTCCCAGGAAGTTCAGTTAGCCTTATCTACACAGTTGCTTAACGACAAGGTTGTTATAAACGGAAATTTCGATGTTAGAGGAACCGGAGGCGCTACGAATAATACTGAGCCATTAACCGGCGATTTTGATGTGGAATATAAAATAACTGACAAAATACGATTTAAGGTATTCAACAGGTTCAATAACCCCTACACGGGAAAACAGGCTCCTTATACCCAGGGATTTGGTTTCTTTTTTAAGCAGGATTTTGACAGGTTTTCCGACCTTTTCAGGAAAAAAGATAAATCAGATATGAAAAAAGATGCAGAGCCTGTCCCTGATGGAGAATAATCTCTCTTTCCCTGTCATGCTCATTTATAAGACCTTAGTTAATAAATAATTCGGTATTGTTATTAACCGTATATAATAGAACGAGGTATAAAAACGTTTTTTAATATCTTCGCACGTGTAAATAAACGTTTAATGATCAAATAATTTAATGTTTAAAATCGAAATAAATTAAAGACATGGGATTTCTACTTTTCATTTTGCAGGATAGCTCTGTTCCTGTTGAAAAAGCAGGCGAGATGAAATTAACTCTTCTTGACCTTGCTTTTAAAGGAGGGTGGGTCATGATACCCATCATACTCTTATCTTTTGTTGCTGCTTATATCTTCATTGAAAGATTTTATGTCATAAGAAAAGCTACAAGAGAAGACCAGAACTTTATGAACAGGATCAAAGATTATATCCATGACGGCAAAGTGGATGCAGCTCTGGCACTGTGCAGGTCGACCGACAGCCCCTCAGCACGAATGATCGAAAAAGGAATAAACAGACTTGGAAGACCATTGCAGGATATCAGCACTGCTATTGAAAATGTCGGAAAACTGGAAATATCCAAGCTTGAAAAAAGTTTTCCCACACTGGCTACTATAACCGGGGCAGAGCCTATGCTCGGATTCCTCGGAACTGTAATAGGTATGGTACGCTCATTTTATGCAATGTCGCAGGCTGGTAACAATATTGAGGTTTCCCTCCTTTCTGATGGTATTTATACAGCACTAATAACCACTGTAGCCGGACTTATTGTAGGTATACTTGGCTATTTTGCCTATAATACTCTTGTTGTCAGGGTTGAGAGAATTGTCTTTAACCTGGAGGCGACACTTACAGAATTTATGGATATTTTAAATGAACCCGCAAAATCAGATCATTAAAATGGCAATATCTCAAAGAAATAAGATCAGTATCAGTTTCAGTTCAACAGGAATGACTGACGTAGTGTTCAACCTGCTCATTTTCTTCATGTTAACTTCGACACTGGTTCATCCCACTGCATTAAAGCTCCTTTTACCCAGGGGTAGTACTCAAACTTCTGCCAAGCCGCAAACAACAGTTTCAGTTACCACCGACCAGAAGTACTATGTTGAAGAACAGCTTGTCAGTATTGATGATCTGGAAGCTGTGCTTAAAGAAAAACTGGGCAGTAATCCTGAAACTTATATCGCACTTCATGTCGACAGGAATGCTCCTTTTGAAAGTGCTGTAAAGGTTATGAATATAGCACAGGCAAATAATTATAAATTGATAATTGCAACAACGCCCAAATAACGACCTTCATAAATTTCCTTCTGAACGGGGGAAAGGAATTGCTGGTACAATAATTGTCCATCTCATTGTCCTTGTATTACTTATTGTTTTTGGATTCTCTGTCCCACCCAAACCGGAGCCCGAAGAGGGCATCCTTGTCAATTTCGGAACCACTGAAACAGGATCGGGGCTCATCGAACCTTCTCCTCCTGCCGTACAGGAAGAGACTTCTCCCCCAGTCCCTTCGCAAACTGCAGCAGATTCGCCTGAAAATCCTCTGCTGACACAAAATAATGAAGAGGCTCCTGAAGTTAAAAAAGTTGATCCTGAGGCTGAGAAAAAGAGGCTGGAACAGATCGAAGCCGAGAAAATAAGGAAAGCTGAAATCGAAGCGGAAAGAATCATAAAGGAAAAAGAAGAAATTGAAAGAAAAAGGAAAGAAGCTGAACGTCAGAGGCAGGCAGATATAACGAACAGGACGAGGAATGCATTAGCCAACTCGAAGAATGCCGGTTCGCAGTCTGTTAGCGAAGGTATCACCGGAGGGCAGGGTAACCAGGGTGTTCAGAACGAAGCTGTTGATTCTCAAAACCGTGGAGATGGAAGCGGATGGGGCGAAGAAGGTATCTCTTATAACCTTCAGGGTCGTGGATATCAAAAGCTACCGCTGCCAAAATATGATTATCAGGGCGAGGGGAAGGTCGTGGTTGAAGTTAGCGTGAATCCTTCCGGAAAGGTGATCCAGGCTGTTCCGGGTTTCAAGGGGTCAAATACGCTCGATGAATACCTGCTTAGGGTTGCTAAAGAGGCCGCACTGGAGGCTCAGTTTGAATCCAAATCAGATGCGCCTCCAATACAAAAAGGCACTATCACATATAATTTTATTCTGAAATAATTCAGCCTTTCCTGTCAAAAAGCTCTTTGATCGCTATACTCAGGTTATCAATAAGGTGGTTATCTTTAATGATATAATCATCAATACCTTTCCTGGCAAATTCAAGGACAATCTCTCCCTTATCCTGACCCGATAACATTATAACAGGAAGATCAGGTTTTATTTTTTTTATTTTATCGAATACTTCCATTCCATTCATGATCTCTTTACTCTGGCTGACAAAAAGGTAGTCAAGGATCACGAGATCGGGATTTCTATCAATTGCCTGCAGTGATTCCTCTCCGGTTTCGAATGCTTCGACTATGTAGCCTTCAGAAGTAAATCTTTTAACTACCAGCATATTAATAAACGGATCGTCATCAACAACAAAAATCAGTTTCTGGTTGCTCATAGATAAAATGACTAATGATCGACACGAATAAAGCTAGAATAATAATCACAAGATCTCATTCACATATAATTGTTAATAATTTTTTAAAGATATTAACATTTTTAGAAACATGATAACTTCATCATTATAATATGAATCGAACATCAGGAGCAAATTCAAAAAGTTTCCATTGGCATTCATTCCATAATAGCATTTTGAAATTGTAGCTTTACTGAAGCGCCACCCCTGGAATTGTTCTCAATTATTATACTTCCACCATGTGCCTCCATTATCATTTTTGCAACAGGAAGACCTATCCCGGTGCAATTATCCTTGCATGCATCACCTTTAGCAAATAGTTCAAAAACCAGATTAATAGCTTCTAATGCGAATCCTGGTCCGTTATCATTAATTACACACATAATATTTTGACCTTCAATAAATGTGTTGACTTCGATGATGCCATTTTGCGGAGTAAAAAATATTGCATTATCGAGTATGTTACAAATACATTTTTTGATCAGTTCAGCCTCCCCATTGATTAAACCTTTGGTTATATTATTTTTTCTTTTGACCTGAATATTCTTCGATTGTAATTTATCTTTTTCTTCATTTAACGCTTCAATAATAAGGTTCGAAAGGTGAATTTCACCTTTTCTTATACTAAACGGCTTTGTTTTAAGTCTTGTAATAAGAAGAGCATTTAAAGAAAATATCTCCAGCCTTTTTACAGACATATCCAGAATTTCAACCAGGTCGCTGATATCAGGTGTATTAACAGTATCTTTTAGAAGCTCCAGAGGACCCAAAATGCCGTTAAGCGGAGTCCGGATCTCATGGCTGATGAGGTTCAGGAATTCTGACTTTGCCTTATCCAGATCGAGTAATTTAAGATTTAAAGTCTCCAGGTTTTCATTGGCCTCTTTTAATTGTTGAGTTCGTTCAACCACTTTTTCTTCGAGTGACCTGTTAAGACTTTCCAGTTTTTCAAGGCTGTCTTTCAGAACAAGGTGGGTCCTGACTCTGACAAGAAGCTCCCTGCTGTCGAAGGGTTTGGTAATATAATCCTGTGCCCCGAGTTCGAATCCCTTTAATATGTTTTCTCTTTCGGACTCTGCCGACAGAAAAATAACAGGAATATTGTTCAGGTCAGAATTTGAACGTATTCTGGTGCAAACTTCAAAACCACTCATACCAGGCATGTTTATATCAAGTAATATAAGATCGAATTTTCTGGCATTCAACCAGTCCAGTGCGGCTTCACCGTTAGTGGCAAATTCGATCTCATACCTGCTTTCCAGCAATAACTTACCTAATAC
Organism: uncultured Rikenellaceae bacterium; assembly: GCA_964526345.1. GTDB lineage: Bacteria > Bacteroidota > Bacteroidia > Bacteroidales > VadinHA17 > LD21. Next base: position 63,849 of record CAZGKI010000019.1, read on the forward strand.
CTGGAGATTATGAGAGTTGTCATCAACAATCAATATTGCAGGAGAAAAAGACTGTGTAATATCCTGACTAGTCATTGGTTAGATTTTTTGTTGAATTTTTAAGACTTTCAATAATACTTTTATATTTTCCAATAAGTTTTATTAACGCTTCAATATTGAAACTATCTGCTGCATTGATTAATTCCTTTCCATAAGCTGTAATAATACTTGAATTATGATCCATGCCTAACTGGATCAGATTCTTTCCAAAATCACGGATCTCCCCGATAGGTTGCCTGACGGCAAATGTTTTCCAGGTGGCATAAAAACCAGTTTCGAGGGAATGAATTAATCCGGGCAAATTTGTTATTTCTCCAATTAAGTCAACTTCCGACAGGGGTTTATCGGGTTCAGCCAACTTAGTTGATTTATATGGCAAAAAATTCATCAGTTCGAGATAAAGTTCTGCGACCTTAACGGGTTTTATAAGAAGTCCGACAAATTTGCTATCATGTATCCGTTCTTTCTGATCGTGCAGGACAGATGCGGAATAGGCAATAACAGGTATATGTTTCAGCTTAATATCGGTCTTTATCTTGTCTAATAACTGGAACCCGTCCATTATTGGCATCCGTATATCTGCAATAATCAGATCGGGAATGATTTTCTTTGCAAGATTATAAGCAGCAATACCATCTTCCGCTTCAACTATCTTTAACCCGGAATTTTTAAGAGCATCTCTGAGATAGCTCCTGTTATGTTCCACATCATCGGCAATAAGAATTGATGCTTTTTCGAATATAATTCCTGCAGGGTCAATATGAATATCTATTGTTGTTTCGGAGAAATCCCTCAAATATGCTATCTCCGGAATCCTGACTATAAATGTGCTTCCCTTTCCGGGTTCAGATTGAAGATGAATGGTCCCATTCATTAGCGCAGTAAGTCTTCTTGTTATTGTCAGACCCAATCCTGTACCTCCATATTTTTTGGAATCAATTCCCTGAATAAACGGTTCAAAAATAGCCTTCTGCAATTTTTTCGATATCCCTATACCTGTGTCCTGTACTTCAATTATCAGGTCAATCAACTCTTCTGATTTTTCTTTTGAAGAGCTTACAATACGGGGATTTTCAGTAAATACTTTAATTACAATTTTACCCTCTGAAGTGAATTTGATTGCATTTCCGATGAGATTAAAAACTATCTGACG
>CAZGKI010000020.1:0-62667 GCA_964526345.1 uncultured Rikenellaceae bacterium
AGGTTATTCCCAGTTTATCGTTCATGATTTGAACAAAACGTTGCGCTACAACACGATAGTCAAAATTCTCGACGACTCTCTTCCTTCCTGCTTTGCCCATTTTTATACGTAATTCCTCATTGGTCAAGAGATCCATCAGGTAATTGGCAATATCATGAACACTGGCACGGTAATCTACTGTTCGTGGTTTATTGAACACAACTCTGTGGTGCTCTTCAAAACCAGATTCATCGCCAAGGATCACTTCTTTAACATCGATTTTCTGCGCTACATTTGCCAGGAATGCAGTTTCTCCATGAACAAGAGTATCGAGCATTCCCATAGCATTTATACTTATTACCGGTTTTTCGCAAGCACCTGCTTCAACTTGTGGCATTCCAAAACCCTCAAGCCGCGAAGGTGCTGCATATATATCACACGCACCTATCAGGTAAGGCATGAAATTACGTGAAATTATATTTGTTGTAAATATGACATTTTTATCGATGCCCAGGTGTGTTGCCAATTCCAGGTCAGCCAGATTCTGAAGTTTAGTTCTTGGCTGGGGCCATACTTTACAAACATATTTCCAATCAGGTGCTTTAGTATCAATTATGGAAAGGGCCTGCATAACCTCCTGTGAACCTTTTGATGCAGCATCACCGCCCACAGTCAGAATCATTATCTGATCCGGGGAAACCCCCAGCGATTCGCGTACGGTCGAAATTTTCGGGTCGTCTTTTTTAAAAGGGATAAAAGCATCTGTATCGCATCCAACCGGTAACACCTCAATAATATCACTGTCTATTCCATCGCGAACATACATTTCTTTTACCCAATTCGATGTTACCATAATAAGAGGAAGAGCATTAAGTACCTCCTGGTAGTTTGCAATATATCCATCAGCAACCAGCCAGGGTACTGCCTGAACTCCATATCGTTGCGGATGGAGTACCAGATGAGGTGTATGTCCCCAATATCCTACTCCAATAACAACATCCGGCTCAAACCAGCGATAATACCATTCCTTCTCCTGTGCCGACTCGAAATTAACCGCATGAGCATCAATTCCCATTTTAATTAGTCCCTTGTATAACAAGTCTCCCTGGGTTGCCAGACCTCCCGGGGATGCAGGGTAGTCATATAATAATAATACTTTCATAGTAAAACTCCTCCATTATTTAGCCAGTTTTGGAGATCAACAGGATTTTTAAATTGCCAGAATGCTTCAGCATGTGGTGTTGTTTCTGCTTCAAAACTTGTTTTTTCAAATCCATATGTTTCAGTTATTATACAATATTTTTTCAGCCATATCGCTTCAGTAAGTACATGGCAGACTGAAGCAGTTTTTATAGGCCTTGGATAGTATTCCTTTCCACCATCTTCATAAGAAAAAATCCAAAGCTCATCTGCAGATATCTTGCCTGCAAGCCATAGCTTAATTACCGATTTACCTGTTTCCTCATGTCTGATATGTCTTGTATATTCACCGTTAGGATTATGTGAAATAATCAAATCGAAATGATTAGAAGGCAATAGCTTAAGTATTGCATGCTCCAACTCAATCTCATCCACAGGTTTTTGTTCCGGACCATCATCTAAATCCCCCATTATTCCTTCAGACCCTAAAATTTGTAATGTTTTAAAGAACTTAGGGGCACGATCATTATCGTTTCCCCTGCATAGACAAACGATAAAACAATTCCATGACGGGTTACTCAGTATAGTTCCACCTGCCCATAATGTTTCATCATCAGGGTGAGCAACAATAACTGCAACTGATTTTGAATTTTCGCTGTACATTGTTGCTTCTATTTTGAGTTTTTAAGTTCATCCAGGAGTTCACTTAGATTAATAGAAGCATAAGTTGATGCATAGTCTGACATGCCATAAGGGACAATCAGATTACCATTGTGGACAATAGAACCGCAAGAGTAAACAACATTGGGCACATATCCTTCCCTTTCTTCAGTGTTGGGGGTCAATAATGGTGTCTTTAGTCTGCCAATCTCTTTTTCAGGATCATCAAGTTCATATAATGATGCTCCTATTACATATTCTCTCATGGGGCCAACTCCGTGTGTAATTACTAACCAGCCTTCTTTTGTCTCGATAGGTGAGCCACAATTTCCAACCTGTACCAGCTCCCAGGGAAATTTTGGAGTCTGAATTAGTTTGGCTTCACGCCAGATATTTATATTATCAGAATAAGCTATATAATTATTCACTCCATCTATCCGGCACAGCATGGCATATTTACCCTTGATTTTCCTCGGGAATAATGCCATACCTTTATTCCTTGCAATTTCACCATTAATGGTTAATGCTTTGAAGTGGTAAAAATTTTTGGTTTCAAGTAACTTTGGCAATATGGTTATGCCGTCATAAGCAGTATAGGTAGCATAGTAAGTTACTTCACCGTTATCATCGGTGAATTTAACAAAACGGGCATCTTCAATGCCATTTCTTTCAGCTTCGGAGGTAGGAAAAATAACTCTCTCGGAGATTGCTGAATCAAGTGAAAAGTCAAGTTCGTAATGAGATTTTGCCAGCCACATCATTTGACCAATGAGTAATTCTTTATTTGCAGAAAGGTCATGTGTTTTTCTGGTTTCTTCTACAGCTCTCTTCAATTCGCCATATGTAAAACTGTCACCCAATTTCTCTAATACAAAAACCGGAGAAATTTTATTGTCGAAATCACGCATTTCATCCAGTTTCTTTATAAAAGATTTTTTATTGTAAATATGCCTTTTTATTCGCTCTGCTTCTGCCAGCATTTTACCCACAGGTTCAATAATCAGATTACTGTTCTTATCAATAACAGCCGAACGAAAAACAATTGATGAAATATGCCCTTCACCTGTTGCCCTGAAACTAAAGATCAGTCTTTTTTCATCCAGCCCTAATTCCGACTGATCGGGATCTTCTACAACTGATGGATTAAAAAAAGCTGCCGATTCAATAGAATATTCCATTGTGAAATATGAACCTATAAGCGTTTTCCGTGATTTATTATTATTGGTTTGATTTATTTTCAGCTCTTTGAACAGGTTATCCAATTTTTTAAAATATGTTTCAAATATTAATGAAATATTTCTATGACGTCTGGCATACCCTCTCAGCACCTGACTTAATGCTATATTCACCTCATCATCAGACATGGCCATCACATTCCGGATAATATCTTTACTTCTATCATCGGAAGTATAAAGGAAACGAGCGATTACCCTGCTGGGATCAGGGAAAAATTTGGTATCCTTTCTGGTCACTGTAACTTGCATAGCCGGAATTTGTGAGTTATAATTAGAGTACAAATATAATATATAGACTAAGAATAAATTAGAATATTTATTTTCAAGTAAATTTATTACTAGCCTGATAACTTAAATGTTGCATTTATGGCTACATTGGATGTGCATGCAAGCTTATATTCCGCCGCGCTGTTTCCCGGCCCGAAAGCTAAAATATATTGGGGCAGGCATAATTGTATCTGGTATCGCAAGTAACACTATTTTATTAACATTCAAAAAACTTTTTTTCTGCCGGCTTTTATATTCAATATATACCTATATTTAATCCTGAATGATAGACTCTGCATAAAAAATAACTATTTATCAGAAAAGACGAGGTTGTTAACAGTCCAAAATTCAATATGGATTGAGGAGGCAAAAAAACTAAGCGTCATGAAATAATAAGGGCAGCTTACCAGAATGATTCTGATTTACATCAGATGTTGATCGAACTTGCAAACATTACTCAGTTCTGATACGATGAAAAAACCCTCTATATATATTTTCATTTCAGCTATTGCCTGTATAATTGCTTGTACAGGAGATTTAGTGTCCATTTTTGTTTTTGGAACATTTTTCCCTGGTTACAACCAGCTGAAAGATACGATGAGTTCACTGGGTTCATCTATTAGTCCGGTATCTGATGAAATTTCCTTATTATGGGTCCTATTAGGAGTACTTTTTATTTTCTTTGCTACAGGTGTTAAAAAGGAATTTTCTGGAAAAGGAGTATATGCGAAATATGCTTCATGGCTGATCATCCTTTACGGCTTTGGAGAAGAAATTGGATCAGGTTTGTTTAAAGCGGATCGTCTGGTCGACGGAATGACAACTTCTGCCATTATCCATAATGTACTTGGAGGTATTGGCATAACAGCAATATTAATACTTCCACTAATTATGCAAAAGGTGATTCATAAAAATGAAATGCATTGGTTTCATCGTATGTCAAAAATTGTATTTATAACCGGAATAGTTACTTACCTGATTTTTTTATTCAGATTCCTGACAAATGTGGATAATTTTTTTACAATAAATAAAGGATTATGGCAACGGTTGAATTTATTAAATACTTATATCTACCTGACAACAATCGCTATCCTTATGATTAAAAGGCAAAAACAGCAAGTGGCGCCAGATCCTTAAATCGCTGACATCTGTAGATCAATTGATTGCAGGGTCTTTTCTTTTTCCTGGGGTGTCCGTTTTTGAAGTTCTCTAGCTATTAACATAAAAGTACAGTTTAATCTAGTGTCATGTTAATTGTACTTTGACAAATTATAGTTAAATATTTATGACAGTTTAATAAAGTACTTTATTGCGGAATGCGGATTGGCTTCGCCGAACTCGCCGGAGTTTACCCCGGCCCCACCTTGCTCCGCTGAAGCTACGCGAAGGCGAGGAGGAGAGTGAAGAACCGAACACTACTTGCGGGTACTCTTTTTAAGGGTAATTACAATAACTCCGTTAGTTCCTCTTGATCCGTACATCGCTGCAGCTGGTCCTCTCAGCACAGTGATGGATTGAACAGTACTTGGCACAATATAGTCAATGGAATTAACTGGCGTTCCATCAACAACAAACGTTGGTTCATTATTTTCCTTAAAAGTATTAATACCACGGATACGTATCTTCTGACCATTGACATCTACCCCCGGGACTTTACTCTGAATCATCTCATATATATTCAGATAATTTGAATTTTCATCAGCCGGAAGGGTTACAACATCCAATTTGCCTAAAGGAACACCATTATTAGTATTTATCCTTCCATTGCCTATATCTGCTGATTCTACGGATTCGCCTCCCTGCTGCATGCGTTTATTCGAATCAGTAATTTCCCCCAGTGTAAAATTAATTGCTGTCTGTCCCCCGACTAATTCCGCGTTAACCTGCTTGTTCTGATATAGTACTGAGATAACCATAGCATCCGGTCGTACTCTTATTTTATAATGGCCACTGTTGTCAGTAAGAACCAGTGTATTCTCATTGTCAACAAAGATCATTGCCCCGACAACAGGATTGTAAGCAGTGTCAAAAACATACCCGGACACAGTTATTTTCTTACTATTCTTTTGTGCAGTCGTAAAACTTACTGAAAGAGTAAGAGATAATAATATGGAAAATAGAACCTTAAGTCTCATTTGATTCATAATTGACTTTTCTGTTTTTAAATCCGGTTTTTCAATCTTAAGTTGTTGAGAAATATATTATGTATTCTGTCACTGTAAAAGTAAATATATTCCATGAAATAACTAATATTTTAGATTGGCTGAATTCGGGTATTAGTAATTTATTTTGTAACTTAAAAGACGATTTGAATTTCACATTCACAAATTATGAAAACAAATATAAAATATATGCAAATGAAAAGGAATCTGTGAAGAAGAAACTGGCTTAAGAACATGAGAGTCGGGATGGCCGGGCTTTTAACAGTCGAGCAACTTTCCGGCAAACCTTTCCAGCCCTGGTTGTTGAAGAGTCTATCCAGTTTCAGAACCTGCCATTGATGGCGGAAATGGCAAAGAAAACGGTTATCCCATTTGCCACAAGTGAACGTATGCTTACAAAATGGCAGTTCCGTGATTTGCTGACAGTGGGTGCTGCATCAATCCTCCAACCCGACGTTATGCACTGTGGAGGCATTACAGAACTAAAGGCTATAGAAATGCTCATTATTTTATTAGAATTTTTTCTATTCATTTTAGCCTTTTAGATTTTCAGTTTTTGTCCGAGAATAGGGACCGTATACTGCATTACGAAATTTCTTACTGTTACTGATCTATCAATTAATACAGAAGCATTTTTACCCTCTTTAGCCGCCCGGGATCCGGATCCGCTACAAGAGTTTAGGAATATTGCTATTCCCACCAGTAAATAAATGATTTGTTTCATGAATATATAGTATTTTGTATTTAATGTAATATACTGTCCAATTTTAAAGAAGGTTGGGTAAACATAGAAAGTTATTGGTAGTCAGAATAATAATTGCCTGTCGACTGAAAAGTCATGCGCAAATGGATTCATGGATTTGCCTATCAGTCTGCTTTCAGCTGGTTGATTCTTGTTGTGACAGGGTTTATTGCGTTTATAATAGCAACAGTATCTGTTATGGAATGGCCATCCCCGGCTTTTGAAGGCAGATATGGCGCTGTTCATGGTGTTGACCTGGGATTAGTGTTGGGCAACCCGCGTGACTTAATTGCAGGAAATACTTTCGTGGCCCGTAAGATGGCTGAAATTGTAGGTTCGACAATTGTCGCATTCGGTAAAACCGGGAATCCAAACTGTGATAAAATTCCAAACTGGTCACCATATAACACTGAATCAAGAGCTACAATGATATTCAACATCGAGTGCAGGGTAGAGAATGATCCTACAAGTGAATTGAGGTTACTGTGGGATAAAATTTGAGGTTTTCACTGCCGATGGAAATGCTTTTTGATACTAAAGTCAGTTTTGAAATAAAGCACTTAAGTTAATTGTTATGTGACCTGCTAACTGGGAGAATACGAGGTGGACCGGAATTATGGAAATGATGTCCATAACTCTTTATCGCACGTAATCAGGTCGTTACATTGAATACAGCGATCATAGCCTTTTTCGATTAAACATGAGCGAACTGTACATGATTTTATGGGGATAGGTGAAAGCACAGCATGTAGTACCGGCTTTAAAAGCACGTGTTAATAAAATTGCAGCGTTTAAGATCTCTTTTCATGGCCTGGAATCTTGAACGTGTTTATACTATAGAATTATACAAATTATAATAACCGGCAATAAATGACCTGGTCCTGCAGTAGCAATGTTTATTGCATTCCTGATAAACACCGAAGATTAATCGCTTCCTGGGCAGAAATTCTTTAATCTGCCTGATGCTGCTTTTGAACGGAGACTGATATTGACAGCCTATTTTTTCCAGTACATTACAACTGTATAAGCTCCAAGGTCATCATCCACCTGTTCTCCTTCCAGAACAAGTTCACTTTCTGTCAGCTTTATAATAGTCATTTGATCAGCATCTGTAATCAAAGTATTATCATCAGGCAATTCCCAGGTTCCATCCTCAGGATTATTAAGAATGGTGGCTGTATAAGTACCGTCAGCCCTGAACTCCATAGTTGCCCCGGTCATAAAGACATTTAATAAAGTAACCATGTTCTGAACATCTTCATTTGCAGAATTTGTCGTCATTCTATCCCACTTCCAGATGTGATTAGTCAGAAGCTCTTCATCACTATACTTTTTACAACTGTTTGCAGTAATCAGGATAAGTATACCAAAGAGCAGGCAGGAAATTCTTGAAATCTGTTTCATTGAATTAAAAGTTTAGTTTATAATCTGTTATACGTAAAAATACGATAAATTGTTTAGATTACGGATAGAAAACGTAGAAATCATTCATTATGAAACAAATAGTCCTGTCCGGGAATAGAACACCATACCTTAAGACCAAATTTATCTAGCAGATTATAAACTAAAAAACTCCTTTTGCAAAACTGGGCCGGTAATTTTACTGCTGGGACCATCACCTCTGGAAACACAAACGGCAACTTTATTTTCAAGAGCCTCGAAAATTTCGGCTACATCTTTATGTGTGAAACCGGGACAAAGCAGTACCGAATCGATCTTTTCCTTTGCATAAAGATCTTTGCAAACTTTTATAGCTTCATTTTGTGATTTCACAACATAAGTATAAAGTTTGTATTTGCCTGTGTCTATCAGATTATTATGTTTTTTAAAATCTGCATCAGGTGCGTGTGCGATAAAAACTGTTTTAAAAGCCATTGTTTCCTCCTCTTTTATAGTACATACCCATGCTTTTAAAATATAGGCTCAGCAAAAAAGTATTACATTACAATATAATTTTTGCCGGAATACAACCCAAATTTAAGAATAATTAAATATCAAATACAGTTCATCCGTTTCATCAGATAAAGTTGAAAGTCATAATAACTCAGGACATATTAATTTTATTGATCATGTTGATTTCAGTAGATCAGTAAAGTAAAAAGGTTTGATATTTTTTCATGAAGAATATCTTTTTCGTCTGTCTCCTTTTCATTATACCGGTTTCACTGTTCTCACAAAAAGTGACTACCTGCGTAGTTAAGACGAAAGTCAGCCCGGAAACTCTTCCTACTTAGTGAGAGAACTGACACGGTGCCAGTTCCAGACAACGATAGATATAAGTGCACTAGCCGGTGGCATGTACATTGTCAGTGTTTATAATAAGAATTTTACCAAATCGCAGAAGTTAGTAAAAACTCAACTCTGAAAGAATAATTGTCTGGAAAATGAAATTAGCGACACTGTCACCCGGACTAAAGCCTACTTTTTCTCTCATCGATAATTTTTCTGCCATATCTATATCATTCCGGTTAATTGAGTCACTAAATTAGCAAATATCAGAAAGAAAAATCAAAGCTTACTTAAATTTTTCTAATTCAGAATGTTATTATATATTTAACGCATGAAAAGAGCACTGCAATGATCCCTTTTAATAAGCCCTGTCTTACAGGTAAAGAGATAGAATACATCCTGGATGCTGTCAGATCTGGGAAAATATCCGGAAATGGAATATTCACCAGAAAATGTCATTCTTTTCTTGAAAACAGATATGGTTTTAAAAAATGCCTGCTTACCACTTCCTGTACTGATGCACTGGAGATGTGTGCAATTCTGGCCAATCTGAATCCCGGAGATGAAGTAATAGTCCCATCCTTTACTTTTGTCTCCACAGTGCTGGCTTTCGTCAGGCAGGGCGCAAAGATAGTTTTCGCTGACAGCCGGAAGGATCATCCCGGGATTGATGAAGATAAGATAGAGGCCCTGATAACACCAGCCACAAAGGCAATAGTCCCGGTACACTATGCCGGAGTTGCTTGTGATATGGATAAGATTATGGTGCTTTCTGAAAAGTATAGGCTTCTTGTAATTGAAGACGCAGCTCATTCGATTGATTCGTATTACAAGGAGAAACCACTCGGAAGCATAGGGCACATGGCAGCCTTCTCTTTCCACGAGTCAAAGAATATAAGTTCAGGCGAGGGAGGGTTACTCGTGATAAATGATGACCAGTTCACTAAACGTTCGGAAATCATCTGGGAAAAAGGGACTAATCGTATGGAATTTCTAAGAGGGGAAGTTAATAAATATGGATGGGTCGATATTGGATCTTCTTTCCTTCCTTCAGAGATCATCTCAGCATATCTTTGGGCACAGTTTGAAAATATCGATAAGATACAGGAAAGACGAAAACATATATGGAACTTATATTATCTGGAATTATCCGACTGGTGTAAGAAGAATAGTATCAAATTGCCAGAAGTACCTTCTTATGCATCAAACAACGGACATATGTTTTATATTGTTTGCAACAATACTGACCAGAGATCAAACTTAATAGAAGAGCTAAAAAAACATGATATCCATGCAGTTTTTCATTTCCAGAGTCTTCATAAAAGCACTTTTTACAGAGACAGGCATGATGGCAGACAACTTCCTTATTCAGATAATTATTCGGATTGTCTTTTAAGGCTGCCATATTATTTTGAGATGGAGGAGACAGATGTGAAACAGGTGTGCTCAGTATTGAAAAGCATTATAAATAAAAAAAGCAAGTAATAAAGTATATCAAATCAGCTTAATTGTTTATTTCGTCTTTTTGTTACCCATTTATTGAGAGTTAAATATAACTTAGAAAGATTATTGGAGAAACTATTATGGCCAGTGTAATTGCATTTGGAACAAATAAGCAGGCATATTATGATTTATTCATAGAATCTTGCAAGCGTTATAATATTAACCCTGTCATTTTAGGATGGGATGAAAAATGGGTCGGTTTTGGAAAAAAAACCATGATGATACGTGAGTATATCAGAAGTTTGCCTGAGGATGAAATTATAATTTCTGTCGATCCGTTCGATGTAATTTTTTTATCAGGGCTTGAAGAAATAGAAAACAAGTTTAATAATCTGCCAGCTTCTTTTCTGTGCGGGGCTCTGAATTTGGGTAAGTTTAATGGTGCAATCTATAACTATGAGTTCAACAAGACAGGGAAGAAGCTTAAAAATACACCAACAAATTACAGATTTCTGAATACAGGCACATGGATATCCAGGGCCGGCTATGCAGGTTCCCTTTTTGATGAACTTGTTGATAAATATCATATGACGGAAACTTCTATGGATCAACGAATATTAACGGGAATATATATTCATAATTCGTTTAAAATAGATATCGACTGGGAATGCCAGATTTTTCATAATCTGCTTTTTAAGGATTTTATAACCCGCCGCCCCGACCTCAGGGATATCAAGTTTTATGACAGCAGAATTATTAATACTTCTTCGGGTTCCAGACCTTGTGTTCTTCACGCCTCAGGTAACTCCAAGATGAAAGTTTTTGCTTTAAACCTTGGATATGATTCCAATATCTGTATTCCGGTAAACAACACCTTAAACTTTACAAAAAAGACCATATTCCATATCGGGCAGATATTGAAGCCTTATAAGCTCACATAATTAATTATTGCTCTGAAGTGTCTTGCTATTAAGATTGAATCAGGGTTGCTTTCTTCTCCTGGTAAAGCTTTATGCTTTCCTGAATTATCTTATAAGCTTTTTCCCTGCTCATAAATTGCTCCACCATAACATTTTTATGTTCCAGCATCTTATAATCTTCAAAAAATCTCTTAAGTTCAACAAGAGTATGAGGCGGGAGTTCTGAAAGAGTATTTATGTAATTGACTGACATGTCTTTACTTGCAACAGAAATTATTTTATCATCACGTTCTTTGCCGTCAACCATCCGCATTGCACCAATAACTTTTGCCTCAACAATGCACATTGGATAAACGTCGATTGAACATATCACAAGAATATCGAGCGGATCGTGATCGTCGCAATAAGTCTTAGGTATGAAGCCATAATTTGCCGGATAATGAACGGATGAGAATAGTACCCTGTCGAGTTTCAGCAATCCCGTAGCTTTATCCATTTCATATTTACCTTTTGATCCCTTTGGAATTTCAATAACGCTTTTTACAAAAGCAGGTGCATCTTTTCCCGGTTCGATGCAATGCCACGGATGTGTGCATGGTTTCATATTCTGAATTTTCCCTTGTGTATCAGCTTTTTCATTTAATAAAGGTACGATATAAAATAGATTTTCTACAGAATAGAAATTTTTAAAGTATAATCTTTATGGCCAATGATTATTTCAAGGGATTTCTCAGATATCAAGTCTGAACTGAACTCGTATCCCGGTTTCAGATATATTGGGATTATCCAGGTAGGTAAAACGCTTAATCAGATCAACCCTAAATATTCTCAGAATATTTGAAAGTCCTACACTCCCCTCGATATATGGCTTATTTTCAAGCGTATAAGTTAGAGGAACTCCCTGACTGCTGGTCGGAAATTTAAAGAGATCAATCTGAAAATCCGGGTTATTACTGTTGCTCAGCCTTCCGCATAAAACTTTACAGGTAACCACTTCCCTTAGCTTAAGCTTTTTTATCAACGGTATTTTATTCAAGATAAATCCATTAAAGCTATGATCAACATTAAGTGAAACATAACGATCACTGACAAATTCAAGGAAATTCATCAGATTATATGAATCCCTGTCATAAGCATAGGTCTGGTTTGCTCTGTGAATGAACAATAAAGGGTATGGTACTTTTCCCAGAATTTTCCCTGCTTCAATCGAGATATCAGTATATCCGAGAATAGAAATGTAATATCTTCTGCTTATATTCATCTGAAACCTCATATAATCAAAATCGTTATATATTGATTTTGATCCGCCTGCAATTTTTAACTGAATTACAGGATATTTACTTGAGAACGAAGTTCTGTATATTTTCCCCTGATAAAATGATTCATTTGGAGCATAGCGCAGGTTGAGGTATGGCTCAGAGATATTTATATAACTGATTTTGCCCGTCGAAGCCCCATATTCATCAGTATTGAAATAAAGATTCCCGACAGGCAGCTGCCTGGTGAAACTGAATCCGGCAGTAAAAGAGAAATGATTATTAAATTCATTGAGATATTCGATCTGAAATGTATTGTTTAGCAACATCTTGTCATTCACACCTCTTTTAAAGGAAAGAAATATGTCATCATTCTGATAGAATTGAAGTTCCTGACCAGGGATTATTATATCTTTCTGATAACTTACACTGATCGATTTCACAGGGAACTGGTAAATTGTCCTCGGTGTTAACGAATATATGATACCAGCGTTGTATTTAAAATCTTTGTCATTAGATCCGTAGGCAACATAACCGTCAAGAGTTATTTTTTTACTGAAGCCAGTGGTTGTCCTTCCTCCGAATCTTAGCCTGGAACCTTCCACAGGATTGTAACTATAGAAGCTGCCGAAAGGCTCTATCTCTATTTTACCAAGATTGAGAACTCCGGCGGTCAGAAGTATTGCCAGATCCATCCGTCTTCTGAATGCAGGTATCTGCCTCAGGCTGTCAATTGTTGTATAAATTCTCTTTTCTGATTTAGTCAGTGGAACAGATCTGTGGGAATCCCAGAACTCTTCATTATTCGCAGCCGGATTAATTTCTTCAGTTTTCTCGGGTCCTTTGAATATCTTTTGACTTACAGGTTCATTAATTTTATAATCTTTGTACGAGATAGTTCTTTCGCCGAATAATCCCAATGAGTTTTTAACAATCCCAAAATCTATTGAGATTTCGTCTTTTGACAGCAGCCATCCATTTTCCCCGTACTTTTCAAAATCCTGGGTGATAGCGATATTCTGTACCCAGTCAATATTAATATCCCTATTTATCCCCATGTCAATTTTCCTGACAGCATAACTGCTATCCATGGTAATGTAAAGATTACCAAGGAAAAGAAAGTCTGCTTTGTTGCGTGGTTCAAAGAATAATCTTATACAATTGATATTGTCAACAGATAATGTATCGATAATATAATACCGGTAGAAAGCAGGAGCAGTTACTGCAATAGGACTAAGAAATTTGTTTGTCAGGAACAAAATTTCGTTATCATAAATATTTATATTCTGGTATAAATAATTAAGATATGCAGCAGCGCCTTTATTGTTAAGGTATTCATCAAGATTGATCGATTTCTCGGCAAGAATCACATCTTTATTAGCTTCCGGATCTTTTCTGTAATAATGAGAAGAGAGTGATTCTTTAATGAACACCGGAAGAATATTATTTCCGACACGCTTTGTGGTATCTATGTTATCAAAGATAAAACTGAATTTTTCAAATGGATTATGCTGTTTGAATTTTTCTGATATGTTGCTTAGAGCAAACTGTACCTTCTCGTATTTCTTATATTGCAGAAAATTGTATGCTTCCTGCCTGTTTCTTTCTTTATTACGGATCACATTGTCAATAAGTTCAACCGCAGGGTTGTTTTTGTTTTTGTAGTTTTGTCTCGCCGGTTTTATTATCACCTCGTCCAGTGAAATTGAATTTATTCTTAAACTGATATTTAGTGTCTGGCTGACCCCGGCAGTTATAGTTCTGGATTCGGGCTGGTAGCCCAAAAATGAAAACGAAATAATCGTTGCCGGCAGGTTTGTATCAAGATAGTACTTCCCTGAATTATCTGTCAGGGTTCCAACAGTTGTCCCTTTGAAAATAACTGATGCAAATGGAATAGGATCACCTGTTAAAGCATCAGTAACAATTCCCTGTACAACAGTTTTTCCGGGCTTCTGGGGAAAAGAATTCATATTAACCAGGGGAGTTAATAAAAGAAATGTTACGAAGAAAGAATTTTTAAAAAGCAGCTTCATTAATAATTCCCTCAGTTAAAAAATAAATCAGGCCAAAGGTAATAAAAGGGCTTAATTCACGAACGAAATTGATAAGGATCACTTTCATGGGTAATTTTACCATACGGTTTGAAATCAAAATGTTCATCGCTGATCTAAATAAACTTATAATTAAATTTCATGTGTTAATGCTGAGGATACTGTAATTTGAAATAAATTATTATATTACCAGCCTGGAAATTTTAGTTTTAACTTATCTCTGTTTTTATGTTACTTCATCAGCAATTCGTACGGATGGCAAAGAAACATGCCAGAAAACTCGCCGTCATTGATAAGACAACAGAGAAAAATGTTACCTATTCCACGGCTTTGATCGGGGCACTGATCCTCTGCTCAAAATTTAAAAAGTATGATGAAGGATTCATTGGAATAATGATTCCAACATCTGCCGGTTGTGCACTGGCAACGGTTGGGGCATTAATGAGCGGAAGAATACCGGTAATGATAAACTATTCGACAGGAGCTGAAGGCAATGCAAGGTATGCACAGAATAAATGTAAATTCAGGACTATTATTACATCCAGGGCTCTGCTCGAAAAAATCGAATGTCCGGTTATTGAGGGGATGGTCCTTATTGAAGACATAATGGAAGGTGTCACAATCTTTGATAAACTCAGGGCTGCACTGATAACAAAACTTCCTGTAAACAGTATCCTTAACATTATTTATAAAGGAGATGAAGATGACACTGTTGCAATATTATTTACCAGCGGAAGTGAAAAAGATCCAAAAGCAGTTCAGTTGACCCATCGAAATATTGCTTCGAATATTCAGAATTTCGGGGATTATATTAAAATAAGTGAATCAGATATTTTACTGGCCAATCTTGTTTTCTTCCATGTTTTTGGATTAACAGCAAACCTCTGGGTATCATTTTATTATGGAATGACAATGGTCTCTTACGCTAATCCTCTTGACTTTCAGACTATTAGCAAAATTGCACGTGACGAGAAGCCGACAATAATGGTTGGTACTCCCAGTTTCTTCTGGGGTTATCTTCATAAATCTGACCCCGGAGATTTTAAGACTCTCAGGTTAATGGTAGCAGGTGCCGATAAATGTCCTGATGCTCTGAGGGAAGGATATCTTAAAAAACATGGGGTTACGCTGCTGGAGGGTTATGGAGCTACTGAGACCTCTCCGGTTATATCAGTCAATTCACAAGAATTTAACAGACCCGGAAGTACCGGGAAAGTTATCCCTAATGTACAGGTCAGGATTGAGAATTTTGAGACCGGCGAAAAATGTAAGACAGGAGAAGTTGGCAAGATCCTGGTAAAAGGTGACCTGGTAATGAAAGGTTATTACGATGATCCTGAACTTACTGCGGAAGCCATGGTTAATGGCTGGTATAACACTGGTGATATGGGTTACTTCGATGAAGAGGATTATTTATGGCATGCAGGCAGGTTCAAGAGATTTGCAAAGATTGGTGGAGAAATGGTCTCCCTGGTAAAGGTGGAAAATACACTTGAGAAACACCTTCCAATGGGTGTCTCTTGTTGTGTTGTTGAAGTATCAGATGAAATAAGAGGTGCAGCGATAATAGCAACTGTATCAATTGAGGTGAACAAGGCAGAAATCCTAAAGAAGATGGGGAATGAACTTCCAAATATTGCGCTTCCGAAACAGTTCATTGTAATCAAGGATTTACCGATGATGAGTACCGGAAAGATAGATTTCAGGAGTGTAACAAGGATTGTACAGGAGATAATAAACGATTCTGAATCAGACAAGTAAATGATATTAGCTTCAGATTTTTTAAGAATCCTGTTTAAAAATAATTGTGGTAATATTAAAATTATCATTCTTGATTTTAATGATATTAAATCAATTTTAACTATTCAGTTTCGAACTTTAACATGTACATTGTAATAAGGCTAT
This sequence comes from uncultured Rikenellaceae bacterium, assembly GCA_964526345.1. GTDB lineage: Bacteria > Bacteroidota > Bacteroidia > Bacteroidales > VadinHA17 > LD21. The sequence continues at coordinate 15,993 of CAZGKI010000020.1, forward strand.
ATATAAATCGTTATTAAATCCTTTGATACGTAATTTCAACAAAGAATTTATAAACTTTTATATGAAAAAATTAAACTTCCGGCCTTCATTGTTGCAGATCTTATATTTGATAATCTTTTCCCTTCTATTTGTATTAGTGGTTTTTACTCCTAAATTAATCAGCAGCTCTTTATATTTATCGGAAAATCTGATAATTGAAGAAGAGATTGTTGAAGGAGTTCTGCTTGGAATTATGTTTTTCCTTGGTGTTGTGATAGTAAATTTATACAAGCATGAAGAAGCAAGGCAAAAAGAGCTGCTTGAAAAAATCAAAAATGATAAAAAAACAACTGAAGAAAAACTGATAGACTCATTTAAATATATTGGTACATTAAATGTCCAGATTCAGGAGATTAAATCGATTTTTAATATCTCAGACAAATACCCTGAAACCAAAAATGACTTCAAAAAATTCTTTCATTTTTTTAGTAACCGTGTCTTTGGAATTGTTAATTCAGAATGGGTTTTATTCAGAATAATTGACAACAATACCCTGAAAACTATCAGCGAGCACTTTGAATCAAGGGTTGGGTCAACCTGCACATATCCTCATATAAGTAACAAGGCAATCATTGATGAAAACAGCGAATTATCCTTTACCATAATCATTTCAAATCCGCAAAATCTGAATATCCTTGTCGGTTGTGTTGTCCCTGTTGAGAAAATCAGCAATGAAGAGCAAATCTTTATTCAGGCTATTGCAAATGAAATTACAATGCTTTATGTTATTTTAAAATCATCATTTTATAAAAAAGTAAGTAAAATACCTGAAAGAGAGATACATACATGATCAAATAAACCTGTCATCCTGCAATTAACCACTGTATCAGCGGGTCAATCTGACCGGGCCGGATATTGTCAGACCACTATTTGTTTCCAATTCATATAATTTAAAATTAATGTCAATATTATATTTGCACCTTTAAATCTATAATAATTATCTTTACTTTATAAAATTTGTAAATAAATCGGATGTTTGTTTTCCCAGGCTTTGATCAGAAGCTTCTCGGGACGAGCTGGTAATTTGATATTGAGTTAAATTTTAAATATTGATTGCTTATGAAAAAGTTTGACTCTGAGGTACGTCTGGCCCGTGAAATGAGTTTAATGGATGCTACTCTTATAGGCGTTGGCGCCATGATTGGAGCAGGCATTTTCGTCCTTATTGGAATTGCTGCTGGAGTTGCAGGTCCGGGTTTGCTATTTTCATTCTCTTTAAACGCGATTATTGCATTATTTACGGCAATGTCTTATGCTGAACTTGGCTCATGTTACCATGATGCCGGAGGAGGCTATCTCTGGGTAAAAGAGGGACTGCCAAAATGGAATGGATTTTTGTCGGGTTGGATGAGCTGGTTTGCTCATGCAGTTGCATGCAGCCTGTATGCGCTTGGTTTTGGTGCCTACTTTGAACACGTATTGGGCGAGTTTGCAATAATAATGCCCCAGTGGGGGTTTTTTTCACCTCAAAAAATTCTGGCAGCCGGTATAGCTATATTATTTGCGTACATTAATTTTCGGGGAGCTTCTGAAACAGGTAAAATCGGAAATCTGGTCACTATCGCCAAAATTATTATTTTGTTAATCTTTATTGGCTTTGGCGTGGAACTTATAATTCGTCAGGGTGACTGGCGTACAACGTTCAGCCCTTTTTTGCCACACGGTTTTAGCGGTGTATTCAAAGCTATGGGGCTGACATTTATTGCTTTTCAGGGATTTGAAGTAATAGCTCAGAGTTCAGAAGAGATTAAAAACCCCAGGAAGAATATTCCCCGGGCTGTTTTCCTTTCCCTGGTGATTGTTGTTCCAATTTATATACTGGTAGCAATAGCTGCCATTGGAACAGTACCATCTGAAGGAATGAAACCCTGGGATTACCTTGCATTGCAAAAAGAGACAGCTCTTGTAAATGTGGCAAAGAACTTTTTTGTTGGAGGAGGGGTGTTAATCCTGATAGGTGGTGTGATTTCAACAATCTCAGCACTTAATGCTACCATATTTTCTTCATCACGGGTGGCATTTGCCATGGGGCGTGACCGTAACTTCCCAACTTTCTTCAGTAAAGTTCATCCGAAAAATTTCACTCCCCACTGGAGCATTATGGTTTCACTTGTTATCATTGTTATAATGGCTGTTTCATTGCCTATTGAAGCTGTAGCCAGTGCAGCTGATATTATGTTTCTTTTGCTGTTTTTGCAGGTTAACCTCGCAATGATTAGTCTGAGAAAAAAGAGGAAAGATCTGGACCGTGGTTATAAAGTGCCGCTTTTCCCTTACCTCTCAATTGTGGGCATCCTGTTATTGCTTTTCCTGGCTATTTACATGTTTAAATACAGTATATTAGCATGGATAGTTACAATTATTTGGAGTTCTATCGGCCTCCTGGTATACCGTTTCTATGCTTCAAAACGCGAAGTTGAGTATACAAGAAAAGTGCGGACACTCGAACAAATTTCTAAAAAGGAATATAGTTTGCTTGTCTATCTCTCTGATCACACTCATATCAAAAGCATTACGCAGATCGCTCTTGCTCTTGCCATGAAGCATAAAGCCAATATTATATTTCTGTATGTAATTGAACTACTGGAAGGTGAGAAGTTGAAAAAAGGTATTAAGCTGACAGATAAGGCTGAAGAAATAATGCAGCAGGCCCAAAGCTTTACTGAAGAATCCGGGATACCGTCAAAATCGATAATCAAGATATCACATCGGACATCAAAGGGCATTTTCGATACCTATCTTGAAGAAAATTGTAATTTCATTTTAATGGACAGAAAGAAAAGCAGTAGTTTTCTTGAACGCTTTTTTTCTTCGGTAATAGACTCTGTTCTTCAAAAATCAACAACTGAGATCGCTATCCTGCATGGTGAGATTGAACCAGGGAAAATAAAGAATATTCTGATCCCATTTGGTGGTGATATCCATACACGACTGGCTGCAGAAATAACTCCGGCATTAACTGAGTTTTTCGGTGCTGAAATAATGTTTGCAGTGGTATTCAGTCCGGGTACGAAAATGGCTGAACATCAGAAGAAAATTGAACAGATAAACACATTATTGGAAGAAAATAAAATTACTGCTAAAATTGTATCAATTACTGATTCAGACATATTGCAGGGCATTATAAAATTATCGATTGGCAAAGACCTGGTAGTAATGGGCGGTAAAACCGGCGATTTTATTGAACTGCTATTCTCCAAGTCATTGGTCAGGGAGATTACTGAGCAGGTTGAATGTCCGGTTCTATGGTTAAAAGAATATGAAGAAAGGGAATCTTTCTTACTGTCACTATTTAAAAGTCAAAAAAAATAATGGAGGCCAAATATGGAAACAAAAGTACAGGATCAGTTTTTAGGATTAGCTGGTAATATCGTCGCTTATTTGCCAAGTCTGCTTGCCGGAATTATCTTACTATTGATTGGCTGGATAGCAGGATGGCTGATTAAACGTGTGCTTGTACAGTTATCAATACTGTTAAGGATTGATCGTTTTCTGAGACGATCAAGGTGGGAAGCAGATTTTGCGAAAGCAGACGTGCGTTATGGGCTGTATAATATGATAGGAAATATTGGTTACGCCTTGATCTTTTTGCTTTTTCTTGATAATGCTTTCATAGCGTGGAAGTTGCAGATCCTTTCCGATCTTTTAAGCAAAGGGATTTTATTTCTACCAAAAATAATTGTTGCAGCTTCAATTTTTGGATTAGGATGGTTACTGGCCTTCTGGGCTGAAAAATCTATTCTGAAATCATTATACAGAGAGGGGATACCCAGGGCTTCTCTTATTTCAAAATTCATTAAAATAATACTGCTTCTTTTCTTTTCGGCAATTGCGCTTGTTGAGCTTGATGTGGCGCATGAAATAGTAATAATCGGGTTTGCAACTACTTTTATAACGATAAGTGCAGTTGCAATTGTAATTACGGCCATAGGAGGAAAGAGCTTTGTCGAGAAAATAGGAGACTCTTTCAGGGAAAAACAGTAATATAGTTTTTTTATTGCTGATACCCATTATGTTAAAGATTAAATTGTTCATTTTGATAACCTTTTGACACAGAGTCTTCTTACTATATCGATTATTGGTTTAATTGCCGGATTCATTTTTTCAATGCCAATTGCCGGACCAATAAGTATTTTAGTCACATCCAATGCACTTAAGGGCAAATTGAAATATTGCAATATTCTTGCATTAGGAGCCTCTTTTTCAGATTTTATTTATGTACTTGTCGCAGTTTACGGTATTACGCATCTTTTTTCATATTACAAACAGGTAATTCCTTATATTCTGGGTGTCGGGTCATTTTTTATCTTATATATGGGTATTAGGATTATCAGGACAAAACTTGATCTGACCCATATAGATGAGGAACAAAAAATTCCGGACATTGGAGTGAAAAAGCGAAGTGGAGCTCTCTATACAGGATTTATGATAAATTTTCTGAATCCAACTCTTTTTTTTGGCTGGCTTATTTCATCTTTTATAGTCTTATCTTTTGCAGCATCCCTTGGCTTCAATACCAGCGGACTTGAAAATGTGGTTGATCAGAATCTGAATCAGATAGAGAAAATTGATGGTAAGGCATTAATTAAGCCTCAAATTCCATCTTATCTTCAAATGGATACTTTGAAGATATTTAAAAAAGAAAACTTACTTCCTAAAGAGGATCCCAAGCATCCGGTATCCATGTTGCTGATCAGCCTTTTTTATGCATTCTTCCTTTCTATAGGCAGTATTTTATGGTTTTTTGTTCTGGCATTGCTGTTAGTGAGATTCAGGAAGAAAATAGACATAAATATAATTAACTGGGTTGTAAGAGGCCTGGGAGTCATTCTTTGCCTTTTTGCAATATTCTTTGGTTATTCTGCTTTAAAAATGCTCTTCTGAATGCACTTACAATATTATCTGCCAGGGTAAGATTCAATCTTGAAAATCAGAACAGAAAATCCAAATTATTCAGTTACGGGTTAATAAGATATTTATATAATTCACTTTTAGTGGAAATAACAACAGTGGTAGTTGAATCAAAAGTCTTCTGAAACGTTTCCATTGATTTTAGAAATGCATATAAATTTCTGGCTTCCGATGTCTGGTTATATGCAGATGCATAGATAGATGCAGCCCTTGCATCAGCTTTCCCCTTTATTTCTTCAGCTTTGCGAAACGCTCCGGATTGAATGGTTTTGAGATCTTTTTCTTTTTCACCGTTTATTTTTGAAGCTTCTCCCTGTCCTTCAGATTTGAATTTCTCCGCAATCCTGAACCGTTCACTTTTCATACGTTCATATACCTGCTGCCTGACATCTTCAACATAGTTAATACGTTTAAGCCTGAAATCCAGTATGACAATACCAAGATCACTCGCTTTTTCATTGGCTGACTTAAGTATGAGAGCCTGTATTTTTTGTCTTCCGGTCATGATCTGGTACAGAGTATCCCCAACCTCTTCACCAATTGAACCCGAAGGAATAGGTGTTCTATTCGTGGTGCGCACAGCTTCCTCCAGGTTATGGTTTGCAATATAATCGCGTGTTTCGCCATCAAGAATATCATCAAGTCTTGACTGAGCCCCTCTTTCGTTTGTGAGTCGTTTAAAAAACTGAAGCGGGTCGGTTATCTGCCAGCGTGCATAGGCATCAACAAAAATAAACTTTTTATCTTTTGTCGGCACCTGGTTTGGATCTCCGTCCCACTCCATATACCTTTTTTCAAAATAGTTGGTTTTTTGTATGAAGGGTACTTTAATTTTCAACCCCGGTGTAATTTTAGCTTTACCGATCGGTTTACCAAACTGGGTAACAACAACCTGTTCAGTCTCCTTAACTATGTAAAAGCTTTGAGTAATCAGTATTACAGCAACTAAAAGGATAGCCAGCTGGATAATTATTTTTCGATAATTCATGATCTTCTTTATTTTTATTTATTATTTAGCTGCATCTGAAGAAGAGGCAACACATTATTTCCTTTTTCGTCAGTGATGATTTTATGGCCAAGCCTGGGCAAGGCATCTGCAAGAGTTTCAAGGTAAATTCTTCGTTTTGTAACTTCCGGGGCCTTTATATATTCGTTGTATAACGCATTAAATCTTGCAGCTTCTCCGAGGGCATTATTTACACGTTCTGTTGCATAACCCTCAGCTTTCTGTATAGTTTCCTCAGCCTGTCCGCTTGCTTTGGGAATGACCTTATTGTATTCCGATTTGGCCTGGTTTATCAATGTCTCTTTTTCCTGTTGAGCTTCATTAACTGCATTAAAGGCATCCTTAACCGGGTCAGGTGGGTTAACGTCCTGCAATACAACCTGTTCTATTTTAATCCCAATAGAATATTCTGTGCAGATTCGCTGGATCTCTTCGAGCACTTTATTGGCAATTTCCGTTCTTCCAACAGTTAATACTTCGTTCACTGTACGATCGCCAACTACCTGCCGCATTGCAGCTTCTGAAATATCACGTAATGAATTTACAGGATTACGCACCTTGAACAGGTAACTATACGGATCCTCAACACGGTATTGAACAACCCACTCTACATCAGCAAGGTTAAGGTCGCCCGTGAGCATAAGCGATTCGTCAGAGGTGCCGCTTTTAGTAAATTGAGACTGCACTCCGGCACTTATCGTACGGAATCCGAATTCCTGTTTCTGCTGTCTCTCAACAGGTACCCTGTAAACTCTCTCCAGCAGAGGGAGCTTTAAATTTAATCCTGGATCAACTTCCCTGACATATTTTCCGAAACGGGTGATAACACCTATTTCTTCGGGTTCGATCTGAAAAAAAGCAGACCATAATAAGATTATCAAAAAAATTCCAAGCAGTATTTTTTTCAAATAAGGCTGATATTTCCTCCACTGCGGAGGAATATTAAAATTGTCAAATTGATTGGTTGCCATTTATTGATGTTATTAATTATAAGATTTAAAATCAAAATAATACTAAAAAGCCAGTTTCTCTGGCTTCATTCTCAACAATCGGAATCAATAAAATTATTACAGATACGCAATGCCTGTGAATGGCATTCTTTTAAATTAAGCCTGCTAACTGAAATCCTGGCAAACCTGTAAGTTTATTAACTCTCAAACCATACTGTTAGGTTATACAAATTTACCAATTTTTGTGTGGAATTTCAACTTTATGGCAATTAAAACCGGGGTTTCACTTATAATAAAGTAAAAAGGATACTTTGACCCGGAAATGAAACAGACTGTTTAAGCAGGATAGGCAGACCAATATATGTTAATCGATTTCCTGTCTAATTGATTATTTTGTACTTTTTCAGGATCTCTGAGGTGTTCATCATATAATCCATATATTGGGCACGATGGTAAGGGTGATTGCTTTCTGAATTCCTGTTCGAAAGCTTTCCCCTGAAACTGTCGATAGTTTTGTATCCCCTGGAATCCATCCATTTTTCAATATCACTTATTATTGAGGTAATGACGTCAATTTTATTTAAATAAAGGGTGCTGACAACCTGTACACAATCAGATCCGGCCAGCAACATTTTTATAACATCATTGCCGCTGAATATTCCTGAGTTTGAACATATTGAAGATTTTGTATGACCGTACATTAATCCGGCAAAACGTAGCGGTAACCTGTTATCTTCTACATTACTAAGATTATATGGATAATGATGGGTTTCTGTTTCAGTATCAATATCCGGTTGAAACAGACGGTTGAATAAAACAAAAGCATTTGCACCTGCAGCTTCCATCTCCTTTAAAAGTCTCAACGGATTACTGTAAAAGGAACTGAGCTTGACAGCTACAGGTATTTTAACAGATTCCCTGACTTTTATGAGAGTCTGTACCTGCTTTTTCTCAATATCTTTATACTCATTATCAAATTTTTCAGGTAAGGAGTAGAAGTTAAGTTCTATACCATCTACGCCGGTCTCTTCAATTTTCTTTGCATATTCAACCCATGTCTCATTGTTGATTGCATTAAGACTTGCAAAAACCGGTATTGAGACTGTCTCTTTGGCTTTTTTTAAGTGATAAAGATGCTGTAAAGGATACTCTGTGGCTGATTTTTGTCCGGGAAACAAGGTAATCATTTCAGCATGGCGTTCATCATATTCAGTCTGACGTTCAAAATATTCCAGATTCTCCAGTTGTATCTGCTCTTCAAACAGCGATTTATAAACAATCGCAGCTGCACCAGCCTCCTCAATTTTTTTTAGATTGTCGAAATTTGTTACCAGGTTGCTGGCACCAACTATTACCGGGTTTTTCAACTCCAGTCCCATGTATCTTGTTCTTAAGTCTGCCATAATGTTAAATTATTTAGGTAATTAATAATTATTGCTAATAATCTGCCCGTTCAATTGTTCTTTTCATATAACAACACTTATCCAATAATGTTTCTAAGAAAATGGCCTTATATTCAGAAAAAAGATTATAATCAGCCATGGAATTATGAGTGCTTTAAGAACTTCAACGTTAACAGCTGGTAAATGGCGCTATTCTATTATCCAGATCTACTGAGACGATGAGACAGAGCCAGGCAAACCATTTTATAAAAATGTATACGGAAAAATTTTGATCAAACAATTTATATTAACAAATAGTTCAGCGTCAGATTAATGTAATTTGTACTTCAGTTCCTTTACGTTCAGCTGACAGGTAACCGGCATAAATTGTAGCTATAGTATCAGCAGCAAGTGAACTGTCACTTTCCAATGGCTCATTAAAGGCAGCACTTCTGTAGAATGCCTCCATTTCGTGCTGATAACCAGTGAACCAGTCTTCATCCGGAGAAACAGACGACCACCCCTGCTTTGTTTCAGTCTTTTCAACAACGTAAACATCTTTAAAGTGTTTTTCATCAGGAGTATAGGTCTGCATTGTATTATTGGGGCTTATATTACATATTGTACGATGGTTATTTGTGTTGAGCTCAATCCAGTTATGGACGCCACCCATTACCAGTTCACTGGCAAAAATGTCGGTAAATGTACCATCTTCAAAAACCACATGAAGCATCGCAAAATCTTCGATATCCTTATAGGTAGTTCTGAGGTGGCCTTCGTCCAGATAATTCGGCATGCGTGTTATGGAATGAGTCCTTGCTGAGACAGATACCGGCCTGATTGTTCTGCCATTCCTGGTTTTGCCTTCAACCTGTTTGAAATAGAGTGCTGCTGAAAGTGGATGACACCCTTTTCCAACCATTGAGCCGCCCCCTGAGAATTTCCACTGGCCATAAGTCAGTGAATGTGAACCTGAATGAGATTCTTCAGCGTGCATCCATAATATTTGAGCTTTTGTCTTTTCCAGCATCTCTCTTTCTTTTTGAACTGCAGGTGCATACACCCAGTTCTCAGCATACATGATCCTGGCCTTGCTTTTTTTCTCAGCATCGATCATCCTTTTAATGCTGGCCAAGGCATGTTCAAGTCCTTTTTGACGGGGAAATTTATCGCCAGAAAAACCATCACTTCCATCGCCAAAATATCCGGTAAAGGGTTTCTCTACAATAACATGCCTGTTTTTTTCAAGAGCTGCTATTACTATTGGTTCATGAGAAGAAGGAGGTGTACATACATGAACAACATCTGAATTGTCAATCAGTTCTTCGATGCTGCTGAATGCTTTTAGATTGCGAGGTTCAGTGAATTGTTCAAGTCTTTCAGGATTAGGAGAGTAGCTGCCTGTTATCTCGATTCTTACTGAAAAGAGACGTTTTAAAGCTTCAAAATGGAATTTTGCAGCAAAACCGGACCCAGCAATCCCTGTACGGATAATCTTTTCCATAAATAAAAAATATTATTTGAGGTTTTTAATTCCCATGTTCCAGAGCGTGAAGCTGAATATATCTGCATACTGTTCTATTGATTTACTTACGGGTGTTCCTGCACCGTGCCCTGCGCTTGTCTCAATTCTGATAAGTACAGGATTATTCCCGGTCTGTTTTGCCTGCAGATTTGCCGCAAACTTGAATGAGTGAGCCGGCACGACCCTGTCATCATGGTCGGCAGTAGTAATAAGTGTTGCAGGGTATTCTGTACCTTCCCTGACATTCTGAACGGGAGAATATTGCAATAAGTACCGGAACATCTCAGGGCTCTCTTCAGCGGTACCGTAGTCATATGCCCATCCTGCCCCGGCAGTAAATTTGTTGTATCTGAGCATATCAAGAACTCCCACTGCCGGCAGCGCTACCTTAAAGAGCTCAGGACGCTGGGTCATAACAGCTCCGATCAGCAATCCGCCGTTTGATCCTCCCCTGATCCCCAGGTAAGCCGGAGAGGTATACTTATTATTAATAAGGTATTCAGCGGCTGAAATAAAGTCGTCGAAAACATTCTGCTTATTCATTTTGGTGCCTGCCAGATGCCATTTTTCTCCATACTCGCCACCACCTCTTATATTTGGGACGGCATAGATGCCTCCCATATCAAGCCAGACGGCAATCGGAACGCTGAAATATGGCGTTTCGCTGATATTGAAACCACCATAGCCATAGAGTATTGTTGGATTCTTTCCGTTGAGAGAAGTTCCTTTCTTATATGTAATGATCATAGGCACACGGGTCCCATCTTTTGAATTATAAAATACCTGTTCTGAGATATAATCTGCTCCGTTAAATGAGACTGCAGGTTTTTTGTAGACCTGAGCGTCCCCGCTCTTTGGGTCCATCCTATAGATAGAAGCCGGAGTAATATAATTCGTGAACGAATAGTAGATTTCACTGTCTTTCTTCTTGCCGCTGAATCCCGACGCGTTGCCGATTCCTGGCAGCGATATTTCCCTTACAAGCTTACCATCCCTGTCGTATTGTTTAACTGATGAAATTGCATCTTTCAGATAGTTTGCAAAGAAATATCCGGCGCCTGTCGATGGCTGAAGTACGTTTTCCGTCTCGGCGATAAAATCGGTCCAGTTTTCTGAACCAGGCTTGTCTGCATCGACAGTAACAATCCGTCCGTTAGGCGCATGAAGGTTAGTTACAATATAGAGTTTTGACCCGTTATTATCGATAATATAGCTGTCGCTGTCAAAGTTGCCGGCAACAACCTTAAAATCAGATGATTTGCGTGTCAGGTCTTTAATATATAATTCATTTCCTGTGGTTGAAATTGCAGCAGTTACCACAAGGTATCTTTCATCTTCGGTAACATAGCCATCAACATATCTTCGTTTTATATCGGATCCAAAAACAACTTTATCTTCCGATTGACTTGTTCCGAGCTTATGATAGTATAATTTGTGATGATCAGTCATGGCAGAAAGTTCGCTGCCTTTTGGTTTATCATAGCTTGAATAATATATACCATCAACACCCTGCCATGCTATTCCACTGAATTTAATATCTTTAAGAGTGTCCCCTATCATTTCTTTTGTATGAGCATTCAGAATAATTATTTTGCGCCAGTCGGAGCCGCCTTCTGATATTGAATATGCAACTTTGCTTCCATCTTTGGAAAACCCAATCTCTCCCAGGGATGTTGTTCCATCGGCAGAAAAGGTGTTTGGATCAAGAAAAAGTTCCGGTTCTCCATTATCCTTCTGACGGTAAATGACAAACTGGTTCTGAAGGCCGTCATTTTTAGAAAAATAGGTATAATCGCCCTCTTTGAAAGGCATTCCGAATTTCTCGTAATTCCACATCTTTGTGAGACGCTCCTTGATCTGCTCCCTGTAGGGGATCTTTTCAAGATAGCCAAAGGTGACACTATTTTCTTCTTTTACCCATTGGGCAGTCTCATCCGACATATCATCCTCGAGCCATCGATAAGGATCCGGAACAGGGGTTCCGAATATAGTATCAACAACATCCACTTTTTTTGTTACAGGGTAGTTTAGCTTATGTTGAGAAGCATTATTACAGGAAAATAGAATCACTGTTGCTGTTAAAACAGAAATTAGTTTTGTCATAAGATTTTCAGTTAAATTGGGAAATTAGTTTAGCACAAAGACAAATTTAATTATTATGGTTAAATGTAAGTAATTATACTTCCGGAATTTTAGCCGGGACAAAACGAATTAATTTATTTATCAGTAAAATATTTAATATTCTCCCGGATGATCAGAGCAATCATCATCTGTCCATCAGGATTAAGATGGACTCCGTCGATAGTAACATTTTTAAAGACAGGCAGAAGAATATGAAATGAATCAACGAACATGACATTTTCCTCCTTTGCTATCTTCTCCAGCTGTTCATTAAGCTGAGTAACCCTTTCCAAACCGCCTGTATACTTTTCTCCCAGCATTTCATCCGACCCGAATGGTGGTGGTGAAACGATAAATATGACAGGGTTCTCTTTATGCTGGCTGGTTTTAGTTTTAATATCGATAATTAGTTTTCGCATATTCTCAGGCACATATGAAAGTGAATCCTTAAAAACTGCTTTACAGTCATTTGTCCCAAGCATAATGATAATCTGGTCAATATGTTCAAGTTTCCTGCAAGCTTTGTCCATATAACTGCCAATATTAGCCAGAGTGTTCAGTGAGCTACGGCCCAGGTTATTATAACCTATTGTGTTGCCCGATATTGAAATGTTGTAAATAGAATCGTTTGGCCTGATTTTTTTCAGCTGGTTGACCCAGCCATCCTTCAGAGCTCCGTTTGAATCGCCAATGGCCAGGATCTTAAGAGGTTTTCCTGAACCCTGGTTTGTTTTTGGGTTTCCATCTTTGCATGCTGTGATGCTCATTTGAGAGACTATCACAAAAAGTAAGAGCATTCTAAGTTTATTCATGGTCCCAATATTTATTATAGCAAACAAAATAAATTCATTCAATATCTGTTACTTGCAAAAAGCCTTACCTCTGCGCCCTGCGCCCTATATTATTCCCACTTCTCAATTCTCCAGCCATTTTTCTTTGCTGTCTTTAGTAGTTTTCTATCGGGGTTTACACAAACTGGAAACCCGACAGCTGTCAAAACCGCCAGATCCGAAATTGAATCTCCGTAATACCAGCAATCTTTCGGATTATTGTTATTTTTTTCACAATACTCTTTCAGCCTTACGGCTTTTTCTACGCCGAAGCAGAGAGGCCTCACTGGAAATCCTGTTAAGATTCCGTTTTTAACTTCCAGTTCGGAGCAGACAATATCGTCCATATTAAGGTGTCTGACAGTGTAACGACAAATAGGAGCCAGAGATGATGAGAGCACCACCAGTTTTGCATTATTCTTTTTATGGAATTCAATCTCATTATTTATTTCAGGAAAGAAAGAAGGCAGGAGCACTTCATTAAATACTTCCGAGCAGAGCTGAGCAATCGTGTCTTCAGGTAATCCTTTTACCCAGCCAACCATCTCATTAATTATTTTTTGAGGATTAATGATTCCAATTTTATAGCCCAGTGAAAGATAAATTGCCCTGATCATATCACATCGACTCATCAATCCTTTCTTGTAAGCCCTTCTGGTGAGAGCGTTTCCGCTGATAGCAGAACCGATTGTCCTGTCAAGGTCGAAGAAAGCTATGTAACTATGTTCTTTTAAAGTAATGGTTGCCATCGGGGTTATAGATAATATTAAGCGCTTCAGGGAGAAGGCTGATAGAGAAATTTTTAGCAAAGCTTAGCTCTCCGTCGACATGAAAGGGAACCTCTTTTGGAAATTCAAGGTTTATTGAAGGCGTCTGGTAATAGCTAACCCTTTTGTCAGCTATATGAGTTCCTTTGGATACTTTCAGCAAGAGTCTGAACCTGTGAAAAAGATTCAGCTTTTTGATTGAACATACATCCAGTAATCCATCATTCGCGATAGCTTTGGGTGTCAGGAAAAAGCTTCCTGCAAATCGTCGTCCTATAGAGACGGTATTAATAAAACAATCTGATTCGTACTTTTTCCCATTGCTGTTGATAATCATTCGTTTTTCCCTGAAAAAGAGGAGAGTTTTAACTATATGCCATATATATTTATCGTTTCCTCCTTTTTTAACTTTTCCTCCTTCGGTATAATTTTGTGCAGCAACTTCGGCATCAAATCCGAGCCCCATACCATTGAGGAAAATCGTTCCATTTACAATCCCCACATCCTGTGCTATCACATTTTTTCTTAAAAAGATCTCCCACTCAACATCATTAAAGCGGTCGGGGAACCCCGGTATCTGGTTAAAATCGTTACCTGTACCTCCGGGAATAATACCGGTTATGACATCCTTTTTGCTGATCAATGGCCTGGCCACTTCATTAAATGTTCCATCGCCACCAACAGCAATAATATATTCAATGCCATTATCATAAGAAGCTTTTGAAAGTTCCGACGCATGACCCGGCCGTTCAGTCTGTAGAATCTCGCCATCAATTTTGTATTCCTTAATTTTCTTTTCAATCTCCGGGATCAAAGTTTTTGCAAAATTGTTCCCTGCTGTCGGATTTACAATAAAAACCCACTTTTCTGATTTTTTATCTGCCATATTTTCTGGTAATTTAACTCTTTTCTCCCTTCTTTAACTTCCTTCAACTTCTTCAACCCTCTTCAAATTCTTCAGCTATTTAACAAAGCAATAAAAGAACTTCAACTGATTGATTTGAATTTTGATATTAGTGGTAAGCCGATTCGATTACACTTTTAACAGTTTCAATTATTTCTCCGTCGCTCTTATCAATAAGTTCGCCCCTTGGGATCGGTTTATGGATAACAATATCAAGTCTTGAACCGAAGTTAATATAGAACCGGTTTTTTGGCTTAAGATCATAAAAACCGTTCAATGTAACCGGAAGAATATCAATGTTCCTTGTCCTGAAGAGATAAATAAACCCTCTGTAAAAAGGATTTATTCTACCGCTGGTCGTTCTTGTACCCTCGGGAAAAATTGCAACAGACTGGTTTTTGGCTTTTTCCAGGAGTTGTTCCAGCATATGACGGGTATTGGTTATTGTCGGTTCTTTAAAGGGAACATAATCAGTAAGCCGGAGGAACTGACCAAAAATGGGGACTTTGAGTAACCGTTCATGACCAAACCAGGAAACTTCAGAATAGAAAGAGGTTATAGCAACGATGTCAAACAGGCTTGCATGATTTGACAGAAGGATGTACTTCTCATCTTTTTTAATATTATCTTTTCCAGTAATATGTAGCCTTTTGAACATAATAAGGAAAACGGATTTTGCCCATATTTTGCTAAGGAAACGAACAGGGCTTTTGGCATTGAACCACGACAGAATGATAACGAGAAGAACCCCGATGGCAGTGTAAACATAAAGTACCCCGAAAACAAGTATTGAAAGCAGGATATAGATTCCCGAAAATATCATGCGGATAAGTTTTCCGGGAGTAAATTATGGAATTTTTTAATATCCTCAACCGTAATGGTTCATTTATTCTAAATGGCTTTTTACCGGAATTACTTACAAAAGCAATCTGTTTACTGTCGTGAGAATATACGAAAATTCCGGCAAGGCCTTCCCCGGACAGATTTTCCATTGTATTCGACCCTATTATTTCAAGAGCCTCGCCAGTATAGGCAGCTCTCATAATGATAAAAATTTGGTTTTTGAAAGTATGCCTTCATTTATTTAATTATTCAATTGGATAAGAATTTTATGAAAAATTTTAACTGCAATCGGTTGCAGAATTGAGGAGATAATCCACAATGCTGGTTTGTGATTATAATTAATCACTTAAAATCTTATAAATTAAATTGATAAATAAACATGGCTATAATGAAAGTGGTCAGTTTATAATAGTTCTGCTTGCTATATAAATCGGACTTACACGAACACCATCATCAGATATTATATTTTAATTGTTTTTGGAATAGTTATATTTACAACACAATTATCTCTCTGTGAGAGTGATTTTAGATATTCATTTCGAGTCTTGATGGTAAACGAGATTGAGGATATTAGCGATAATCTTCTTGTTACAAGGATCCGATGTAATGATAAAGATGCCTTCAAAACGCTCTATGATCGTTATAATAAGAAAATTTACTTTTTTTCATTAAGGTACCTTAGTAATAATATTGAAGCTGAGGAATTAGTTCAATCGGTATTTATTAATGTCTGGGAACACCGGGAATCTCTTGATGCGAATATCTCGGTTAAGAATTATATTTATAAAGCCGCGGTTAATTACATTTATAATTATCTGAAAAAAAAAGCCATCCGTGCCAGATTTGTTGAATCTGAAATCAAAAAAGGTGAGATTCATTCGAATCTTACATATGAACAGGTTTTTTATCACGATCTGGAAAGGTCAATAAGCGCTATCGTTGAAGCTTTACCATCTCAACAGAAGAAAATTTTCCAATTGAGCCGATATGAAGGTTTAACCCATAAGGAAATAGCCAAAAAGCTTGATCTTTCAGAGCGAACAGTAGAAAATCAAATATTTCGTTCTTTAAAGAAAATAAGAAACATTCTTAAAGGAGGAATATCACTTGTATTAATGCTGATTTCATTTTAGCAGATTCTACTGGATTTTACTACATTTAAAAGCTAATAGTTGTATGAATAAGACTCCTTTCAACCTCTTCAACTTTTTCTTATTATTAAATGAGTACTTAGCAGTCGTTAGTTGTATATATTATTTACTTGATAGAATTTATTTATGGAATCAATAAAAGATAAAGATATTTTAATTTCCAGATATCTTGAGAATAAGTGCACTCAGGAAGAGAAGCATCAGCTTTATAAACTGCTTACTTCATCTGATGAAGAAAGATCATTTAAAGAGATATTATTTTCTCACTTAAATGAGTTCCAGATAGATCAGCATGAAAGCCATTCTGTTGACTTCGATAGAATTTATAATAAATTACTTTCTGAAATTAAACACATTGAAACAAGCGAATTAGAAAATAAGCAGCTTCGAAAAAGAATAAAGGTAAAAAGGTTGGTTTTTGAAGGCATATCAATAGCGGCTGTTTTTTGCATTGCTTTTATTTTGGGCGCTATTTTTAATCACCATCGTAATATAATTGACGTTGCACCATTCATAACGACAGCGTACAACGAAATAAAAACTCCTCTGGGAGCAAGATCAGAGATAAGACTTAACGATGGTACCGAAGTAACTCTTAATGCAGGAAGTTCACTAAAATATCGTAGTGATTATAACTCAATCGACAGGGAACTGGTCCTTGAGGGTGAGGCATATTTTAAAGTAGCCAGGAATATCGATCTTCCCCTGGTTGTTAATGCAGGGAATATAAACATCAAAGCTACAGGAACGGAATTCAATGTCAAAGCATATTCTGAAGAAGGTATCATTGAGACAACCCTTGTCAATGGCGAGATTGAAATTTCGCAAAAAGGGAATAATGATAAAGATCGGATTTTGCTCCTTAAACCCAACCAGAAAGCCATCTATGCTGAGCAGTCAGATCAGTTAACGCTTGAAAAGATAAAAGAAATTGAACCTCTTGCGGTAAAACCTGCTAAAATTATTATGGACAAGTTGCTGGTTTCTCCAAAAACAGATGTTGAGCAAGCGACTGCCTGGACGCAGAATAAACTTATTATAAGAAGCGAGAATCTTGAAAGTCTCTGCGCTAAGCTTCAGAGAAAATACAATGTAACTTTTGTTTTCAAGAATGAAGAAGTCAAAAAAAATCGTTTCTCCGGGGTTCTTCTTGATGAAACTTTCCAGCAGGTAATGGATGTAATAAAGCTCACGGCGCCTGTTGATTATTCACTTGATGGCAAAACTGTTTACATATTTTCAAAGAAAGAATATGCAAAGGATCAGAATATAGATAGAAATTAAATACTACTCTAAGTCTAACCTAAATCATTATTGCCTATGCAGAAATCTACATGATCTAAAAAGAAGGGGAAACAGATTTCGGCTATTTCCCCCCTCTAAACAAGTCAAAGTTAATTGCAATCAATTCTCCCAATAGTTATTGGGGATAATTATGTTTAACTCTAACATTACACAAAATTATGAAAATAAAACTATGTTCTTATTTTTCTCCAAGGAAAAAACGTAAAATCCTCCTAATTATGAAAATTTCAGTTATTCTGATGGTAACATTTACTCTGAATATTTCAGCTACAGGATTTGGTCAGTTTTCCTTCAAAGCCGAAGGTAAAACAGTCAGAGATGTCTTTGATATCATTGAGAAGGAGAGTAATTACCGTTTCTTCTACAATGATGAATTCGAATCTGTTAGCAACATTGTTAATCTAGATGTGAGAAACAAGGATATTAACCAGGTGCTCGATAAGGTACTGATGGCAACAGATTATACCTTTAAAGTTTTTGAGAACAATCTTATTGTAATTTCCCTGAAAGGTAATATTCGCGAACAATCGGATCTCCAGCAAAATATTGTCAGAGGGGTTGTCACTGATGAGAAAGGAAGTCCGATTACGGGGGTTACGGTTATGGTTAAAGGTACAACCAAAGGTACAATAACTGATTTAAACGGTAACTATGTATTAGAGGATGTGGCACCTCAGTCTACCCTGATAGTATCTTTTATCGGATATACAAGCCAGGAAGTCCTCGTCGAAGGAAGGGCACAAATAAATATTGTTCTCCATGAAGAGGTAACCGCTCTCAATGAAGTAGTGGTTATAGGCTATGGTACTCAACGGAGAGAAGCTATAACAGGATCAGTGGCATCAATAGGCGGAGATGCCATACGGGATATCCCATCGTCTAACTTAACACAGTCCATACAAGGACGGTTGCCCGGGGTGGAATTATTGCAAACCTCAACCCGGCCAGGTGCGACTTTGCAAATCCGCATCCGGGGTGCGCGCTCGCTGACTGCAAGCAATGATCCGTTGGTGGTACTTGACGGGATTCCTTTTATCGGGTCCCTTAATGAAATCAACAACAACGATATCAAGAGCATTGATATACTGAAAGATGCTTCGGCAACTGCCATTTACGGTTCACGCGGTGCCAATGGTGTCATTTTAATTACGACCGACAGAGGACAAAAAGGACAAAAGGCAAAAGTAACCTATAATGGTCGTTTGGGCGTGAACAAAATTTTTGCCAAATTCCCCATGATGAACGGACCGGAATTTGTTGCTCTCCGTGCAGCTTCAGGCAGGTACACAAATGGTCCTGATGAATCCGATGATGTAAATACAGACTGGCAAGACTTGTTTTTCAGAGACGGTAGCGAGACAAGTCATGACATAGGTCTTACCGGTGGCACCACCAATGGCAGCTACAGCTTCGGGCTTGGCTACCTCAGCAATCAGGGAGTTATCCCTACAAACACATTCACCCGCTATAGTTTACGCAGTTCCATTGATCAGGAAGTAGGTAAGTATTTCCGCTTCGGCTTCAATTCAAATAGTAACTATAGTATGAATGAAGGTAACCAGTTAGGGTTGTACGGTGTATTAAGCTTGTCGCCTATTTCCGACCCGTATAACGAAGACGGTACATTAAAAAGATCCATAAGAATGCCGTTAGATGACCAGTTTACCATCACGAGAAGTGTCGTAGAAGAATTACAGGATAAATGGTTAAGCCAAAGCAGGGGATATTCAACATACAACTCAATATATGGCGAAGTGAAAATCCCGTGGATTGAGGGTTTAAAGTATCGTGTCAACCTTGGCCTGGATTTTATGCAGGATAACAACGGTAACTACACAGCAGAGGGCATTGGCAGTAACAATCCGACTACAGAATCCACTGCTTCTATCAGTAATTACCATACCTATCACTGGAACATTCAAAACCTTATTAATTATGACCGTATTTTTGCCGGTAAACACCGGGTGAATGCAGTAGCGCTTTACGAAGCCGATCAATACACTAATTTCAATTCGGGCACGTCAGCAAAGGGTATTCCCTCACAGGCTTTCCAGTTCTACAGTCTGGGGCAGTCTCTTGGCGAGATTACCACCAGCACTGGCGGTTATTCTAAAACAGGCTTAATTTCTTATATGGGACGCGTGATGTACGAATATAGCAACAAGTACATGCTGTCAGCTTCAATCCGTGCTGATGCCTCATCAAGGCTGGCAAAGGGGCATAAATGGCATACCTATCCTGCTATATCAGTCGGATGGAATATCAAGAACGAGTCGTTTATGCAGAACATTTCTGTGATAGACAGGTTGAAAATTCGTGCAGGGTATGGACAAACATCCAACCAGGCTGTTGGCGCTTACAGTACCCTCGGTCGTTTAAGTTCAAGAGATTACAACTTTGGCGATGCTACATACGCAACCGGTTATTATGTAACCCAATTACCTAATCCAAATTTGGGGTGGGAATACTCTCAGACATATAACTTTGGTGTGGACTTCGCCGTACTGAAAAATCGCCTGTCAGGTACTATAGAGTACTATGTATTGAATACCAAAGATATTCTGTTGAGCCTTGGCTTACCCCGAACATCTGGTGTGAGCAGTTACACGGCAAATATCGGGGAAACTCAAAACAAAGGTTTTGAAATTTCACTCAACGGAACAATACTGGACAATGTCAACGGATGGACATGGGAAGCCGGCATTAACCTGTATTCGAATAAAAACAAGCTGGTAGCCCTTGCTTCAGGACAAACCAGGGACGAAGGTAATGGATGGTTCGTTGGCCACAACATCAATGCGATATACGATTACGAAAAGATAGGCTTATGGCAGGCAGATGATCCTTATCTAAGTATTCTGGAACCAGGCGGAAATGTAGGTATGATCAAGGTGAAATATACCGGCGATTTCGCTGCAGATGGTGTTACACCGGTCAGGGCAATCGGAGGAGACGACAGGCAAATTTTAGATGTTGATCCCGATTTCCAGGGAGGCTTTAACACCCGCGTTGCATATAAGGGATTTGATCTGAGTCTTATCGGGAGCTTCCAAAGCGGAGGTATCCTCGTCAGCACCCTCAACGGACCGAGCAGTTACCTCAATTTAATGACGGGACGCAGGGGGGAAATTAAGGTTGACTACTGGACACCTGATAATACCGGTGCCAAGTATCCTGCTCCCAGCGGTGTATTAAGTGCCGACAATCCCAAGTATCTCAGCACTATGGGATACTTCAATGGTTCATACCTTAAGATGCGTAACATTTCACTCGGGTATGACTTAAGTCAAAATTTGATCAAAATCCCTGATGTTAAAATGCGTATATACTTCACCGTACAGAACCCATTTGTGATGTTCTCAGAATTCAACAAAGAAATGGGAATGGATCCTGAAACCAACTCATACGGTAACCAGAATGTTGCAACAGGTGGCTACAATAGTCGTATACTGACTGTAGGTTTTAACTCGCCTTCGACCCGAAACTTCATAGTTGGAGTAAATTTGACATTTTAAAAAAGGAAAATTATGAAATACATAAATATAAAAACAATAATAGTAACAGCTATATTGACGTTGTTCATGATAGCGTGTTCTGATATTCTGGATGAACAGCCACGCAGTATTTTTGAACCCGGTTTTTTCAAAACCGAGCAGGGTGTTAATGGCGGACTGACAGCGCTGTATGCAC
The DNA here is from genome assembly GCA_964526345.1 of uncultured Rikenellaceae bacterium. Classification (GTDB taxonomy): domain Bacteria; phylum Bacteroidota; class Bacteroidia; order Bacteroidales; family VadinHA17; genus LD21. The sequence goes on from CAZGKI010000020.1 coordinate 37,417, forward strand.
ACCTGCGCTTCATATACGGGAATGCTTATTACTATAACTCAGGTGTAACCGGTACTGACGAAGCAACATACGCCCAGAGCGCGGATGCAAACTTCAAAGTAATGGACGTTAGCGGCCAGGGGGATATTACTCCCGATGCTACCGGGGGTACCGGTACTTTGTGGGACAATGCATTCCCTGCCATCAACACGGCCAGCGGTATTATTGAAAATGCTACCGAGGTTGGTCTCGATGCATCCCTGATTGCCGAAGCCCGGTTCTTCCGAGCATTCGACTATTTTCAGCTCGTACAAACATACGGCGGAGTACCTTTGGATATGGGTGCTGGGGAACTGATGTTCAACACGGCCCCCGTGAGAACTTCTGTGCGCAACACTGTACCGGAGGTCTATACTAAAGCCATATTCCCGGACCTGCTGACAGCGGTAACCAATTTGCCGGAAGCTGGACGTTTAACGGGCACCGTAACGAAAACCGTTGCACGCCTGTTTTTGTCAAAAGCCTATCTGACATACGGTTGGTGGCTCGAAAACCCAAACGACATTCCTACTTATCCGGCGAGTGACCGGACCGACCCTGACGGACATAATGCCGCGTGGTATTATCAACAGGCTTATGACGTTGCAACTACTGCCATTGACAATCCGGGACCTTACGGCTTAATGCCAACATTCTATGAAGTAAACGTGGGTGGAAATGAACGTAACAAAGAAATGCTGTTTTACGCCGATCATACACAGTCAAGCGAAAAATATAACGGTGCTAGCCTGACGTATGGCGGTGGCGGCGGGGCGGATAATTTTGCCGCCTGGATGATGACCTGGAACTACACAGAAATCAGAAGTGCCAAAAATGCAGACGGGACTAGTCCATCAAGTTCTGTTCTACGTGAAGCATCTCAGGATCTGGGTCGTCCCTGGACACGTATGTGCCCCACTATCGGTTCAATTGAAAACACCTTTGCCGACAAAACGGATGACTCCCGGTACGACGGCACATTTACAAATGTTTACCGTGGCAACTGGCCAAAGAATAACGACCTTACTCCATTTTATTATGGTGCAAACCTGTTACCGGTTTACCCGGGTGATCCGATACTGACTTTCCTGCCCGATGAACCAGGAACGCCTATTACTTACCCTGCCGGGGCAGGTCCAAGTAATGTTGGCGGAGGGATTTTACCCGGAAGAGCCGACTATGTAATATCACCAAGCGGCATAAGCCGGGTAACATATCCTGGTACGTGGAAAATGAGCACCTACCGCACCGATAACGCCGGTGGATTGGGACAACCCAATGCCTCAATCTGTCGTCCTTTTAACATAGCTAAATTCTCTGAATTATACTTCATTGCAGCCGAAGCAGCTGTGAAGGGTGCTACTACTACAGCGGGTAAAACCGCGTTAGATTTGATTAATGTTATTCGGGCCCGTGCAGGCATGTGGAAATTTGACAGGGCCGGAAATGTTGCAAAAGTAGAGGATCATAGCGCTGAGATGATCGCTGCCACGCCAGCAACAATTGATATCAACTATATTCTGGCAGAACGTTCGCGTGAATATTATGGCGAAGGTTTTCGCTGGTTCGATCTGGTGCGTACGCAAACATGGGCAACCATAGCTGCTACTTACAGAATAGCTTCAAGCGTCAAAGGAGACCATAATGCACAAACAATTACACGCACTATTCTACCTTACCTCTATCTGCGCCCAATTCCACGAAGCCAGATGGATGGCATGGAAATGACAGCGGAAGAAAAAGCTGCTTATCAGAATCCGGGATATAATTAGTCTGATTAGATTTTAATTAAAGTGTCCGCAGCTTGCCTTGCGGACACTTTTTTTCTCTTCAACAGAAAAGAAATGATAATGTTTTAAACTTGTGAAACACACTTTGTACTTCATATATTTGCTGATTTTTGTTGGAATTACCGGATGCAAAAAAAGCGATGACGGGACATCTAAAAGCCAGTACCAGAAAGACCTGGAAGAATATAATAAGGTCACTGAAGGCCTTAAAGACTATTTTCCCAGCCAGGAATATTTTTATATGGGTGCTGCAATCAGTCCCGCTATTCTTGATAATTCCGATAAGGTCAAGCTTATAAAACGACATTTCAACAGCCTGACGGCTGAAAACCAAATGAAATGGTCATCCCTGCAGCCAACGGAGGGTAATTTTAATTTCACTGATGCCGACAAAATCGTGGCGTTTGCCCAGGCCAACAACATTAAGGTAAGAGGCCATTGCCTCTGCTGGCATAACCAGGTTCCGGACTGGGTTTTTAAGGATGGTGATGCTGATGCTTCCAAAGCGCTTGTTTTACAGCGGTTGCACACTCACATAACAACTGTTGTTAATCATTTCAAGGGTAAAGTGTATGCCTGGGATGTCGTTAATGAGGCTATTGATGATGGAGGTTCTGTATACAAGGCTTCAAAATGGTATACCATATGTGGAGAGGATTATATCTTCGAGGCATTCGCAGATACCAGGGCAGCGGATCCTGATGCAAAACTCTTTTATAATGATTACTCAGCAATAAATACGACTAAACGGGATAAGATCTACGACCTGCTGGTAAAACTTAAAAACCAGAACCTTGTTGACGGATTGGGACTACAGGGCCACTGGAACATAGAATATCCCTCCAGTGACCTGATTACAGATGCTTTTGAAAAATACAGATCCTTAGGGATTGACCTTCAGATCACCGAGTTAGACGTTTCTGTTTATACATCCAATTCCGATCCTGAAAGTCTTTATAACACCGGGCTTGAACAAAAACAGACTATTGCCTATGAGAGATTTTTCACTGCATTCCGTAACTATAAAAGCAATATTACCGGGATCACTTTCTGGGGACTTGCTGATGACTATACGTGGCTGGATAATTTTCCTGTCGCCGGCAGAAAAAACTATCCTTTGCTGTTTAATGAGAATTTGAATCCCAAACCGGCATATTTTGAAATAATTGATTTCTGACAGCTAAAATGGAATTCAAATCCTCATTTATATGAGGGAGGTTAGGTTTAGTAGAAGTGACTGAGGCCATAAGTTCTGGTGGCCTCAGTTTTTTATAAATTTTAAGTTTTATATGTAAATAATCAGGGTATATTTACAGTACGAAGAAATAGAATATAACATTTAAATTGAAAAAATATGAGTGAGATTCTTAGTCAGCTTTCCCATTGTGTTGAATTCGGTAAGATCGACAAGGCATCTCCCTATCCTCCTGCCATGAAAGGTCAGGACGGGGCCGATGAGCTGGCTAAAATGGCTCTTGATGAAGGAGTCACGCCCGACGACATACTTGAAAAAGCACTTATTCCGGCTATGGCGGTTGTGGGTAACAGGTTCAGCAGAAAAGAAATATATGTTCCCCAGATGCTGATGGCTGCCAAAGCAATGAGCAGTGCAATGAAACATCTTAAGCCATTTTTCCAGTCGGGCGAAACAAAAAGAAAAGGCAAATTTATCATTGGAACTGTATCAGGAGATCTTCATGATATTGGAAAGAACCTGGTGGCAATGATGATTGAAGGAGGAGGCTGGGAGGTCATCGACCTTGGAGTGGACGTAAGTGCAGAAAAATTTCTGAAAGCTATCGAGGATAATCCGGATGCAATTGTAGGCCTCTCGGCATTGCTTACGACAACTATGGAGAATATGAGGAAAACAGTTGTGGCAATAAGGGAAAAACACTCCGGCGTAAGGATACTTGTAGGAGGAGCCCCTGTTACCATGGATTACTGCCAAAAGATCGGTGCCAACTTTTATTCGCCCGATCCGCAGGGAGCAGTAAATTTTTTGAATCAAATAGTTAAATAAAGACCCCCTTTCTTATCCCGCAATTCGGGATTATATATTCTTTCCCCCGGAGGGGAAGGTCAGGAAGGAGTGTTAAGTAAAGCAAACCAAATGCAGACAATATTAAGAGGGAAAACAAAGGAAGTTATCATTGATACCGAGGGTCCGGTAATTATTATAGGCGAAAGCATAAACCCTACACGAAGGAAAAAACTGGTATCGACTCTGCAGGAAGGTAATTTTAAATATGTGATTGAACTTGCTGAGAGTCAGATAAAAGCAGAAGCTGACGTATTGGATATTAATGTCGGATTACCGGGTGTGGATGATGCAAAACTTCTTCCTGAGACAGTAAAAGTTTTGCAGGATAATTTTGATATTCCTCTCTGTCTCGATTCACCTAATCCGAAAGCCATAGAGGCAGCTCTTAAAGTTGCATCGGGGAAATGCCTCATTAATTCAGTAAACGGAGAAGAATCTTCGATGAAGGCTCTTCTTCCTGTTGCAAAAGAATATGGGGCTGCAATAATAGGTTTATGTATGGATGATGACGGAATAACTCACGATCCTGAAAAAAGACTCGCTATTGCCGAAAAGATTATTGAAAGAGCTGTAAAAAACGGAATCCTTGCCGAGGATGTAATAATTGATCCTCTGGCGATGGCTGTCAGCGCCGATCCCCGGGCATGCCTGGTGACACTCGAAACTATTCGCCTTATACATCAGAAACTTGGTCACAATATTACACAGGGTGCAAGTAATATTTCATTCGGATTACCTGGCAGGGAGGCCCTTAATGCTTCTTATATGGCTCTTTCAATTTATAACGGACTTACCTGCCCGATAGCAAATCCGGAAAAAATAACTTCCGCTGTTCGTGCAACTGACCTTGTTCTTGGCAGAGATGACTTTGCAGTAAGATTTGTTGAATACTTCCAAAGCAGGCGGTGATTAATTAATATTAAATATTTTAATAATAACTATTTCAAATGTCAGGTATTAAACCTGCCCGCAGATGGCAGCCTGCTTTTTCCCCTTTCAGGAAAGAAAAATTTTCCAGGAGGATGCTTGCAAAAGTTGAACTTTGTGTTAAGGGACCTTTGTTCGGATGCAGGATGTGTGGCAACTGTCTGTTGCAGGAGACGGCATATATATGTCCAATGGAATGTCCTAAAGGAATGAGAAACGGACCATGCGGGGGAGTGACACCGGAAAGAAGATGCTATGTCGACGAAACAAGAAAATGCGTCTGGGATGCGATTTATCAGAGAGCTTTAAAAACAGGAAGAGAAGAAGTGCTTCTCGAAGTTCTGCCTCCTCTTGACTGGAGTAAAGCAGGAACAGAAACCTGGGGTGATGTTGCCAGGCAAATAAGAAAAACAGGAACAACAACATTTATTAAAAGTCTCTTTTCATCTGATAGAGAAAAGAAACAGGAGATCTGGAACACTGTTTTCAGAACTGTTCGTCAGCCCTCGTGGTGGAATGGCGATTCTGAATACCACCCTCCGGCCGGGCAGGAACCAATAACGCAACTGGAGAAAAAACTCAGGGCGGGAGAATTTGTGGTTGCGACAGAAGTTACTCCACAGTTCAATTCAGATACCACGAAACTAAAAAGTGACATAGAGCTCGTAAAGCCTTATGTTACAGCTATTAACTTCACTGACTCATCTTCTGCACGTCCCAGGATGTCAAGCCTCGCATGCTGTAAAACAGCAGTCGATATGGATGCTGAACCGGTACTTCAGATCGCTGCACGAGATACAACTCGTCTGGGTCTTCAATCGGCCATTGTCGGGGTTAATAGTATGGGTATTCAAAATGTCCTTTGTATTACTGGTGATAATCCGACGGTTGGGCCATCACCTGTAAGCAATATGAATTTTGTTGATTTAGATTCGATACAGATGTTATGGATACTCCGTCGAATGAGAGATGAGGGTCTTTATCTTGACGGCAGGAGAATGAAAAATCCTCCTAAACTATTCCTGGGTGCTGCCACCTCTCCTTTTGCAACAGACCCTGTTTTACAGGCTATCAGGGATCAGAAAAAAGTTAACGCGGGTGCTCAGTTTTTCCAGACAAATCTTGTTTTTGAACCTGATAAACTTGATAGCTGGCTCGAACAACTCTATAAAAGGGATGTTCTCGGTAAGGTTTTTATTCTCATTGGCATAGCACCCCTTAAAAGCTACAAAGTAGCTCAGTACCTGCATACAAAAGTACCTGGTGTCAGGCTACCGGAAAATATATTAACTCGTATGGAAAAGGCTGGAGAGAATGCTCCTGAGGAAGGTGCACAGATGGCTCTTGAAATAATAGATAAGGTGAAATCAAAGAAAGGAATCAACGGTATTCACCTTATGACTCTGGGATGGGAATCAATAGTCCGGAGAATAGTTACTGAATCAGGACTCCTGAAGATATCAGATAATCTATAATATTGAATTTCAATATTAACAAAGAATATATACTTTGTGTTCCTTTGAGTCTCCTTCGTGTTCCTTTGTGATAAATAAATTAACCAGGAAGTCACACAAAGGGATCATTAAGGATCATAAAGGGGGTCCATTTATTATCGCTTATGAATAGAAATACATTTCAGATAGACATTAAAGATCTTGACCTTGATGTTGTTAAAATTGAAAGAGTTATCGGATACAAGCAGGGTGAATCGCATGAAATTGTATCGGATCTCATTTCCGAAGTGTTAATAGAAGCTGAAATGATATGTTCCATCAAAGCTGAATACAGGATTTTTGATAATATTGTATTTGATGCCAATGAAAAGAGTATTACTATCCTTGACCAGGTTTTTATGATCAGGAAGATTATATTCGGACAGATCAAACGATCTGATTCAGCAGCTCTCTTCCTTTGCACAGCAGGGGAGGAGATTGGAGAAAAGAGCAGAATCTTCATGAACGGGAGAGACATTTTAAGGGGTTATATATATGATGTGGTTGGAAGTGAAATAGTGGAAGCAGCTGCTGAACTGATGCAGGATGAACTGGAAAAGAAGATGGCTGAATCAGGAAGGAAAATCACTAACAGGTTCAGCCCCGGATATTGCGGATGGGATGTAGCTGAACAGCATAAACTTTTCAACCTTATGAACGATAATTTTTGTGGGATAAGACTTTCTCCTTCGTCCCTGATGGAACCTGTAAAATCAATCAGCGGAATTATAGGTATTGGTGAAAATGTGAGACGGCGTCCCTATACCTGCAATTTATGTGATTTAAAGGATTGCATTTATCGTAAATCAAGGGAAGGGTAAAATTAATGAAGAATATAACCACGAAGTTTTCATTTTGGATTTTTATATTATTGCACTTCGTTTACATTTATATGGTTAATTACTTTGCAGTATTTACAGCTTTAAAGTAACTTTCAGGAGGTCCAAGATAACTTGATTTCAAACCGCCTGTATTAACCACCAGCTTTTGTAGGACAACTCCCGGATCAACCATCCATATCTTCAGTATGTGATAACCGGGAGCAGGGATATTATGCTTTGTAATGCTTGTTCTGGAGTTGTCGCTTACAGACTTCTCCCAGTCAGTATTCCTATTCTGAGCATTGTAATTTTCAGGAACCAGGGTTACAACCTGTGGTGTCTGGTCATCAAATGAGACAGCATATTGCATACCTCTGCCAGGCATAAAATTAAGTGTAGGGGAGAAGACAGAATTAACTTCTGTTTCGCCTTTGCTGAACAGGTACATTTTATATTCGAGACAAGCTGAATTATCTCCCGGCTTCGCCGGTGGTGTATCTTCAGGGGCAAAGGCTCTCATTGCCGAAAGTGTATGGCCATAATCTTCGATCCTGGTCCATTTGCTGCTACCTGCATCATTATTTGCTGTAAAATGTTCTGCCTCAATTGATACGTATCCGTCGCTTTCCATAAATCCTTCAAGTGAGGAAGGTGTAATTGATCCGGGTCTGAAAGCGGACAGCCTGACGAAAACTTCACTCCCCGCACCGGCAATTTTTACTGAAGCATTATTTCTGCCTTCAGGTATTTTTGACCAGTCGACTGATATCCAGAGTCGGTAGTCTTTTCCAAATGGCCCTTTTTCTTTTTCAATAATTACCCATGGTGTTTCGGAAGAGGCCGAAAAATCAACATCGATATTGCCCTTGTTAAACACTTCAATATAATGTCTCTGCTTGTTAAATATATCAAGATCAGGCAATACCGGGATACCTTCAGCGCCAGGCCAGACTGATACGGTTCCTTCTGTTGACACACCTAAAATTGCACCTTCAGGCACCTCAACCTGTTTTAGTTTAATAGCCCTGAGGCTGTTAACAGGAGGGTCTGCCCAAGATGTATAACCCAGGTGCGATTGATCCATGAAGTGGTTCCATTTACCGTTGGCAAAAAGCCTGTTGAAATATCCCATAAGGCTTGTGTCGGCCTGGAATAACTGTTTAACTTCTCCGGCCATTTCATTGGTGCTTGCCCGTCCCTGTTCTGAATACAAATCATTCTTACCTGCTGCCAGATATAATTCATTTACAAGAGCACTTGCTTTAGTAGGAAACAGCACCAGCTCGTAAAAAGCCTCCCTTCTTTCCATCGGAAGCTTTTTATAAAGAATTTCTGCCTTATCTGTTATCTTCCTGAAATCATCAACAACTCTTTCAGCCTCGCAATAATTAATGAGGCTATAAGTCGATGGTGACAGAAGTTCAGGTTTTCTGCGACCATTATATCTTGTATACTGAGTTAATATTTCTGCAATTTCACCGGCATACTCTTCTCCAAATTGCATGGCAGCCCAGTCTTTTGTATATTCATCGATATTGTCACCTGTCAGTTTATCAGAATTCCAGGCAAGATCAAGGAAATATTCTATTGGGAATTCATATCCCTTGAAATGCCCAACATTGACTATCCATATCCTGTCGGCCCCATACTGTTTTGCCAGAGACATCTGGTCCCATATCTTAGGTGTCGGATTAGTATTTATCCACTGATAGCTCCTTGGTCCGCCATGATAATCAAAATGATAGTAAATTCCTGCCCCCCCGCTGCGTTTTCTTTCGTCAGCTGTTGGCAGACGTCTTACATTACCCCAGTTATCCTCTGCCCAGAGAAGTGTCACATCATCGGGAACTCTCATGCCGGCATTGTAAAAATCCTGCACCTCTTTATATAAGCACCATAACTGCGGTATTTTAGTTACATCGGCGTTCATTTCTTCTGCAAGTATCTTTCTCTGAACTTTAACTATCTTTTCGAGGAGCGATTTGTTCGCTTCCGGCCCCCCCGGAGCCATTGGTGTATCATTGGCTCCACGGAGCCCTATGGTTACTATACTTTCAAAATTCTTGTTCCGTCTTATACCATTTCTCCAGAATTCTTCAAGGATATCAGGATTCTTTGAATAATTCCAGCTGCCAATTGTCCTCTGGTACCTTCTGTCCCATTCTTTCTGTGCACGCAGCATCGGCTCCTGGTGAGAGTTTCCCATGACAATTCCATATTCATCGGCCAGCCGCGGGTTCTCAGGATCATCTTCATTAAAGGCATTATTCCACATTGCAGGCCACATATAATTACCCTTCAGTCTCAAAATAAGTTCAAAAAGCTTCGTGTAGAACTCATGTCCGTAATTTGCCACTCCATCAGGTATCGGAGGGTCCAGTCCCGGTTTAACGGTACCATATTTTGCTTTTATCCAGTTAGTCAGATCAGGAGCCTCGTCGTTAAGAAATATTCCCCGGTATTTTACTGACGGAGGACCCTGAACAAACCTTCCTTTGAGTGCATATATTGCATCTTTATGATCCACAGGAACATCAGCCCACCAGTACCATGGAGATACCCCCATCTGCCGCGATACTTCATAAATACCATATATAGTACCCCTTTTATCGCTTCCGGCAATTACCAGGGCTTTATCAATACCGCGAAACGGTTTATCAATTACCTGTATCAGGAATGTCTCCCATTTACCGGTAATTTCATTCACATCAATTTTTTTTCTTTTTATAAGTGCGTCAAGCAATGCACTTTTCCCAACAGTACCTGCGATTATTATCTGATTAGTTTTTGGGGCCTTATCTGTGAATAACTCAGGAGAAACTGAAGTCACTTTACCAATATCCACCTGGAGATCCTTAAATGCCCTTATCACACCGGGCCATTCAGTTGAACTTATAAGAAGCGGTGACGATTTCCCTGATGAAGAAATACTGAATATGCCACTTTTGGAGGAAATAAATGATTCATTACCAAATGAGGGCTGTGAATTAATTTTTATCAGCGTTGCTGCCGTTAAGAGAATGGTTAAAAATATTCTTCTCATAGATTGTAAGATTTTCTTTTTGATAATTTGTTCTTTATCCAACGACTATAAAATATATTAAACGCCAGACTCTGGAATTCCGGTAGAAGTCATAGAGAATAAATTTAGCAGATTCCCGGTTCTCTAATCATAGATAAAAGTAGCGATAAGTTCCAAAACAGTAACCGGTTTATACAATTTTTAACATTAATATGCAACCGATTGTAAAAAAATGTCAAAGAATATGAAAATATGTTATAAAGTTTGTATTCTTAATAATTATACTTCGCCTCATGAAATGCAGCAAGGAAGTTACTATTTATGATATTGCAACAGCACAAATATTTCGCCTTCAACAGTAAGCCGGGCACTGAAGGATCATCCGCATATCAGGAAGGAGACAAAAAAAGGATCAGGACTGCTTTTGCACTTATAAACAAACTGAAGAATTCAGAATCGGCAAGCTTGAGTACCATTATTTTAAGGCACAACCTTGTAATACGAGAATCTTCGCTCAGGAGTAATTCAATTAATTAAAAAGATAAAACAGCCATGAATACCCGGTATCGAACATACTTATGGAGTGCCTGAAGTTGAAAAATTTATTACTATAAGTACATTATAAACTCTTGGCACTTTAGGCACTTTACATTATATTTACAATGTTCAAAAATTATACAAATGTTGTTACTTGGAATCGATTTAGGGAGTTCTTCAGTTAAAGCTTCAGTAATTGACGGTGAATCAGGAAAGTGTCTGGCAACTGCTTTTTACCCGAAAGAGGAAATGAAAATCATTGCCAGAAAACCTGGATGGGCCGAACAGGAGCCCAAAATATGGTGGGAAAATCTTAAAATGTCGGTGTATGATTGTGCTCAACAGCTGGGGAAAAGAAAAAAGGATATTGGTGCCATTGGCATTTCTTACCAGATGCATGGTCTGGTAATCGTCGATAAAGACAACAATATTCTCAGGCCTTCAATAATATGGTGCGACAGCCGTGCTATAGAATTAGGAGAGAAGGCATTCAAAACTATAGGGAAGGATTACTGTCTTGCAAACCTTTTAAATTCGCCAGGCAATTTTACAGCTTCAAAACTGGCATGGGTAAAGGAAAATGAACCCGACATCTTCAGCAGGATAAACAAGATCATGCTTCCCGGCGACTATATTGCACTTAAGATGACAGGAGAAGCTGTTACAACATTTTCAGGTCTTTCAGAAGGTATTTTCTGGGACTTCAGCAGGAACCGGGTTTCAGAAGAACTGATGAATTATTTCGGCTTTTCGGAGAAGCTGTTCCCACGTCAGTTAGCTTCTTTCTCTGAACAGGGGAAACTGCTCAGGACCTCTGCAGAAGAGCTTGGATTACCGGAAGGTATACCTGTTTCGTACCGTGCAGGAGATCAACCCAATAATGCATTGTCGCTGAATGTGTTGAATCCCGGTGAAATTGCTGCAACAGCGGGAACTTCCGGTGTAATTTATGGGGTTACCGATAAGAAGAAATATGATCCTCTGTCACGGGTAAACACATTTCTTCATGTGAATCATACCCGGGAGGAGCCAAGGTTAGGAGTTCTGCTTTGTATTAATGGTGCGGGCATCCTTAACTCATGGCTGAGGCACAATGCCGGCAATGGTCTGACATATAATCAGATGAATGAGTATGCAGAGACGATTTCTCCCGGGTCAGACGGACTTTCCATCCTGCCTTTTGGCAACGGAGCCGAAAGAATGCTTGGCAATAAGGATATTGGTGCACGTATTATCGGACTCAACTTCAATACCCATTCCAATGCTCACCTTTTCAGAGCTGCCCAGGAGGGAATAGTATTTTCATTCAGGTATGGACTGGAGATAATGAAAGAGACAGGAATAATACCTTCAGTGATCAGAGCAGGTGCTGCAAACATGTTTCAGAGCAAAATTTTCCGGGAAGCTCTATCATCTTCAACCGGTACAGTGGTGCACCTTTATAATACCGATGGATCAATTGGTGCTGCAAGGGGTGCAGGAATAGGATGCGGATATTACAAATCGGCAAAAGAAGCATTTACCGGACTAACAACAGTAGGTGTCACTGAACCTGACAAGGCAATTGTCGGCGCTTATGAGGAGGCATATCTGAGGTGGAGAGATTTACTGAAATCTGTTTAATTTTAATGATCTTTCTTTATATATTTTTCTAAAACTTTGAGTAATTTTATCCACCAAAACTTTCTTTAACCCCGGAAGCTATAGTGAAAGGGGTAGCGAAGGTGGATTTTGTTGTTAATGAATTTATTACATACAATAATTTAAAAACTAATGATATGATTTATAAAGGTAAAAAGGAATTTTATCCCGGTATCGGGAAAATCAAGTACGAGGGTAAAAATTCAAAAAATCCTCTGGCTTTCAGATGGTATAACCCCGATCAGGTTGTTTCAGGTAAAAAAATGAAAGATCATCTTCGGTTTGCTATTGCATACTGGCATTCGTTCTGCGGCGATGGCAGCGATCCTTTTGGTAATGCAACACGAATTTATCCATGGAAAGATGTCGCTGACAATGATGACAAGACCAGACAACGGCTTGACGCAGCTTTCGAATTTATAACAAAGATAGGAGCAGGTTATTATTGTTTCCACGACACCGATGTTGTTGGCGATGGTACTGTTTTTGAAATTGAAAAGCGCCTGGATAAAATCATTCCTGTAATTAAAAAGATGCAGCAACAGACAGGCGTTAAACTTTTGTGGGGAACAGCAAATCTTTTCTCTAACCCTCGCTACATGAACGGAGCTGCAACAAATCCCGATTTTACGGTAGTGGCCAATGCCGGAGCACAATTGAAGAATGCCATCCATACTACTATTGCACTTGGAGGCGAGAATTATGTTTTCTGGGGAGGAAGGGAAGGATATATGAGCCTTCATAATACTGATATGAAGAGAGAGCTTGACCATATGGGTATGATGCTTTCACTGGCACGCGATTATGGCCGCAAGAACGGTTTCAAGGGTACTTTCCTGGTTGAACCAAAACCTATGGAACCATCAAAGCATCAATACGATTACGATGTGGCTACAATCATTGGCTTTCTTAAGAAATATGGTCTTGACAAGGATTTTAAGCTGAACATTGAGGTTAACCATGCCACTCTGGCCGGTCATACTTTCCAGCATGAGTTGCAGGTGGCTGCCGATGCAGGACTACTGGGCAGCATTGATGCCAATAAGGGCGACTATCAGAATGGCTGGGATACCGATGAGTTTCCAACCAGTGTTTATGAGGTAACCGAAGCTATGATGGTCATCCTTCAGGCCGGAGGATTCAAAACGGGAGGTATCAATTTTGATGCTAAAGTAAGACGTAATTCCACTGATAATGATGATATATTTATTGCCCATATCAGTGGTATGGACACATTTGCACGGGCACTCCTGATAGCCGATAAGGTGCTGAAAGATAGTGATTACCTTAAAATGAGGAAAAAGAGATACGAATCATTTGACAAAGGTACCGGAAAAGATTTTGAAAAGGGAAAAATCACACTTGAGAAACTCCACGATATAGCTGCAAAACTCGGCGAACCGGTTCAGAAAAGCGGCAAACAGGAGATGTATGAACAGTTGATAAATATGTACCTTGTTTAAGGGCTAAGTTACCGGAAACAAAAGTAGTGCCGGTAGCCTAATTATCTGCGTAAATCTGCGCGCAATCTGTGGGAATTGAATAAAGTTCTCTCAAATTTTACGCTTATTTTCGCAGATTTTTATTGAAATATCTTTTGTATCGATGATTTTTCATACTCACTTAAAGATTCCATCTTTTGAAGTGCCTGTTGAATCCTCGTTTTGAAATTCCAGCATGTCATCTGGCGAAGTGATAACCTTCGTGCAAATTCATATGTAGAAATATCTTCTTTTCCCTTGCAAACGTGGTAAGCAATATAAAAAGCCTTGTGTATGGGAAACTTGCAATTATGAAATATTGTACCAGCAGCTGCCGATTCTTCCGTTTTGCATTTAGTGCATCTCCTTGAATGTGGCGTCTTACCTGCACAGTAATTTGCATTTCCGCATTTCCGGCATAAAAAACCATGTTTCCATTTTGCCTCTGCCAGGAATTCAAGACATTTTTTATCACTTGTGAAGAATTCTTCAAGTCTGCCGGGATCAGGATTATTTTTAAAAATTCGGCTCACTTTCAGTGAATTAAAACACAAATATAAAACATTGATGGTGATATTAAAAAGATTTAAGTGATATTATTGCGATTTAAAAAAAATCTACTAATTTTGCATCGTTTAATATTAAAATAGCAATTACATCTATATTGATCAAAAGCCTGCAAATGAGTTATATAGAGATAAACAGACGATACAGTGATCTGGCAGAATCAAGCTGCTGCCTGTCGTGTGGCGGTGCAGTAAATTATTCAGAAGTACGTGAAGGTGAAATATGTGTCGATCTTGGCAGCGGAAGGGGAACAGATGCTATAAGACTTGCTGAAACTGTTGGCAGCGGTGGCCGCGTTTATGGCATTGATATTTCGGACGGGATGATTCAGAAAGCGAGAGATACGGCAAGCCGGCTTGAAGTATCAAATGTGGAGTTTATTCAGAGTACACTTGAAAAAATAAACCTTGAAGATAACTGTGCAGACCTAATTATATCTAACTGTACGATCAACCATTCATCCGACAAGCAGAAAGTATGGAACGAGGTATTCCGTATTCTGAAGAAGGGTGGACGATTTGTGGTAAGCGATATTTATGCCCTTGGCCAGGTTCCTGAAGAATATAGAAACGATCCAGTTGCAATTTCTGAATGCTGGGCCGGATCCGTAACACGTAATGAATACCTGGAGCAACTTCGCCGGGCCGGTTTTTCTGAAATAAAGATACTTGAGGAGTCATCTCCTTACGAGAAAGGAAAGGTTGTAGTTTCAAGCTGGACAATTGCAGGTAAAAAACCAACCGGGAAATGTTCCTGCAATGAAAAAGTATAATAAAAAAACAATGATAATTATGAGAAAGATTTTTTTGTTGGTTGTAATAATTTCCCCTTTGCTGGTAAGTGAATGCAGAGCCGATAACCCTGTGAAAGGCGATTCAGTATCACCAGCTAACGGACCAGTAGCACAGATGACGAATGAAACATTCAAGAAACTGATTTTTAATTATGAAACTAACAAGGATTGGAAATATGAAGGGACAAAACCGGCTATCATTGATTTTTATGCTAACTGGTGCGGGCCATGTCGTCAGCTCTCTCCTCTTGTTGAGGAAATAGCAAAAGAATATGAAGGGAAAATATTGGTTTATAAAGTTGATACCGATCAGGAAAGAGTTTTGGCACAAAATCTTGGAATTACAGGATTGCCAACATTGTTATTCATACCTGCCAGTGGTAGACCACAGATGTCTGTGGGCGCACTGCCAAAGGAGACTCTTTTAAAAGCGGTAAATGAAGTATTGTTAGTAAAATAGATATTTAGAATGAAAAGCTTAATTAAAAAGAAAGAATCAAAAGTAAATACTAAAGTTGCACAGTGCTGCGCTAAGACTTCCAAAATTGTCGTTGGCTGCCACGATTAATTAAACAGCAACCTGATAATATATCCTTCGTGTTACTTTGTGCTACCCCCGCCCGACTGAACGTCTTTCGGGAAGGCTTTTTGTCACTTCGTGGTAACAAAATATTCATTGAAGATTAACTTTCTAAGGGAATGAGATATTCGAAGTATAATATTTTTTCGAAGGTCAGAAATTCTGAAAATTATTTTATTTTAAATCTTCTTAGCGGTAATGCCGATATTCTTAATGCTCCTGAAGCTGAAAAGATAAAAGCATTTAAGGATGGAAAACTTCTGCCTTACGATTTAGCAACTCATCTAGCCGAAAAAGGATACATAATTGATGAGGCAGAGGAGAAGAGGCTTTATAATAAACGATATCTTGATTTTATCGACAGCAGAGATAAAGATGAAATCCAGATCTTCTTCGTAACCAACTACAGTTGCAATTTTGCATGCTCATATTGTTATCAGGATCAATATGTTAATCCTGAAGGTGAATTGACAAGCGATGTGATCGATACTTTTTTTGGTTATGTCCGCGAGGAGTTTGCAGGAAGAAAAAAGTATATTACAATTTTTGGAGGTGAACCCCTCCTGGCAAATCCAACGCAGAAGGAATTAATAGCCGAAATAGTATCAAAAGCCGCTGAGCTAAATATCGAGCTCAGTTTTGTAACAAACGGGTATGCTCTTGAGGAATATGTCCCGGTTTTTACCAGAGGCAGAATACGTGAGATACAGGTCACTCTTGACGGGACCAGGGACGTGCACGACAGCAGGAGGTTTCTCAAGGGGGGTGGTTCAACATTTGACCGGATAGTCAGAGGTATAGATGCCTGTATAAGCAATAAAATCAATGTAAACCTGAGGATGGTCATAGATAAGGCAAATATTAACAACCTGCCTGAACTGGCAAGGTTTGCAATTGATAAAGGATGGACAACAAGTGAGTTTTTTAAAACTCAGCTTGGACGCAATTATGAGCTTCATCATTGTCAGTCAGCGCCGGATCTGCTCTTCGACAGGATCTCGATGTATGACAAGGTTTATAACCTTACAAGAGAGTTTCCCTATATTACTGAATTTTTTAAGCCGGCATATTCAGTTGCCAAATTTCTGAGTGAGAACGGAGGACTTCCTGACCCATTGTTTGATGCTTGTCCGGCATGCAAGACCGAATGGGCTTTTGATTATACAGGGAATATATACTCATGTACTGCTACTGTGGGTAAGAGAGATGAATCGCTTGGCACCTATTACCCTTTGATAACCAGGAAGAATGATATTATTGAGAACTGGCAGGAACGTGATGTCACTATTATATTGGAATGCAGGGAGTGCCCGGTACAACTTGCATGTGGCGGTGGTTGCGGTTCTGTTGCAAAGAACAGAACAGGAAACATTTGTTCAACTGATTGCCGGCCTGTAAAGGAACTGCTTGAACTGGGGTTTTCGGCCTACTTTGAAGATCAAAATGATTAAAAAACAGACAATTATTAATATTTATATGAAAGAAATAAATTCATTGGAATTTGAAAGGGAAGTATTAAAAGGAGGTAAGGTAATACTTGATTTTTATTCAACAGAATGTCCGCCCTGTGAAGCCCTGGCATCAAAATTTGATGACCTCTCACAGCATTACGGGAATGAAATAAAATTCCTGAAAATTTTCCGTCAGCAAAACAGGGAGCTTGCCGCTAGGCTTGGTGTAAAATCTTCACCTGCTTTATTGTTCTTTGATGAAGGTAAGGAAGTTGCAAGCCGGCTTGGAGGAGGGATAAAGAAAAAAGACATAATTATGCATCTCGACAGCATGCTGCATATTGAAAAAGTAAAACATATCAAGTCAAAGATTAGACCAACATACTCGGAATTCGATGTTATTATCCTTGGAGCAGGTCCCGGTGGCCTTACAGCAGGCTTATATCTCTGCCAGGCAAAGGTAAATACTGTTTTGATTGATGTCTCACTTCCCGGAGGACACGTATCAACAACACATGAGGTATCTAACTATCCGGGATTTATTGAACCACAGAAAGGTTATATGCTGTCGCACAATATGAGTGAACAGACAAAGCTTTGCGGCACTGTTTATAAGGTTGCTGTCGATATAACAAAGGTGGATCTTGAAAGGAAAGAGGTTGTTATTGATGAATATGAAACTGTTAAGGCAAAGAAGATTATTATCGCAACGGGAACTACCCCGAACCTGACAGGAGCTCCCGGTGAAAAAGAGCTTAAAGGGAAGGGAGTCTCTTACTGTGCCACATGCGATGCGAAATATTTTGACAATAAGGAAGTTGTTGTTATCGGTGGAGGAAATTCTGCTGTGGAGGAGTCTGAGTATATCACCCGTTTTGCCAGCAAGATTACCATGGTGCATCAGTTTGACAAACTTACAGCCAATAAGCAGGCACAGGAAAAGATATTTAAGAATCCTAAGGTAACCATACTGTACGGGAATGAACCCAGGAGTTTTTTAAAGCAAGAAGACAGTATCCTTACTGAAATTGAGAATATTAAAACAGGAGAACGTCAGAAACTGATGAGTGATGGAGTTTTTATCTTTATCGGGATGAAACCGAACATCAGCCTCTTTAATGATAAACTGGAGCTTGACAAATGGGGTTACATAAAAACTGATGAGGATATGCGGACTAGTTTTCCGGGAGTATATGCTGTAGGAGATGTGATAAGTAAAAAGTACCGTCAGATAACCACTGCAGTGGCAGACGGGACCATAGCTGCAATGTCAATCGCTAAGGAGCTTGATTAACTTGTTGTTTGTCTGGTAGGTATGATCTCCATGAGCTTGTTTACCACATCTGCCATATCATCTTTCTCAATATCATATATGTAAACATTGCCAACATTCCATTTTCTGCTTACTTCTTTAATGATGCTTCTTCGCACAACCCACAGATGGGGTATCGAAATTTTTCGACAGATTATTTCCAGAGAACTATTCCATCCGTCGTTTCTTAATTCGAGAGGCCCTATTTCGTCAATGACTATCAATTGTTTATCAATTAGGTTTTCAACTTTAAGTATTTCCTGTCCTTTTAAAATAGCTTCCCTGTTGAAGTAAAATTGTCCGTAGTTTATCCGGTCATTATCTTTATTTTCAGTACACAGCTCAATCTTTTCGCCGGATTCAATATCATATAAATAAAAACCGGTTCGTTTATGATTCTCATCTATCCCTAATGAAAGAAATCCTGATATCCTTATCTTATTTTCTACGAGAGTATTGACAATACTCCTGGTAAAAGTAGTTTTACCCTGATGAATAGCACCTGTTATTATAACTATCTGAGGTTTTTGGAGATCTTCCTTTTCAAAAACAGCTAACAGGGTTTCTGCCTGGCTGAATAAACCCTGGAATGAAATAGCTGGAATTGCATTCGCCTTATTCCCCGATTTTGACAGGCTGGATATAATATTCGGCAGAGCCGAAAAAGAAAGGCTTAAAGACTGATAAAGGTTTGCGAATCCTTTATGGTATAAAACAGATTTTATGACCGGATTTTTTAATTCAACACTTATTGATGCAAATCCTAATATTATGATTACTGCCCTGGCATTCATCTTTAGTCCGGTAATAAGTCCGTTTAAAGTAAAGAAAGCTCCGTTAGAAAATCCGTCCCAAAGGAACGCAGCTGTAAAGGTGATGATTAAAAAACTTATCCAGAATGATAACTTTTTCAACCGTTTCATTGCATTTTTATATTTAGTAATACAAAACAATAAATATGCTATTGATGAAAAGGCTGCTGCAAATAGAAGATCATAATTAAGCAGAAAAAGTATAATAGCAATAGATAAAAAGTTGGTTAACAAGAGTATCAGCGAATAACTCTGACCTTGTGCCTGGTTGAACAAAGGATTTCCTGTACTTAAAGAGACATTATTTTTTCCTTTGCTGGAAGTTCTTTTACTTAAGTATTTAAGTCCTGCGAAATATCCCAGCAGTGCCCCTGTCGTACCTGCAGTGATATAAATTGCAGTAATTATTCCAATCAGGTAAAAAGGGTTCACGTGTTCCAGATGGATTTGTTTCAAAGCAAAATTGTATAGATCGGATAATATTTTAATAAAATTGAAACCATAAAGGATCAATAGGCTTATGAGTTTATGGATAATTGTCTCCAGTACTGCAAATGCTCCCCCTGCGATATAACCTGCAAGGTTTTTTCCAAGAAGAAAGATGAAAAGTTCAATTAATAATGCTTCAGTGAAAATACCGATCATGGGGCCCAGGATAAAAGCGCTTGGCGAAATAGATTTCATCAGTGCACAAATAAGACCGGCTCGCCATATCAGTCCTGATTCTTTCCATACCTGAAGGAATGATATCATGAGCCATACACCAATAAATGATAAAAACATACCGCTCAGAGGTATCTTCAGGTTATGGAGAAAACTACCAAAAATTATTTCGATGGATGCCCATATACTGCCGGCAACCGCGGCCTTAAGCCAGATTGATTTGAGAGGTTTGCCGGGTATTAATTCCATAATAATTAAATACTTAAATCAGGGCAGCACTATTTTTGATTAATAAAGATAGCCTGTTTTTAAGTTCAGGAAAATTTCTTGCAGGAAAAAGGAGTGAAGAGGATAGATTTTTAATTATGCTTACACGAGTCTCCTTGCTTATGATGTACCTCATGCTGGTGGCAGCTGCTTCCACTGTCTTTTACAAGTCCTGAAAGATATAATTTAATAACTTCGGAAGCATTCCCTGAGCATCCGCGAATTACTTCTATTCCACAATTGTTTAAAACAATAATTGCACTGGCGCCTATTCCTCCGGCAAGCATGAAAGTAACACCATCTGATGCAAGAACACTTGCAATGCCGGATTTACAGCCGCACCCCTGGGGCGATTCAACTTTTCTTACCTCAGCAATTTCATTATTGTCTGATACTGTGAACACGCCATATGATTCACAGTGACCAAAATGGCTATCTATCTGGTTCTCTTTTGTTATGGGAACAGCAATCTTTATCATGATATTAAATTTATGATGTTATAATAGTAAATTTTGGAGGATTGTGGATTGATTTTTTTACTGCACATAGCTCTGCAGCATTGATGACAGCCTCTTTATATTTTTCTGGAAAATCCGGAGGAAGCTGAATATCGATTTTAATATTTGCAGGGAGTCTTGTCTGTCTGTCGAATTCGACAGATTGAATGATTTTAATATTTCTTGTTGAAATATTCCGGCGGTCGCAAAAGGTTTTTACATAAATACCTGCACATGTTCCTATTGAAGCCAGGTAAAGATCAAATGGCGCAGGTGCCGTATTAGTTCCCCCATTATCTAAAGGCTGATCTGTTATAATTAAATGGTCATCAATCTTAGCTGTGACTACTTTCCCCTCATTAAATGTTATTTCCATATATTATAATAAAGAATTCGATCCTTAATTTAAACCCCACTTTTATAAAAGTCGCAGATGAAATTTTTTTAAGAGGTTTGATAGCTCAGGTCAGCGGTGTTTTGCAATCATCAGGAATATATCGAATTGCTTTGTTTCGATATCAGATAATTTTCTCTTTATCTCAAAACATTTATGGGTTGAGATATCAGAAAATCCGGTTTTCCTGATCAGATTCTCCAGTTCATCAATATTGAAGCCTTTATGACCGCAGAAATCATCCCCATGAAATGAGCCATCTTCAGGGTAAAGATCAGCTATTGCCAGGAAACCGCCAGGGTTAAGCATATTGAAGAACTTTCCGGCTATAGCTTCAATGTCATTTACATGGTGCAATACCATCTGTGTCATTATGAGGTCAAATCTGCCGCCCGACCATGAATTTGTTTCAAGGTTGAAAAGGATGGATTTTAGATTTTTCACCTCTGAAGATTCTATTTTATTGTTCATGATTTTGACCATTTCCGGTGAAAAATCAACCATAGTAATCTCTTTAACATGATCTTTAAGAATGAAGCTTGTTATTCCTGTGCCTGCACCATATTCAAGGGCCTTAATCCATGGTTTCAGGGGGATTCTTTCAAGTATCTGCTTTGCAACTGCTTCAGACCGCTCCCAATGCATGGGATTCAGATCCCACACTGCAGCCTTTATATCAAATTCTTTCATTTGTTTTGTTTCCATTTCCTGAGTTTCTATTAAATAGAAACAACAGAATATTAAAATTGTTATAAAAAATTTATGTTTTATAAATTAATATCCCATATCCCTGCAGATTTTTCCAGATTAACCAGGGCTGCTGCACGATTAAAAAGAGCTTCATAATAAGCACTCTGAATTTCGTTAAATGTTCTATGAGCATTCAATACTTCGAGAAGGGAAGTTTCACCGCGCTGATAACTGTATATTTTACCATTCAGGACATCTGATGCCATTTTTAGTAATCCATTTTCAAAATTATCAACCTGGCTGCAGTAAACGTAGTATAAATTCCATGCCTGCGTTATTTCATTTCTTATAAGCAGTTCAGCCAGATGGAAAAGCTTTTCAGACTGTCTGATAAGAGACTGAGACATTTTAATCTCGCCTTTATAAATATTCGAAAACTTCAATGGGATTTCTATACCTCCGGTTATACTGGTTGCAGCAGGAGAGAGTCCGTCAAGTAAATATGAATCGGAGACACCTAAATTAAGGTCTATATCTGTTTTCCTGTTTTTCATTGCCAGATCAAGCTTATTTTGAGAAACTTTCTGGCTGATCAGTGCTGCAACCAGGTCTGCCCGGTTATTAAGTGCTTCTTCTATAAGATTGTCGCGGGGGAAAATCCTTCAGGTATCCTGGAGATGACTTGATGGCATAAAAAGAGTATCATTGATAGATATACCAGTCATATAAGTGAGCTGGGAAAGAGAGTTTTTCCATTCCGTTTCCAGATTAACCAGATCATTATATAAAATACCTGCTTCAAGTTTACTTTGAATGGCATCAATACGCATGATGCTTCCGAAGAACAGAAGAAAGAGAAGCAGAAAGAAATACTTCGAAATATTAACCACCCTATTTTTATTCATAATTGTAAACCTGCAGGTTGTTATGTGTTTCAAATATAAGTTTAATTTTTTACTGTTAGTTATTTAACAACAAAAAAGGTGGCTTTTCTGCCACCTTTTATTTTTTAAAGTTTCGTATTATTATTTTTTTAATACTGTTTTAAACACTTTCTCCTTTTCGAGTTTTTTAGTGCAGAAGAACCAGTCGTAGCAGTGCATCTCCTCTTTTTTCTCCATTCTTTCTTTTGCTACTCCGCAGGAACCAGCTGTTGGTACTATCACATCATCACCCGGCTGCCAGTCGGCTGGTGTTGCTACTGAAAATGCATCAGCAGTTT
This sequence comes from uncultured Rikenellaceae bacterium, assembly GCA_964526345.1. Taxonomy (GTDB): domain Bacteria; phylum Bacteroidota; class Bacteroidia; order Bacteroidales; family VadinHA17; genus LD21. Next base: position 60,439 of record CAZGKI010000020.1, read on the forward strand.
TCATTGCTATAAGGGCCCTGTACAATTCTTCAAAGTTACGTCCCATGCTCAGAGGATAATAAATAACAGCTCTGATTATACCTTTGGGGTCAATAAAGAAGACAGCTCTTACTGCTTTAGTGCTACTTTCACCAGGTTGCATCATTCCATATTTTTTTGCAACTTCCATGGTGATATCTTCAATAAGAGGAAATTTGACTTCGACATCTTTCATCCCTTTGTACTCTATCTTCTCTTTGATTGTCCTGAGCCAAGCAATATGGCTGTATAGGCCGTCAACCGAAAGTCCGACTAGTTTACAATCAGCTTCTTCAAACTTACTTGCCATGCTTGCAAAGGTCATAAATTCAGATGTACAGACCGGGGTGAAATCAGCAGGATGACTGAATAAAATAACCCAGCTACCAGAATAATCAGCCGGGAAATTGATCTCTCCCTGTGTTGTAACAGCTTTGAATGCAGGAGCTTTATCGCCGATTCTAGGCATTGAAGTAATTGTTGTTTCTTCCATGATTTTAATAATTAGTTATCATTTAATAAGTTTTATTTGGTATTTGTTGAATTTTATCTTCTTTTCTCAAGCATTAATTCAAGGTCTTCTTTTAATGCTGCAAGGTCTTCTTCATGTTCTACTTCCTGTGAAAGAATTGTAAGGATTATGTTATATGTAACAGGATCTCCTTCCCTTGTAATATCGAGCAGTCCGCTATAATAATTAATAGCGCACTGTTCTCCCTTAATGTTTTGATCAAGAATTTTTTCAACATAATGATCTGCAGGAGCATCATATCCGCAACCGGTAATCTTAAGCCATTCTTCAGGCGATAAAACTGGAGTTCCGCCAAGCTGGATTATTCTGGTCACAATTAATTCAGCATGGCTCAGTTCTTCTGTTGCATGAAGGGTAAGCTCAGAAATTACAGCATCTTTCATCGGGCCTTTTACCACCTTGGCACCTATCCAGTACTGGTAATAAGCAAGCCATTCGTCGGATAAAGCTATGTTCAGCATATTGATTAATTTATCAACATCCATTTTAACTATTGATCTTCCTTTTTGTCCCATAAGTTTTAGATTTTAGTTTTTACATTTATTATGATTTTGTGCTATTCTTCTTAGTTAGCTACCCCATGATATAATTCTTATCAGCCTGTTGGCAGATTTTGTGATATCACTACCGATTTTCTGCTTTGTAAATTTCGGATTATTGAAAAAATCAAGCCAAATCATAGCGATCAAGGTTCATTACTTTGTCCCATGCTGCAACAAAATCCTTAACAAATTTTTCCTGAGCATCTTTGCTAGCGTACACTTCGGCAAGGGCTCTAAGCTCTGAGTTTGAACCAAAAATAAGATCTACCCGGGTTCCTGTCCATTTTAGTGTTCCGGTTTTACGATCACGCCCATCAAATGTCTCTTTGGTCTCAGATGTTGGCATCCAGGCTGTACTCATGTCGAGCAGGGTTACAAAAAAATCGTTTGTAAGGACTTCCGGCCGTTTAGTGAAAACACCATGTTTGGATTTATCAAAGTTTGTGTTCAATACGCGCATACCACCAACAAGAACTGTCATTTCAGGAGCAGTTAATGTCAGTAATTGCGCTTTATCGATCAACAACTCTTCGGTTGATATGGTATATTTCGTTTTTGAATAGTTGCGGAAACCATCGGCTGCCGGCTCAAGTACTGCAAAAGAATCCACGTCGGTTTGCTCTTGCGATGCATCCATACGACCCGGAGTGAATGGAACAGTTACAACAGAACCTGCGTCTTTTGCAGCTTTCTCAATACCTGCGCAACCTGCCAAAACTATAAGGTCTGCAAGAGATACCTTTTTCCCTTTAGATTGGGTACTGTTGAATTCTTTTTGGATACCTTCAAGCGTTTTCAATATTTTTGCCAGATGAGCAGGATTATTAACAAACCAGTCTTTTTGTGGAGCAAGACGAATGCGGGCACCGTTTGCGCCACCGCGTTTATCGGATCCACGGAAAGTAGAGGCGGAAGCCCATGCTGTTGATACCAACTGAGATACAGATAGTCCGGAATTTAATACCTTGGTTTTTAATGCTGCAATGTCTTTCTCATCAATCAAAGTATGATTCACGGCAGGTATCGGATCTTGCCAAATCAGTTCTTCTGCTGGTACTTCAGCACCTAAATAGCGTGACCTTGGTCCCATATCCCGGTGAGTCAGCTTAAACCATGCACGGGCAAAGGCATCTGCAA
>CAZGKI010000021.1:0-62246 GCA_964526345.1 uncultured Rikenellaceae bacterium
CCGAACGAAAAACAATTGATGAAATATGCCCTTCACCTGTTGCCCTGAAACTAAAAATCAGTCTTTTTTCATCCGGTCCTAATTCCGACTGATCGGGATCTTCTACGATGGATGGATTAAAAAAAGCTGCCGATTCAATAGAATATTCCATTGTGAAATATGAGCCTATAAGCAGCTTATGTGATTGATTAACATTGCCTGGTTTTATTCCCAACTCATCAAACAAGTTATATAGTTTATTAAAATGCGTTTCAAATATCATTGAAATATTTCTATGACGTCTGGAATAACCTCTCAACACCTTTCTTAATGTTGTATATACCTCACTTTCAGACATAGCCAGCACATTGCTGATAATATACTTACTTTTTTCATTGGAAATATTAAAAAAACGAGCGATTACCCTGCTAGGGTCAGGGAGAAATTTACTATTCTTTCTGGTCACAGTAACTTGCATAGTTCTCTGATTTTATTTTAAATTAAAGTTCCCAAATTCAACTAATAATTGCGGCTTTTAACCAAAGAAAAAAGCTATGCAATTTCTCAAATGAAAAGTTATTGATATATGCAACAGCAAAAGGTGTAGTTAGTAGCTATCCGTGCCAGTCAGTAACATGGTTTTTGATCCTGTCCCAAACGAATCAAGTGAAGGTCAAGGAGCAGGGCATCACAAACCACTTAAAAAATTAAAAAAACGAAAAACATAGTTAATCGTTTACGGTCATTAAATTAAATCATTGCTTGTAATATCGAGATTAAATGTAATGAAATATCCAGAACCAATTTGCCAAAGATATATCAATGCTTATTTAGATGAGGCTACATTATAAGAATAACATATTTTTGATTCTTCTTCAACCGTTGAATCTTCTTCACCCGGCAGTTCTATCTTCTGACAAAACTGAGAATGATAATCTTCCATTAATTCCTTTGCTATTGATTCAGAGATCGTTATTCGCGCTCCTTTAAAAACACCATCCTGAATAGTCAGTCGCTCATTAAGCATTTCTACTGCTGTTTTCATTTCAATATTTAATATAGTCTTTAAGGGTTATTTCTTCTGTAATAATTTAATCCCATTCTGGAATCCAATAAACTCCTTCTGATGGTTGAAATATCATTTGTCCTGCAAATTTTTCATCATAATCTACTATCCATATAGCTTGTAAGTACACTTCTACCCCCTTACGTAATGTATTGGGATTTAAATTACAAGTTAAAAGTAAACGTAAAAAGATTTCTGTCAAGCGGTTAAAGCCCAATTAGTGGCAAAATTAGAGAGTTCTGGGAGCACTTCGTCAATAAAATATACCAGATTATTTACATTTATAAACAACTGACAACCAAAAAGATGTTGTTTGTCAAAAATTGATCAATATTTACCAGAAATCAAGGAAAGATATGGAATTCCAAGTCATTTTATATTCTATATAGCTAATTATCTGAATGGTAGAGAAGCAATATATTTAATATTTAAGAAGTTGTTGTTTTGACAAACAGAAGGTTTAAAAGGATAAGATTTAATCCCGAAAGAATAATCCCGAACCTTTTATCATAGAAAACTCATTATAAAACATCAGAAAAATTCTTTTTTAACCAAAAATTACTGAAAATTATTAGTTCTATCTTTGATTTTTCAAGAAGTAGGGATAATAATTATAAGACAATTCTTATTTCTCGTGGAATTAAATCAAAAGGCATGTTTAGGTTCCATATTTGTCTTATTACGTGTGCGTTACGAAATCTGTCAGTTACAAGAGAGGCTTAGATCTTAATCCCCAGTACTGTAATATCATCAACCTGATCATGCTTCTCATATAAGTCCGTTAAGCCCATCCATTCATTTATGCTATGATCAAGGATTTCCTTCTGATCATGCATAATATTATCCTGGATATCAATCAGAAGTTTTTTAAACCGTACCGAAAGTAACTTTTTATTGCTTTCGCCTCCGAACTGGTCTACAAATCCATCCGAAAACAGGTATATTGAATCGTTCTTAAATATCTTTATCTCGTTATTAGTAAATGACCTTCCTGCTTTAGAGCTAATCCCGATTGGCATTTTATCCGCTTTAAACTCTTTCAGTACTCCTTTACGGATAAGGTAAAGGGGCTGGTAAGCTCCGGCATACTGGAGTCGCATTTTTTCACTATCAATAATGCACAATGACATATCCATGCCATCTTTTGTTTCTCCTGACTGACCTGTTTGTCTTAAACTAAGTATTACTTTTTCCCGCAGATCATTAAGTATCTGATTTGCATGAAGTATATTGCTGCTGTTAACTACATCCTTTAATAATGCACTCCCAAGGATGCTCATGAAAGCACCAGGAACACCATGGCCTGTACAGTCAGCTACAACAATGATTATTTCTCCCTGCTTATGGGTCAGCCAGTAAAAATCCCCGCTGACAATGTCCTTTGGTTTATAGAGTATAAAATGTTTAGGAAGAAGGTATTTGATAACTTCATCAGGAGGTAGGATGGCTGTCTGTATCCGGCTTGCATACTGAATACTTTCAGTTATAGACCTGGTCTGTTCAAGTATTATATCCCTCTGGCTGGTCACCAGATCCCTCTGTACCTCTATCTCATTCCTCTGAGATTCTATCTTATCCCGCTGCAGGGTAATCTTCTCGTTCTTTTCATGTAATATCTTATTGTTTTTCTCAATAATATTATTTTTTTGTTTAAGTTCATTCTGAGAGGATTCCAGTTGTTCGATCATTGAATTGAATTGTTCTGCCAGCGCAGAAAATTCATTCTGACCTGATACAATTACACGTTCATGCAGATTGCCTTTTGATATCAACGTAGTCTTTAAATGAAGATCTTTCAGGGTCACCCTCAGCTTTCTGGTGGTGATTATAAAAACCAGGGATAATATAAATAAGAAACCCAATGAGATAACCACTAGCTTTTTAATAATCCCGTAAACAACCTCTCTATGTTCAGCAACTTCAGTGACTATAGAGAATACCGATGCGGCTGACTGCCATTCTGCATTCTCCGGCTCTGAAAATATGTAATCTGCTATAAATGTTCTTCCTCCCTCTGAAAACTGTTCGGTCAGTGAACCTTTATTCATAAACACCCTGGAGATAAGACTATCCTGCAATTCATAAATCAATGTGTCCTGTACTAATCCGGAATAATGATGCTCATCACCTACATAATTGTTGATTACCACAATATTTTCATTTCCCTTTTCAACTCTCTTTATCCGGTTTGCAAACATGTCCGTTAGTTCATCAGCCAGTCTGGAATAACACTCCACTCCAATAATGTACTTATCATCATTTGTTACCATGCAACCCATTCTACTGAATCTCTTTGTGTTGGTGTCAATTTTCCAGGGCTCTGTGTTGTATCCTTTTACACTATCAATTCTTGACAACAGATCACTGTAACCTTTTCCTGCAGTAAAAAGGTTTACTCCTGATAAGGCAGGCCGGGTAGTATTTATTACAATACTGTCCCTGATAACATGCAAGTCAATATATGAGGTGTCCGGCCCGGAAATGTTGAACTGTTCGTATAAGTCAATATTCCCCAAATCTATCTCAGAATTGATCCGGCTGGTTTGTTGCATCAGATTTTCAAATGTGACCTTAAAGGTCCCATTTATTGATGTCATGTTTGCATACCAGGTATCCATCAGTCCTGCAATCTCATCCTGATTTTCTTTTTTAATTATCTCAATATTTCTCTTTTGAAGATTTTCAGTCTCATAAATCATTAAGCCGCCAGTTACCACGGTGAATAGAATTATCACGATAATTATCCGAAGTAAAAGAATATTAAAGACTGATCTCCTTTTCTTTGGCATGGCTGTATACATTTTCATTTCATATAGGATTAAAGATATATGAATTATGAAAACTAATCAAACACTCTTGTTCCGAAAATAAACTTCTCGTTCCACCAGGGATCGCTTAATGATGTGATGGTCACTCCATTAGTGGATGAGGTGTGGATAAATTTATTATTCCCGATATATATACCCGAATGGGTAATGAAACGATCTGTTTTATATGATCTGATAAAAAAAACCAGATCCCCTTTCCGAAGTTCATCCGTCGCTTTTATTATTTTTCCATACCTGGCCTGCTTTTCCGAGTTATGGGGAAGGATAATGCCGTGTTTGGCAAAAACAGCTACAAGTAATCCGGAGCAATCCATGCACTTCATGGTTGTACCGCCCATGCAATGCGGCACTCCAAGGTATTGTTGAGCGGTTTTAATGATTTCATCAGCGCTGGTATTGTTAGTATTTATCCTTTTTTCAGAGCCTGCGTCCATAAAATCTTTCAGCTTTTTCTTTTCAGCCTGGCTCCCGATGTTCCGAAACGATGGTTCAGGATATAGTTGTCTGGAGCAGTATGTAATAAATAGCTGACATACAGCGACTAACAGAATAATGGATTTTACTTTGGCTTCAGAAAATATTTTCATCATCATAGATTCTGCTACATAACGTGGTAAATATGAGAATTATTCTCTTCTTTAAGAAAGTTGAGAAGCAGCGGCCGGCAATTATTTTGTAAAAGCCGCTCATCCTGATCATACCATAAAGAGCTTTTTTACGTTTAAAGCCCTGAACTACCTTTAGAGGATGAATAAGAGACAGAATATTATAATTGGAGCTCTCCTGGTAACTATTGCATTGCCTGTTCTGTTCATTGTATTGATATACTGCGGAGCGTTTGGACATCTGCAGAGCAAGAAGGAACTGCTGAATTTTAAGAATGCAACAGCTTCAAGAGTATTATCTGCCGAAGGTGAGCTAATTGGTAAATTCTTTTCTGAGAACAGGACAAATATTTCCTACGAACAGATTCCGTTGCATTTGATAAATGCGTTGATTGCAACAGAAGATGCCCGTTTCTATAAACATAATGGTATTGATTCGAGGAGCCTCTTGAGGGTTCTGTTTAAAACTGTTTTGTTTAACAACCACAGTTCAGGAGGTGGAAGTACTATTACCCAGCAGTTGGCGAAAAACATGTTTGGCAGGAAAAATTTTGGTCCATTCACTGTTTTTATTAACAAAACAAAAGAGGCAGTGCTGGCTCATCGTCTCGAAGAATCGTTCAGCAAGGAAGAAATACTGACACTTTACCTGAATACTGTTTCATTCGGAGAAAATATTTTTGGTATCGAAGCTGCAGCCGGAAGATATTTCAATAAAAAAGTTGAACTTCTGAACCTCGAAGAATCAGCTGTTTTGGTTGGCATGCTCAAGGCAAACACCTATTACAATCCCCATCTTAATCCTGAAAATGCAATAATCAGAAGGAATGTTGTTTTGAGACAAATGGAGAAGTACAAATACCTTAAACCAGCAGAAACAGATTCACTTAGTAAGCTGCCATTGATTCAAAATCATGCAAACTCTGAATCTGAAAGTCCTGCTGATTATTTTCTGACCCGGGTTAAAGATGAAGCTGAACGAATACTGCAGAAAATAAATTCCGTGACTGGTAAAAAATGGAATGTTGAAGAAGACGGGTTGATTATTACTACAACGTTGAATCTTCCCCTGCAAAACTTCGCAGTAAAATCTTTTCACGATCATCTGTCAGTGATGCAAAAAAGACTGAAGGAGCAATACCAGGGACCTTCAGGAAGAAGACTGATCAGGCAGATTGCACAAAGAGAACTTAAAAGGTTGAACCTGTCTGAACGGGAGAAAGAAATCAATGTCCGGCAGATTTTTGACTGGGATGGTTCCCATTCCGATTCAATTTCGGTTGCAGACAGCCTTAAACAGGCTTTGTTAATTTTACATGCAGGAATGCTTGCCATCGATCCTTTATCAGGAGCTGTCAAAGCATGGGTTGGCGGTGTTGATTTTAAAACCCAGCCATACGATCAGATATATGCCCGGAGGCAGCTTGCTTCAATCTTCAAACCGGTCCTGTATTCTGCCGCACTTGAGGAGGGAATGGAACCTTGCCAATATCTTGATAATGACTCCATTATCCTTTCAGGGTTTGAGGACTGGAGTCCTGAAAATTATGATCATTCCTATGGCGGAAAATATTCACTTGCCGGTGCTTTAGTCAAGTCGATGAATATCCCGACTTTTAGTTTGTTTTTAAATGTTGATTTCGAAAAGCTTGATTCGCTGTGGAAAAAAATGGGATTTTCCTTTACTCTGAATAACACTCCGTCGCTCGCATTAGGGACGGCTGAAGCAAGCATCATGGAAGTAGCTATTGCTTATTCAACATTTGCAAACGGAGGTTATAAAATCAGTCCGCAAAGCATAATGTCAATCAAAGCCCCTGATGGAGGAATTATTTATCAAAATGAATTCAGTGAAGTTAAAGAAAGAATACTGACTGAGAGATCAAGTCTGTTGATGAGTGCAATGTTACAAAAAGCAATCAGGGAGGGAACCGGAGCTTCAATGAGCAGCGTTTTTGGTGTTAATCTCCCACTCGCAGGAAAGACAGGAACTTCACAAAATTATGCTGATGCCTGGTTTGCCGCATTTAATCCAAAGCTGGTTATTGTAAGCAGAGTTGGGGCCTCATCTAATGCAATTCATTTCAGTAATGGGTCAAATGGTTCCGGAAGTGCTCTTGCATTACCACTAGTAGCATTAACCCTAAAAAAAGTACAGATGAATCCTGCGTTAATGGAACAATTAATTACACCTTTTCCTGATTTGTCTTCTGAATTGAAGGGCGCGCTTGATTGCCCAGATTTTAAAGAAATCAATATAATTGATAAATTTTTAGATCTTTTTCAAAAAAAGAAAATTTATTTTGATAATGGATCGAATAAAAACAAACCTAAAAAAAGGCCACTTTTAGAAAGATTATTCGGAAGGAAATTTTCAAAGTCACAACCTGATTGACACAACCAGGTACATATCGAATGCTCAAAATAATCAAATCACTGATGAATTGCCATTTGAAATAAAAATGATAAATAATAAAACATAATTACAGACAATTTTCCACTATATTTAATCTGTAAAAATTCATACTAATACAGGTTTCAATTGTTCTTAATAAAAACACATCATGATAGATAGTGAATCAATAACCGGCGAGATCCTGGCATTGATAGAGGAGTGGGAACCCAAACTAGTTTCCTTAGCTCAGGAGATTATCACTCAACACAGAAACAGTCAGAACAGGAATATTAAACAAATCCTCGGACATATGATTGATTCAGCTTCTAACAATACTCACAGGGTAGTACATCTTCAATATCAATCCACTCCGTTAATCTTTCCCAACTATGCTACCTTCGGAAATAATGACCGATGGATTGCTATTCAGAACTATGAGAATGAGGACTGGATGAACATGATCCGGTTATGGAAATATTCATTTCTTCACTTCTGTCATATAATTAATAATGTAAAGGAGGACAAACTCAATAACGAGTGGATATCAGGTCCTGATAAAAGAATTACATTAAAGTCAATGATTGTTGATTTTCCAAAACATCTTAAATTGCATCTCTCCGAGATTAATGACCTGATTAACAGAGATTCATGAACTTATTGTAAGCTGCAATAACAATAAACAACGTATTTTAATACGTATTTTAATACGTTGATCATTTTTACCTTATGTAAGTTAATATAACAGAAATTTGCTCATCTGTCGCTTAAGTTAGAGGGAGGCATCACTATACTTCAAAAAGGAATATCACCGTTTTAACAGGTAATATGACAATCAAAAAAATAACTGATATCTAAAAATAAAAACTCTTATAAATGAAAAAAATTTTACTGATTATAATTTTGATGATTCCGGCATATTTCATTTATGCTCAAATGACAGAAATGGAGAGACAATCCATAGACTCCCTTTTAAAAACCGGCAAGCTTAATCAGGGTCAGATTATTTGGCTTCAAAAAAAATGGAATGCTGAGAATTATCCTGAACTTAAAATAAATAGCAGAACCGGAGAAGTTGAAATTTCAGACATTCTGGCTTTTCCGGGTCTTGAGAAAAAGACTATTTACCAGAGGTGCCTGGAATGGATTGCAATAAGTTACGGTGATCTAATTTACAATGATCTTGAATCGGGTAAAATAATTGCGAACGGACTTATTGATCTGACCAGCTTTGTGGAATATGGCACCGGTTTTGACGGTAAGAAAGTACGGCAGGTTAAGACTCCTATCAACTATACTCTGATTCTGACTGTTAAGGAAAACAGGGTCAGGTATCTTATTACTAATATAACTTACACCTTCACGGATTTACCGGAAACTGTCACTGAAGTGATATTCCCGATATCCACAATATTCCCTGCTAAAGTCTATGGTCCGCAGTGGATAAGATATTTTACAATTTTAGATGCCAGTACTGATAAATTTTATTTTAGTTTGAAAAGCTCCCTTTCTGACTATATAAAAGATGTAAAGAACGATTACAATTTTTAAGGGATCAGGTTTTCGTATACCACCCGCCCCATGGATTTGCAGAATCAATTATATTTATTCTTAAAGAACGCAGGAAAGATATTTACCACATGGCGGTTAAAAGCTATCTGAGGATACAATTTCATAGACTGACTATATCACTGATAATAAGAACATCAAGGAATAAAAAAATCAATCCTGTTATTAATTTCAATGATATTTTTCATTAACTGGTTAAAAAGCGGGGGAAACAGGTATTGGACCCTGAAACGCGGAACGCTAAACCCGGAAAGTGAAACGGCAATCAGTAGTATTATTTGGCTTTCAGAAAATATACAGCCATGTAATCACCATGCCTGACAAAAAGCCTTCCTTTACCTATCACTGGATGAGACCAATAAGGACCATCTCCTTTTGTGACCCGGAATGAACTGATGATATCTAGTTTTTCGCTGTTTGGCCTTACCAGTGCCAGGTTCCCCATCTTTTCTTCATAAATATAGAGCAATCCCTCTGCAGATATCACAGACCCCTTGTTATGCCAGTCAGTTGTCCACATGGTTTTGCCGGTGGTCCAGTCAACACATATCCATCTTCCTTTTGAGTTAGTATCATGAGTTGAGCTGTAGATATAATTTCCGATCAGAACCATTCCTCCCACATGAGGAGTTATTTCAGAATTCTTCCAGATAAGTGTAGGATCACTGCCATCTGAGTTAATTTTGATCTTTGCAGCAGTCTGTTGGTAGCCATTAGCGGCAAAAATATATCCATCGCGATAAAGAGGTGTCTGAATATAATTTTTACCACCCTGCCCGTCGGGGTTTACAGAAGCAAAATTGAATTTCCAGAGAAGCTTCCCATCTGCAGCATTTACACCGATTATATATGTTACAGTATGGGTTACAATTACTTTTTTCCCATTGCTCTCTATCAGTAACGGATTTGTATATTGCGTACCTTCATTTAATGGAGGAGTCTCCCAGATTACATTCCCGTTATCAATATTGAATGCGACCATTGATGCAATATTCCCTCCCGGAGTAGCAATTACCTTATTATCCACAACCAGTGGTGATTCGGATATCCCAAACCTTTGTACCGGAGCGCTGTACTTCTGGTAGTAATTTACTGTCCATACGATCTTCCCATCACTGGTAATACAGGCCAGATCGCCCTGTCCACTGATAACCAGTATCTTCCCATTTGAGTATGTCGGAGTACAACGAGCTTCCGGGGAGCTTACATTACTGATCATTTTACCATATTTCACTTCCCACTTTTTCCTTCCGTCCAGGGTAAAAGCTGTCAGTACATCATTTTCTCCTTTAGAACCTGTAATGTAAACCGCATCATCAGTTACTGTGGCTGATGAATAACCCTTACCGATTCCTGTTACTTCCCATCGCATAGCGGGACCTGATGCCGGCCACGATTTCATCAATCCTTTCTCATTATAAATACCTGTTCTGCCGGGTCCTCGCCATCCATAATCCTGACCTATGGAGACATCTATAACAGCTCCTGTCAGAATCAATGCTATCAGTAATTTCCTGCTATAATTTCTCATCATAATATTTATTTGATTTTAATGGGTTCATAAATTATTAAAAATAGCTTCAGTGTCAAATATAATATATAGAATAAGTTCTGCTAAAAATTGCAGCATTTTTTAACAAGTTTTAAGAAAATTATAATGCAGGCCTGCCCCTTGTCCTGCGTTATGCTTTGTATTAAAGAAATGAATCTTAATTTTATAGTATCAATTCAGTTTTATATAAACAAAAAGCCGAATTTTGCATTTCACAATCTGAATTATTAAGACCATAAACATGGACCATTTTCTGAAAAAGCTGATTGAAGAGGGTGAAAATCAACAGCTTGACTTTAAATACTGTGTTTCAGACAGCAGAAAGATAGCAAGGACATTATCAGCCTTTGCAAACAGCGATGGCGGAAGAATACTTATTGGAGTAAGGGATAATGGCAGTATTGCAGGGATTAAATCTGATGAAGAAATTTATATGGTAGATACCGCTGCCCATCTTTTTTGCCGGCCCGAGATCACCTATACCATAAAACAGCATTTAACAGGAGGAAAAACCATTCTTGAAGTTGAAGTGATCAGGGGAAATAAAAGGCCATACCAGGTCAAAGATGAAAATGGGAAATGGCTCTCATACTTCAGGCATCATGATCAAAACCTTGTCGCAAATAAAGTATTGCTTCAGGTCTGGAGAAAAGAGGAAAAAAAGTCAGGCGTCCTGGTAAAATTCAGCAAGGTTGAAAATTCTCTGCTGGACTACCTGGAGAAAAATGGATCAATTACATTATCGAAGTTCAGAAAAATTGCCAGGATCTCGTCTTACAGAGCTGAGTCAATACTGGCAAATCTTCTCATTTTCAAAGTCTTGATTATGGATGCATCAGATAAAGGATTCAGCTATGAACTTAATCCGGATGAACCTGTGGGCGTAAATAACCAGAGGCCTGCAGGTTGAACATCGAATATGACTTATGCCTTTTGAATGATGAATCTGTCATATAAAAACAGCAAAAGACTTCCTGAAACAGCGATCCCGGTAAAGAGAAGCCAGATATGTGAAGGATGATAAGTATCCCAGAGGTACTGCTTAAGTTTGCCAGAGTCCATATTTAACAGTACCTGTGCTTTTGAAAAGAATTCATTCTGAGACAACCCTTCCGGACTCAGGACTATGCCTTTATCGGCCAGCGCTCTGGTAAGAAGAAAATATTTATCTGAAATTATCTCAAAAGGTTTACCTGATATCCAGCCTGCAGCAAAATGTCCTAATGCAATAGGTAAAAAAGAGGTTCCCATGTACAATGCTTTTTTGTCGGATGGCGCTATCCGGCCAACATACTCCGTATATTTTGGTGAGGAGGCCATTTCGCCAATTGCAAATATCAGTACGCCCAGGATCACAAACCATGGATTCTGAGTAACGAACATAATCATCAATCCGGCTCCAAGTATCATGATCCCGGTGACCATTGAATAAATAGGTTTTAATTTCATGCTCTGTGAAGAAATATAGATCTGCAACACTATGATGAAAAATGCATCAATGCTGGTAACAGTAGGAGCGGTAATCGATCCGGGAGAAAGTCCGAAAAATGCAGATAGCTTTTCAAGGTCGACCCATTGGTCAAGGAAAACCGGAAAGGAGTAGTAAAGCTGGTTGAAGGCAGTCCAGAACACAGCCATAATAAGCAGGAAAAGGTCGTATCTCCAGTCTGTCAGGGTATCGTAAATGTTTCTGAAAGCTATTCCTGCATTCTGAATGAAAGTTTTGTCAGAAGGATTCCTGTCTGGTTCTCTGTAAAGGAAGATGACAAAAATATAATTTAATGCAATAGTTATTATCGACATCAGGAAGACCAGGTTCCAGTCGATTTTATAAAGGAAACCTGCAATGAAGGGGCCTATAAATCCGCCGATATTTATCATCATATAGAAAATACCAAAGCCAATAGAAGAGGTCTGTTCATTTGTGGTTTTTGCAATTGTTCCTGATATAATGGGTTTAAACAGGGCTCCGGCCACTGCAAGAAAAATGTAGGCTGCAAAAACCATTGAAAAGGACTCAAAGGAGCCTACCATAAAATACCCGGCAACATATGCAGTAAACGATAAAATAAGAACCTTCTTAAACCCTATCCTGTCTGCAATGGCTCCGGTAATGAGTGGAAGAAAATACAGGAGCATTGAACCTGTACCAATTATTGCACCTTTTTGAACCTGAGTAAATCCCAGCGCCCCGGTATCTTTCGAAAGAGTGAGATAGAGCGCAAAAGCGTTATAGAATCCATACCATGCCCAGCGTTCAAACAGTTCCATGATATTGGATATCCAGAATACCCTGGGAAATTTCTTCAGTACTTTGTTCAGATTGCTCATCTTAATTCAGGATCCGGGATCTGCCAGGTAACTATTTTTTATCCGGATTTGGAATAATACAGGTGAATTCGAAATCTTCGTTGAAAGGGTTCCTGAACTGATGCTTATCGTTTGGCTTAACAAATAGACTCTGGCCCTTCATTACCTCATGCTCATTTCCATTTTCATCAACGGTAATACCTTTATTATTTTCAATCTTTACAACATGCTCATAATTATGCTGATGAAAAGGCGTATGCCCACCCGGAGCAATAATAAAATGCCTCATAATAATATTTTCCGATCCGTCATTCGGGCCGATGAGTATTTTCATTTTCACCTTTATCGCTCCGTCCATTTGTACTTCAGCAGCGATAACTTCTTTATTGTTCTTTATTCTCATAATAGTATTTTATTAATGATGGATCAAAATTATAAAGATTTGTTGAGACTAGGTCTGAAATCACTTCCTACCTTTAAAATAATGTTAAAGCAATCTTAAAGTTTGTTTAAAATTTTTGCAAGCTATTTTTTTGTTTAATTCCAGTATATAATTTTGCCTTCCGTACCTAAAATCAATTTAAACAAAGGAGGATTTTATATGTCAGTCAATACAAAATGGTTAAGCATTTTTTCATCTTTGTTATTGGGGATAATTTCTTCTAACAGCAGTCAGGCTGCAATTGTAGCCGATAGCGTAACATTGTACACTCCCTATACGAAAATTTCTGTCCCTCCCGGTCAGTCCATCGATTATGTTGTCGATATTATAAACAATAGCAAGGAAGTAAGAGATGCAGAGATTTCCCTTGCCGGATTACCCAGGGGATGGAATTATGATCTAAAAGCGGGAAGTTATAATATAAGGCAGATATCGATACTTCCGCGAGAAAGGAAAAACTTAAATCTGAAAGTGGAAGTTCCCCTGAAAGTAAATAAGGGTAGTTACCGCTTCAGGATCGTAGCAGGCGGATATGGTGAACTGCCACTGACTGTTATTGTATCTGAGCAGGGTACATATAAAACAGAATTGACAACACAGCAGGCGAATATGGAAGGTAATTCCAGCGCAACGTTTACATTCAATGCAACTTTAAAGAACCTGACAGCTGATAATCAGCTTTATGCACTTATGGCGAATGCCCCGGTCGGATGGAATGTGACCTTCAAAGCCAATTACAAGCAAGCTACTTCTGTGAGCGTTGATCCGAACAGCACTACGAACATCAGTATTGATGTTGATCCGCCCGATATGATTCCGGAAGGAGCATATAAGATTCCTGTCCGTGCCGTTACAAGTTCAACATCTGCCGCGCTGGACCTTGAAGTTGTCGTCACTGGTTCTTATTTTATGACGTTGACAACGCCAACCGGGTTGTTAAGTACCACTATTACATCAGGCGATGAAAAAAGACTGGAGCTTGTAGTAAACAATACAGGTTCAAGTATACTCAAAGATGTTAAACTTACTGCTGAAACGCCGGTAAACTGGACTGTTACTTTCGATCCAAAGAAAGTTGACAAAATTGAGGCCGGGGGAAAGGCACAGGTATTTGCAACAATAAAGGCAAGCAAAAATGCAATAGCCGGTGACTACGTTACAAACATTGAAGCCAGAGTGCCGGAAGTATCTTCCAAAGCATCATTCAGGGTATCTGTTAAGACTCCTCTGCTTCAG
This sequence comes from uncultured Rikenellaceae bacterium, assembly GCA_964526345.1. Taxonomy (GTDB): domain Bacteria; phylum Bacteroidota; class Bacteroidia; order Bacteroidales; family VadinHA17; genus LD21. The sequence continues at coordinate 13,980 of CAZGKI010000021.1, forward strand.
GGTTGGATAGGTATATTCATCATTATAATTGCTTTAGGAAGCGTGTATTATCTGTTCCGTAAGTATGGAAGGAGGTAAACCGTGGACGGGAATATTATCGAACTCATTGATCTGACAAAAGAATACGGATCCTTTACAGCCGTTAATCATCTCAGTCTGGCAATAGGGAAAGGTGAAATATTCGGCCTTTTAGGACCGAATGGTGCGGGAAAATCCACAACGATCCTTATGATGCTCGGTCTTACAGAACCCACTTCCGGATCTGTAACAGTATGTGGCATCGATTCAACAACAAACCCCATCGAAGTCAAAAAAAGAGTCGGTTACATGCCCGAAGATCTGGGGTTTTATGATGATTATACCGGCCTGGAAAACCTGATCTACACAGCCCGTCTTAACAGAATGTCGTACAACGAAGCCAGGAAAAGTGCTGAAAACCTGATTGGCAGGGTGGGGCTGGCAGATTCTGCATCGAAAAAGGCAGGGAAATATTCACGCGGCATGCGACAGCGACTGGGGCTTGCAGATATACTTATCAAGAACCCGGAAGTGATTATCCTCGATGAACCCACACTGGGTATTGATCCCAAAGGGGTAAATGAGTTTCTCGATCTGATCGTAAGACTGAGCAAGGAAGAAGGGCATACGGTACTCCTTTCATCACATCATCTTTACCAGGTGCAGCAGGTATGCGACAGGGTAGGATTATTCGTGGAAGGAAAGCTTATTGCCGAGGGTGATATCAGTACACTATCACGGAAACTTTTTTCCAACGAGCCGTTCATAATTGAAGCAGGGATCTCTTTTCCCGGACACAATCTTTCAGATTCTTCCGTAATAACTTCTGAAGCCGGCAGGGTAAAAGAGATACTTCAGAAAATTGATGGAGTGATCACAGTGAGTATGGAGAATAACGACATGAGTATTGATTGTTCACGCGATGTGACCGGCGATATAGCAAAAGCAATTATTGAATCGGGCTTCGGATTAAGCTATCTCACGAAAAAAGAATTCGGATTGAATGATATCTATAACCGCTATTTTGGAGGAGGTGAAGATCATGATTGATAATGCAATTAAACTTCAGGATCCTGTTGAGAACAGGCATATGAAAAAGAAACCACTCTCCGGGTTCTTAAATTTCCAGAGGAGATTTAAGAAAGATGATCGTATCATGCATCCTTTCAGTGTGCTGGTAAACAAGGAGATATCTGATCATGTCAGAAGCTGGCGGTTCATTATCTTACTTTCAATCATCACACTTACATGTCTGGGTTCGGTTTATACCGCATTACAGGGCATAGGCAAAGCGGCAAATGCAAACGAATCCGTGAATTCATTTTTATTCCTGAAGCTGTTTACCGTTTCTGATGGCACACTGCCTCCTTTCTTTGTATTTATCAGTTTTCTCGGACCATTGCTTGGTATCAGCATGGGGTTCGATGCTATAAATTCGGAGCACAATAAGGGAACATTGAGCCGTGTGCTTGCTCAGCCTATTCATCGCGACTACCTTATTAATGCCAAGTTTGTTGCAGCATTGTATGTCATCAGTGTTATGTTTTTTTCTCTGGGATTCCTTGTGATGGGACTTGGACTTATAATTACGGGAATTCTGCCTTCAGCTGAAGAGTTTCTGCGGGTGGTCTCCTTTATTTTTTTAAGTATAATATATGTTTCATTCTGGCTGAATCTGTCGATTCTGTTCTCTGTACGTTTTCGGCAGCCCGCTACTTCTGCTTTAGCCGGGATAGCAGTATGGTTGTTCTTTACAGTATTTTACAGCATAATCGTCAGTGTGATTGCAAAAGCTGCCACACCTTCTGTAACCGCAACAACACAGCAGGTAATTAATTATAATAAATTGATTATGGATCTGTTCAGTATTTTGCCAAGCCAGATGTTCAGTGATGCCACTACAACATTACTTGTTCCTACCGTGCGCAGCCTGGGTCCGCTTACAATGGAACAGGTTATCGGAACAATTCCCAGTCCATTGCCTCTGGGTCAGAGTCTGCTGCTCGTCTGGTCGCAGATAACAGGACTCATAGCCGCCACGACACTCTGTTTTGTCCTGTCATATGTTTCATTTATGAGGAGAGAGATCCGTTCAAGATAGCTCCTGATTTTATTTCGGTTCAACATGTATTGTGATAGTCAGATTCTCATAAGTGGAGGTCAGCTTATCCTCGATCACATCACAGTATTTATGAGCATCGCCAACAGATTCATTTTCAGGCATTTCTACATGGATGTCTATGAACCTGTAGTTTCCGGCCACGCGGGTCCGTAGATCATGGTAACTTACTCCAAGGTCATGCAATCTTTTTTCAAGGTCACCAATTTCATCTTCATTCCATGCCGTATCCAGGAGTGGTGTAAATGCTCTTCTCAGGAGAAAATAGGATTCTTTGATGATAAACAGTGCAACGACTATTGCAACTACAGGATCCAGCCACATTATGCCTGTTATTAATATCAGCCCCAGGCCTGCTGCCACACCGGCAGATGTGTAAACATCGGTCTTGAGATGAAGGGCGTCGGCTTCAAGGGCTACTGATTTTGTTTCTCGGGCCACTTTGTATAATCTCCTTGATACCAGCAGGTTGACAATAGCCGACACTATCATGACCAGGGAGCCGATCCATATCGACTCCAGGACTATTTCTTTACCTGCCAGTTTTTTGGCAGCTTCAACGATGATCCAGATAGCTGCAACAAAGATCAGTATTGCCTCTATAACACCAGAAATGTTCTCTATTTTTCCATGTCCGTAAGGGTGCCGGGTATCGGGTGGTGTATCTGAAATCCTAACCGCGAAGAAGGCGATTAAAGCTGCAAGAAGGTCCATGGAGGAATGAATCGCTTCCGAGATTATGCTAACTGATCCGCTAAAAATACCGACAATAAGCTTCAGTATAATCAGAAGAACATTAGATATAATTGAGAGCCTGGCAACTTTAACTTTTTGGATCATCAGGGTCAGTCAAGGCAATTATTCAAAGATAATCAGAAAAACTGGTTATTGTAAAAAACTTTCAGATGGTAACAAGTTCATAGGTGCGGTTCCCCAGACCTATTTTTTCGGCATGTTCGAGTCCAGCCATCCAGAAAGTATCCGGATGTGTCAGTCTGAATTTGTCCTCGCCCTTCATATCTCCATGAAGATGATCTTTGCAGATCACACTTCCGGGCAAAGCAGGAGCAGCTTTTACCAGGTCGGCGCATGCATTGTCGAGAGCAACCGGATCGAAAGAAGCGGCTATTCCGATATCCGGAACAACAGGATAATCGTTGTAACCCCAGCAATCGCAGTTGGGCGAAACATTCATTATAAAATTAATATGAAATGACGGCTTATCTTTCAGTACTGCAAAAGAGTATTCTGCTATTCTTTTACATACTGTTTCAGAAGAATTTTGCCAGACTACCTGTGCCGAACCATACTGGCACACAGCAACGCACTGGCCACAGCCAACGCATTTTTCATAGCTGATATGCGCTATTTTATCTTTACCCACGTGAACTGCATCATGTGCACAGTTTAATTCACATACCCTGCAACCGGTACAACTATCTTCATCGATACGAGGCGAAGCACCTGAATGAAGAAATAGTTTTCCGCCCACAGATGCACAGCCCATTCCGAGGTTTTTCAGTGTGCCGCCAAAACCTGTCATCTCATGGCCCTTGAAATGACTCATGGAAATGATAACATCGGCTTCAGCAACGGCAGTTCCTATTTTGGCTTTTTCGGTGTATTCCATATTTAGTTCAATCTCCCGGTAATCTGTCCCCTTTATACCGTCGCCGATAATTACCTGGCAACCGGTAGCTATCGGGTTAAAACCGTTCTCATATGCAGCTTCCAGGTGAGAAGGGGCGTTGGAGCGCCGGCCGTAATAGAGTGTATTACAGTCGGTCAGAAACGGGATAGAATTCTTTGATTTAAGGAGTTTTACTATGCTTGCAGCATAATTTGGACGCAGGTAAGCAAGGTTCCCGGGTTCCCCGAAGTGTATCTTTATTGCAACCAGTTTTTTCTGGAAGTCAATTTTTTCAATCCCGGCTTTAAGAACCAGTCTCTCCAGCTTTTTGAGGAGATTCAGCGAAGGTGTTGTCCTCAGGTTTGTAAACCAGACTTTGGATGTTGCCATATCTATACCGATAAAATTCTTGCCAGATCCACAAGGCTGCGGTCGACATCTTTATGAAGCTTGACAGCTCTTCTGAATGGAACGAGTACTATCTCATCGTTTGAAATACCTACCATAACACTTTTCTGATCATCAATAAGAGCCTCAACAGCAGCATGTCCCAGGCGGCTTGCATTAACCCTGTCGATCGCGGAAGGAGATCCTCCCCTCTGAAGATGACCCAGGACCGAAACTCTTATGTCATAATCCCGGAACTCATCTTTTACTTTTTCAGCAATTGCAAAAGCGCCCCCTTCTTCATCACCTTCGGCAACAATAATTATGTTACTCGACTTTTTACGAATGTTCCCGTTTTCAATTATTTTTTTAAGATCACGTGATTCACCTCTTGTTTCAGGAATCAATATCGCTTCAGCTCCGGTTGCGATACCGCTGTAAAGAGCAATAAAGCCTGCCTCTGCGCCCATAACTTCTACAAAGAACATCCTGTTGTGTGCGCTCGCTGTATCTCTGATCTTATCAACAGCCTCAATAACGGTATTTAATGCAGTATCATAACCAATTGTATAATCTGTACCGTAAATATCATTGTCAATTGTTCCGGGGATCCCGACAAACGGGATATCATATTCTTCATTAAATATCCTTGCTCCTGTAAAAGATCCATCGCCACCTATCACTACGACCCCATCTATCTGAGCCTCTTTAAGGTTCTTATATGCCAGCGCTCTTCCCTCCGGAGTCTTGAATGCTTCACACCTGGCAGTTTTGAGTATTGTGCCGCCTCTCTGAATAATGTCACTTACACTTTGCGCCTGAAGTGGTTCGAAGTTTGAATCAATCATTCCCTGGTAACCACGATGAATACCAACAACTTCAAGTCCGTTATAAATTGCAGTTCTTGTCACTGCTCTGATAGCAGCATTCATCCCTGGTGAATCACCTCCTGATGTCAGCACGCCTATTCTTCTAATCTTTGCCATAACATTTTACCCTAAATGATCAGGGCACAAAAGTAATATAATTATTTTTTCCGGCAATGACCGGAGAAAAGGGAAAATCAGATTGATGAAACAATCTGGTAGACCTCTTCAATCAGCCATTTTGGTGTGGATGTGGCTCCGCAAATTCCTGCAGTTGTTTTCCCTCTGAACCATGATCTTTCAATTTCATCAGGTGATGATACAAAGTAAGTTTCAGGATTAATACTCTTACATACGGAAAAAAGCATTTTACCATTTGAGCTCTCTTTCCCGCTTACAAAAATAATGATGTCGTGTTGTTTTGCAAATTGCTTCAGATGAGGTTCCCTGTTGGAGACCTGTCCGCAAATGGTATTATTAATATGGATCCGACTTTCAGGATCCTGAATCCCGTTTTCTTTCATTTTTGCCAGGATGAGTTCCGCAAAATTCCTGTAATCTCTCACGCTCATTGTCGTCTGGGCGAAAAGCCAGACAGGCTTTGTGATATCTATTTTATCGAGATCGTCAGGACCTGAAACAAGTATGCCATCATTTTCAGTCTGGCCCAGGAGTCCTACCACCTCTGCATGACCAGTTTTACCGAATAAAACCACCTGTCCATTGTTCTCCTTTGTCTTCATCCAGGTATCCTTGATCTTTGACTGCAGCTTTTTGACGATAGGGCAGGTTGCTTCAATAATTGAGATATTGTTATTTTCAGCTGTCCGGTATGTCTCAGGTGGTTCACCATGAGCCCTGAAAAGCACCTTGCAGTTTTTCAGCTTTGTGAATACATTGTGATCGATTGATACAAGACCAAGTTCGGAAAGACGCTCAACCTCTTTATCGTTGTGAACTATCGGACCAAGGGAATATACGTTCTCCCCCCTGAGGAGTGCCTCTTCTGCTATCTCTACAGCATTCTGTACGCCAAAGCAGAAACCTGATTTTTTGTCAATTTCAACTACCACCCAGCCTGTTTTCAATTAACTGGTGAACCCATATCATTTGTTCTTCAACAGTCATCCTGCTGTTGTCAAGAATTATTGCGTCATCAGCTTTACGGAGTGGACTGATATCCCTGTTTTCATCTGTAATATCCCTGGCAATAATATTCTGTTTTACCTCTTCAATATTTACATCCACCCTTTTGCTTTTAAGTTCATCATACCTTCTTTTAGCCCTGATATCTACCGATGCCGTCATAAATATTTTAAGATCAGCATCAGGGAATACTACTGTTCCGATATCCCTGCCATCCATAACAATCCCTTTAAAAACACCTATCTGTCTTTGCAGTTCAACCATCCGTGAACGAACTTCCCCGATCTGGCTTATTTTACTGACATGCTCGGAAACCTCAATTCCCCTTATCTCATATTCCACATTCTCTGAGTTCAGAAATGTCTCATATTCAGCAATATCAGGATTATATACAAATTCAATATGTATATCCTTCAACTCCTGAATGATACTTCCCGTATTTAGCTTCCCGTTCCCGACATATCCTCTTTGCATGCAATAGAGAGTTACTGCCCTGTACATGGCTCCCGAATCGATAAAAATATAATTCAGCGATTTTGCAATAGCCTTTGCAAAAGTGCTTTTACCGCACGATGAATAACCATCTATTGCTATTATCAGTTTCTTTTTCATAATCTTTTAACAATCATTTTCGGAACTTGTTGTAGAGCAGATCGGGCCTGATGATAAACGAAACATGATTTGAAGAACCTGCCAGGTGATATCTTGCCCTTCCGAATTCTATATTCAGCCACGAAGTATTAATGCCGAATCCCCAGGATAAGCCAACAGTCGATACTTTTGATTCAACCTGAAGCTCCTTCCTTCTCTGGTAATTATAGCCTGCACTTAGATAAAAATTTTTATGCGGAATAAGTTCAAGGCCAATTATGGCATGCCTCATCGTGTTTTCAAAAAATTCAGATTTTTGGAAATAATTATTACCGCCGGTGGTATCGCCATACTGATAGGTAAGATCGTACTTCTCCAGGTGCCTCATAGTAAGAGAAAACCTGAAAGGAGCATGAGCAAGTTTCTGGGATATTCCTCCGGTTATTTCAAAGGGAAGTCTCTCCCTTTCTTCCCCGGCATAGGTAGTGATCTCCAGCCCTGCATTTCTGATGGCAATACCGGCAGAAAAGAGACCGGATCGGCTGTGATAGGCTGCCCCTATATCGAAGGCTAATCCGAAGGAGCTATATTTCTCGAGATGAGATAAAACCGGCTTGAGATTAATTCCGACACTGAAAAGTGAATCAATCTCTCTTGAGAAGATAAGCGAAAGAGCAAATTCCGAAGCTCCAAATGTCCCTGTGATTGTGCCCGATGGATCAGCTTCCGTAAAAGATCCGTAGTTCAGATAAGTAATGCCTGAAGCAAAATTACCAATACCGGGAAATGACATGGAATACATTGCTAACCCGTAATTAATGCCGGCAAAATAATTTACATAATTCAGGGCAAGACTTTTGTCCATTGCTCTGTTCAGCAGGGCGGGGTTATGATAGGCAAGATTAAGGTTATCAGTATTTAATGAGACGTTTGATCCCCCTAGTGAAGCAACAAGCCCGGAATGTGTAAGATTCAGAAACTCATACACATTATCGCCTCCTGTCTGTGCCGATAAGGCTGAAACAAAAGCGGTAAATAACAGAATATATAAGCTTTTTTTGACCAAACTTATGGTTTATATCAAATATAGATGAAAATAATTAAACGCGTGATGCTGTATAATATTATTAATGAACAGTATATTATAGCATTAGTAATCAGGCAGTTTTTCCTGTCAGGGGAAGAGCATTATCAATGCTTTTATGACTGCCGTTCAGTTGCGACATGAAGAGTCCTGTTACAACAATCAGCATGCCGGCAATATTCTGCACTGTCAGCTTGTCGTGGAGTATGACAAAAGAAAAGATGGCTGTAAAGATTGGAATGCAATTAGTAAAAACATTTGCCCTGGATATTCCCAGGTTTCTCATAGCAAAGGCAAATAAAATGAAAGCTCCGCATGATGCAAACACTGCCAATTCAATTATCGGAACTAAATCTCTGAATAAAAACGGGGTATGCAGGAAATGGTTAAAATCAAAGATGAAGAAGACAGGCATGAAGAGCATGGAACCGATCAGATTTTGAACATTTACAATATAAACCGGATTATAAGATCCAACAAGGCGGCTGAGAGTCAGGTTATAACCTACAGCAGAAAAAACTGCAAACAACAGCAGTACAAGGCCTTTGATGTTGAATGACAGGGTCCCGTTCCTGTTAATAATGAAAATCAGAACCCCTATGAATGAGATTATAATTCCTGCATAGTTAATTATTTTCAGCCTCTCCCCGTAAAATATCCATGCACCCAGTGTGGCAACCACCGGGATTGTGGAGATGATAACAGATCCGACAGTGGCAGATACAAATGTCAGTCCGTGACTCTCTCCCAGGAAATAGAGAAATGGTTCGAAGAAGGCCAACAGGAAAAAGAACTTCCTGTCCTCCTTCTTTATTTTTACAAATTTCCCGGTGATAGAGAGATAAATGGAGAGTATAACAACCGAAATAACCAGTCTGATAAATACTATTGTTACAGGATGAAAAGTTTTATTCGCAATTTTGAACCATATAAATGAGAATGACCAGAAAATCATTGAAAACACTACTGATCCATATGTACGAATAAGTTTTTTCATAGGTTGCCGGTATCAAACCCTGACCGGAGCCGTGAATTTATACTTTATTTAATAATTATGCCTTTCACCAGACGATTAATTATAAAGATATGAACGAGATTCTTCGCCTCACTTCGTTCATCTCAGTATGACAGGCACTTTTGGCATAATATAGAGGGAAAAAGTCAGCAGCGGTGATTTGCCGGAGCAAATCACCGCTGCTGATCCCTGTCCCTTCCCATTTGCCCTGTCATCCCGAACGCTATGAACACCGGAGCTTTAGCGGAGGTGACCAGTGAGGGATCTCTATATTAATACTGACAGGTTTTCATTCCTGAAAGAAGACATTTCGACCAGAACAGGGCAGCTGATAGATATAGATGTGTAATATTCACTGCTTTAGCGAGATACATGATTAAATTGTTTCGAATATCAGTAAAAAATGATATCATGTTGATTTGTAAGTGAATCATAAATTATTATATTTGCCGCCTCGGTTGCTGTTAAAATTTACATTGAGATCCGATAATATATTTAATATTAATAAGATAATTTAAAATCAGATTTAAATGAAAATTCTGGTATGTATAAGTAATGTTCCCGATACTACAACAAAAATCAAGTTTTCAGAGGGAAACAGGTCTATTGACACAACAGGAGTCCAATGGGTAATAAACCCGTGGGATGAACTTTCCCTCACCCGCGCCCTCGAGCTTAAAGATGATCCTTCAGGAGGAATAAAATCTGTTACTGTTGCTCATGCGGGCCCGCCATCTTCGGAGCCGACAATACGTAAGGCCCTTGCCATAGGCGCCGACGATGCTATAAGAATAAATATTGAATCTGCAGATTCCTATATGATAGCAGCACAGCTCGCCGAAGTAATAAAGAAAGAACAGTTTGACATTATTTTGTGCGGAATTGAATCGAGCGATTTTAACGGCTCATTAGTTGGAGGGATGATTGCAGAATTCCTGGGTGTCCCTTCTGTGTCGGCAGTGTCAGGGATAAAAATGGAGAATGGATCCCCCGTTATCACCAGGGAAATTGACGGAGGAAAAGAACTTGTTTCAGTTCCGACACCTTTTGTTGCGGTTGTTCAGAAAGGGATTGCAAAGGAACCAAGGATCGCCGCCATGAGAGGGATAATGATGGCACGAACGAAGCCGGTTAAAGTATATGAAGCTGTTGCAGCCGGGTCGCTTACAGAGATAAATCTATTTGAGAAACCTGTTCCCCGTTCAGCCTGTAAATTTATTGATGCCGAAAACGTGGCACAACTGATCGACCTCCTTCAGAATGAGGCAAAAGTCATCTGATTATTAATATTTAATTCGTAACTATATGTCAGTTATAATATATACCGAGAACTGGGACGGGAAATTTAAGAAACTCTCTTTTGAGCTGGTCTCATATGCTTCGGAAGTCGCAAAAATGATGAACACCTCCGTTACGGCTCTTTCACTGGGAAAAGTTGATGAGACAGAATTGATTAAGCTCGGAAAGTACGGTGCAAATAAGATAATAAGCGCTGAGAATGATCTTTTTTCATCACTCGACAGTCAGGCATTTGCAAGCGTTATCTCGGATGTCGCAATAAAAGAGAATGCAGACGTCATAATTATTTCAAACAATAATTCAGGCAAAGCCATAGCCCCAAGGTTATCAGTACGGCTCAAGGCAGGTGTCGGTGCAGGAGTAAGCAAGCTTCCCTTGTCCATTGATCCGTTTATAGTTTATAAAAGAGCCTATTCGGGGAATGCATTTGCCCATGTTGTTATTAAATCGAAGGTTAAAATAATTACCCTTGCCCAGAACTCTTTCGAACTTATTGAAAAACAAGGTAATCCTGCCATCGAGAAGATTAGTATTCCTGTTGATAGTTCAATGATAAAAACGAAAGTAAAAGACATACAGAAACAGACAGGTAAAATACTGCTTACAGATGCCGATATTGTTGTTTCAGGCGGAAGAGGAATGAAATCGCCTGATAACTGGCCGCCGCTGGTTGAACTTGCCTCTGCGCTCGGTGCTGCTACAGCCTGCTCACGTCCCGTTTCGGATGAAGGATGGAGACCTCATGAAGAACATACAGGACAGACGGGAAAGATCATTGCTCCAAATCTTTATATTGCTGTAGGTATTTCCGGCGCAACACAACACCTGGCAGGAGTAAGCTCGTCAAAGTATATTGTTGCCATAAACACCGACAAAGATGCTCCAATCTTCGAGGCAGCACAGTACGGTATTGTGGGCGACGCTATGAAGGTTTTGCCAAAACTAGTCGAAGCAGTAAAAGAAATAAAAAAATAAGAAGTAAAAACTGAAAGTAACGACTATGATAAAGCAAATAGTATTTGCGGTTATTTTTTTAACAACCATAGGTGCATTTTTCTTTACCATTAACCGTCTGATATCATGGTTTAGATTTACAAAACCTTTTCCTGTCAGGGAATTTGGTAAGAGGTTTGGTATTATGTTGAAAGTCGCTTTCGGGCAGACAAAGATCTTTCGCAGACCGGTAATAGGATTGTTTCACGCATTGGTTTTCTGGGGTTTTTGTGTTATACTGATAGGAAGTGTTGAGATGGTAATAGATGGACTGACTGGTACAGAAAAAGTCCTTCAGTTCCTTGGCCCTGTCTATAGTATTATTATGGCTTCGGGAGATATCTTTGCACTGCTGGTTGCCGTCTCTATAGTAATATTCCTATCACGACGTCTTTTCTTTCATATTCAGAGGTTTGAAGGGATTGAGATGAAAAAAAGATCCCATATAGATGCAAACATAGCTCTTACACTTATCCTCCTGCTTATGTTGTCGCTGATGGCAATGAATGCCGGCTATGTCGGATATAAAACAATTTCAGGTGAAGCATCAGCAGGATTATATCCCGTGGGAAAATTGCTCTCAGGCATTTTTTCGACCTTTTCAGCGGAGAATTATCACCTCATGTTTGAAATTTCCTGGTGGACACATATACTTGTGATCTTTATCTTCGCCAATTATCTTCCCTACTCAAAACATTTCCATGTGTTTATGTCAGTACCAAATGTCTTTCTTTCAAGGCTTGAGCCTCTTGGCAAACTGGCAAATATGGATTCCATTACAAGTGAGGTAAAGCTCATGCTTGATCCCAATACAGCATTTTCTGCTGCTCCGGCTGATACTCCTGTTGAAAGATTTGGAGTGAAAGACTCGGAAGATGTTACCTGGAAAAACTATTTCGATTCACTGTCTTGTACCGAGTGCGGCAGGTGTACTTCGGTTTGCCCGGCAAATATTACAGGTAAAAAATTATCGCCCAGAAAAATAATGATGGATCTCAGGGCGAGGATGAAGGAGAAAGGTCCTCTTATGGTTAAGAATGGCAGAGACTTTTCTGATAATCGTTCATTATTGAGAGATTATATATCGGAGGAGGAGCTCTGGGCATGTACTACCTGTAATGCGTGTGCAAAAGAGTGTCCTATTAATATCAACCATCCCTCGTTAATAATAGATATGCGCAGGTATCTTGTCCTTGAGGAAGCATCGGCTCCCGGCGAACTGAAAGCTGTTTTCAACAATATAGAAAATAACGGAGCACCATGGCAGTATTCTGCTGAAGACCGGCTACTCTGGGCAAAAGATATGGAAATCCCTGTAATGGCTGACCTGTTTGCAAAAGGTGAGAGACCTGAATACCTTTTCTGGGTGGGTTGTGCAGGAGCTTTCGACGACAGGTATAAAAAAGTGGTCAGGGCATTTGCCGGAATCCTGACTTACCTTAATGTAAGTTATGCAGTTCTTGGTAGGGAAGAAACATGTACAGGAGATCCTGCCCGGCGTGCCGGGAATGAAATGCTGTTCCAGATGCAGGCATTGCAGGTAATTGCCACACTGAAAGCCTACGAGGTTAAAAAGATAATTACCGTCTGTCCTCATTGTTTTAATATATTCAAAAACGAATATCCCGACCTTGACGGTGATTTTGAGGTCATTAATTACCTGCAGTTTATCAATAATCTCATGCTAACCGGCAGATTGAAAATTAATCCTGAGAAACTTGGCAATACGGCAATCACATACCACGATCCCTGCTACCTGGGCAGGGCTAATGACATATATGGCGAACCACGTCAGATACTGAACTCTCTTTCAGGCGGGCTGGTCGAGATGCACAGAAACAAGAGCTTTGCCTTATGTTGTGGAGCCGGAGGTGCTCAGATGTTCAAAGAAGCTGAAAAAGGTGTAAAGGAAATCTTTATTGAAAGGACCGAAGATGCACTTGATACAGGAGCAGAAATTATTGCGACTGCATGTCCCTTTTGTATGACAATGATCACCGACGGTCTGAAATATAAAAACAAAGAAGCGGAAATTACGAATCTTGATATTGCTGAACTGGTTGCACAATCACTTGGATTATAAACTAACTACAAAATAAAAACCTGACTAAAATGGAAAACAAAAAAGTCCTGAAAAGCGGAGAGTTTCTTGTAAGTGAAGTAGATGCAAATGATATTTTTATTCCTGAGGAGTTTAACGAGGAACAGCGTATGATCGCTCAGACATGCAGCGATTTTCTTGCCACTGAGGTTTATCCCAAAATGGCCGACCTTGAAAAGGGAGACAGGGAGCTTATGAAAAATATTCTTAAAAAATCAGGGGAGCTTGGATTAATGGGTATTTCCATACCTGAAGAATTCGGAGGGTTTGGCCAGTCATTTGTAACCCAGATGCTTGTTGCGGAAACGACGGGAGCCGGTTATTCCTTTTCAGTTGCATATATGGCACATTGCGGCATCGGAACATTACCGATCATGTATTACGGGAATAAGGACCAGCGCGAACGTTATGTAAAAAAGCTGGCCACCGGGGAGCTTCTTGGCTCATATTGCCTGACAGAACCTGGTGCCGGCAGCGATGCAAATTCAGGAAAGACCAATGCCAGGCTGTCGGAAGATGGCAAACATTATATTCTCAATGGTCAGAAAATGTGGATAACCAATGCCGGGTTTGCCGATACTCAGGTTGTTTTTGCCAAAATAGATAACGACAGGGTCTTAAGTGCATTTATTGTCGAAAGGAATTTTCCGGGAGTGACCGTTGGAGCTGATGAACACAAGATGGGTATTAAAGGCTCTTCAACCGCACAGATTTTTTATACCGATGTTAAAGTGCCGGTTGAAAATCTCCTGGGCAAGAGAGGCGAAGGATTCAGGATCGCCCTGAGCATTCTTCATATGGGAAGGCTGAAACTAGGAGCCAATGTAATAGGAGCCGGAAAGAAGACAATAAACGATTCGGTAAAATATGCAAATGAACGTAAGCAATTTGGAGTATTTATATCGACTTTCGGAGCCATTAAATATAAGCTTGCGAGCCAGGTAATAAGATTATTTGCCTTAGAATCAGCTGTATATAGGGTAAGTTATGATATTGATAAATTGATGGAAAAACTTACTGTCGACTGTGGCGATTATGGTCGTGCTTCAATTGAAGCAATAAGCCATTATGCAGTTGAGGCAGCAATACTGAAAGTGTTTGGTTCGGAGATGCTCGATTTTATTGCAGACGAAGCTGTCCAGATTCATGGTGGTATGGGGTATTCAGCCGAAATGGATGTTGAAAGGTGCTATCGCGATTCAAGGATAAACCGGATCTTTGAGGGAACAAATGAGATTAACCGTCTTCTCGTCGTTGATACGGCAATGAAAAGAGCAATGAAAGGCGAATTCGACCTTTTCGGAAAAGCAGAATCGCTGTACGGCAGTCTCGACAAAATCAGTGATGAAGAAATTCCTGGCGAAAGTTATTTCGTCGAAAAATACAGGTATATAAGCAATTTCAAGAAAGCTATCCTTATATGTATCCATGGCGCCGTAAAAAGATTCGAAAAAACTCTGATTAATGAACAGGAAGTGCTTAATAATATTGCTGATATGATGATGGAGACATATGTTTCTGAATCTCTGGCGCTGAGAGTCAGGAAGATGGAAACATTAAAGGGTAATATTGATATCTACAAGGATATTCTTGATGTAAATGTTTATGATACAGCCGATATTGTAAGAAAATCAGCCTGTGATGCCATCTATGCCTTTGCCTCGGTTGAGGAGAGCACTGCCCTTATAGAAGCAATTGAAAGTCTGACCAGGGTCAGGGGAATTAATGTTAAAGAGGCAAGACGAAGCATCGCGGATAAGTTGATAGAAGATAATTCATATAAATTCTGATGAAATATCCTCCGGATTTACTCTGTCTGAATTCATTCTTACGCCCTTGGTGGCCAGAAAAATTTCTTTTACCTCAGGACCTTTCTTAATAAAAGGTTCCGGATGTCTGTCTTATTTTCTGAAACGATCTCATTATTCTTCATTTAAGTATTATTAACTACATTAGAATAAATATCATCACCAAAGATGATAAAGATCAATTTTTTACATGACAAAGAGCATCATAATACGGGCATTTTTCAGGCTTTTGATAAGCCTTAAATCATTATAACAAGATATCTTTGTGAATTAAATAACAATGGATTAAAATATGAGAGAAATGACTGGATTAATAAAGTCTGTGGTTGTAGCATTTATTTTACTTGCTGGCATTTCAATACTTGTGTCATGCGAAAAATACAGTTATAGAGTTGAGACTGTTTCCCCGGAGGATACAATCTATTTTCAGGCTGATTTGCAACCTGTCTTTACTGCTAACTGTATTATATGCCATAATGCATCAATGATTCCGGATTTGAGAGACGGATACTCATATAATTCACTTTCAACTGCAGGGTTAATAACCCCGGCTGATTCTACCTGCAGACTTTATGTGAAAATCAATTCAGGTCATCCTTCATCTTCATTCCCATCGGTTGACCGGCAAATGATATTTATATGGATCAAGCAGGGAGCAAAAAATAATTAACAGGAACCTACTAAAAACCAGATATTATGAAAAAGGCTTTTTTATTATTGTTGTTATCAGTATTTCTGACACCGGCATTTTCACAGGATGAGACAACTGCGGAGAAAAGTTCCAAACCGGTCAGGTTTACTTTTGGAACATCTATTCTAGTTGATAATCATACAGTTGCAACTCCATATAAGGGAGGTCTTGAGATGGAGATACATCACCGGTTCAGCCTGATCCAAAACTATCATAACCTTTTTGGAATATACGGGGCGGCAAATACACGTATAGGACTTAATTACGGGATAACAGGCAGGTTAATGATAGGAGTAGGGACAACAAAAGACTATAAGCTGCAGGATATACAGTGGAAGTACCTTATACTGCAACAGACAGAAGACAACAGTATGCCCGTATCTCTTTCATATTATGGTAATATAATAGCAGATCTGAGAAACGATGATGCTTTCGGCCCTGCAGAATCTTACAAGACTATTCACAGGTTTTCATATTTAACCCAGTTCATTGTTGCGCGAAAGATCAATGAGAAATTTTCTGTCCAGCTGGCTCCTTCGCTTTGTTATCTGAACTCCGTACCCTCTTTCAGTGATTCGACTGGTTATAAGAACCTCAACTTCGAACTATCAGCAGGTGCCAGGGCAAATTTATTCGGAAACCATTCACTGATTCTTGAATATGACCAGCTCCTGACAAAACAGGATCTCGTTGAACAACCAAAGCCTAATCTTGCTCTCGGCTGGGAAATAGGTACTGCAACACACACTTTCCAGGTTTTTGTGACAAATTATTCTCAGATTATAAATCAATATAACATGTTATTCAACAGTAACGATTTTACTAAAGGCGAATATCTGTTCGGATTTAATATTACTGTCCGTTTCTAATTAAAATTGTGATCAGGAATGAAACTTACTAATTCCAGACAGCTGTTTATATTGTTTGCGCTCTTTTTAATCTGCACTTCATCATATGCGGCAGGGTTAAGGTTCTTTCATATAAAAGCTGAAGGTCAGGATACAGTAACTACTTATACTTCACCTTTTTATGAAGATAATGAGCGTTGTTTCAAATGTCATGGTCAGAATACATATGAGTATACAAATGAGAATCTGGGCCGTCAGGTCAAGGCACTTATGTTTTCCGAATTAATAATAAAACGGAACGATTTTTACAGGTCAAACCATAAGAGCTTTAGCTGTACAGACTGCCATTCGGATCAATATACTACTTTCCCTCATGCCGGAGAACTGAGGATGGAGCAGGCGTATAATTGTATAGATTGCCATGGTGGTGATGAAAAATTTGCGAGGTTCAATTTCGAGGAAATAGAAGCCGAATACCAGAGGAGTGTGCATTTCAAGCTTGAAGATGAAGGTTTTACTTGCTGGAAATGTCACAATCCGCACACTTACAGGATAAATGTCAGGAACACTGAAAATATAAAGGAAACAATACTCTACGACAACAATATATGCCTGAGCTGTCATGCAAATTTTGACCGGTTCCAGTTGCTGACCAACCGAAGTGAGATTAATATTGTCAGGACACACGAATGGCTGCCCAACCAGGCTTTGCATTTTGAGAATGTGCGATGCATTGAATGTCATGCCAAGATTAACAAAGATGTCCTTGTGTCGCATGAGATACTGCCCAAAGAAAATGCAGTAAAGCGTTGTAATGAATGTCACTCCCAGAACTCTATACTTATGGCAACTCTATATAAATTCAAAGCCAGGGAACAACGTCGTGCAGGATTTTTTAACGGTATCATTCTAAATGAATCATACGTTATCGGAGCAAACAGAAATGAGTTTCTTAATATTTTCAGCTTAAGTATTCTGATTTTTATCCTTGCAGTAATAGTGGTGCATGTGGCATTCAGGATCATGAAAAGCAGAAACGGTTCTTAAAGGAGGTCAAAATGTATTTATACCCTAAATGGATAAGATTGTGGCATTTAATCAACGCAGTGCTGTTCCTGATACTGATCTTTACCGGATTAAGTATGCAATATACCGACATGCACAATAGCACATATACGGTTGGATTTGCCAAGGCTGTCAGATGGCATAATGGTGCAGCAATGACACTTACTGCCAGTTATGTATTCTTTGTTCTGGGTAATATTTTTACCGGTAACGGAAAATATTACAGGATAAGGAAAGAAAATTTCTGGTCCGACCTGTATAAGCAGTTAAAGTATTATTCTTTTGGTATGTTCAGGGGAGAAAAACATCCTTTTCCTGTAACCATGGAACGGAAATTTAATCCTCTTCAGAAATTTTCATATGTCCTGGCCATGTATGCTGGAATGCCTGTGCTGATCCTTTCTGGATTCCTGCTCCTGTTCCCCGAGGTAGTTCCTGATACTATATTCGGAATAAGCGGATTAGTGTTAAATGATGTCTTGCACATTTCCATAGGCTTCATTCTTTCAATATTCATGATAATCCATATTTATACATGCACTCTTGGGGCTAAACCTTTTTCTCTTTTCTGGGGAATGATTTCAGGATATCACCGGGCTGATGATGATCATTAATCTATAGAATTCAGGTCATGAATAATTCAGAAAACAAGGCGCAGGGGAAATCTTCCAGGAGAAACTTCCTGAGAAAGGTTGGAATCGGAGTAGGCGCAATCTCAGTAACCGGGCTGACAGGGGCTGCATTTAAAAACAACAGCAAAAACGGGTTGAAGTCGGGGGAAACGGTAAGACTTTTAACTACCGACGGAAAGCTCGTTGAAGTAGATAAGTCGGATCTTCGACCTGTAAAAGAAATTGTTGCAGAACTGAAGGAAGAAGCCAGAGCCGGGTTACCAAACAGGAAATTTGGGATGGTTATTGACCTTTCTAAATGTAAGAATGCCAGGAAGTGTGTTGAAGCGTGTCAGGAAGGGCATATGCTGCCCAGGGATCATGAATGGATGAAGATATACCTTCTGCAGGATGACAGACAAACAGCTCCATACTGGTTCCCAAAACCTTGTTTCCATTGCGATAAGCCTATGTGTGTCAGTGTCTGCCCTGTTGGTGCAACCTATAAGCGTGCGGATGGAATAGTACTTATTGATAACCAGAGATGCATCGGATGTAAATTCTGTATGACAGGGTGTCCTTATTCTGCAAGAGTCTTCAACTGGAAAGACCCTGAGATAAAACTTCCTCCCGATCATGCTTACGACCCTGAAACAAATATACCGGCTGTTGAGGGTACTGTCGGGAAATGTGTTTTCTGTGCCGACAACCTGCGCAAAGGATTATTACCCCGATGTGTTACAGCCTGCCCGATGGGCACTATCTATTTTGGTGATCTGCTTGAAGATACAGTTACCAACGGAAATGAAACAGTCAGGTTCAGCAAGCTGATGGAGGAGAGGGCCGGATACAGATATCGTGAAGAGCTTGGGACCCTTCCGAGTGTATTTTACCTGCCGCCTGTAGAGAGAATGTTTCCTGTTGAAAGCGGACTCGAAGATGTTGATGAGAAAATCAGGGACAGATACAAAAATGCCGGCCCGCGTTAATAATTAATTTGGTAACCTGATAATAAAATGGAAGCCGATAAAAAGCTGCTTAAAGACCTGACTCCTGAACTGGAGAAGACAAGCATTAAATGGTATTTAACATTTTTTCTGTTTTTTGTCCTCTTCGTGGCGGGTATTTATGGATTGATACTTCAGATCGAAAAAGGACACATTGTGACGGGAATGCGCGACAATGTTGTCTGGGGCTTCTATATAGTAAATTTCATTTTTTTCATGGGTTTGAGCTATTCGGGTGCTCTTATTTCAGGTGTCCTTCATCTTTTCCATACAGGATGGAGAAAACCAGTAATCAGGATGGCAGAGCTGATTACTATTATTTCACTGATTATAGGACCTTTTTTCATCTTTTTCTGTATCGGTCGTCTTGACAGATTATATTTCCTGTTTATTCACCCGAGAATTCAGTCGCCAATTACCTGGGATGTCATTGCCATCTGTACCGACCTTGTGGGATGCTTTATTTATCTGTATCTGTCATTCGTTGAAGACTTTGCTATCCTGCGCGATTATGCTGACCTTAATGTTGCCCCATGGAAAAAGAAACTTTACAGGATACTGTCGCTTGGGTATACCGGTACCGATATACAGAAAAAATTATTATCAAGGGCCAGAATGATTATGGCGGCAATGGTTATTGCTATTGCGATCATCGTTTACTCTGTCCTGGCATGGATCTTTGGCGTTACATTACAGCCCGGATGGCACTCAACTATTTTTGGACCCTATTTTGTTATTGCTGCAGTTTTCTCAGGAACCGGGCTTTTAATTATCCTGATGTGGATCTTTCGTAAAATATATCACCTCGAGGAGTATATTACCAAACGACATTTTGTAAATGTTGGAGTTCTTCTGATGATAATTGCAGCTTTTTACGGATACTTTACATTCAGTGACTACCTTACCAAATGGTATGGTTCAATAAAAATGGACTCAATTCTTATCGACAAACTTTTCAGCGATTATTATTCACTTTTCATATTTGCAAATTATATTGGTATTTTATTGCCATGTATAATTATTGCTTTTCCAAGGTTCCGTTCTATACGAAATATTACAATTGCAGCCATAATTGCTATTCTGGCTTTATGGGTGAACCGATATATAATTGTTATTCCAACACTTGAGACTCCTTTTTTACCTATACAGGATACAAGACCCGACTGGATAAAATATACTCCCACATGGATTGAATGGGCTTTAACCGTTGCCGGGGTCTCTGTTTTTGCCATGTTATTTATGCTGGTATCCAAAATAGCGCCTATCATTTCGATTTCAGAGATGCAGGAAAAGGACAAAAGTGAAATTTTAAAGTAATGGTAATAATGATCTTTATTAAGCATCATATATTAAAAGCTCTCACACTATTGACGCTGATCATTTCTACTTCTTTTTCCTCTTTTTCACAGGAAGCGAAGAAGATCACTCCATACCTGACGGTGCAGTATTCTAAAGATACCGACAACCAACGGGTCCTTCAGACAACTCTTACATATTCAATGAACAGGATGGAAATACCTCTCCCGGGTATGGAAGTCTCTATTTCTGTCGGATCACAGTCTGAAAAGCATCTGGCTGCCATCTTAACGGATGAAAAAGGAATAGCCAGGTATAAACTCGATGATAATCTGACGCTTCCCGTTAACAAGGAAGGGTTCTGGGATTTTTCGACTGGTTATAGTGGTAATGATTCAATTGAATCAATATCATCCGAACTTTCGGTGAAAGATGTAGACCTTGAAATGGTACTTTCAGAAATTGATAGTCTAAAAACAATTAATTTAACTGCATTCACATCCGAAAATGGTAAAAAGAAACCTGTATCGGATGAAACAGTTACAATATTTGTACCCCGCATGTTCAGTATTCTTCCGGTCGGTGATGTTTATCTTGATAAAAACGGAACTGCAAATTTTGAATTTCCTTCTGATATTCCGGGAGATAATGAAGGAAATCTGACAATCATTGCCAGGTTTGATGATAATCCCACTTTCGGGAATGTAGAAAAAAGTACGGTTCAGAAGTGGGGTTTGCCCAGAGATAATTATACACCCGGTTCTCATAGGGCGCTCTGGACAAAGTCTCCTCCTATGTGGATGATAATAACTCTCTCAATACTGTTGATGGGAGTCTGGGGTCATTACTTTTTTGCCATTATATCTCTTATCAGGATCAAAATTGAAGCAAAGAGGGAAAAGCAAAGGATGAATATCGGATATGAATAAAAAATTTGCACGATAATTGTATAGTCTTATTAAATTAAAACTCTGATTACTATGAAAAATTTGAAACTTTTATTTACGGGCGCTCTTTTAATGGTATTTAGCGTGGCAATGGTAGCCCAGCCAAAACCATGGGTTGTCCCTGACAATTTCAAGTCGATGAAAAACCCTGTTGCCAAGAGTGATGCCAGCAACAAGGCAGGAATGGCTCTTTTTACCAGAAACTGTGCTTCCTGCCATGGCAAAGCTGGACTGGGAGATGGTGTTAAAGCCAGGGCCCTTAAAGAATTTCCAGGCGATTTTTCAAAAGCGGATTTCCAGGATCAGACTGATGGTGAACATTTTTACAAGACAAAAACCGGTAGAGGTGAAATGCCTAAATATGAAGGTAAGCTAAGCGATGATGATATCTGGAATATTGTAAATTATATGAGGACATTCAAAAAATAAATTTCAAAATTGAAATTGAAAAAAAGCTGTCTCAAGTGAGGCAGCTTTTTATTTTATAATTTAAAGTATTATTTAACAGGAGGTGGGAAGCCAAGAGCAGTCATGGCAGCTATTGAGTTATCAAGAAGAGCCTTTATATAACCCGGATTATGTGCTCCCTCACTGCGGTCTTCTTCAATCATATTGTAGTTAAGGTATGCAAGAACAGCATTGGCTTTATAGGTTCCGGTTATTGCCAGGCCAGTAGAGGGACTATAAACTCCGTAGTCAGTAAGCTGAGATGCAAGATCTTCAAGTTTGCCTGCAACTTCCTCCTGAAGTGCTGTCAGACTGGCAGTCATAGTCGAAGCTGAGGCAGTTGTGTGGCAGGTTAAACAGCCGGTTGTCAGCACTGTTTCCGGCCCACCATGAGCGCTGTAAGTCATACCCATCTGGTGTCCTCCTGCCATGTATCCATATGGTTTTGCCATATGGCATGTTACACAACCCTCGCTGCTTGAATGAGGATTTGCTGTCGGATAAGCTGTTGTGCCTGACATCTCGAAAGCAGTTTTACCAAGGATTATATTGGACTGGGGACCATGGTGAGTACCAATACGTGTGTTGGTAATGGCAAAATCCACACCGTTAATAACCGGGGCGGGTGATACCGGAAACGCCTGATGGCATGCTACGCACTGGTTGCTGGCGCCTTTATCCCAGGTTACGTCAGCTCCTGCATACTGTACATTAAGAACCTGTGCTCCGGGTTTTGTAAGTGCCCAGTCTGCAACAGTAAATGTTTTATGAATATTATGACATGTATAACAGTTGATCTGCTGAGGATCAGTGGGAACAGTAAGATTGTCAGTTGATCCTGTGGCTACATACTGAAGAAATCCCTGGCTTGTATGGCACTGAACACAACCAGTTCTATCGGCATAAGCAGCATTTTCTCCCTTTGCATGTACCGATTCCTGCCATTGAGCAAGATGTGTTTCTACCACAGCATCATTATTATGGCACAGGATACAATTTGCAGTGGCATCAACCCCGTTTTGACCGTTGGTCCCATTTTCTCCGGGGAGTCCCCTGGGCCCTTCGCACGATGCAACCAAAAAACCAGCAACTGTAATTGATGTCAGAAACTTTAAAGTGATTTTCATAATATAGTATTTGTAAGGTTTGATCAGGGGTGCAAGCTACAAAAAGGTATTGTTATAATATTAACAGGCTTAATGCTATTTACAACCCGAAGCGTTGATAGTTATTGTCCTTTAAATTGATATTTATCAATTATTCCCATGATATTTATTAGTTTTGTGATTTAAAGAAATAATTAATTTCATTTTTGCACCCTGTAATTTCAGAAAAATGCCCGGAATAAACAAAATAGTTAACTGTGAAAATTGTGTAGTAGGCTGGGAAAATTTGAAGCACCTTACTAAAAACGAGCTTAAGTACGTTAATGATAACAGGTATGAAGCTATGTTTAAACCTGGTGAAATAATGATAAAGCAAGGATCTCCTTCATCAAATGCATTGTTTATTTCGGAAGGAATGGCAAAAGTTTATATTGAAGGAATAAAAGGGAAGAATTTTATATTGAGTATTGCCAAACCCGGCAGATTGATCATGGGTCCCGGTGCTTATGTCAATTCAAGACATTCATATACCGTATCTGCAATTACAAAGGTAAATGCATGCTTTATCAGTTTCGAAGTTTTTCGACACCTTATTCGTGAAAATAGCAAATTCGCGGAGAGCATGATCGAAGATATCAGTATAAAGTCGTTAAGAACACATTCAAGAATGGTAAACCTGGCCCAGAAGAAAATGCCGGGAAGACTTGCCGAATCATTATTATATTTTGCTGATGATCTCTTTGCCTCCGATGAGTTTGAAATGATCCTCTCCCGTCAGGAACTTGGCGAGATGACAAATATGGCAAAGGAATGTGTTGTGAGAATTATGAAAGATCTTGAAGAATCAGATGTTATATCTTCTGCAGGATCACATGTAAAAATTCTTGACAAAGAAAAGCTTATCCTTATTTCAGAAAGAGGTTAAGCATTACTATTATAAGTCTAACTGTCTGTTTTTATGAAAATTATAAAACAATTGTTTTCTCCTGTAATTATGGGGTCGTTACTGTTGATTTTTGCTGTGGCTATGGCTGTTGCAACATTTATTGAAAATGATTTTGGATCCGGTGCAGCATATAGTGCAGTTTATAATACAAAATGGTTTGAACTTATATTGATTCTTCTGGCAGTAAACCTTATAGGACAACTGATAATTTTCAAGCTTTTCAGAAAATCGAAGCTGCCTGTTGCACTTTTTCACCTGGCTTTCATTGTTATGATTGCAGGAGCAGGAATAACGAGGTATTTTGGATGGGAAGGGACAATTCATATACGTGAAGGTGAATCTGGCAGCATATGTAATTCACTCGATAAATATATGGGGTTTACTGTTAAAAATCCTGATAATAAGATACTTGCAAGCTATTCAAAAAAATTCACCATGACTTCGGCTTCTGCCAAGAACTATAAAAAGAAAATTAATATAGGAAACAAAACTTATCAGCTGGTTCTTGCGCGGATAGTACCTAATGCAACACAATCGGTATCGGAAAGTCCGTCAGGACAACCCATAGTTTCTATGTTTATCACTTTTAATATGATGTCCGGCGAATCGTTGATACTGAAAAAAGGTGAATCGAAGAATGTTCAGGGTGTGACAGTTGGTTTTGATTCGGGTGAAGATGATGAAGTAAAAATAACCGCCGATCAGGGCATATTTTATATCAGCTCTAAATATGATATGGGCTGCAAGGAAATGATGTCAAGTGAGACAGATCTTATTTTAGCCGGCACAAAAAGAGCAATGAAAGCTATGCTGGTTTACTCAGTAAAAGGAATCAGGATCGTCCCTCAAAAATTCACTATGACTGGAAGTGTCAGCGCAGTATCATTAGATTCAAAGGAATCCCTAACCGGGCAGAATGCATTTATATTTCATATTCTTGCCGGGAATGAAACCGGATCGGTCACCTTATGGTCAGATGAATCTGAACCTGTAGCATCCGGATCCTGTATTATCGACGGAAATACTTTTGAGATAAGTTACGGTTCAAAAGAGATTCCTTTTCCATTCAACCTGAAGCTGAATGATTTTGTGCTCGAGAGATACCCCGGTTCAAATAGTCCCTCCGGATACAGAAGCAAGGTAACCCTGATTGATAAAGCTGACAATTTGGAAATGCCTTATGATATTTATATGAATAAAATTCTCAAATACAAAGGTTATCGTTTCTACCAGGCCTCATTCGATAAAGACGAGAAAGGAACAATTCTTTCAGTAAACCACGATTTTACTGGAATGATTGTCACTTACACAGGGTATGCCCTTCTTTTCATTTTTATAATACTCTCACTTATTATTAAGAATTCACAATTCAGGACCATTAAGGCCTCTGCATGGTCGTCGCCGTTAAGAAAAACAATTTCTGCATTACTGTTTCTGATGTTACTCTCCGGTCTTGCTAATGCTAATTCCCGGAAATTTGTTCCGGATAAAAAGAGTGCCGAAGAGTTTGGGAAAGTGCTTGTACAGGATCAGAAAGGAAGAACAAAACCTTTGTTTACTTTAAGTAATGATATTCTCAGAAAGGTAAGTCATGAAAATAAATTTGAAGGATACACTTCGATGCAGGTTTTCCTGGGTTTTTATTTCGACTTTGATAACTGGGAAAATGTCCCACTGATCAGAGTATCTAATAAAGATTTGCAGAAAAGTATAGGAATTACAGGTTGTTATGCTGCTTTCTCCGACCTGGTACAACTTGAAGGCAATGGAGAATATAAGCTGGCCGCGAAAGTCAAAACAGCATATGCCAAGTCTCCCGGCGAAAGAACTAAAATGGATAAAGAGATAATCAAAGTTGATGAAAGACTTAATATCCTTTATATGATCTATAAGGGTGACTTCATGAAGATTTTCCCATTAAAGGATGGTTCGCATAACTGGGGCACAGCGGAAGAGGCACTTAAAACAGCTTTCGACAAAGAAGATTCTCTTTACCTGGAAAATGTGATCCCGATGCTTTCAGAGGCCCTCCATAATAATGACATTGCGGCAGCTTCGAAGATTTCACAATCTGTAAGTGGTTACCAGGCTAAATTTTCAGAATATGCTCTTCCTCCGGACTTTAAAACCAAAGTTGAATTACTGTATTATAAGCTTGGAATCTTTGAAAAGCTTTTCCCCTTTTATTCAACTATTGGCCTAATAATGCTTATAGGTCTTATATTCAGTGTTATAAAAGGGATAAGTAAAACTACCTTATATGTTAAAACATTGAGCTGGTTACTTTTTGCCGGGTTCATATGCCATACTGCAGGCCTTGGAATGAGATGGTATATAGCCGGTCATTCCCCTATGAGCAATGGTTACGAATCGATGATATTCATCTCATGGGTAACACTACTGGCGGGGTTTATTTTCAGTCGCAAATCAGCTTTCGCCCTTTCAGCTACCGCAGTGCTTGCAGGTATGACCCTCATGGTAGCTCACCTGAGCTTTATGGACCCGGAAATAACCAACCTTGTTCCCGTTCTGAAATCTTACTGGCTCACACTTCATGTTTCAGTGATCACGGGAAGTTATGGATTTTTAGGTCTGGGGGCTATCCTGGGGATCATAACGATGATCCTCCTGACTTTAACCAATAGTAAAAATAAGGATAGGATATCGAATACCATAGATGAGCTTACAGTTATTAATTTCAGAACCATAACCCTCGGTTTATATTTTCTGACAATAGGTACATTCCTCGGCGCAGTTTGGGCCAATGAATCATGGGGAAGATACTGGGGATGGGATCCAAAGGAGACCTGGTCGCTGATAACCGTAGTCATTTATGCCTTAGTAACACATTCCAGGATGATCCCGGGGATGAAAGATATCTATACATTTAATCTCCTTTCGCTTTTTGCCTTTTCATCAGTACTGATGACATATTTTGGAGTGAATTACTATCTGTCGGGGCTTCACTCGTATGCCTCAGGTGATCCGGTACCAATTCCTGCTTTTGTGTATATTGCTGTAAGCCTGCTGATTGCTCTTGCCCTTGTAGCTTATTTTAAATACAATAAATTACAAAAGACAGTTCATAGCCAGAAATAGTTATAGTTGCATAAAAGATACTGGGACTGTTGAAAAAGTGAAATGATTTGATTATTTCCCTTTGTGTTACATTGTGTGTTACTTTACGCCGCCGCTAAAGCTTTGGCGTAGAAACTGTGATCCCCGCCCGAACGACGTTCAGTCGGGCGGGGTTTGCACTAAGGCGCACAAAGGCCTTTTTCAACATCACAGTAGGGAGGGTGAGTTCATATCGATGGCGATCCCTTTAGAGGTTATCCAAAAAGAAAAAGCCTTTCATTCGCTTCGCTCATTACGGTCTTTGTTTTTTCACTTACTTATGAAAGCAAGCTTTCAACGCAATGAAAAAACAAAGCCCTGCCGCTTTCGCGGAAAGGCTTTTTCTTTTTGGGTGGAAGATGGGATTCGAACCCACGACCTTCGGAACCACAATCCGACGTTCTAACCAACTGAACTACATCCACCGTTTCAGGATTGCAAAATTAATCCCAAAATTTTTATTCACAAAATTTTAATTTTCTTTTATAACACTTCCTTTCAATTGTTATCTTTGATCGGTTTAAAAAAGAACCTTGATGCAATTTCGATTGCATTAAACTGTTATCATTGATATTCTGCGAATTACCAGGCGAGGATTGAAGCAAATTAAATTCATTGACAATATCTCAGGGCTTCAGCTTTTCCAGCTGATGAAGTTCACTATATTCCTGATAGTCAGCATTGTATTTGCAAAGAGTCATCTGACCCGAGCGGAAATAGGGTCTTTTGAAATGTTTATGTTCATTGCAGGCCTTATAACATTTTTTTGGGTCACCGGAATAATTCAGTCATTGCTTCCCCTTTATTACCGGAACCGAACTTACAGGAAAACCGGCGAAAACAAAACCGGCAAATCACCGGAAATATTCAATACTTTTTTGCTTTTATGCATATTCAGTCTGCTGTTTTTTATTTTCGGACATTCAATAAAGAATAATTTTTCGGTTTTCCATTTCAGAGGCAATGTTCCTTATATCAACCTTCTTTTGTTTTATATTTTATTGAGCAGTCCGGTCTGCCTTATTGAGTATATCTACCTTTTAAATAACAGATCATACCGTATATTTCAATACGGGCTCTATACTTTCGGAGCCCAGCTGTTCCTGATAATAACTCCTGTCCTTTTTGGCAGGGATATTATCTGGTCTCTTTACGGTTTACTTGTAATAACGGCCGCCAGATGGGTATGGCTAATAATATTGTTGCGAAGATATTCAGAGATCAGGATCTCCTATGAGTTTATGAAGGAACATCTCTACCTGGCTGCTCCACTGATAATAACAACTCTTATAAGCGGGTCTCCACAGTATGTAGACGGAGTAATCGTATCTGCTGTTTACAGGGACCCCGGCATGTTTGCATGGTTTCGCTACGGAGCAAAAGAATTTCCGCTTGTGCTTATGCTTGCCAATGGACTTAGTAATGCTATGCTTCCGGAATTTTCAACCCGTTCGAGAATGAAAGAATCTCTTGCAAAAATAAAGATCAAATCAAAAAAGCTCATGCACTTTCTCTTTCCCTCAACAATGTTCATAATGCTTTTTGCAAGATGGTTTTACCCTGTTATTTTTAGCCAGGAATTCGAACCCAGCTCAGGAGTATTTCTTATTTATACCCTGCTGGTAATACCAAGACTTGTTTTTCCACAGACTATAATAGTTGGCAGGAAGAAAACACATATTACACTTTATGCCGCAATTATTGAACTTGGATTAAATATACCATTAAGCCTTCTGATGATTAAATGGGGATATAAAATAGTTGGTGTGGTACTGGCTACTTTTATTGTCTATACCATAAGCAAAATCTTTCTTGTCGGATATGTATGGGTTAAAATGAAAATAAAACCGTCTGAATACATCCCTCTGAAAGTGTATGGATTCTATTGTATTCTCGTTTCAATTCTTTTCATCCTTATCGATCACAGGATAATTGACATCCACTAAAAAGAGTGCAGGCTCCGGACTAATGCAGCCCCGAATCAAAATTTCTATGTATCTTTGCAGTTAATATCCATCCCATAGGGTGATGGTTTCAAATTGATATTTGGATAATGCTTATCATGCAAATAGTTGAGGTTCTGAATCGTCAGGATAAGCTGGAGTTTCATAGTTTCCCCAGGACTTTATACAAGAATGATCCATTCTGGATTTGTCCGCTTGATTCAATGATAGAAGATATTTTCGATCCCTTGAAGAACCTGACATTTAAAAATGGTGAAGCTGTACGATGGCTCTTAAAAGACAATAATGGAAACACAATTGGAAGGATCGCAGCATTTATCGATCGGATAAGGTCTGCCACATACAGGCAGCCAACCGGCGGCTGTGGTTTTTTTGAAGTTATAGATGACCGCGAAGCTGCATACACTCTTTTTGACACTGCCAAAAAATGGCTGGCACACAGGGGAATGGAGGCAATGGACGGGCCAATTAATTTCGGAAGGAATGATAATTATTGGGGCCTCCTGGTAGATGGATTCGTGCAACAGGGATTCGGGATGCCTTATAACAAGAAATATTACAGGAGCTTTTTTGAAGATTATGGATTCAGAAATTATTTTGATCAGTACACTTCTCACCGTACTTTAAGGAATGAAAACAATAAAATAATAGATTTTCCGGAACGTATCATGAAAATCGCGGAGTGGCTCACAAAAAGACCGGGTTACTCTTTCCTCCATTTTAAATTTCGGGACAGCAGAAAATTCATAAATGACCTTTGCAGCATTTATAATACTACCTGGAATTATCTGAAAGCGGATTTTACTCCGATCGATCCATCTATAATGTATGAGGCTATGCACAATGTGAAACATATTATTGATGAAGAGCTTATATGGTTTGCATATTATAATGATAAGCCAATTGGTTTTTTTATCCTGCTTCCCGACTTTAACCAGATCCTCAGGCATCTAAATGGAAAACTTAACTTTTGGAATATTATCAGGATCCTCTATTATAAAATGACCCGTGAAATGACCAGGATGAGAGCAGTGGTGGGAGGAGTCTTATACTCTCACCAGAATACTGGGGTGGAATCGGCTATCTTTTTTAACCTCTATCATGTCTTTAAACGAAAACCCTGGCTTAAGGAACTGGAAATTTCATGGGTTGGTGATTATAACCCTAAAATGATGGCTATCTATGAAGCACTGGGAGCAAAAATTGCCAAAACCCACATCACTTACAGGTACCTGATAAATGAGAAACTGCCTTTTTCAAGATATAAGGATGAAATGGCTGAAAGACAGGAAAATAAACCGGGAAAGAATACTTATGATCAATAATTTCCAAATTCTGTTTGTATATTAAAATATGTTCATTAATTTTGCAGTCCCTAAACAGAAATGCCCGGGGGATCATAAAAATTAAAAACAAAACGAGATGAAACAGGGAATACATCCGGAGAATTACAGGTTAGTGGTATTTCAGGATATGTCTAATGGGTACTCTTTTATGAGCAAGTCAACAGCTCCCTCAAAAGACACCATTAAGTGGGAAGACGGGAATGAATATCCGCTTATTAAGCTTGAGATATCAAATACTTCTCATCCATTTTATACAGGTAAGATGAAGCTTGTTGATACAGCCGGAAGAGTTGATAAATTCATGAATCGTTATAAGGATCACGTTAGTAAAAAGAAATAAGGATATTATATTTAATATTCCGGACAGGGGCTGATTGAGGCCCCTTTTTTTATGATTTAAATGGCGTGACAGATTTTATGGCACAATGATTGCATAGTTCCCTTTCATCTTATATGTAAAAATATTCTGTAAATTTGGCACTTGGGTCAGGTTGAATGATATAAGGGGAAAGATAAAAGATGGATAAAAAGTACAGGAGACAGGTTAATGAGTTATTGCTTCCGGAAATGCTTGACGGAGAGGGGGATATCATTCCGATAATTGCCGATGGAGATGATCAGGATCTTGAAGACGTTGAGGTGCCGGAGAGCCTTCCGATATTGTCGCTTCGAAATACAGTGCTTTTTCCGGGTGTGGTCCTACCGATATCTATCGGACGTCCTCGATCAATCCAGCTTATTAAAGATGTATACAGGGATGATAAAATAGTCGGGACAGTTGCACAGAAAGATCCCGACATGGAGAACCCAAGCTATAATGATCTTCATTCGGTTGGCACCATCGGTCAGATTGTTAAGCTTCTTGAGATGCCCGACGGATCGACAACTGCAATTATTCAGGGCAGAAAAAGAATGGTGCTGGGTGAACTTATCTCTGATGATCCGTATTTCATTGCAAATGTAAAATCGATGCCGGAGAGAAAGCCTGATGCAGCGAGCAAAGACTTTGATGCTATTGTAGGTTCCCTTAAAGATCTATCTCTCAAAATAATAAAGATAAATCCCAATATAAGTCCTGAAGCCTCATTTGCTATCAAGAATATTGAAAACAATACTTACCTGATAAACTTTATCTGTTCGAATACCGATATAAAAGTACAGGATAAACAGAGACTTCTGGAGATTAACAGTGTACGCGACAGGGGATTTATGTTGCTGGAATACCTTGTCCAGGAGATACAGGTACTTGAACTCAAAAATGAACTTCAGTCAAAGGTAAAAATCGACCTCGACCAGCAGCAAAGGGAGTTCCTGCTTCATCAGCAGATGAAGACCATTCAGAACGAACTGGGCGGTAATCCTCTTGAAAAAGAGATAGAAGAGTACAGGGTAAAAGGAGACGCCAAAAAGTGGACAGCTGAGGTCAAAGATATATTTGACAAGGAACTTGACAAGCTTCGGCGTCTTAACCCCGCAGCAGCCGAATATTCGGTACAGGTTAATTATATTCAGACTTTGCTCGACCTTCCCTGGGGCGAATATACTCAGGATAACCTTGACCTGAAAAATGCAAGAGATGTTCTTGATAATGATCACTTTGGCCTTGACGACGTTAAAGAAAGGATACTTGAACACCTGGCAGTACTCAAACTTAAAGGCGATCTGAAATCACCTATTCTTTGTCTTTATGGTCCTCCCGGAGTTGGCAAAACTTCGCTGGGAAAATCAGTTGGTGCAGCTC
Source organism: uncultured Rikenellaceae bacterium (assembly GCA_964526345.1). Taxonomy (GTDB): domain Bacteria; phylum Bacteroidota; class Bacteroidia; order Bacteroidales; family VadinHA17; genus LD21. The sequence goes on from CAZGKI010000021.1 coordinate 46,169, forward strand.
TTGGCAGAAAATATGTCAGAATGTCATTGGGGGGGCTTCATGATGAGGCTGAGATCAGGGGACACAGGAAAACATATATAGGGGCTATGCCGGGTCGTATAGTTCAGAATCTGAAAAGAGCAGGATCTTCAAACCCTGTCTTTATACTTGATGAAATAGACAAGGTAGGACAGGATTTCCGGGGAGATCCCTCATCGGCTCTTCTTGAAGTCCTTGATCCGGAACAGAACAGTACTTTCTTCGACAATTTCCTCGAAATGGAATACGACCTTTCCAAAGTACTTTTTATTGCAACAGCAAATACTCTGGCGACAATCAGTCCTGCTCTTCGCGACAGGATGGAAGTAATCGAAATAACCGGTTATCTTGTTGAAGAGAAGCTTGAAATAGCCAGGCGTCACCTTCTGCCTAAACAACTTGAAAACCATGGTGTTAAATCCGATCAGCTTGCTATAGGGAAAACTGTTATGGAAAAGCTTATTGAAAGATACACCAGGGAATCAGGTGTAAGAGAACTTGATAAAAGACTCGCAAAAATTACCCGAGTCACCGCCAAAAACATAGCATCAGAAACTAATTATAATCCATCACTCAGCGATTCAGACCTCGATAAAATTCTCGGTCCGCCGAAGTACAACCGCGATATTTATTCCGGTAATGATCAGGCCGGTGTGGTAACAGGCCTTGCCTGGACGGCCGCCGGAGGCGAGATACTCTTTGTGGAGACAAGTCTCAGCCGGGGTACAGGTAAGCTTACCCTTACCGGTAACCTGGGAGAGGTGATGAAAGAATCGGCAATAATTGCCCTTGAATACCTTAAATCTAACGCTTCTCTCCTGGTTCTTCCCGATAATTTTTCAGAAAAATGGAATATCCATATACATGTTCCTGAAGGGGCAATCCCCAAAGACGGACCATCTGCAGGAGTAACCATGGCAACCTCGATCGCCTCAGCATTTACTCAGAGAAAAGTTAAAAAGTACCTGGCAATGACCGGAGAAATAACACTTAGAGGAAAAGTATTGCCTGTTGGAGGAATAAAAGAAAAGATACTTGCTGCAAAAAGAGCAAACATAAAGGAAATAATCCTTTCAGAAGAGAACCGGCAAGATGTGGAGAATATCAAGGATATTTATATCAAAGGACTTAAATTCCATTACGTGGAGACAATAATGGATGTGCTTGAGTTAGCTCTTTTAAAACAGAAAGTCTTTCATCCCAAAAAAATTTCATTCGCATGAAAAAAACAGCTGTATTCCCGGGTTCATTTGATCCCTTCACCGTTGGGCATGAAGGAATCGTTCTGCGTGCACTCAGCCTTTTTGATGAGATAGTTATAGCTGTTGGAGCAAATGCGCTAAAGCAAAGCTATTATTCTCTCGAAACCAGAAAAGACATGATTTACACGGTTTTTAAAAAGGAACCGAGAATAAAAGTCGATCATTATGAAGGACTTACTGTTGATTACTGTAAGAAACACGGGGCCAGCTATATACTGCGGGGACTAAGATCTGCTGCCGACTTCGAATTTGAAAGAGCCATTGCACAGGTTAATAAAGCCATGGCACCCGATGTAGAATCTGTCTTTCTGCTTACAGTCCCTGAGCATGCTTCAATCAATTCGACAATTGTACGCGATATTATTCGGAGTGGGGGCGATGCTTCACAGTTTGTTCCGGCAGCGATAAATCTGAGAGATTATATGACGAGCTAATATCAGCTCTTGAAAATGGAGGTATTTATCAGATCCATCAATGAGAGCCACGCAGTGCTTTTTATCATGCATATTTCTTCAGGCAGAAGCCATTCAACCCTCGTAATACCCTCTTTAACCTGAGGCTCGGTAATCATTTTGCCATCATAATGCATAAGGAACCAGGTTGTTTTCTTAAGATATGAGATCCCCTCCCATGAATATGTATGAAAGCTGGGCTCCAGTAGCTTAATAATAGTGTGTCCCTTTATTCCGCACTCTTCACTGACCTCCCTTATTGCACAGGCATCTGGTTCTTCACCAGGTTCAATATGTCCTTTTGGAAGATCCAGCTTCCCTTTCTTTTCTATGAAAAGATACCTTCCTGAAGAGTGTCTCACCAATCCTCCTGCTGCCCCAACCTCAGTAAAATAGATCCTGAACATCTTCCATATATGCTTAATGTTTGGACCATAAATGTTAATAGCCTTTATCTCCTGGTCCGACTGAAAATCATTTATTATTTTATAAAGTTCCTGAGTATCATTAAACTTATGAAATAACCCGTATTTTTGTACCCTGTCAGGTTCAGGACTTATCAGAATGAACCTGTTTTCAAAATGAACTTTATACATTGTTTATGGAGAATAGTGCAAAAACAATAGCCGAATATCTATTACAAATTAAAGCAATTAAATTGCAACCGTCAAATCCTTTTACGTGGGCTTCGGGTTGGAAATCTCCTATTTATTGTGACAACAGGAAAACTCTCTCATTCCCGGAGGTAAGATCATATATACGCGATTCATTTGCTGATCTTATTAAAGAGACCTACCCGCAGACCGAAATTATTGCAGGTGTGGCTACCGGCGCAATTTCTCACGGGGCACTGGTAGCAGATAAACTTGGTCTTCCGTTTATCTATGTGAGGTCTGGTGCAAAGGAACACGGCCTTGGCAACCAGATAGAAGGATATTATAAGGAAGGACAAAAGGTGGTTGTTATTGAGGATCTTATCTCGACAGGGGGTAGCAGCCTTAATGCTGTCAAAGCTCTTAAAGATTCCGGTTGTATTGTTCTTGGCATGGTTGCCATATTTACTTATGAATTTAAAAAAGCTACAGAAGAATTTGCAGCTGAAGAATGCCAGCTGGATACCTTATGCACTTATTCAATGCTGATCGAAACGGCAGTTAAAACAGGTTATATAACTGCATCGGATGTTGCTACACTTAAAAACTGGCGCAGTGATCCTGCTAACTGGGCCTTGAACTTTATTCCTTGAACCAAATATTTGTAACAACAAAATAATCGACACAAATAAATTAATTTGTCTATTCGATGGGTGAAATCTTAGCTTTTAAGAGCAGGACAGGAAAACTAAATGCAAGCGCAGAGAGCGTATTTAATTTCGTTACTGATATAAGGAATTTCAGTCGATTTATCCCCGACGGTAAAATCAGTAATTTAAAGCTGGAACGTGATGAATGCAGCTTTCAGGTAAACATGCTGGGCACTGTAAATTTCAGCATTACTGAAAAAATATTGTACAGTAAGGTCCTCTTTTCCGGTGAAGCATTACAAACAAACAAATTTTCACTGGAATTGAAAATTGAAAACTCAGGGGATAATAATTCCGAGGTAAAAGTATTCCTGAAGGCAGAAATGAATCCATTCCTTAAAGTGTTAGCCAATGAGCCAATCAGACAATTCCTTGATACACTGATAACTGAGATGGAGAATTTCAGAGACTGGGGAAATACTATATAGAAGCATAGGGGATAAGAAATACCTGTTTGTAGATTCTATCAGGAGATCCCTCACTGGCGTTTGGAATGACAACATTATCATAGTATATTAAGTGAGAAGTCAGCAGCGGTGATTTGCCCGCGTAAATCACCGCTGCTAACCCCTGTCCCTTTCAATATGCCCTGTCATCCCGAACGCCAGTGAGGGATCTCCAAATCCATTGAACCAGCATATTATTCTTTTTTATCATCAGGAATGAATTTCTAATATACGAATATCTAGTTCCCAATCATCTTATAATGTGCATCTTACCCTAGGCCAAAAGGACTTTAAATTATATATTCTATTTCCTTGAAGGAATGACAATTGAAGCTGCCATCTTTCTCCTCTACTCTGAGTTTTCCAGAAAACGCAACATCTTTTATCCTTCCTGTAAAGACTCTGTCGTTGGTTTTAAAAGTATTCCATTTATGTAAACGATAGATCCTGGAATTATACTCGCATATCAGCCTTTCTCTATCATCATAAAGAAGTATTTTATAACGTCTGTCAATATCTGCAAGGATCTGCTTCAAACAAATATTTATTTCATAATCAGTGCCTGTGACATTTTTTAATGAAACAGGATTGCTAATATTTCCGGGGAAACTCTCCTGGTTTAAATTAAATCCAATGCCTGCGACTGTGTTTTCAATACCTTCACCAAGTATAGAGTTTTCAATAAGAATACCTGCTATTTTGTCATCATTAAAATATATATCATTGGGCCATTTTATCTTACTTCCTTTAAAATACCTGTCAATGAAATCACAAATTCCCAGAGATATTGTCATGGAAATCAGGAATTGTTCTTCCGGAATAACAGAAGAAGGGTAAAGTATAATGCTAAATAACAAGTTTTTACCTTTCTGGCTCTCCCATATGGTTCCCGGCTGTCCCCTCCCGGCTGACTGAAAATCAGTATAGATAACTGTCCCTTCGCGGATATCTTTATTCTTTTTTAACAAGAGCAATGCTTCACTATTAGTTGATGTCAGTTCATCATGAAAAATGATATCCGATCCTATAGTCATGATTATTAGTGATTTATATGATAAATATTAAATAATTCAGCTAATATGAGATCGTTACGCAAGATTGGCACTGAAATTGCAAAATAGGTTACATTGACAAAAATACAGATAAAAGTTTGTACTTTTGAGGGTTGTTATCTAATTGGTAATTATTAATGAAGAAAAGATCTGAGGGAGCCGAAAAACTTCTTAAAAGTGTTGTAAAGGGAATTTTTGAGAAAAAGGGATTTGATGTAGTTAAGATCGATTTAAGAAAACTTGAAAACAGGATAACTGATTATTTTGTTATTTGTCATGGAACATCAGTAACACAGGTCGGTTCAATTTGCGATTCGGTTGAAGATACCGTAAGGAAGGAAGCCGGGGAAAAGCCAATACATGTAGAAGGGCTTGAAAATTGTTTCTGGGTGCTTGTTGATTATGGGAATGTAGTTGTACACATTTTCCTTGAAGAATACAGAAATTTTTACTCTCTCGAGTCACTCTGGGCAGATGGTACAATTCAGGTGATGGAAGATAAAATTAAGTAAGTTAATGATTTATGGCAGAGAATAATAATAACTCACCAGATAAGAAGAATGACAAAACAGTAAAACCACGTTTCAACACAAACTGGATTTTTGCTATTCTGGCTCTTTCTATAATTCTTTTTCAGGTGCTGTTCAGTGGGAAGACGATTCAGAAGGCCACCACAAGCATGATAAAAGATATGATTACTCATCATGATATCGATAAGCTTGTTGTGGTCAATAAGGAAGTGGCTGAGATTTACCTTACAAAGGTTGCAATTGAATCGGGCAGGTATCCTGATCTACCCAAGTCAGGTGGTGGTTTAGGTCTGCAGGTTCCTAAACCTCAGTATTCATATAACATTGGCGACATCAGCAACTTCGAACCATTTATCCTTGAGGCTCAGAAAACGGCCGGTTATTCTGAAAAGGATCTTATTTATCCTGAATATGTTACAAAGAAAAACTACTTTGCTGATATTCTCGGCTGGCTTATCCTGCCGGCTCTGTTGATAGTGGTTTGGTTATTTATGATGCGCCGGATGGCAGGAGGTGGCGCAGGAGGTGCCGGAGGCATCTTCAGCGTTGGCAAATCAAAAGCCCAGATCTTCGATAAGGATACTAATGTGAAATTAAATTTCAACGATGTCGCTGGTCTTGAGGAGGCCAAAACTGAAGTGATGGAGATAGTTGATTTTCTTAAGAATCCGAAGAAATACACTCAGTTGGGAGGTAAGATACCAAAAGGAGCTCTGCTTATTGGCCCTCCGGGAACAGGAAAAACCATGCTTGCCAAGGCTGTTGCCGGTGAGGCAAATGTTCCTTTCTTTTCTATTTCCGGATCCGATTTTGTTGAAATGTTTGTAGGTGTTGGAGCATCAAGGGTGAGGGATCTGTTTAAACAGGCGAAGGAAAAGGCGCCATGTATAGTATTTATTGATGAGATAGATGCTGTTGGCCGGGCCAGGGGGAGAAATGTTAATTTTGGTTCAAATGATGAACGAGAAAATACACTTAATCAGTTACTTACAGAGATGGACGGATTTGGGACAAACATGGGAGTGATAATTCTGGCAGCAACAAACAGGGCTGATATTCTCGACAGGGCTTTGCTGCGTGCCGGACGTTTTGACCGTCAGATACATGTCGAGCTGCCTGATCTTACTGAGAGAGAAGCTATTTTCAAAGTACATCTTCGTCCAATAAAATTGGAAAAAGATTTTGATGTAGGGTTCATGGCCCGACAGACACCTGGTTTCTCAGGAGCTGATATTGCAAATGTTTGTAATGAGTCTGCTTTAATTGCAGCCAGAAAGAACAAGAAAATTGTCGAAAAACAGGATTTTCTTGATGCTGTCGACAGAATAGTGGGTGGTCTTGAAAGAAAGAGCAAGATCATTTCCATGGTGGAGAAAAAGACAATTGCTTATCATGAGGCCGGACATGCAACAGTAAGCTGGCTTTTAGAATATGCCAGTCCGCTGTTAAAAGTAACTATCATTCCGCGTGGAAGGGCTCTGGGCGCAGCATGGTACCTTCCTGAGGAGAGGCAGATAACCACACGTGAACAGCTGCTCGACGAGATGGCCTATGCCCTTGGAGGACGTGCTTCCGAAGAGCTTATGTTCGGTAAAATATCGACAGGTGCATTAAGCGACCTTGAAAAGATAACCAAGCAGGCATACGCCATGGTATCATTTTTTGGGATGAGCGAAAAAGTGGGGAATATCAGTTTCTACGACTCTTCAGGCCAGTCCGATTTTGGTTTTACTAAACCTTACAGCGAAAAGACAGCCGAACTTATCGATAATGAAGTAAAACAGATAATTGATGAATCATATATAAGAGCCAAAGAGGTTCTTAAAACTCATATGGATGGTTTGAAAGAACTTGCTGAGCTTCTCCTGGAAAAGGAGGTAATTTTCAGCGAGGATCTTGAAAGAATATTCGGTAAAAGAAAAGGAGATGCCCTTAAAGAGGAAAAGGAAACCCTCGCTAAGAAGTCAGCTGTTGCGGCTGAAAATACAAATGCAGAAAGTAAATCTGAAAAAACAGAAAAAACCAAAAAGAATGCACCTGTAAAGAAAGAAAAGAAAGCTGATACAGGGAAATCCGGAGTATCTTCCGGTAAAATAAAAATCAAAGAATAAAAAACTTAAGGTTTGAACAATTTTTTCAGACGGACATTGACCGGAGCATGGATAGTCATATTTATTATGGGAGGACTATGGCTGCATCCGGTTTCTTTTTTCATCACAGGACTGGTTATGCTTTGCGGAACGCAATATGAGTATTACCAGATGATTAAAATTACCGGCATAAAACCTCAGATGATAGCCGGAATGTTAACAGGAGCAATAGGTTATATAATAGCAACATTAGTCGCTTCCGGCTATATTAAACCAGGTTCCTTTCTTTTCCTGATACCTGTAATAATTGCTATAATGGTCATTGAATTGTACAGAAACCAGGAAAAACCCTTTGATTCACTGGGCCATACCTTGTTTCCAATAATGTACATTGCACTCCCTTATTCTCTTTTTCCGTTTGCTGCTTTCTCGCGGACCGGTTTAAATTCTTTGTTACCACATAGTCAGGTTGTTTTTTCCCCAGGGATCCTTATAGGTTTCTTTATCCTGCTATGGGTAAATGATTCAGGTGCTTATCTTGCCGGCACTTCTTTAGGACGACACAGGCTGATGGAAAAAATTTCACCAAAGAAATCGTGGGAAGGCTTCTTTGGAGGGATGCTTTTATCGGTCGTAACAGCCTGGTTTCTGGCCCGCTGGCTTGGAGTTATTGACCCTGTGGAATGGGTTATAGTGTCGGTTATAATATCAATATCAGGCACTTACGGAGATCTTATTGAATCAATGCTTAAGAGAAGCACAGGTGTTAAAGATTCGGGTACAATAATGCCCGGGCACGGTGGATTCCTCGACAGGTTTGACAGTACCATAATTTCTTTTCCCCTGGTATTTCTTTTTATTTTACTTTTTGGATGATTGACAGGACTTGATTAGTTTTGTGGAAATTTTATTAAAATGAGCATTCACAGAGAAGGATACAAGATTTTAGCTTTTGGTTTTATTATCCTGCTGTTAATAAACATACTGGTAAATATTTTTCTGGCTGATAATATCCTTATTAAGTGGATATTTGGCATAGGCTCTTTGATGCTTTACATCTTTCTGCTGTTTTTTTTCAGGCTTCCGGCCAGGAGCCTGGAACCTGTACCTGGGCTTATTTATGCTCCCGCTGACGGGAAAGTAGTAGTTATTGAGAAAACAGTTGAGAAAGAATATTTCAAAAACATGCGGCTTCAGGTATCAATATTTATGTCGCCTTTTAACATGCATAGTAACAGATACCCTGTTTCAGGTCATATTAAATATGTAGGATATCATCCGGGACATAACATGGTGGCATGGCATCCCAAATCGTCTGAACTGAATGAACGGAGTACGATCGTAATAGAAACAGTTGACGGTACGGAGATCCTTGTCAGGCAGATAGCCGGGGCAGTTGCCAGGAGGATCGTAACTTATGCCAGGGAAAACCAGGAAGTTAAGCAGGGAGACGAACTCGGATTTATTAAGTTCGGTTCGAGGGTGGATATTTTTCTGCCGCTGGGAACAGAAGTTGAGATCCCTATCCTTCAACAGGTGAAGGCAAATAAAAGCATTATTGCCAAAATCTGAAAAATAACATTTCATTATAATGGTTGACGACAGAATAATAGATATTACAGATGATGTAAAATGGATAGGTATACTTGATTATGATATCAAAACATTTGACATCGTAATGACCACTGAATTCGGTACAACCTATAATTCGTACTTCATCAATGCTGAGAAAAAGGCATTGGTTGAAGTTGTAAAAGAGAAATTTTGGGGGACATATTTAAATAAGCTTAGGAAATTAACCGACCCTGCTGAGATAAGCTATATCATTGTTGACCATACGGAACCTGATCATTCCGGCAGCCTGAAGCTTCTGCTTGAAATTGCACCATCAGCTACGGTTGTAGGTAGTGGCAATGCCATAAGGTACCTCGAGGATATGCTGAATGTGCCTTTTAAATCGATGGTAGTTAAAGATGGCGATACATTAAATCTGGGGAATAAGACATTAAGGTTCATTGCAGCCCCGAATCTTCACTGGCCTGATTCAATTTACACATGGCTCGAAGAGGACAGGATACTTTTTACATGCGACTCTTTTGGTGCGCATTATTGCAGCAGTGAGATGAGTGATGACCTCTCGGAAGATTACCTTAAAGCTTTTAGATACTATTTTGACGTGATTCTCAAACCTTTCAGCAGGTTTATGATCAGGGCAATAGAAAAGATAAAAATCCTTGATACTAAATATGTTTGTCCTGGACATGGTCCAATACTCGGCGACAGCCGTACGACAATTATTGACCTTACCGAAAAATATGCAAAAGAGTACCTTCAGATAACCTGGTCTGATGCCAGGAGACATATCCTGATTGCCTATGTATCGGCTTACGGGTATACTAAAATGGCAGCCGGACTCATTGCCCGGGGAATTGCTGAAGCAGGAAATTTTAAAACAGATGTCGTTGATATAGAAAACCTGGGGCCTGATGAGATTGAATCATTAATAATTTCAAATGATGCCATCCTTGTTGGTTCACCAACAATAAACCAGAATACGCTGCTCCCTGTTTATAAGTTATTTGCTGCGATAAACCCCTTGAGGGACAGGGGCAAGTTTGCCGGCTCATTCGGATCATATGGCTGGAGCGGTGAAGCAACAAAGATCATATTGGAAATATTTAAGAATCTGAAGCTTAAGGTGTTTGAAGAGCCGGCCGATTTTAAATTTTTACCTTCAGGATCAAAGGAAGAGCTTTTAATTGAATATGGTAAAAAGTTTGCTTTGAAATTCGAAGAGGATTGTGCACAAAAGGAGAGAGGCTGAATTTTCAGCCTCTCTCTTTTTAATCTGCATGATTAATTAATAATTACGAAATCTTGATCTGTTTGCTGATCTTGTTCTTATCCTCTTCCTGCTTCGGAAGTTCCACTTTCAGTATCCCATCCTTATATGAAGCCTGGATCTTATCCCTGTTTACATTTTCAGGGAGATAAAAACTTCTGCAGAATGTTGAATAACTGAATTCTTTTCTTTTGTAACCGTCGTTGTCCTCTTCTTTCTCACTCCTGCTTTCAGAGGAGATAGTGACAACATCATCATTAATGTCAATCTTGAGATCTTTCTTGTCAGTCCCGGGAACGGCAAGTTCTAGTACAAAATCCTTATCACTCTCCTTAATGTTAACTGCAGGCATTGAACTGGTCCTGTTAGTTAATACCGGGAAAAATTCGTCGTCAAAAAGATTTGACAAAAACGGGTTGAATGTTCTTCTGATTGTTGGTAACATAGCTTTTCCTCCTATAATTTTTAGTTTAACTTAATTTTCTTTTTCTGTATAAACAATTTCAAACTCTGTTCCAAAATTTAAAACATGACATAGTGGCATGTATTCGTATAATCATATCTGACATAGTGACAGTTTATGTTTTTTATGTTTTTCAAAAAATTTAAAGTAGGTTTGTAAAAGAGAAACAAAGAGATATGAATACCACATTCAGAAATATCCTCATATTTTTGGGAGTTCTGCTGCTTCTGGCCTGTGCCTGGTATTTCAGGAATATAGTTGTCTATATACTTGTTGCCGGGGTGTTATCAATAATGGGGCGGCCACTTGTGGATCTTATCTGCAGGATAAGAATCAGAAAGTGGAGGTTTCCGCGGGTACTCGGAGCCTTATTTACACTGATAATAATTTGGGGTGTTATAATTTTATTCTTTGTCATATTTGTTCCGCTGGTAACCAGGCAGATAAATTATTTTTCGACTATCGACAGCAATAAAATAGTAGGGATCCTGGATGTTCATATTCATAAAATCGAGAATTTCTTTCAATCCTTCAATAAAGATCTCACCAATGATATTTCATTGCAGGATTTCTTTTCAAAAAAAATATCCCAGATATTGAACATAAACATGATTCAGAATTTCCTTGGATCTGTTGTGGGAATATTGGGAAATATCCTGGTAGCAGTATTCTCCATTTCATTTATAACATTCTTTTTTTTAAAGGACCAGCACCTGTTCTTTGAATTAATACTTATATGGGTCCCTGACAAATACACTGAAAATTTTACAAGGGCGCTTAATTCGGTTAAGAATCTGTTAACCAGGTATTTTATTGGGATACTCATTCAGAGTACGTGTATTATGATCCTTATTGATATCGGGATGACAATTGCCGGTATCGATTTTCATCAGGCTCTTGTTATGGGACTGATACTGGGTATTTTGAATGTGATACCCTATGTGGGCCCTTGGCTTGGTCTCTTCATTGCTATTGTAATGGGGGTTGCAGCTCATATAAACCAGGATTTTAACACTGTGGTCGTCCCGCTGATATATTATATGATATTAGTTGAAGCGATAACCCATCTTATAGATAATGTTCTTTTTCAACCGGTTATATTTTCCAATAGTGTCAGGGCGCATCCACTGGAGATATTCATTGTAATTCTTGCCGCCGGCTTCGCTGCAGGTATTCCCGGAATGCTGCTGGGGATACCTACATACACTGTTGTCAGGGTCTTTGCCAGGGAGTTCTTTTATAATTTCAAGGCAGTCCAGAAGATCACATCAAGTCTGAATACTGAAAATATCAAGCCTGCACGTGCGGGCGATGCTGAAACAGATATACCCACCGCCGGGAAACCGGCGAAATCTGAAAGGTCCAAAAAAGCAAATAATTAGTCATTATATTGTTAATCAGATTGGTAGAATACTGATAAGTTAGTAAGTATAATTTGGCATGAAACTAAATATCCCTTTTGTATCGAAACTGATCAGTTTTTATTATGATGGATTCAGAAATATGTCGGCATGGGGGAAGAAAGTCTGGTTAATTATTATCATAAAGCTATTTATCATTTTTGCCCTCTTGAGACTCTTCTTTTTTCCTGATTTTCTAAACAGAAAATTTGAAAATGATGATCAGAGGAGTAAATATGTACTTGAAAACTTAACCAATTCGAATATTGCTGATGATTGAACATATAGATGTATCTGTTGTAGACTGGTCAAGAGCACAATTTGCTCTTACTGCAATTTATCACTGGATCTTTGTTCCTTTGACTCTCGGTCTATCTTTTATTATAGCCATGATGGAGACCATCTATGTAAGGACTGGAATGGAAGAGTGGAAAAAGCTAACGAAGTTCTGGATGACACTTTTCGGGATAAACTTTGCGATTGGCATTGCCACTGGTATAATCCTTGAATTTGAATTTGGCACAAACTGGTCAAATTATTCATGGTTTGTAGGAGATATCTTTGGAGCGCCGCTGGCAATTGAAGGGATACTCGCATTTTTCCTGGAATCGACATTTGTTGCTGTAATGTTCTTTGGCTGGAATAAAGTAAGCAAAAAGTTTCACCTGATCTCCACGTGGCTTGTAGCTATCGGGGCTAACCTTTCTGCCCTGTGGATACTCGTCGCCAACGCCTGGATGCAGAATCCTGTTGGTATGGTATTTAATCCGGATACAGCCCGTAATGAAATGGTTAATTTCTGGGCTATTCTCTTTAATCCTGTAGCTGTCGACAAGTTCCTGCATACAATTTTTTCCGGATTCCTTCTCGCTTCCATATTTGTTCTCGGAGTAAGTGCATGGTTCATGCTAAAAAACAGGGAAGAATGGCTTTCAAAAAGGAGTATACTGATTGCTGCCGTCTTTGGCCTGGCATCTTCATTAATGGTTGCATTTACCGGAGATAGTTCAGCCAGGACCATCGCTGAAGTACAACCTGTCAAATTTGCGGCATTCGAAGCTTATTATGACGGATCGAAAAATGCTGAACTGGTTGCTTTCGGAATACTTAAAAATTCTGATAAACAGATAGGTGACAAAAAGGTAAAAGATTTTGTATTTCGCATCGGAATTCCCGGTTTCCTTTCAGTGATGACAAAAGGCGACAAAGATGCCTATGTACCCGGACTTAACCAGCTTGTCATTGAAGGATCTGACAAGGGAGAATACCTGTCAATATCTCAAAAGATGGAAAGAGGCCGCGAAGCCAGGAATGCACTGATTAAATACAAACGGGCAAAAATGCTTAACGATAAAGTGGAGGCTGATGTACTTCTTAATGAATATTTTAGAAACAAAAAATTCAATGAAGATTATTTCAGGTATTTTGGATATGCTTTTCTGAAAGCACCTGAAGATGCAATACCGAATGTTTCTGTATCCTTTTATTCATTCCACCTGATGGTAATACTGGGATTCCTCTTTATAGTTGTATGCGCACTTTCACTTCTTATGCTGGTAAGGGGTACCCTGATGAATAACAGGTGGTTCCTCCGGATTATTCTTATATCGGTTCCACTGGTTTATATAGCCAGCGAGTCGGGATGGGTTCTTGCAGAAATGGGACGACAACCATGGATAATACAGGACCTGATGCCGGTAAACGTAGCTGTCTCACAGATCAGTGCCGGGTCGGTGATGGCTACTTTTATCCTCTTTGCCGTGCTCTTTACGGCTCTGCTTATTGCAGAAGTATCCATAATGGTGAAACAGATTAAAACCGGACCAAAACAATAGGAGTATAATTATGACAACAATGATTACATATCTGTTTTTACAGCATTACTGGTGGATGATAATATCACTTTTAGCCGGCATTCTGGTGTTTCTGATGTTCGTTCAGGGTGGTCAGTCAATGATCTTTTCCCTTCCAGGTAATGAAACCCAGAAAACAATGATAATCAATACTCTGGGCAGAAAATGGGAATTCACTTTTACGACACTGGTTACGTTTGGTGGTGCATTCTTTGCCTCGTTTCCACTCTTTTACTCTACCAGTTTCGGAGGAGCCTACTGGGTATGGATCACCATCCTGTTCAGCTTCATCATTCAGGCAGTCGCATATGAGTACAGATCAAGGCCCGGTAACGTATTCGGCAAAAGAACTTTCGATATTTTCCTGTTGATCAATGGTGCACTAGGGCCCTTCCTTATAGGTACCGCTGTGGCAACGTTTTATACCGGCTCTCAGTTCAGGCTCGATTATATGAACCATGTTTACTGGATTAATAACTGGCACGGACTGGAAGCACTACTAAACGGACGAAATGTTGCACTCGGACTGGCGGTTTTATTTCTTGCCCGGACGAATGGGCTCTTATTTATTATTAACTCAATTGATGATAATGATCTTTTAAGCAAATCAATAAAGAAGCTGATTAGTAATTCTGTGGCTTTCCTTGTTTTTTTCCTCTTTTTTCTTGTTACACTTTTATTAGCCGAAGGATTTGCTGTAAGTATGGAAACCGGAAAAATTGTTATGGAAAAATATAAGTACCTGCATAATTTAATTGAGGTACCATGGATCCTGATCATTTTTCTGATCGGTGTGATTGGAGTATTATACGGTATCGGTGTTACGATAATAAAAAACAGCCGCAAAGGAATATGGTTTGCCGGTTCAGGAACCATCATGACGGTCTTTTCTCTTTTCCTGATAGCAGGCTTAAGCAGAACTTCGTTTTATCCTTCAACATACGATCTTAGTTTTTCCCTTACCATCCAGAATGCGTCATCGAGCTTTTTTACTCTTAAGAGTATGATGTTTGTCTCATTTATCATTCCTTTTGTGGCAGCATATATTTGGTATGCCTGGAAAGCAATTAATAATAAGAAAATAACAAAGGAAGAGATGAGCGAGGAGGGCCATGTTTATTAAGGCTACAGGCTACGGGCACCTGGATTGTTCATGATATCTGTCGCCCATCGCCTGTCACCCATTTTGAAAACAAAAGAAATACAAATTAATAATAAAAATGTATATAACTCAAATTCTTCAATACCTGTTATGGCCGGCTTTAATAATAATCAGCTGGCTGATAATTAAGAATGTGTTAGCTTCTTTTGAAAAAAAATTCCCTGAAAATGAGGAAATTTCGGATAAATGAATTCTACACCTGCTGAAAAGGGGTTAATTACCAGAATAACAAGGAGATAAGCGATACAATTATATAAATTGGAATTATCAGGGGAGCTGCGACAAAGCCAAAAACAGCAAGGCCTGCAACAACCATAATCACCAGTATATATCTTCCCTCATTTCCTTTGATTTTAAGACCGGGTGTCTTAAGCGACATTAAAGGAATTCTGCTTACCATAAGAACAGACAGTACGATTGTGAAAATTATTAAAGCAATCGGCGACTCTGAGAAAGATGATAAAATTGATGAATCTGAATAATGAGTTGCAATTACCACAGAGATAACTGCAAGAGCGCTTGCAGGCGTCGGGAGACCTTTGAAAGATGTTGATTGTGTCTCATCAGTATTGAAAATTGCCAGTCGAAGAGCAGCGCAAACTGGCATAATAACTGGTATCAGAAGTATTATTGTTGCTCTGATACTATCCGAACTGACAATGGAAGGAGCATATTGTGAAAGTGTTGAACGAAGAAGGTAATATATAATAACTGCCGGGGCAACTCCGAAACTGACGACATCTGCAAGCGAATCAAGCTCTTTCCCGATATCAGAATATGATTTGAGGATCCTGGCAGAAAAACCATCCAGGAAATCAAAGATCATTGCAGCAAGGATCAGCCATGAAGCAGTTACAAGCTCACCGTTAACTGCAAATATTATAGCAATGAAACCTGATGCCAGATTTAGTGAGGTGATAAAATTGGGAACATGTTTCTTCATTAAGAAATATTTCAGAAGGAAAGCAAAATTAAAATAAATTTCAATATTTTCCTCAGTTGAAACCGGCAGGTGTAAATATATTGAATTAATTATTCTTCTGTTTTTATTATTAGTTTTGTATCTGGCTGAACAAACTTATGATCGATTTAACTGGCATAAAGATAGCTGTCGACTTTGACGGTACCATTGTCGAACACAAATATCCTGAAATAGGGAAGGAGAATCTATTTGCTTTTCAGACACTTAAAGAGCTGGAAAAGAG
>CAZGKI010000022.1:0-50755 GCA_964526345.1 uncultured Rikenellaceae bacterium
CTCCAAAGTTTTAACTGTTGAGTTTCAAAAATGAATGAAGAAACAATGCGGGCAATTTATTTGCTATTTTAAAGAACGCTGTTACTCTTTTTTTTCAAGAACCGAGTCGATTTTCTGTATCAGTTCTTTAATGGCATCCGGGAGATAATCATTCTCAAGTTTTTCCTCTTCCTCTGTGAGTTTTATCACATATTGCAGGGATGCCATAGCCAGAAAATCCTGTACATCTTTATCTGTATAGCGCTGTTTATACTGCAGCACTTTTTCATTAATCATCCTGGCAGCTTTCCTGATCTTCTCTTCATTTTCCCGTTCTACCTTTAATGGATAATACCTGTCCGCTACATTAACCCTGATCGAAAGCTTATCATCCATTATTATATTTTATCTGTTTAAAAGAGCAACACATCTGTCAATTTCCCGCACTAATTCGTTTATCTTCTTTTTTGCTTCCGAGGCACTTTCGCCTTCTCCCAACAGTGCTCCTGATAATTTAATCCTCTCGTATTTTATTTCCAATTCCTTAATACCAGCATCCCGTTCCTGAAGCTGATATTTTAATGCTTCATTCCCGGTTTTAAGATTTGAACATTCGGTCTTAAGGCTATTATACTTCATTAACAATTCATCAAGCTTTCTGTTCAGAATTTTTAACTCTTCATAACCCTGACCGGACATAATAAAATCTTTAGTACAAAGTTAATATTGTTAATGAGATTTTCAAAAAAATACCCGAAATAGTTTGCTGAACCCAACCATAAGTATAGTTTTGCACTTCTGAAAATTAATACTTACGTTGATGCTTATAAGCCGCATTGTTATTTTATGCATTTTGTTTTTCAGCTCATCAAATGAGAATCCCAAAGACAAAACCATTTTTATTTCTCCTGTTAAGATCCCGCTGGCATTATCAGCCAATTTCGGAGAGCTCAGGATCGACCATTATCATTCCGGTCTCGATATAAAAACCCAGGGAGTAACAGGAAAAGAGGTTGTTGCTGCTGCTAGCGGCTATGTATACAGGATTAGTGTAACGCCGGGCGGATTTGGCAATGCACTTTATTTAAGGCACACGTCAGGTTATTCAACGGTTTATGGCCATCTCGACAGATTTATACCGGAAATCGAAGAATATGTTAAAAGTCAGCAGTATGATAAAAAGAATTTCACGGTTACTATTTTCCCTCCCAGGGAGAAATTTCAGTTTGAACAGGGTGATCTTATAGGATACTCAGGTAATACTGGAGCTTCCGGTGGTCCTCACCTTCACTTTGAGGTAAGAAAATCAGATACGGAGGCACCTGTTAATCCACTTTTATTTGATTTCGGAACCGGAGACAACATTTCGCCTGTTATTGAAAGACTTGTAATATATCCTCTTGGCAGGAATACATCAATCAATAACCAGAACAATGCCAAGAAAATCAATGTTGCGGGTGGTCACGGTAATTATTATATCCCCGGTGAAAATAATATTAAGATCAGCGGACCGGCTGGCTTCGGAGTAAAATCATATGACCTTCTGAACGACAGTTATAATAAATGTGCCGTATACTCAATTGAACTTAAGATCGACAGCATAACCCGGTTCAGGTATGTGATGGATGAATTTTCATTCAACGATTCAAGATATATCAACAGCCATATCGATTACGAGACCTATATAAGGGAAAATACATATATAGAAAGAACATTTATTCTTCCCAACGACAAACTGACAGTTTACCACGATGTTATCGACAGGGGGATTTTTGATTTTAATGACAACAAAATTCATTTTGTCGAGATCATCCTGAGTGACGTACATAACAACAAATCAACCCTTGGATTCAAGGTATCAGGAGAGTCACCTGTTCCTCATACACCTTCTGTCCCGGACAAAAATGTAATTTTAATGCCTTACAGCAGAACCAGTAAATTCAGGGCCGAAAACATTATGGTCACTATTCCGTCGGGTGCACTTTACGATACACTTGCTTTCACCTACAGGAAAGAAAAGGGAACACCGGAAATGCTTTCCGACGTTCATTATGTTCATAACAGGTATACTCCTTTACATAAAGCTTACAGCCTATCGATCAAACCATCTATTATCCCTTCAGGCAAAGAATCGAAATTACTTATTGTTCAGTTAAGTGATGAATTCATAAAGAGCCCTGTAAACAGTTCATATCATGATGGTTATATTACCGGAGATTGTCTTTCGTTTGGAATGTTTTATGCAGGTATCGATACTATTCCCCCTTTCATTTCGGCAAACGGGCTCATATCCGGAGCTAACCTTACAGGTAAAAGTGAATTACGGATCAAAATCACTGACGACCTCTCAGGAATAAAAGCCTATGATCCTTATATCGACGGGAAATGGGCTCTTTTCGAATATGACCAGAAAAATAATATGATCATATATAAATTTGATCCCGCTAGAATTACAAAAGGAACATTGCACAACCTTGAATTGAAAGTCAGTGATAACAAGGATAATGTGAATCAGTACAATTGTGATTTTACCTGGTAATGACAGCTCCGACCCTCAGCTTTTCTAATAGATTCTTGCAGGGTAGATTCCTTTTCTGATCATTTTCTTGATGTTTTCGACAACAAATGGTTTGTCTTCACGGTAAGTAACGCCAAACCATCTTTCGTTGCTCATCAGTATCTTTATCCTGATGTCGCCATTCTTAACAAATTTATCGACCGATGTAGGAATATCAAGCTCTGATTTCAGGTCCATACCATGTTTGTCGATAAATTTCCTGAATTCTTTTCCCAGGAAATCATAACATGATGGTTTGAATCCCCAGAGATTCATGGAGACAATCTCATTACCGGTAAATTTCAGGAATTCCCCGTTATGACCTGGTGCTTTTGCTCCGTCATAAGTCTTTTCAATCTGGCGTGTCTCGACAATATTCTTCAATAATCCGTTAGTTCCGACTTTACATACGCCCCTGTTGACATGTCCGTGATCAGACAATGTGTTTCCCAGCTTATACCCTACTATGCAGTAACGATTCTGATCATCATCATTCACCAGAAAATCATGTAGTATTCTGAAAGATTCAACTCCGTAATAATCATCTGCATTAATAACTCCAAAAGGTTCCTTTATCTTCTGCTGTGTAACAAGAATAGCATGGCTTGTACCCCATGGTTTTTGACGATCTGGTGACACCTTAACACCTTGCGGCAGATTTGTGATCTCCTGGAATACATAATCGACTTCGATCTTATCCCTAAGCTTTTCAACAAATCGTTCCTTAACCTGGTCTTCGATATCGCGACGGATAACAAAAACGATCTTTCCAAAGCCTGAACGGATCGCATCAAAGATCGAATAGTCTATGATTGTTTCCCCTGCCGGACCAACTTCATCAAGTTGTTTATTACCCCCGTATCGACTCCCCATTCCAGCTGCCAGTACTAAAAGTGTTGGTTTCATAGAATTCAGTATTTCATGTGTAAATAATTTTGATTTTAATGGCCACATGAACCCCGAAGGGCTCGCCGAAGGCAAACCCATATATGAAAAATATTTTCATTATTGTTTGCGTTTGAAAATCATGTGGGTTTCGTATTACACAATTATACGGAAAAAAATATTATTTTCATTAATACTTTTCAGATTTTGATCATGTAATTTAAGCTTGAGATTTGTGTTGATAGTCTGGAATCTGCTGTTAATGCACAAATTGCTGGTGCCAGCAGTCTATTGAAATGGGAGGCTTTCCCAACATTACAGAATTTTCACAAAAAATTGCGAATACTCAGAGAATAATAAATATCATCGACCAGCTTAAAATGATCTGACATACTTTTTGTAATTATCTCCGACTTGCTACCTTTGCAACTCTTTGTATTTAATTTCTAACTTAACTTTTTAAATATTCGGTTTATGAAAAAGTTATATTTAACAATCCTGATAATTATACTGGCAGGCGTCATTCATGAGCAAAATTCAAATGCATGCACAAATTTTCTCGTAACAAGGGGAGCTTCTGTTAACGGATCAACCATGATAACATATTCGGCAGATTCGCATCAGTTATACGGAGAGTTGTATTTACGGCCTGCCAAAGATTACCCGGCAGACGCCATGTTTGATGTTTATGAATGGGATACAGGTAAATATATGGGAATGATTAAACAGGTTCCACATACTTATTCTGTTATAGGGAATATGAATGAACATCAGCTGGCCATTGGGGAAACCACCTATGGCGGTATCGAAGGTCTTGTCGACACTACTGCAATCGTTGATTACGGAAGTCTTATCTACATTACGCTTCAAAGAGCAAAAAATGCGAGGGAAGCAATAAAAGTAATGTCTTACCTTGTTTCAGAATATGGTTATGCCAGTGAAGGAGAGTCCTTTTCAATAGGTGACCCGAATGAAGCCTGGATCTTCGAGATCATTGGCAAGGGCGTTGGAAATAAAGGAGCTGTATGGGTTGCACGCCGTATTCCTGATGGTTATATTTCCGGACACGCAAATCAGGCAAGGATCCAGACCTTTCCAATTGCCACGGGTAAGAAAAATTCAATTGCAATTACGTCAAAAGATCTCAGGAGGATAAATGATCCTGTCATTGAATGTGTATATGCACATGATGTTATCGATTTTGCCAGAAGTAAAAAACTTTTTAATGGTAAAGATGAAGATTTCAGCTTTTCGGATACATATAATCCGATAACATTCTCCGGGGCGCGTTTTTGTGAAATCCGTGTTTGGTCATTTTTTAAATCTGTAAATAACGACATGTATCAGTATTTTGATTATGCATCAGGCCATGATCTGAGCAAAAGGATGCCTCTCTGGATCAAACCCGACAGAAAAATATCAAACTACGATATGATGAACTTTATGCGCGACCATCTTGAAGGAACACCACTCGATATGAGAAAAGATATAGGAGCCGGTTCATTCGGGGCCCCATATCGCTGGCGTCCTCTTGAGTGGAAGGTGTCGACAGATAAAACTGGTCCGGAATATATTAATGAAAGGGCTACCTCAACACAGCAAACAGGTTTTGTGTTTGTAGCTGAATCCCGCAACTGGCTTCCTGACCCGATAGGAGGAATCTTCTGGTTTGGTGTTGATGATGCAGCAACTACGGTTTTTTCTCCCATGTACTGCGGAATAACCAGTGTACCTGAATGTTTTAAAGTTGGTAACGGCGATATGCTTACCTATTCTCCTACGTCTGCCTTCTGGCTTTTTAACCTGGTCGCCAATTTCTGTTATACAAGGTATGATGCCATGAGCAGCGATGCACTAAAAGTCCAGAGAAAACTGGAGAATGGTTATATATCTGAAACAGAGACAACAGACAATACCGCGCTTGCCTTATTTAATAAAGATGAAAAAGAGGCACGCGAATATCTTACAAATTACTCACTTAAAGCTGCACAGAACACATTCGATCAATGGAAATCACTAAGTGAATATCTGCTTGTAAAATATATTGACGGGAATATTAAAAAAGAGAAGGACGGCAAATTTGAAAGAAATAAATGGGGCAATCCAGTAATGCCGCTTCAGCCAGGATATTCTGACAGCTGGAAGGAATCGGTGATCAGGGACACAGGGGATAAATTGCTTGTACCTGCAGGAAGTGATCATTAAAACCAGTGGTAAATATCAGAAGAATAATTACAGATATAGTGTTGTAAATCAACCTGACAAATATTATTAAAGCCGTTTGTTGATTCTGAAATATAATTGTATATTTGCGTCCGATTTTCAGAATCCAATAATTAGATACAAAATATTTCTAGAGATGAACTTAATGAAAGTTGTTGAGAAAGAATTCGGGGTAAAGAATGAATATCCGAAATTTACTGCAGGTGACACAGTTACTGTACATTATAAAATCAGAGAAGGAAATAAGGAAAGAATTCAGCAGTTCCGCGGAGTTGTTATCCAGAGATCAGGCATTTCGCAGACTGAAACTTTTACAGTAAGAAAAATATCCGGTAATATAGGTGTTGAAAGGATCTTTCCGTTTGCATCTCCCTTTATTGATAAAATAGAAGTGAATAAGCATGGCAAGGTCCGCCGGGCACGTATATTCTACATACGCGACCTCACTGGTAAGAAAGCAAGAATAAAAGAGAAGAAATTCTAAATATCAATCAATTAGATTAAAAGAGGCTGGTCATCATGTTCAGTCTCTTTTTTTTAAGTATCGGTATTTATATTTTGTTAACCATATCCTCTTTTTTAGTTTTAGCCTCTTCGACCAGCCTCTTAGACTGGATATCTGCTTCCTGGACTAGTTGTGTTCCTTTCTTATCTGCCTCTTTTCTTAAAGCATCTGCTCCCTTTTGTGCAGCCATTTTTGCAATCGCGCCTTTTGTTGAAGCTTCATCAAGAAGTTTCTGAGCCTGTTTATCTGCCTCTTTTTTGAGGTTTTCCGAAGCTTTGGCAGCTTCATCGCGCATTTGCTGCCCTCTGGTTTCAGCTTCCTGAATAAGCTTATCGCCCTGAGCTTCAGCTTCCTTCCGCAATTGCTCTTTGCCTTTATCAACAGTTTCGGTAATTGTCTGTTTTACAGTAGCTTTAGCAGTGCCGGAGCTTTCACCCGACCCGCTTCCAAAGACAGGCATGACAACGGGTTTGCCAAAAACACCGGTAACCTTTACTTTGACCTTTAAGATATCAGCCGGCTTAAAGGCAATGCCGAATGAAGAAGCCGTGGAAGAAAGGTTATCGATGAGAGAATTGACTGAACTGCCAAGGTCAGATCTGGGTATTTCAGTTTTGACCAGATAATTAAGGGTTTGATCAAGGCCCTGGTCACCGCTTATATTCATCTTAATATTGCCCACTTTAGTATCAAAGGGGTTGACAAAGATCCTCCCGTTTGAAATTTTAAAGCTTACATTCAGGTCTTTAAAGGTATTGGTATAATTATCTCCAAGCTTAAGTAATTGCTTCATCTTGTCGTAGGTGACAGACTCAACAAGTGTAACGTTATCAGAATGCAATTTACCGCTACCGTTGATAGACTGTATTACAGGCATCATGTCACTTCCGAGAAGGCTTTCATAAACCATCTGGATGTTCACTTTTCCATCTATACCTTTTGCTGCAGGAGCAAATTTCTGAATTGTATTAAATGTAATGAAAGCGTCTTTTATACCTATATCGGTCATATTGAAATCTGTTTTCATTACGGGTTTTAGAGAATCACGTGTATCATAATCAGCATTCATCATAATCTTGCCCCCAAGGATATTCATCCCGGTCTCCCGGAGACTCAGGATACCATTTTTTATAATGATGTGTCCTTTAATGTTCTGTGCCTTAATGTTATCGTATTGGAAATTGTTAATCAGAGCATTGAAATCGAAATCGATATTTTCCGGTACCCTGATCACTGACAGTGAAGTTGTATCCGCAACTTCAGTTGTATCAACAGCCATTTTTGATAGAATTTCTGATGCATCGACCATGTTCGAATTAAGAGACATCTTACCTCTTATTGTTTCATTCTTAAAGACATACGGGATATAGTTCTCTATCCTGCCGGAAAGGGCAAAATCGCTTTTCCCTCCCACATTAATGCTGCTTTTTGTCAGAGCTGCATAAGCCGGAGAGAATTCAAAAGCTGCCTCATTTATTTTTACTTCAGGATAACCGGTCATTTCAACCATCATGTCTTTTATTGTCATGTTTCCTGACGCCTGGAATTTATCATATTGTTCCTTTTCAATCATTGACAATCTTCCGGCCATCTTAACAGACATATTAATGATACCTGACAGATTAATACTATCTAAAGGCACAGCATTCGACAACGCTTTCAGGTCAATTTTCCCGGTCATCGACCCTTTAAAATCAGGATCGCTCATCGGGGTCTTAAGTTCAAAGGTCATATCAAAAGGGTTCCCGGCTAGTTCAAAATGAAAACGACCTACATTTGCCGTTGTTTTATCAAGATCTTTGCCATCAACAAATATTTCTGAACCTATGTTAATGTTATTTATCTTTTCAGGTAAATCAGGATAATTTATCAGCCCATCAGTAACTGACAGATTAAGGGAAATATCGGGCAAAGTACTGTCAGCATCGCTATATATCCCTATAGCTGAACCCTTCAATATGAAATTTCCATCTGCCTTAAGATCCTTATAGTCGGCCATATAGATAGCAGGAACGAGCGAAAGCAGCGTTTTAAAAGATGTATTTTCAGTTCTGAACTGCAGGTCCGTTTCAATATCATCTTTTGGCATTGCCACCATTCCTGAAAAATTCAGTCTGAGATCATTCAATGAAAAATAATTATCACGGAAGGTAAATTTCATTTTATCAAGATCGGCGAGAAGATCGATCTTTGAATCGACAACTGCCTTATTGAGATATTTCACACCATCCATAATAAATGTCACATCTCCGATAGTAAAGGACATCTGCATGTCTGTTTCGCTCATTGTCATATCCCCTTTCAAGTTGAAACTGAGGTTATTAAGATAAGCTTTCATTGAAGACTCATCGTCGATATAGGATATGGAACTGTTTATAATGGAGACTTTCTTTAATAGTATCTTCATAGTGGAAGACGGAGGTTCCTCTGCAGCAGTAACAGTTTCCGTTGTATCTTTCATAATATCCCAGTTCACTGATCCATCCTTCAGCACGATAGCATTAACTATTGCCCGGTCCATCACTATAGATTTTACCTCATATCCTGATTTCTTAAAAAGGCTTGCAAGGTTAAAAACAAGGTCGAATGATTTGAAGCCAGCCAGAGTGTCACCTTCAAATTTATTAATGCCCACTACGGATACTCCGTTTAATCCAAATGAGAGGTTGGGAAAATTCCTGAAAAAGGAGAGTTTATAACTGTCAAATCTTACAGTTGCATTTACAGATTCGTTAATGACCTGCTCAACTTTTGTCCTGATCTTCTCTTTGAATAAAACAGGAACGGTAAAAAGTAATATAAGGATTAGCAATATAAGTCCGGCTAATCCTTTTAATATTATACCTGTAGCTTTTTTCATATGAAATATATATATATTTGAATATCAACAATATATCGGACTATATTAATTTCAGAATCCGACAAATAAAAGTAACAAATATTAATGAGATGAAAAAGTGGGGAGTGTTTAAAGTGACTAGAGTGTTTAGAGTTGGGAGTGCCTGGAGTTATGGATTTTTCGTAGTTTATAAAGCTTTTAAAGTATATAAAGTGCAAAATGCTATTTGTATTATCAACTTTAGGCACTTCCAGCTTCTTATCTACTTTAGTTACCTGTTGAAAACTGTTTTTAAAATTTTGCTATATTTGCGTTCACAAAAATAATGGTCCCGTAGCTTAACTGAATAGAGCATCTGACTACGGATCAGAAGGTTGGGGGTTTGAGTCCCTTCGGGATCACGAAGTAAGGCACTGAAAGGTGCCTTTTTTATTACCCGAAGGGACGAAAACAGAAGCGTTGGAGGGTTTGAACCGAGGAACGGAGTGACGAGCTCGTGAGCGGGATATGCGCTTGCCCGTGGGTAGCGAACAGTCCCTTCGGGATCACGAAGTAAGGCACTGAAAGGTGCCTTTTTTATTACCCGAAGGGACGAAAACAGAAGCGTTGGAGGGTTTGAACCGAGGAACGGAGTGACGAGCTCGTGAGCGGGATATGCGCTTGCCCGTGGGTAGCGAACAGTCCCTTCGGGATCACGAAGTAAGGGTGTCTTAAAAGGGCACCTTTTATTATTTTTTGGATTATGTTCATTTCTTTTGCTTCTCCAAAAGAAATGAACCAAAGAAAAGGAGACCGGAAAAGACAACCTCACCCTTTTTGTCCGCCCGCTACACATGGCCATAATGGCGCCACCAAAAAGGATGAGGTTCGCACCTTTTCCGGTTTGCCACGCGCATTTATTAGATTTAAGTTGTTGATAACTAGTGAAAAGAAGAGGCTGTCTAAAAGGCCTCTTCTTTTGTCAATACTCCTAAATCCCACAAGCCTTGCTCCGCCGTAACGGCTACGCGAAGACGAGGAGGGACTTTTTGATATACAATATGTTACAAAGCCCCCCGTGGTGGGGAGTGGGGGATAAAAGCCAACTTTTGAAACAGCCTCTTTTTTTATCCGAAGGGACGAAAACAGAAGCGTTGGATATTCTTAATCTTAACTTAATGTGACATTAATTTATTATTAATTCAGGCTGCCATAATACGAAATACATTTGTACAGGGAAAACTGATATTTTCTTATTAATAACAATATAAACTTTAAAGTTATGAAACGGTTTGCAATTTTATCAATGACATTTATGTTTGCCGCATCTATAATGATGGGTCAGACAACGAAAACAGAAAAAGTTCAGGTTAAGGAAACGAAAAAAGAACTGAAAACAGAAAAAGAAGCATTAAGAAAGCTTGAAGATAATATGGTAAGTGACAAGGCCAAGACAAATTTTTATACTGACTTTGGCAACGTACCAAATGTACAGTGGAGAAAAAGTACTTACTTCTACGAGGCATCATTCACAAAAGGAGGTCAACCAATGACCGCATTTTATGATTTTGACTCAAAACTGGTTGGAACGACCTCTCATAAAACTTTTGCTGATCTTCCTGCTTCAGGCCAAAAGGAAATCAAAACCAGGTACAAAGACTATACTATTGGACCAGTTGTTTTCTTCGACGATAATGAAGCGAACGACACTGATATGTATTTATATGGTGTCCAATTTGCTGACGCAGCTAATTATTTTGTAGAGCTGACAAAAGGAACAAATAAAATTGTCCTGGAGGTTAATCCTGAAGGAGGAATAGCGTTTTTTACAGAGGTCAAGTAACTGACAAAACATCAGATTAAAACCGAGAGTTCGTTTCAAATGTTATAATGAGACGGACTCTCTTTTTATTTTTCTATTTCAGCCCACCAATCCACGCAATCAATTATAATTAAGGTCAGCAGGGGCAATTCCCAGCTTTTCTTTTATAATATAGTATCCTTTTCAGCAGTTTCACTGATAGATACCTGACCTTGGTTTTTGAGCAAAAATCATTATCTTTGTTGCCGGCGTTCTGCCGGAATTCTTTAGTGGACAATCAGGTTATGAAAAAAAAAGGTAATGTAATATTCATAGGTATTGTTATTTGTATTGCGATTATTGCTTTGATTGCTTTTAACAAGCTGGCATCAAAAAAAAACTTTTCTGATGCTTATGCAAAGGCAGAAAAGGGTACTTTTGAGATAACAGTCACCGCAGCAGGTGAACTAATACCTGCAAAATCTATTGACATCAAAGGACCTGCCCTGCCAAACAGTAACAACAGACGGCGTGGCAGGAGGCGAAGCAGGATTCGTGCCTCAAACCTTGAGATAGAGGATCTTGTGCCCGAAGGCACAATTGTAAGTAAAGGTGATTATATCGCACAGCTTGACAGGACCAACTATGATAACACCTTAAAGGACGAGACTGAAAGGCTTGAGGAGATGCGGAGAGAGCTTCATATGAAGGTTCTTGATACTGCGATGGTACTTACGAACTTAAGAGATGGGTTAAAGAATCAGGCATTTACCGTGGAAGAGGCTGAAATTGCCCTTAAAATGTCTGCATATGAACCTCCGGCCACCATTCGGAAAGCTGAGATTGAACTGGATAAAGCTAAGCGTAAACTCAATCAGCAGAATAAACTCTACAAACTTAGAGCTACGCAGCAACTGAAAGAGCTGAACAACTTAAAAACTGAAATAGAAGGGCAGGAAAGAACTGTAAATGATCTTGAGACTTATCTGGCTGGATTTACTGTAACAGCTCCTGCTTCCGGTATGATTATTTATAAAAGAAACTGGAACGGCACTAAAAGGAAGGTCGGTTCTTCCATTAATCCTTTTGATATGGTCATTGCAACACTTCCCGATCTTTCCTCTATGGTTTCCAAAACATATATAAGTGAAATTTATATTAGCAAAGTCAAACCTGGTCAGAAGGTTAACATTAAAGTTGATGCTTTTTCAGGTAAGTCCTTTACCGGCACTGTGATCAGCGTTGCCAGGATCGGAGAACAATTGCCAAACTCGGATACAAAAATGTTCGAAGTACATTGCAGAATTGATGGTTATGATCCAAAACTAAGACCATCAATGACGACAAATAATGAGATTATAATTAAATCCATAGATGATGCAGTATTTATTCCTCTGGAATGTGTACATACAGCACCTGACGGTATAACATTCGTTTATACAAAAAACAAGACAAAGCAGGTTGTTTTACTTGGCGAGTCTAACGAAAAGAGCATCATAATTAAAAAGGGACTTGAACCCGGCACAACAATATATCGCTACACACCTGAAAATCCGCAGGATTTCGAGCTTCAGGGCTTAATTACACCGGTAAGTACTGCAGGTACCTGAAGCAGATCATAGTCAGCGCTGTAGACCAGATATTTATTGTTCCATTGTGGCCTGAACTTTTCCTTATATTCTCTTTGCCCTTTGTAATGTGAAAATGAACGTATTCTTTCATAAGCAAATTTCAGTGATTTTTCCGGAAAATTCTGTGGCTTATCAAGACCTGACAGAGGGGCAAAGCCCAGGTTTACATACTTGATTCCCAGGGATGATGAATATTTAAAAAGCTCAATGAGCATAAAATCCATTATACCGTTAGGAGCATCTGCGGTCTTCCTAAGTAAATCGTATGTACTTTCATTTTTTGCATAATCAGGGATGATATTTAAAAAAGCAATGATCTTCTCTTCTTTATTTTCAACAGTGATCACTGTTTGCTGTTTTATTTCCTTTTCAACAAACATACCCTGGGAAAAAATAATTTCAGTACGTTCTGTAAGTTTGAGCCATTCGTCGCTGACAGCTTTAAGCTTCTGAATCAGACCATCGATCAAGGGTGGCGTGAAAATATTTGCTATATAGCCTTGTTCTGCAATTTTATTGAGTGCATTTCTGATCGATTTTCTCTCCCCACCCTCGAGAGTAAATGCATTAATGTCAACAATCCCTTCCTGTCCGAGTAAAATGCTTTTCTTAGACAATTCTGAATAGACTGGCAGACTTTCTTTTGGTACGCGATAATATATTTCTTTAAGCCCGTTTTCAAAACAATACCTGCTAAAGGATAATATACATTTTTTCATTTCATCGGTATTCTCAGCAACAGGATCTTCCAATACGACTGCAAAATTTCTGTTAACCCTATAGGCTATATAAGCATTTATCCCGGCTGGTGTATATAATAGTTTGTCGGAATATGTTTTAAAAAAGTCAAGAGCTGAATTTCCATATTGTTGTGTCAATGATTTTGCCCTGGCATATTCTTCGTCCGTTGCCGCAATCCTGAACACGTATGGTCTGATAAGAGTATAGAACAAAAAAGTTATAGAAGCAAAACCGCTTATCTTGATTATAAAAATAAAATCACGGGCAAATGAATCATAAGGCGTAAGTTCCTTACTACCAATCAGAAAAAAGTTCAGCAGCGTATACCGGACAGACTGAAAAAAATTAAAGTCAATCTGAAAATGCCTCTTATCGAGGAAGTAGAAGCCTACTGTTCCATAGATCAAAACAACCGATATACTTAATAAAGCAGTCCGCAATCCTACTGTTCCTAACTTTGGATTGGTTTTTACATAATACTCTTTTCTTGTTGCTACAAGCGAGCCGACTATTATAAGTGCCAGAGTTGCTTCTTCATAATCAATTCCTTTTATCAGATTTCCAAATATTGAAAATATACTTAATGTTAATGCAAACCACCAGGCCGTTCTCAATCCTTTGAGCATAAATGCTGAAGTGACAAGCAGAAATAAACCCGCAATCAGAATAAAACTATTTGAAAAGCTGATTATATCTGTCAGCAGATAATCTTTCAGTAACTTAAGTCTTAACGGAAGGGCAGGCGTCAAAACAGAAATAATGTTCACAATTCCAAGAGAAAAAATCAGCAATGCAGGTAATATTCTCAGAAGCAATCTCTCGACCTTAATAAGAAAACTGATTATGCCAAAACAGAGTGGAAGCCAGAATTCGAAAAACCTGAAAAGGATTGTAACAGCTATTGAATCAACACTGCTATAACCTGATTGTATAAGGAAATAGGTCATTGAAACCTCAATAGCACCAAGCCCCCGAAGGAATGGAGATATTATAAGGAATATGACTACAACGATATAAGCTATTATTGCCGTGGAAATTGACGGTAATAAGCCCAGAGCCGCCATTGATATATAAACATGAGAGATACCAACAAATTCGATCAATACTGATATTAAGATTGTATAAATAAATTGCTTCTGGTTAATCCGGTGATCCTTAATATCTTCAATGAAAAGAATTGCCTTTGGATATATTTTTGAAATCCATGAGTAAAGGAACCACCTCTTTTTTAGTGAATAATAAATGAATATGATCATCAGAAGGATCAGGATAACCCCGGCAAGAGCATACCATTTTGCCATGTCTATATTCCTGCCCGTAACAACAAAAAGAAATGCCGGAATAGCAACAATGACAACAGAAAGGATTCCCACAAAAGCATAAATGGAAGAGGCAAAATATACCTGCGTTTTAGTGATACCCTTTTTTTCTATTGCATTGCTGAAGAAAGCCAGAGAGGAGACAGCCCCGGCCGGCAGGAAGACACTTATAAAATTCCTTTTAAGAAATAGTACCACAGCATCCCACAAATTCAGCTGCGCATTAATTGATCCAAAGGAAGTCACATACATAACCGCCTGAATGAATATGTAGAATAACACAAGGCCAAGTCCGGCAAAGACCCACTTTATATTTACTGCCGAGAGTATCTCCTTAACCTTATGAAGTTCAGCTTTTTCATGACTAATGAACCATGCGGCCAAACCAATAAACAGGGCAGTAAAAAGAAATTGAGAAATAAGTTTTCCGTTTTCATGCAGAAATATGAATACTTTTTCTTTCAGGAAATTCTTAATGAAGACTGACGAATCTGCTTTTTCCATACAGCATCATTTAAATCTTAGTAAACTGATTATCTTCAATATACTACTGTTAAGTTAAACCTATTATGTAGTAGTTATGTCGATTTCGGATTTTGGATTGTTGATTTCGGACCACTTTTTATTATGATTGAATCTCCAGTCTTGTTAATCCGCAATCTAAAATCCGCAATCCGCAATAATTAAAATGATTACTTATGCATCCTATTTTAACCATGATTCGTCAATTTATAATTAACATAAAACTACTTTTAAAATACTTTATTGTCTCTCATAGTTTGAATTATCAGAGGCACGTTAAATTTATAATGGTGACCACCCGGAATAATTTTGCATATTGCAGATGTCCCCATCAACAATTCCGGAACCCCTGATTTTTCACCCGACCCCAAGATTAACAGAGTAGTTACTTTTGCTCTCCTTATCTCACCTATTACATCATAAGCATTCTGGCTGTTACCCATTCCAAGCATATTTGAAATATGTACCTCAAAATCTGTAGTTGCTTCTGGTGATAACAATGCCTGAGCGTCGACTTTCGACCTTATTTTCTCTGGCAATCTGTTTGCGATGAACGGGACCAGTTCTGCCCCAAGCGAATAACCTATCAGAATAAAATGATCCTTCCCCCATTCTTTACTATAATAGTCCAGAGCTTTTGCAACATCCCCGGCAGTCTCCTCAGGAGTCTTTCGATCCCAGAAATATTTTCTTGAATCAAGACCTATTGTAGGAATTCCGAGCCTGGCAATATAATCAGCAATTGATTGTTCAAAGCCATACCAGCCTCCATCGCCAGATATCAGAAATGCAATTGGCGCCTCCTTATTCCGGATTTTGGCATTTGTAATAACAAGAGGTAAGTTTTTAACCTGTTCTAAATTAGGTGAATCACCTTGTACCTCTGCCTGTATATTTATTACAAGCACGAATACACATATAACAGAAAGAAAATATATTTTTTTCATTATAGTTTACGCGTAGAAATCAATTCTCAATTAAGCCTCTTGATGTATATCAGCTTATCATCTCCTTTATCGTAATAGTCGCGGATTGTGGCCTCAAGTTTATATCCAGCACTGACATAAAATGCCTGTGTAGGAGTGTATTTTTCCCGGCCCGATGTTTCTGCAATGATCATTGTGCAGCCCATTTTTTTTGCTTCAATATAAGTTGCCTCCAGTAATTTTTTACCTATTCCCTTACCTCTGTAATCATTATGTGTTACGAGCCAGTAAAGATCGAAGCACGATTTTGTCATTTCAATTTGACCATAACATGAATATGCGGCAGTGACACCATCGACCTCTGCAAAAACAAAATGATAGCCAGTCGATTCTCCTCTGGCCAGACGTTCTGCTATCAGTTCAACAGCAATTTCAACTTCATGGTCATAAAAGAAGCCGGTTGATACTACCATATCCATTATCCGTTTAATATCTTCCTTTTCAGGGATTGTTCTGAATGTTAAGTTCATTTTTTACATTTTTCAGAAAATTTATATTATAATGTTCAATACGGGTTAAATCAGATTCAGACATTGGCAAGGGTTGCCATCCTTGCAACTGATTCTATTGCAATGGCAGCAAATGCTGCACCGTAATCCAGGTCTATATTCTCCATCGTATCCATGGAGTCATGGTATCCGGTCCGGAATATATCATAATTTTCCATAAACAGTACAACGGGCAGTCCTACATCAGAAAATATCTGACCATCAGTATTGAAGATTGAGCTGTGAGGATTGAACTGCGTCCTTACCTCACCACAAATGGCCAGATGCTTTGCCGGTTCAGGTATCTCCTGCGATCCTGATATTCTTTTTCCACGGCCGAGATGTTGTCTTTCTGGAGCCTGATTCCACCAATGTGTATGATTGTTCCATATCATATTTGCTATATGTGCCTGAAGGGCAAGCTTGCCTGATGCCGCGCTTTTCCCGGGAGATATCTGAAATATATCGTGATCATTTTCACGGTTATGACCGATCATATCCATTATATATATTCCTTTTATCTTAGTATCAGAGAGATCGACAGTTGAGCCGTCTCCCAGTTTTAGATTTATATTCTTCTCTACCAATGTTTTGCATAAATTTCTTGCACCCATGCAATCAGCCGGGAATTCCTCTCCTGTAAGATGTATTAGCCAGATATCTCTTTTCAGCTTTCCTTCCTTTGCCAGCTTCAGGAATATTGGTGCAGCCTGAAGAATTGTTGCACTGGCAGAATAATTATCATCTGCTCCGTTAGCTGCCAGCCGGGCTCCTGTCCCGCCCCTACCCTTTTCATATATATCTTCCATGTATGCTGTATCGTAGTGATCGCCAACATTTTCCAGATCGCGGTGGTGTTTCCGGACTGTTTTCAGAGTTGCTTCATCAGTAACAATATCAGGGTTATCTTTATATAAAAAATCACCATAAGCAAGGAACTTTATTTCATTCCACCAATTTTCCTCAAACCTGCGGCTTGCTGTTTCCCCGTATGTTATTGGTTCAGGAAGATCATTGTTACCTGCCGGTTCTATGATCCTGTCCAGTTCTGTACGGATCAGCTGGTATGATTCATTTGATTTACTATGAGTTATAAGTTCTTCAAGCCATTCTTCAAGTGTTTTATGCTTGGAAACATTCAGCAATTTAAATGCAAATGATCTTGCCAGAGGCTTTTCTCCATGTTTCTTCCAGGTATCGAATAAAGTAAGGAGATTCTTCGAGGTCTGATGGGCAAAATGGTCATTGCCGGCATTAAAATCATGAAGGGCAGTCAGATAGAGATCTCTTCTCAGTAACCTTGGCCACAATTCAACAGGAGCCGACATAAGATTATCTTTAAGGTGATATCCGGTAATATAACCATGAAGCGCTTCAGCATCAATTTCAATATTCTCAGTTTGATGAGAGAGATAAGCTACTAAAGGCCGGTGCCAGTAGATTTCGTACTGACCGACTCTCATGGGAGGGTAAAAGAAACGATATCCGAACAGACCCCCACGCAAAATTTCTTTCTCAGTTTCCTGTATCTTCCTGTGGTTAGCTCCTGGTCCGTCTAATAATAGTTTAAAATCGTGGGTCCACAGATGGCTGTTCCTGGCTAAAGGCTTATTATACAAACCAATAGCATCAGGGTCGGTACTTAACAGGACTTTTGCGACTTTTATTTTCTGTGTTGCCAGGTTGAGTTCATCCTGGTACCTGTGAATCCTTTCCCAACGGTGAGTCCTGTGAAAAGTGTTCACTAATAGTTCTTCATTCATCTCATGTTTCACACCATCTATATGTGGTTCATGAAGCCAGCCCGACTGAGGCACTCTCAATCCGCCGATACCCTTGTTTCTTGCCACTATGTTCAGCAGTGGTATCTGACCGGCAAGAGAAAGTTCCTGCTTCAGACGAAGATAATTCTGCATACCCCAGAAGACAAGGCTACCCGGAAAAGGCAAAAGGTTCAGTTTTCCTGACAGATATAATTCTTTAATCCTGGCAGGAAGAGTTGAAAAGGGTCTGAAAGTAAGGAGGTATTTTATTTTATCCCAGTCATCCGTCTCATTACAAAGATATTCCATGGTCCATCCCGGAAGCTCAGCTGAATGAGTCTCGTTCAAGATGCGAAATCCTGCATCAGACAACGACCTTTCGCGTGAAATTGTTTCACCATAGGCTTTTATTAGCAGGCCTGAAAAAAAAGACAATGCTTTCTCAACGGGAATCTCCTTCCCGGGGGAGTTATAAAAACTCTTCCAGAATGCTATCTCAGGATCATCAATACTGTTTCCAAAGAAAGTCCATATAATTCTCCCCTTATCGTCCTGTGTTCTTGAAAGCATAAGGGACAAAAGTGTAATATATCTCTCATGCAAAAGAGATCCTGCCTGTGAAGCTAGTTCCGGCGGCCAATATGGATTATTTTTCAGGTTTTGCCCTGCATGTCCCTGAATATGATTCTCTTTCTGTCCTATTCCAAGCTTCAGAATGTTATTCATTATCTGAAGGCCTGTGTGACCAATTCCGGGCCTTAGTTCATATTCCTCTTCTATTTCAGTTATATGCCAGCCGAAAGGATCATCATCATGGAATAATTCATGATCAATTTCCCCCAAAGGTTTTTTCCCTACCAGAGGGGAAGGCATAAATTCTGAATATGCGGGAAGCGGATAACATCCATCACAGTTAAACCATGGGTAACCAGAGATCAGTTTTTTCCAACCTTTTTCCACATTATCAATCATACAGGTAAATTTTATTTATTTCCAGAAGTACTGGAGGTATCATTAGAAATAGTATTTATTCAGGCCTGTCAAACGGACAATTTATTCTAAAAGTAAAAGTAAACAATAAGTCATTGTTAAATTTTATCGATGACGAAGTAGTTTTATCACTTTTTAACATAATGGATATCAACCGTGCAAAACAGGCAAGGGGTTATAACATGAGCTCATAACCTGAGCGAATAAATGACGAACGCAGTTACAAGTTCACGGTTAATGTTACGATTGATTTTAGCAGAATAAAGAATTACTGCTAACAGTTTTCATTATTAACTTTCTTTCTTCTTTCTTTCTAATGGAATTACACCTGCCATCTCTCCGATAATATTTACCAGGTCGGTTCCGGTTGGGATTACAATTTTGGCATTTTCCCCGAGAGATGCTTCAAGAGCCTCCAGCTTTCTTAATAGCTGGGCATTCCCAATAAAATATTTATCTGCTGCTTCATTTACAAGCCTTATGGCTTCGGCTTCTCCTTCCGCATGCAATATTTTTGATTGCTTAAATCCTTCAGCTTCTTTTATTTTAGCCCGTTTAATACCGTCAGCAACAGTCTCAGCAGCAGTAGCGGAATCAATAGCCGCAATTTTTTCATTCTCGGCTTTTACCACTTTGTTCATGGTTTCCTGCACATCTTTTGGGGGATCAATTTCTTTCAGCTCTGTCCTGACTATTTCAATACCCCAGCCCTGGGTTTCGTTATGCAGTGTTTTATAGAGATCTGCATTAATTTTACCGCGTTCGCTGTTGGCTGATTTAAGAGTGAGTGTACCGATAATATTACGAAGAGTAGTTCTGGCAAGATTTACGATTTGCCATTTATAATTATTAACATTATAGGTCGATCCCTTAACGCTTTCTTCATCGGCTTTTACCCTGAAATAAACCTGGGCATCAACGCTGGCATTCAGGTTATCATTTGTAATGATTTCCTGAGGATCAGCATCTACCATCTGCTCAGTTACATTTACCAGATACAGCTTATCTATAATTGGAATAATCCAGTGAAAACCGGGATTTCCAAACTTATGATACTTTCCAAGCCGCTCAATTAATGCACGTTGAGTTGGCCGTACAATTCTTATTCCCGCGAATAATATAAATACCACAGGAATTATTAAATACAGATAGTTCATTTTTCTTCCTTTTTTTAATTATTTTTTTCATCATTTTATATTTCCTGCTTAGCAGTAAAAACCTCATGTTGCGATTTACCGATATTGCATCAGAACTACAGCTTTTTCAATTATTTTAGTAATTATATCCGTTTAGTTATGACAATATAAAAGTAAAACAATTTGATGGATTTCAGATGTGACAGGCAGTTTTTATCTGGGTAGATTACTCCTTTTATGCTGATAACAAAATATTCGACAAAGTGGTAATCCCAATTGTTTAATTGATTTATATAATATAATATCTATTTTATTCAGGACCCGGTCTCTCTTTAACCGGATCAAAAATCCTGTAAGCTAACAGTTTCAGTCGGTCGTTAACGAGGAACCATAACAATGCATAACCCCAAACGAACAGTGCCCAGCCCCAGCCCAAAGGTGTCATAAAGAGTCCATAAACAGCTATCAGTGTTGCCACTATCTGGGTTCCAAGCACAGCCACCCATAGTATTCGCGCCGGGCGAATAGACCAGAAAGGTCCGCGTGTGCGTGTAAGAAAAATCGTCAAATGTCCAGCTACTGAAAGTTTCAAATACATTAATGTCTGTATATGAGCACGATCTATATGAAATACCCGCTCACCCAGATAAAACAAACCAAAAGCTGAGACCACTCCTATAACGCCCAGTACAGTGGATATTCCAAGTACCATACGCATATTCCAGGCCTCGGGTTGATCTTTGTAATGGACATTGTCATAGGCAATTGACAGGATAGCGCCATCATTGAGCAGAGCCAGCATAACGATCATGACTGCTGTGACCGGGTAAAAATTAAATACCAGGATCGACAATGTCATAAATAACAGCACTCGCAGTGTTTCGGCAATTCGATAAATGGCATAACTGTTCATGCGCTGAAAAATTTTCCTGCTCTCCTTTATAGCATCTATTATTACAGATAAGCCTGATTTCATCAGAACAATGGCTGCTGCTGCACGCGCAGCATCAGTTGCATCGGAAACGGCAATGCCACAATCTGCTTTCTTAAGCGCAGGAGCATCATTTACCCCGTCGCCTGTCATACCTACTATATGACCGAGTTTTTGCAGTACGTCCACGATATGAAACTTATGTTCGGGAAACACTTGTGCGAAACCATCGGCTTTTTCTATGGACTCAGCTACTGCTGCCGTTTCTTGTTTCTTTGCATCGCCCAGGCTGCCTGCATCGAGGATATCTGATCCCATATCCAACTTTTTTGCTGTTTCCCTGGCAATCGCGAGTGCATCTCCCGTAACCATCTTGATCTTCACTCCCATCGCAAGCGCTGTCGCTATTGTTGCTTTGGCATCATCGCGGGGAGGATCGAACAGCGGTAGCACGCCCGCAAACAGCCATTTATCCTCTCCCTCAGCGTGAGCTACGCCCAAAGAGCGAAAACCACGTGCTGCAAATTCATTGACCGCTTTGTCAACAGCATTCTTCACCTGTCCTGCATTGTCTGATAATTCCAGAATCACCTGTGGTGCCCCCTTAGTAACTTTGAATGTTTTTCCATCTGCATCTTTTATGGTGGCCTCAGTGCGTTTATGCACTGGGTCAAATGGCTGAAAGTGAATCAAATTGTAACTCTTTAATGAATCTATGTCTTTCATACCGGCAAGGACAGCCAGATCTATGGTATCATTATTTTCCGCACGTGACGCGAGAGCAGCAAAAAGTATCACCTGATCGGCGGTAACATTGTTCACACTGAAAGGATCGCCCAGTGTCAGCTTATTTTGTGTCAGTGTACCTGTCTTATCAGCGCACAGCATATCAACTCCTGCCAATTCCTCAATAGCCACCAGCCGGCTTACGATAGCCTCTTTTTTTGCCAGCAGACGTGCTCCGACTGCCATTGTTACCGACAATACTGTTGGCATTGCTACCGGAATAGCGGCAACAGTAAGCACCAATGCGAATTGTAATGTTGTAAGGATCGGGTCACCACGAAAGAGAGCGACGGTAATAATTACTGCCACCAGAGCTACGGCGAGCATGATCAGATAGTTGCCTATTTTTAGCACTGCTTTCTGAAAGTGGCTTACTGTGTGTGCTTCCTGCACCAGTTGGGCTGTCTTGCCAAAGTAAGTATTTGTACCCGTAGCATAGACCATTGCTTCTATCTCACCCTGACGAATAATCGATCCGGAAAAGACTGACTCACCGGTTTTACGAGCAGCAGGCAAAGATTCTCCTGTAAGAGCAGACTGATCGACTTCAACCGGGTCGCCGTCGAGTAACCGCGCATCTGCCGGTACAATATCGCCAAGACGCAATCGGATAACATCGCCCGGCACCAACTCTCGGGCAGCCGGGTTGACCCACTTGCCATCACGCTTAACTCTTGCCTTCACAGCCAGTTTAGCCTTGAGGGCCTCAATGGCATTGCCCGCTTCATGCTCTTCCCAGAATCCAACCACGGCGTTAGCAAGAAGAAGTACGAGTATAATACCAAAATCGGGCCAATGCCGGGCTACTGCTGAAAGGATCACAGCCGCTTCGATCATCCATGGTATAGGACCCCAGAAATATGTCAGGAATTTCAGGAATGGATTGGTTTTCTTTTCTTCAATCTCATTAGGTCCGTACCGGGACAGCCTTTTCTGAGCTTCCTCCTGACTGAGTCCATCCGTCGAGGATCCCAGTTTTGACTGCAGTTCCGACAATGGAATGGATCTCAGATCATCCTTAGCAACTGGTTCCGATTCGGAAGCCCCTTGATTGACATCATTGATATTCATGATTAGTATTATCCTTTTTGTTAAAACTAGCTCTTGATCTTATAGATGATATTTATTGCTTTTGAGGCCTCTACAGGGGCCGTTTCTCCCAACTCATGATAATCATCAAGACTTTGGATTAATGGTTTCAACTTTCCCTTCTCTTTATCATTCAGCAGACTAAATAAAATATGATGAGCCCCTCTGTTAAGAAAAAAAGAGCTTTCCCCATCACGTACTGCCTTTAGTAATGGTAATAAACTTCTCCTGCCGATTTTTATTAAACCTTCAGCTGCTATCCATCTGATTTCAAATTCTTTGTCATTAAGCAGGCTTATTAACACCGGAATGGACCTCCGGTCGGCAACAAGCTCAACGATCTTTGCGGCTTCCATTCGAATCAGGCCATTTTCCGATTTTACCAGTGAATGCATCTGAGGAATTATCGTTTTACCCATTTTAACCAGGGTATTCCTTGCATTGATTTTTTTTCTGAAGTTTTTAACATCGAATAACACTCTAACAATTTTCCCCAGACTGTCCGGAAAATTGTCAAGAGCATTATCGATTTCAGTATCGTTGTTTTTTTTCATGATCTGAGAAAATCTTTAAAAATAATTCACTTGCGTTTCTTAGTAGGAATAATAAAAAGCGGAATCGAAGTAGAATGTAAAACTTTTTCTGTAACACTTCCCATGATTATATTTTCAATCCATTTCCGGCCATGAGACCCAATTGCAATTATATCTGCATTCACCTCTCTGGCAGTCTCTAAAATAGTATCAGCAAAATTGCCTTCTTTTACTATGGTTTGAATAGTACTATCACCAAGGTGTTGTCTTGATTTGTCAAGATATTTTAAAGATGCCTCTTTTAGTCTGTCTATTGTAACGGACTGCAGCTGACCCATTTCCATATAACCAGTATATCCCATTACGGGAGAATATTCCATAGAGGAATAATATACAGGCTCAGAAATTACATGAAGAAGGATTATTTCTGCATCCATGGATTTAGCTAATGAGAATCCTGCTTCTGCCACTTTTTGAGCAGTTGGATCATAATCGAGCGCTATTAATACTTTTTTCATTGTAAAGATTATTTTAACATATTACCCTTTAATAGAATTTCCTGAAAATCAGGTTAAAAGATTTATCTCGGATTAAATGCACCTAAAGTCCAGATATCCTCTGCAGTTATACGTAAATGATAATTAGGAAATGACAGGACAGGAATATAAGATTTATTTATCATCTGGTGAGCGAAATTTCCAAGCAATAAATTAGAGGCACTCTTTTCCTGCTCCGTCATAATTGAAATAAGATCAGCATTAATCGAATTCGCATAATCAAGAGTCACATCCGTAATGTTTCTTCCATGAAGATGTTCAACTTTATACGGAACCTTATGGCTTTTCAGATAATTAATCACCTGGACTGTATATAATTGAAGTTTTTTTTCTATGCTCTTTAAATGTGAGAGTTGTATTGTAAGCACGTGAATTTCTGATCCAAATACTTTTGCCAGCTCAACCGTATAGGGAACTTTCTCCCTTGTCTGAAAAGTAATATCAAGCGGCAACACTATCGTATTAATGTTTGGCGATAATTTACTTCTTCTGACTGTTATAACAGGATTTCTCGAATGAGATGTTATTTTATAAGCATTACCTCCAATAAACAGTTCTTCAAAGCCAGATTCCCCATGGGTTGAAAGTACTGTCAGCGAGTCGTCATATTGATCTGCCAGGGTTGCTATCTCCCTAAATATCTGACCCTCTTTAATTGTATAATTCAGAGCACATTTTATATTGCCTTTAGCTTTACATTTTTGAATGATATCCTCAAACTTCACCTTTGCGAGTTTATTTTCCTTTTCAGGCAGTTCTCTGGTAGAGCTATTTTTCTTTCCAATAACATGAACCATCTGTATGTTAGCTCCTGTTTTTGAAGCCAGCATTAATGAAAGATCCAATCCAGTCAATGACTCATCTGAAAAGTCCAGCGGTACGATAATTGTTTTCATTACAATAAAATTAAATTAAATTATAAATATTCGATATATAAATTTTTTTTTTGCCGTTTACAGGTTTATACAACTTATAAACAAGTATTGGGCGTCATATGTTTTTAATTACTCATATCTGAGAGCGTCTATAGGATCAAGGTTGGATGCTTTTTTTGCAGGATACCAGCCGAAGAATATTCCGATAATTGTACAGACAGCAAAAGATAAAATTTCTGAACCGGGCAAAATAACCATGGGCCACGACATTGCCGATCCTATTATTTTCGATGCCACTAATCCCAGCAATATTCCAATCAGTCCTCCTGTTATACTTAAAAGCATCGATTCGGCAAGGAATTGCATTAAGATATCCCTGCCTCTGCCACCGATTGCCATACGAAGTCCTATTTCCCTGGTCCGCTCGGTAACTGATACATACATGATATTCATAATACCAATGCCTCCCACTAGGAGAGAGATTCCGGCTATTGCCCCCAGTAAGACTGTAAGAATATTGCTTATCGAATCGAATGTCGATAATAAATCTTCCTGGTTTCTTATTGTAAAGTCATCCTGATCAGATGTCCTTATTTTATGATGTCTTCGTAAGGTTTCTTCGATCTGGCTCGCCGCAAGGTCTGTTGACTTCGAATCAACTGCTGAAGTATAGATACCTTGTATATATGTTATAGCAAGGATTCTTTTTTGTACTGTAGTGTATGGTGCAAGAATTAAATCGTCCTGATCCTGTCCGAAAGTATTCAGTCCTTTTGGAGCAAGCACACCAATAACAATAAAAGGTATTCTTTTAAATCTTATTATCTGTCCGACAGGATCCTGGCCAGGACCGAATAGATTTGTGACCACTGTTTCGCCCAAAAGGCATACTTTGGCTGCACCACTTATCTCCCTGTCAGTAAACATGCGGCCACTTCCAACCGATCGTTCTCTTATCTGCAGATAACTCTCATTTACACCAAACATATTTGTAGGCCAGTTTTCCGCTGCATACACAACTTGTCCGTTGCCACGAACTTCAGGAGTAGCTGCCAGTACTGCAGGACATTCTGAAAGAATTGCATTAACATCGTCTTCTTTAAGACTTTGCATTGTTGAAGCCCCGAACTGAATTCCGCCTCTCTGCTGAGACCCGGGCACTACAGCAACAAGGTTTAATCCCATTCCGGCTATCTGGTTCTGTATGCTGATTTTAGATCCTTCGCCGATCCCGAGCATAGCAATTACAGAAGCAACTCCTATTATAATGCCCAGCATTGTAAGAAAGGCTCTGAATTTATTTCTTAATAAAGCATTAAGAGCTATTTTTAAAAGGTTTCTGATACTCATTTTTAATATATTAACTAATCTTCTTCAATAGGAATACTTGCAAGCATTTCCTGTGCATTGATCCTGTCGTTGACTATGCTTTCCCTCAGAATAAGGCCGTCTTTAAAAATAATGTTCCGGGTAGCACATCTGGCAATATCTGGTTCATGTGTTACAAAAACAATTGTTTTTCCTTTATTATTAAGTTCCTGAAAGAGAGCCATTATCTCATACGAAGTTCGGGTATCAAGATTCCCGGTGGCTTCATCTGCAAGAATTACAACGGGATCATTAACAAGTGACCTGGCAATAGCCACCCTCTGCTGCTGACCTCCTGAAAGCTGATTTGGCTTATGGAACATTCTATCGATAAGCCCGACTGATTCAAGTGCATTTTTAGCCTTTTCCCTCCTTTCTTTACTTTTTACTGTATTGTTATAAAGGAGAGGTAGCTCGGCGTTTTCCAGAGCTGTTGTACGTGGAAGAAGGTTATAAGTCTGAAAAACAAATCCCAGTTTCCTGTTTCTGAGGGCAGCAAGCGAGTTTTTACCAAGTTCTGAGATGTTAGTGCCATCAAGAATATAGTCTCCGGATGTGGGTTTATCGAGGCATCCGATAATGTTCAGCATTGTTGATTTTCCTGAACCGCTGGCTCCCATAATAGCAACAAATTCACCTTCATTAACAACCATATCAATTCCTCTGAGAGCATGAACCGTCACTTCTCCCACGTAATAATCTTTTTTCAGTTTTACTATTTCAATAAGCTTCTTCATAAGAAATGTTTCAGTATTATCTTCCCCTTCTTCCTCGCTGCGGCATGAATGGGCTTGTTGCTGTTGTACCGGAAGCAGATGATTTTCCAGCCTGACTCATCGAAAGAATAACCACATCACCTTTCTGAAGACCCGATTTTATTTCTGTATTCATAGCATCCATGGCTCCTGTTACAACACGGGTACGATGAATCTTATCTCCTGTTTTTACCCAAACGGCAACTGGTCTTTTCAATGACTGCTCATCAGACATGAAATCCCCGCTGTCGTATTGTCCTGTTGCTTCTGTTGGCCGTTGCTGTCCATTTCCATAAGCCTGGCCTCCTCCAGCGCCCATATTCCCGGCAACCGGATTGTTTTTCTTCTGTTCAGCCAGATATGCTGCATCCGGAGTAAACCTCATGGCTTTCCCCGGAACGACAAGCACGCTATCTACTTTCTGGACAAGCACGGTTATATTTGCTGTCATCCCGGGCATCAGTTTTTTCTGCGGATTGGGAGCATTAACGATCACAGTATACGTCACAACATTTGAAGTCACAACCGGCTGTAATCTTATTTGTCTTACATCTCCCTTAAAGATTTCAGTCGGATAGGCGTCGACAGTAAAATCGACAGGTTCTCCCTGTCTTACCTGACCAATATCTGCCTCATCCACATTAGCTTCAACATGCATTTGAGTCAGATCATTGGCTATGGTGAAAAGGTTTGGCGTGCTGAAGCTGGCTGCCACAGT
This sequence comes from uncultured Rikenellaceae bacterium, assembly GCA_964526345.1. Classification (GTDB taxonomy): domain Bacteria; phylum Bacteroidota; class Bacteroidia; order Bacteroidales; family VadinHA17; genus LD21. The sequence continues at coordinate 27,957 of CAZGKI010000022.1, forward strand.
CTGACCCTGATCAACAGCACGATTCAGAACGACTCCGATTATCGGTGAATGGATGGAAGCGTAATTAAGGTTTACTATGGCTTTGTTGTATCCGGCCCGGGCTGTCTTCAGATCTGCAAGCGCTTTCATATAATTGTACTTAACCTGGTCATAATCAGCCTGAGCAATCAGTTTTTTATCTAATAAATCCTGATACCGCTCATATGTGGCCCGCTGATATTCCACTTCCCCTTTGGAATCATCAAGAGAAGCTTCAGCCTGTTGTACCTGCGTTTGCAAAGGAGTTTTATCGAGTTCAGCCAGGAGCTGTCCTTTTTTTACCACTGAATTGAAATCGACAAATATTTTTTTAATTACTCCTGATACCTGTGTGCCAATTAAAACTGTCGTATCAGCTTCTATTGTGCCGGTCGCTGTAATGGTATTTATAATCGATCCCTTTTTTACCACAACGGTTTCAAATGAATAGGAATTACTTTTTTTATGACATGAAAAGACTAACATAAAAACCATTGAAATAACTATGAAACTCACTACAGCGGATATTCTATTATTGTTTTTCATCTCTGCTTTCTTTTATTGTTGAATATTATTTTGAGTTTGTGAATGATAACGGTTTTCCCAAATAGAAATCGAGTACTTTGTAGCTGAACACCAATTTGTATTTTGATTGAAGAAATGTGCTTTCAGCAGTGATAAAACTTGTTTTCTGTATCAGGAAGTCTACCGAATTCATCAGGCCATTGAAATATTTTTCTGTAGCGACTTCCAAAGACTCTTTGGCTGCCTGGTAAACTTCAGCGCTTGCTTCATATTCTGTTTGTGATGAGCTAACGTCGAGACATGCCTGCTCGATCTCTTTCCGGAGTTGATCTTTAACGTTATAATCATCGAGTTCAGCATTAGTGGTATTCATTTTTGCAATTTCCACTCTTGATCTGACCTGACGGTTCTGATAAATTGGAATTGATGCTGAAAGTCCAATAGCCGGACTTATATTGTTTTTTATCTGGGACCCAAATTCTGAACCAGTATTTGCGCTGGAATACATTGTAGACAATCCGGCATTTACAGAAAGACTGGGGAAAAATCCGGCCCTGGCTATCTCAACTTCGATTTGAGAACTTTTCTTGTTAAGTTCTGCATTTTTTACTTCCGGTTTTATTTCCAGTGATATTTTATAAACATCTTTTGGATCAGGAGAACTCTTTTTATTGATAAGACTGTCAAGATCCGGATGTTCAATTGTAAAGGCATCATTTACCGGCAATTCCATCAATTGCATAAGGGTAACACGGTTAATTTCCAGCTGACTTTGTGCTGTGGCAAGAGTTAATTTTTCGGAGGCCAGCTGCGACTTAACTTGCAGATAATCTGAATTCGCAATCACTCCCAGCTTCAGTCTCTCCTCAGCCAGTGCCAGTTGTTGCACTGTTGAATTAACCTGGTTTATACTGTTCTTAACCTGTTCTTCTGCGTAAAGAACCTGGAGATAAGCTTCCAGCACGTTCAGACTGACGGTTTCTTTAATGACTTCAGTGGTATACCTGGCGGCTTCAAGATCAGTCTCAGATTTTTTCACAGAATTATGCTGCAACATTCCGTTATATATTGTCATTCCTGAATTGAGAGAAATATTTGTCCCATTGGTCCCGGCGAAGACTAGAGCTCCTGTTGTTGTATTTGCCTGATTACTCCAGTCAAAATTTTGTCTGACTGAACTATTTGCCGAAGGGTACCAGGCAGACTTTGCCAGTTTCAGATTTTCCTCACTAATACTGTTATTGACTCTTGCCTGCTGAATCTGGATATTTTTCTCTAAAGCATAATGTATACAATCATCTACACTCCACACTTTATTTTGCGCACGGAGGTCGTTTATATTTGTATTAATTAACAGGATACATATATATAAAACTGAAATCCTTATATTCATTAATTTATTTATTTTTATCCTTCTAATTTAACATTCACAAGAAATGATCAGAAATCCATTTATCTAACCTGTCAGAAAAATCTGCCAGTATGTTCATATAGTTTATGTAAGCTAAAAAATGCGAATCATAGGGAAAGTAAATTCTGTCTGGTCCCCCATCCTTGTAAAGTGATGGGTCCATGAAAAAAAAGTGATCGCATGCCTGCAGATATAGCCAGTCTTTATTGATTTGATGGTCATTACATTTTTCAATTTTATTGCTGAAAGAGTATAATTTACTGAAAGCATCTATCTGCATTTTATTACAGGTTGAAATAAACAAATCCTGTTTGTTACTATTAAATTCCAACATGTCCCAGGGTTGTAATCCTGCATTGAAATCTGCCGCAGTTGATGAAGGAACCCCAAATTTAAAGTCAGATTTAGAAAGTATGGATATTGGAAAACGCTCTATAAATTCGAGTATCCTTGAATTATATTCCGAATCTAAAAAATGATTATAGGGGATTACTAAGTTAACTGTAACATTTTCATCCTTATCATATTCATTTAGAATTTTCAGGAGTTTTTCTGGCTTTGTTAACCATTCAGAGTGGTTTAAATCGTTCACTTTAAGCGAGTTGTTTCTCTTAATGTGTTCATTTCCGATTATGAATTTAATACGAGGTGAGGTCAAATACCTGTGATACTTATGTATATCTATGATTGTATTAGATATAGGATTTATCCCAAATACCGATTTAATAATCTTTTGCTGTAATTTGACCTGATTATCATATTCACTCTTATTTAAAATTGGTCCGAAGAGATTGGAATAAGTTCCTGATAAAAGTTCAGCACAACCTGTTTCTGTTAAAGTTTTAAAATTATCAATGATATCGGGACAATAGAGTTTAAACTGATCCAAAACTAACCCGGAAAAAAGAAAAGAAAAATTAAAGTCCTTTTTTGAAAAATGAATTAAATCCATAAGAATGTTGTTCCCAGGAAAATAATATTTGTGAGCTATTTTATTTATGTTAAAATCATTTGTATAATCATCATAATAATAATGTTTATCATTAATTTCAAAGAACCTGTATGTCCTCAGTTTGAGGGGTTGATGTACCTCAATAATTAAACATATTTTTTTCTCGGTTTCCATAATTATTTAGTTTCAGCTTTTTGAAATCAATTCAGGTATTTATTTTGCCTTTTTATTATAGAAATATCTTCCCTTTTCCATTTCATTCACAACCATATCTTTGCGAAACTTATTAAAAGTCGTTATTCCAAATCATGCTATCGATTTATAAAGATTTGATATTTGTCTTCCGGTTTTTTCCCATCCTAATTTATTTACTTCACGGCTGCCATTTGAAGAGAGCAAACCAGACAGCGTTTTATAATTAAGAACTCCGTTAATAGCATCCGAAAGTGCATTTATATCCCAGTAATCAACTTTTATTGCATTATTAATAACTTCAGAAACTCCTGATTGTTTTGAGATTATTATTGGGACCCTGGATTGTAGAGCTTCTAGTGGAGATATGCCAAAAGGTTCTGAAACTGAAGGCATTACAAATAAATCACTTCTAGCCAACAATTTTCTGACTTCATCATTTTTTAAAAATCCGGTAAAAGAGACTTTTTTTTCGATGTTAAGATCATTTACCATGGTAACAATTTTATCTTTTAAATCGCCGCTTCCGGCTATGACAAATCTTACATTGTTATGTTTTTGCAATACCCTGAAGGCTGCTTCAACAAAATACTCGGGTCCCTTCTGGTGCGTAATCCTGCCTAAAAATGTTACTATCTTTTCACCAGGAACCTTCTGAAACTTTAACCTGGAAAAATTAGCTGCTTTTTCAATCCCATTATGTATTGTAATTACTTTCTCGGGATTGATACCATAATTCTTTATAACAATATTTTTTGTATAATCGCTTACAGTGATAACCCTATCGGAAAATTCCATGCCTTTTTTTTCAATATCATAAATATCCCTGTCAATACTCCCGCTATTCCTGTCAAATTCAGTCGCATGGATATGAACAATGAGAGGTTTCCCTGATATTTTTTTAGCAGAGATTGCTGCAGGGAAAGTCAGCCATTCATGAGCATGAATAATATCATAGGTTTCTCTCACAGCTAAAAGTGAAGTCACAATTGAATATCTTTTTATTTCACTCCACAGATCTGAACCATAATTGCCAGTAAAAGGAGCAAAATCAGGATTATCATAATTCGTCACAAATCCTGACATATACACATTTTTTTCCATTTTTTTCTTATAGTCTTCAGGTGTTGTGTAAGGAATAAGTCTGGCTGATATTTCTTTGTAAAACACTTTTTTCCAGAAATCATTCGAATTTGATTCCAGGTATTTTGAAGGGATATCACCAGCATCTTGTATTGTGGCAAAACTTCTGTCTTCATTTCCAAATGTTTTCGGAACAACCAATAGTACATTAATGTTTTGTTTTGCCAGGCTTTTAGTTATACCATAACACGCTGTGCCTAGTCCCCCAGTAATTTGGGGTGGAAATTCCCACCCTAACATCAGAACTTTCATCTAGTATAATTTTAATTTACTTTTAAGTGCATCTTCTCTATGGCCAATAAATCTTGAAAAAAATCATTTCTACATAACCTCAATATATCGTTTCTCTACTATTTCCCAGTTAATAAGTTTCCAGAAAGCCTCAATATAATCAGCACGTCTGTTCTGATAATCAAGATAATATGCATGTTCCCATACATCGCAGGTTAATAGGGGAATTAGTCCTATCCGAAGAGGATTTCCTGCATTTTCCTTCTGAATTATTTCCAGCAACCCCTTCGGATTTAAAACCAGCCAGGTCCATCCTGACCCGAATAATGAAGCAGCAGATTTAATGAAAGACTCTTTGAAGAATGAGAGAGTACCAAAACTTTCGATTATGATATCTGCAAAAGGACCTTCCGGTTCACTTTTACCAGAAGGCTTTAACCCGTCAAAATAGAATTTGTGATTCCAGACCTGAGCAGCATTATTAAATATAGGTCCATCGGCAACTTTAATAGTCGTTTCAATATCTAATTTAGTAAATTTTGTTCCCGGAATAAGGTTATTCAGATTTGAAACATATGCCTGATAATGTTTCCCATGATGAAACTCCAGTGTTCTTTTTGAAATAAATGGCTCCAGGGCATTCATTTCAAACGGTAATGGTGATAATTCGTATTTCATTATATATATTTTTAATTATCTGATATAATACTGTTTACTGACATTCCCATTTCGATGACATTCTAATTCAAAAGTATGCATGTATTGCCGTTTGATGATTAAGATGGCATTAAGGTAGTATTAAGACCACATTAAGGCTTTTAATTTTCATGTATTCACTTTTTCATCTGAATGCCAGGTAAAGGAAAATGTATGCAGAAAACCTGCCTGGAAGCTTTTGTATGCATTTCACAGACATTATGTAATAAGTGAAAATAAAAACTGCTGACCAGAATGATCAGCAGTTTTCATCTACTTAAAAGAGATAATCAAATTCTCTCTTATTTATTGATCAATTCTCCCCCTTTAATTGTAAAATAGACAGTCTTCTTCATTTTACCATTTTGAATTTTAACAGCATAATGATCAACAATTTTCTTCTGGTTATTCGTAATACGCATTACGTCGCCGACTACTTTCCAGCCTTTGTATTGGCCTTTCTCCAAAGAGGCTATAATGGCATCCGGAACTGGAGAATCTTTATTTACAAGGTTATAACTTACCAGCTCGCCATTCGATTCAAAAACTGCATTTACAACAGATCCGTCTTTGGCGATCAGTCTGATTTCATAACGATCGATAGGCCCTTTGTAATCTTTATCCACTACCCATCCATAATCTTTCAACTGATATGGGAAAGTACCCCATGCAATCTGAGTGCTTCCTTCAAACAATTTATCTGCGGCATTAACAATTGCCGGAGGAATATTTGCCTTCTTTAAAGTAAGGTTTTCTTCCGGTACTTCTTCTGAAACAATTTCCTCCTGTGCCATAATTGGAAATGCAAACACAAGAAATGCCAGGATAAAAAATAACGACTTTTTCATAATAATAAATTTAATTTGTTAATAATAAGAATGATGTTTTCAATTTCCCGTTTATAATATAATTTGTTCTAACTGACTTCAAATTCAAGATGTCTATTACTCTGTAGCCTATTAAATAAATTCTAAATAATTGTTTATATCATGGATCATTAAATTATCCATGACAAATGTATTTCGAAATTAAGCAGACTTAATTAAGAGTCAGTTAATGTAAGATTAAGAACCGATTAAGAATAATTTTAAGCTGATTAACTGGCACTCCGGGATATCGGAAGCAGGTAAATCTTAACCATGAAAATGATAACCGGCTTTACGGGAAATGGTAGGATGGAGCAGAAAAACATATTATCTTTATTGAACTTCCTGTTCCTCACTCACCATATAACCAAATCCTTTTTTTGTGTGGATCAGTTTCTGTTTGAAATCTTTATCAATCTTCTTTCTCAGTGAGTTGATATGAACATCAATCACATTGGTCCCTGAATTGAATGAAAATCCCCATATTTTCTCGGCAATCAGCATTCTGTCAAACACTTTTCCTTTATTACTTAATAAGAGCTCAAGGATCTTATATTCAGTTGCAGTAAGATTTATTTCCTTGTCGCTTCTCCTGACCGTCATTGATATAGAATCAAGTTCCAGATCGAGAGCTTTCAGAACCGGATTTACCATAGCATTCCTGTTCCTGCGGTTCAGTGCTTTAATCCGTGCAAAAAGTTCCTGGAAGCTGAATGGCTTAACCAGGTAATCGTCAGCACCGCAGTCAAATCCCATAAGTTTATCTTCCACCGTGTCAAGAGACGTTAGCATTATTACCGGCGTCAATATATTATTAATTCTGATCCTTTTACATAATTCAAATCCCGAAATACCTGGTATTACTACATCAAGAATAATTACATCATGCTTTCCCGACAAAGCAAGCTTCTCTCCTATTGAGCTTTCATATGCAATATCGACCAAGCAATTATAACTCTCCAATCCAATTTTGATAAACGATGATATTTTAGGATCATCCTCGACAAGCAAAATTTTCATATTCATCTTTTTTTATCAAGTCATTTCGAGATTCCCATTAACAGTATTAGCAGAATTTTTTAAGAAATTAAAATACAATCAATCAGCTTTTGATAGGAACCTGATGATAATTTTTATGCAAGTTAAACAAAAACTGTTTTAAATTAGCTGACTATCGAAAATCCTAGGTCCCTATAAGACTTATTCCGATCTTTTTCATGTGATAATAATTCTCATCTAAAATGTGATCTTATAACAATACATTTCCGCAAAAATCAAGAGCAATTAAAGAAGGTTTCCGTATTTTTAGCATATATTATGTACCTTTGAAGTTCGTAAGGCTTTTATGTCAGATACTTCTTCTGAAAATATGCCAGGGCAAAATTTGCATTCATCACCTGTAATAAGACCATTACGGATAGCGAAATGGGTATCCCTTCTCATTGCTTTTGTTTTAAGCTTCTTTAATTTAGTTGGATGGGCATTCAATATTACCATCTTTCAAAACCTGGTGCCGCAGTGGATCCCAATGAAAATTATCGCTGCAATTTGTTTTATTATCACAACCACGGCATTAGTTTTAATCCAGGCTGAACTCCCACCAGTTATAAGAAAAACTATCCCAAGAATTCTTGCATCTCTTATTTGCCTTATCAGTCTGTTATCTCTCTTCTTTTCCATTTATACATTCAAATCGGATCAGGAATCTTCTTTTACAGGAATATCATTTTTCAGCTTTTTCTTTTCTTCAGAAATGAGGATGACTTTCTTAACATCATTTAACTTCCTGCTTATAGGCATAACATTTTTTTTAATCACCTCAAAAGATCCAAATAAATCAGGTATTGCACATATCCTGATTATTCCTGTAGTGTCTGTATGTTACATTGTTATTGTTAGTTACATACTATATATTCATTCTTTGATTCAATTGAGTGAAATAACAATGGGCCTGGATAGCAGTATCGCTTTTGGATGTATATCAGCTGCTGTCTTAATTATAAGACCGGATACCTGGCTGGTAAGGGTATTTATTCCCAGTAGTACAAGTGGAATTATTACAAAGAAATTTTTACCAGCTGTGATTATATTGCCAGTAATTATCGGGTGGCTAAGGATACAAAGCGAGCGCTCCGGCATATTTTCTTCTGAAGTTGGTGTTGTGGTTGTGGCAATTACATATACTGTTGGCCTGTTACTATTCATGTGGTGGACCATAAGGTCAATTAATCTTGTGGAAAAGAGACGGCAAGCTTCAGAAGAAGCATTACAAAAGAGCGAAATCAGGTTAAAAGAGCTTATTGCTACAAAAGATAAATTCTTCAGTATAGTGGCTCATGATCTGAAGAATCCTTTTACAAGCCTGCTTGGTTCTTCGGAATTGTTATCCCAGAATATTGATCAGATGAATGTGGAGGATATTAAAACGCTGACTATGATTTTAAATGATTCGGCAAAAAACGGTTATGCAATACTCCAGAACCTGCTTGACTGGTCAAGATCACAGACTGGTATGCTTGAAATTAATGCGGAAAGAATTGATTTAAAGAACCTGGTGGATAGAAATTTCTCTAACCTGCAATTAAGTGCAAATAATAAAGAAATTAAAATATACCTTGAATCATTAGATGATATTTACATTTTCACCGATAAGAATATGATCAGTACCGTACTACGTAATCTTCTCAGCAATGCCATAAAATTTACCCGCAGGGGCGGGAAAGTGATGGTTGGTGCACAAGTTGACTCTGATGAAGTGATTATTTCCGTTAAAGATAACGGAATAGGTATCCCGGAAAACAAGATTGAAATGTTATTCAGAATTGATAAGAGAAACTCTACTCCAGGAACTGAAAATGAACAAGGTACCGGTTTGGGTCTTAAGTTAAGTAAGGAATTTATTGAAAAGCTGGGTGGCAGATTGTGGGTTGAAAGCATTGAAAATAAGGGAAGTACTTTTAAGTTCTCTGTTCCCATAAAAGAAGGATAATCAGTTCACGATATATTCTATTGGCCAGAATTCTTCATATCATCACTCTTAATATACCGTACCCGCCTGATTATGGAGGCATGATAGATTCCTTCTGCAGGATTGAAGCACTGAGCAAGTCCGGCATTTGTATTCATCTTCACTGTTTTGAGTATAATCGGCCTCAGCAAAAACACCTTGAAACACTATGTCAGGAAGTAAATTATTATCCTCGTAAAACAGGTTTCCTGCAGCAATTATCTTTTAACCCGTATATAGTCAGTTCAAGGGATTCTGATCGTCTGCTGACTAACCTTTTACGCGATGATTATCCGATTCTGTTTGACGGACTTCATACAACTTTTTTAATTGATAATCCAGCACTTATCAACCGCAAAAAATATGTACGCCTTCACAATATAGAGCACCGGTACTATCAGAATCTTAAAAAAAATGAAAGAAATACATTTGCCAGGTTATTTTTTCTGATTGAATCATTAAGACTAAAAAGATATGAGCCGGTACTGAGGAAAGCCGACCTGTTATTTACTATTTCAAAAGGCGATCAGGAATATTATCGTTCTCAGTTTCAGAGATCCGAATTAATTTTACCCTTCCATCCTTTTAACAAGGCAGAAAGTCTGACCGGTGCAGGAAAATACATTCTGTTTCATGGAGATTTGTCGGTCAATGAGAATGCCTCTTTTGCAGAACGTCTTATAAAAGAAGTATTTTCAAGGGTTCCATTCAAGTCGATAATCGCCGGAAGAAATCCTGATCATCGTCTTTCTTCCAGAGCATCAGAATACGAGAACATTACTTTTATCTCTAATCCGGATAACAAATATATGGGCAGACTGATCAGAGATGCACATATCAATATTGTTACAGCCACAGCTACCACGGGCTTTAATATTAAACTTCTTATGGTACTTTTCTCCGGAAGACATTGCATTGCCAACTCCGCAATCACAAAAGATACAGGACTTGTGCAACTTTGTCATTCTGCTGATTCAACAGATGATATGATTAAAATGATCTATTATATAATGGATCAGTCTTTCAACACTGAAATGCTGAAAGAACGTGAGGTTGTTCTGTCGGAATTGTATAATAACCAGTCCTGTGCAAAAAAAATTTCAGAACTTATATTTACAGATTAGCTGGTCAATTGAATTTCTGTCCTCTTTACCGGAAGCAGTGAGACATTTGCTACACCGGTAAGTGCAACAATTTTACCATATTACTTTCCCTGAAAGTCGTGAAAGGCTGAAATAAGCAGCCCCTATCAGTGCAGCTCCCGGGCCGAGAAGCGCTTTTTCTATTTTTACTTCAGCCCTGCAGTTTTCAAGAGAATTGGCAAAAGCGCTTTTCCTGATCATCTCAATATAGGAATCTCCTGCTTCAGCCATGCCACCGCCAAGAACGATCATTTCAGGAGCAAATATTGAAATAAGATTTGCCACGCCTATTCCAACCAGCTCAGCATTTTCACTGACGATAGCTAAAGCCACAGGATCATTTTTATAGCTCAACTCAAAAATTTCCTTGCACGACAGAGCCCTGTATTCATTTTTCACTGATTTTCCTGTAATCTCAGAATATCGTCTTACAATTGCAGAAGCGGAGGCAAAATGTTCAAAAGATCCTTTAATGCCTTTATCGCTGATCCCATCGGAAAAATTAATTATCATCTGTCCTATTTCTCCGCCGGCATTATTTACTCCCCTGTAAAGCTGCCCGTTAATTATTACTCCACCGCCTATTCCTGTTCTTAAAGCCACAAAAATAACGTTGCTGAGATTCTTTGCTGCTCCGAACCTGTGTTCAGCAATTGTCATAAGGTTTGCATCATTTCCCACGTAAACAGGAAGGCCGGATTCGCGGTTAATTATTTTAGCCAGAGGCACATTGGTCCAGCCTCTAATTCCCTGATCAGGCCCAATGACAATGCCAGCCTGGTGATCTATAATTCCTTTAGCGGAAATTCCTATACATATCGGATTTATTCCTTTTGCAGCCACCTTTAGCCTTATATCACTTATAGCGCCGGCCAGTTTTGAAATCATATAATCTTTCGATTGTGCGCGATCAAGTGGTACCAAATCGGATGCTATTACTTCACCGGCGAAGTCAACAACAGCAATTTTGATTGATAATCTCCCTAGATCCGCTCCTATTGCAGCTGGTTGTTTCAATTTAATTTTTTATTGAAAACAAAAATATAATAACTTTAATTATATCATCAGGTAATTATAATAAAAGTTTTATATGATGTTGTTCGGGTCCGGATTTGATACCTTTTAATTTCATATCTTGCACTTCCTAAATTGATTTAATAAGATGTCTCAGGCAACCAATCACAAAACAAGAAAATGGATAATCCATTCAATAATAGCTGTACTGGTTATTGTACCCTTAATTGCCGTAATTATTTAACCTATCCGATTCAATAATTATATGGAAGAAAAGATCAAACGAATATTTAATACCGAAGCATCAGCAATAAATAATATTCCCATAACGGGATCATACTCAAAAGCAATTGAGATAATTGATCTTCATGTACACCATAAAGGAGGCAAGCTGATAACCTCCGGAATGGGTAAGGCGGGACAGGTAGCGCATAATATTGCAACCACATTCAGTTCAACAGGAACGCCGGCTGTCTTCCTTCACCCCAGTGAGGCTCAGCATGGCGACCTCGGTATTCTGCAGGAAAATGATGTACTCCTGGCAGTCTCTAATTCAGGAAAGACAAGGGAGATTTTAGAACTTATCGACCTGAAAAATAAACTCTTTCCAGGGATACCTGTGATAGTTATTACCGGTAATTCCGACAGTCCTCTTGCTCAAAAAGCCGATTGTTATATTATTACAGGAAACCCGGAAGAAGTTTGCCCTTTGGGGCTGACACCAACAACATCAACCACAGTATTTACGGTGATTGGAGACGCCCTTGTTGTAATGATGATGGAAAAAATCGGCTTCGGTGCAGGTGATTATGCAAAAAGACACCATGGAGGGTATCTTGGAGCAAAATCAAGGGGAAAATCAGAAAAAGCTTAAATCATTTCATTTTTAACTTCAGCCAGTGTCTTTTCAAGAGTCTCCTGGAAAAGGTTTGCATTTTCTATCCATCTGAGAATCTTTTCGCTTACGTCAGGGTGTTCGGGCGATCGCATCGAAACGGTTCTGAATGCGTGGTCCTTTAACTCTCTGACATTATCAAGCACCCTCTCAAAATATACAATGAAAAAGGATCCGGTAATGAAGAAATACCTTTTTCTGTCGGCTGAAAACGTTTTATAGTCAATGATCTTATTCTGAAGAAGATAATTAAGTGAATTGCTTATTGTACTCTTACTTGCCTTAAAGTATTTCACCAGATCATCAAAGGTTTTTTCAGGAGTATCACTTTTTATAAAATAGGCTACTATTCTTCCCTGCATTGGTGTAAGACTAAATTTTTCAAAAACTTTTCCTGTCTCCTCTATCAGATCACGTGTCATGTCCTCCTGAATTCCCATGATTTTATCTTTCAATTAAATATCAGTCAACAAAATTAATTTAATTCCTGATCAGTTCTATAACTTTTGAACTAAAAAAACAAATTAAATTTTCTTGGTAGCGTTCCATAAAAAGATTAGATTTGAACCCTTCACTTTTAATAGCTAGGGAATCGTAAACCATGGCAAACAGCAACTCTTCCAACGGGATAAGCAGGAAAGATTATATTTTTTCCATTACAATAATAGGACTTTTCTTTTTTATTTTCGGCTTTGTTACATGGCTTAACGGAATACTTATTCCCTTTCTCAGGACTGCCTGTGAGTTAAATGATTTTGAAGCATATTTTGTAACATTTGCCTTTTATATTTCTTACCTGGTAATGGCTTTGCCTTCATCTGCTGTTCTTAAAAAGACTGGTTTTAAAAACGGAATGTCACTTGGACTCTGGATTATGGCAGCAGGTGCTCTGATATTTATTCCGGCGGCAATATCGAGGACTTTCAGTTTATTTCTCACCGGGCTTTTTGTCGAAGGAACAGGGTTGGCATTGCTTCAGACTGCTTCAAATCCGTATATCACGATAATCGGTCCACGGGAAAGTGCTGCTAAAAGGATCAGTATCATGGGTATTGCAAATAAATTTGCCGGAGCCATCGCTCCTATCATTCTTGCCAGCATTATCCTGAAAGACTCGCATATTCTTGAACAAAAACTTGCTGAGGCAGCTGACGCACTTACCCGTGCCACACTTCTTGATGAGATGGCCAGGAAAGTGATTATACCATATATTGTAATGGCAGTGATACTTGTACTGCTGGGTCTTCTGCTCAAGTTTGCCCATCTTCCGGATGTAGACACTGAAGCGGAGGATGAGACCGTTGGTGAAGCAAATTCAAAAAAGACAAGTATATGGCAATTTCCCCACCTCCTGCTGGGAGTTGTCGCTCTTTTCTTTTATGTCGGGGTTGAAGTAATTGCCGGAGACAGTATAATAAGGTATGGACAATCATTAAAAATACCCATGGAATCTGCAAAGTATTATACTTCGCTAACACTTATAGGTATGATCCTTGGCTACCTTCTGGGAATAATATTCATACCGAAATACCTTAAACAGGGTAATGCACTTAAGATATGCACAATATTTGGCGTAATATTTTCACTTGGTGCCGTTCTTACACCTGCACATATTGCATTTACCCTGCCATTTATTGACCTGGTTACATTTAAGCCGCTTGATCTGATATTACCTGTAACAGTTTTATTTGTTGCTCTCCTGGGACTGGCAAATGCACTTGTCTGGCCAGCTGTATGGCCTCTGGCTCTGGCAGGGCTGGGTAAGTTCACAAAAACTGCATCGGCGCTTCTGATAATGGCTATTGCAGGTGGAGCCCTCATACCTTTGCTCTATGGGAAGCTGGCTGTAAGCTATTCGACACAGACCGCCTACTGGATTTGTGTTCCATGTTATCTTGTAATAATGTATTATGCTTTTATCGGACATAAAGCAGGATTAAAAAATGGATCATAATCTGAAGGAGATATTTGAAAGGTTTGCCGCCAGTGGGGCTTTTTTAAATGGAGAGCCATATGGCAGCGGACATATTCATGATACTTTTCGTATTGAAACTGACAGGGCACTATGTGTTATAGACCTTGATACCGTGATGCCCGGGTATATTCATTATGATTTTGGCGATGCTATCCGGACCGCAGCAAATATTGCAGCAGAAGATGAAAAAGAATTGTCAAAAGTAAGCTTGGATATGGATCTTTTTGAGGCATATGCTTCCGGATACCTCTCAGAGACAAGGGATACACTTAACAATGTAGAAAAAGAGTATCTTGCCTTTGCTCCAAGGTTGATCACTTTTACGATTGCAGTACGTTTCCTCACTGATTATCTTGACGGCGACAATTACTTCAAGGTATACCATGAGCATCATAATCTTCAGAGGGCAAAAGCCCAGATGAGGCTTGTGGAGAGCATGGAAGAGCAGTATGATAAGATGCAGAAGATTATTGGAAGGCTGGTTTGACCAGTATTAAGTCAGTCAGTTTACGAGCAACGTTGTCGGTTGATAAAGATTGCTTCTCCCGACTGCGTCGGGATCGCAATGACAGTACAATTAAAATGATTTGGGATGAACATAGCTCCTGACAATGAGAAACATGGAACCTGGAACTTGAAACACTAAACAACTCATAATAATATGGATTGGACAGACGATGAGGTAAGGTTTTTAAAGACACTTAATAATCCCGATAAGATTCAGGCATTTCTCGATTCGATTGAGTATAATCCGAATTATGAGTGCAGATCGCCACGATGGGTTATGAAAAAGCGGTCAGCGCACTGTTTTGAAGGGGCACTGTTTGCTGCGGCGGCACTGCAATTTATTGGATACAAACCACTTATCGTTGATATGAGAGCCGTTAATGATGATGATCACGTGATAGCTGTCTTCAGGAAGGATGGTCACTGGGGCGCTGTTGCCAAGTCGAATTTCACGTCGCTTCGTTTCAGGGAGCCTGTCTACCGTTCATTACGTGAGCTGGTTATGTCATATTTTGATTTTTTTTTCAATGTTGAAGGTTTTAAATCGCTGAGATCATATTCACTTCCTTTTGATCTCAGGAAGTATGAATCGCGCAGATGGACCACAACAGACGAAGATCTGGAATATATCGGCGACAAAATCGAATCGCTGCACCATTTCCCTGTAATAACAAATAAAATGGCAGGAAAGCTTTGTAAAGCAAGCGATGCCATGGTCGCTGCCGGGTTGCTGGGCTCTAAACCTGAAGGACTTTTTAAACCGGGAAATAATAAAAAATAGGATATGGAACAGATAAAATTATCGAAATACAGGTGGGTAGTACTTAGCGGCCTGATGATGATCACCCTGATGGTACAGGTGCAGTGGCTCACACATGCACCTATTGCAAGAGCCGCTGATGTATATTACAGGGGAAGATTCAATCCGCAATCTTTTTTCAATATTGATTTCCTTGCATCATCATATATGATCATATATCTCGTTGTGAGCATACCTGCATCATATATCATTGATACTTATGGAATTGTTAAAGGCATACGAGCAGGTGTGATTCTGGCTGTAGCAGGTGCAACGTTTAAGGGAGTCTCCGGAAATTCATTCAACATGGTCCTTACCGGACAAATAATCCTTGCAGTTTCTCAGCCATTTGTCATTAACGCATCAACAGCTGTGGCTGCAAGATGGTTTCCTGTTAAAGAGAGGGCTATTGCCACCGGTCTGGCAACACTGGCACAATACCTGGGTATAATGATCGCAATGCTTGTGACTCCTGCATTAATTGTTTCATCACCTGCCGATCCGGCATATGGAAGCGGGATTGGCACGATGCTCAGGACATACGGGATCATCACAGTTGCGGTATCAGTAATAAGTTTCCTGCTCATGAGAGAAAGGCCCGAGACACCTCCTTCAGAGGAATCTTTTGTAAGGGTTAATTTCACTTCAGGCCTGAGGCATATATTCAGGTTAAGGGATATGTGGATGATGATCCTTCTGTTTACCATCGGCCTTGGCATATTTAATGCTGTTAGTTCAATGGTTGATTCCATTGCCGCTTATCTGGGTGTTGATGACTCCAACGGCATGATAGGTGGAATTATGTTAATAGGCGGAATAATTGGTGCAATAATTATTCCGATACTATCGGATATTTACAGAAAAAGGAAACTATTCCTTATAATATGTGTCGCAGGAATGATACCCGGAGTAGCAGGTATTGTCTTTGCACCCTTCCTGACGGGAGGGCAGGGAATAAACCCGGATGCTGCATACATTGTAGCACTTATCGCCTCTTTCATGCTAGGGTTCTTTGTTATGAGCGCCGGACCAATCGGTTTTCAGTATGCTGCTGAAGTATCTTCACCTGCTCCTGAGTCGACCTCGCAAGGGCTGCTTTTATGGGTAGGACAGGTTAGCGGTATCGTAATGGTTACGGGTATGAGTATACATCATAATTCGATGCTTCATGGCTTCCTCGTGGCTTTTGTTATTCTCTCGGTTGTAGCTTTCATACTTGTCTCTTTTATCAAAGAATCACAGCTGGTTAAAGATTTGAATAATAAATAGCTGATCTGTAAATTGTGGTCGATATAGTAAATTATATAAATTATTGAGAATCTTTATTATATAATTGCTATAGATTTTCCGGTCGAAACTAAATTTGTATTTACCCTGATATTGACTACTTTTGATCCCGAAAAAAAGAGGTAACAAATCAGATAATGTCATTAATATGTGATTTTTTCCTGATATTAAACTAAATAAACAGGGTATGGACCTCTCGGGTAAAAGTTATAAAGCCTTCCTCAACCGGCAGGAGGCTCTGAAGAAACAATACAGCCACAAGCAGGCAGAAAAGCAACACCTAAAAGGTAAGCTTACCGCAAGGGAGAGAATCAACCTTCTTTACGATACCGGCACCTTTGAAGAAATAGATGCCTTTGTCACTCCGGCTGATCAACCGGTTGAATTCGGAAAAGTAGAACGAACCTTTGGTGATGGTGTAATCGTAGGTTATGGCAAAGTAAACGGTCGCCTTATATTCGCTTATGCCCAGGACTTTACAATAATGGGAGGATCGCTGGGTATTGTCCACTCAAAAAAAATCTCAAAAATCCAGGAGATGGCACTTAAAATGGGATCCCCCATAATAGGGATGATGGATTCCGGGGGTGCAAGAATTCAGGAAGGGGTGGCAAGTCTGAGTGGCTATGCTACCATATTTCATAATATAATCCATTCCTCCGGCATTATTCCACAGATATCTGTGATAATGGGACCTGCAGCCGGCGGTGCCGTTTATTCTCCGGCGCTGACTGACTTTGTTTTTATGGTTAACCATACCAGCTATATGTTTGTTACCGGCCCGAATGTTGTAAAGGAAGTACTTAATGAGGATGTAACTTCAGAAGGACTCGGCGGAGCGGGAATACATGCACGTAAAAGCGGTGTGGCTCATATGATTTATGATGACGAGGAGAATACTATCCTTGCACTTAAGAAGTTCCTCTCCTACCTGCCTTCAAACAATGTAGAGAATCCGCCTGTTGTTGCTGATGACAATTCAACCCCCGAGATAAATGAAAAACTAAGAGATATTGTCCCGGATGATCCCAATAAAGCATATGATGTTAAAGATGTAATCAACCTGGTTGTTGACAGGAACAGTTTTTTTGAGACTGCAGAGTTGTTTGCACCAAGTCTTGTAACCGGTTTTGCCAGGCTTAAAGGGAAAACGATAGGCGTGGTTGCCAATCAGCCAAAGGTTCTGGCAGGCGTTCTCGATATCGATTCTTCGACAAAAGGTGCCAGGTTCATCAGGTTCTGTGATGCCTTTAATATACCTATCCTTACTTTTGAGGATGTCCCGGGGTTCCTTCCGGGTGTTGACCAGGAACACAGGGGGATTATACGCCATGGCGCAAAATTGCTGTTTGCGTATAGCGAAGCTACTGTACCAAAGATCACTATAATTTTGAGAAAGGCATACGGCGGAGCATTTATTGTTATGAACAGCAAAAACCTGGGAGGAGATTTCAGCTTTGCCTGGCCATCAGCTGAGATAGCTGTTATGGGCCCTGATGGTGCTGTTGCTATACTATACAGGAAAGAACTGGCAGAATCTAAAAACCCTGTTGAGATGAAGAAAGAGCTGGTTAAAAAATACCGCGACAAAATTGCGAATCCTTTTATCGCTGATGAAAGTGGTTATATTGATGAGGTTATTGATCCGGCCGTTACGAGGAAAAAAGTAATTACAGCATTAAGTGCTCTTTCAAATAAGTGGGTGAAGGTCCCGGCAAGAAAACACGGGAATATGCCATTATAACGGTGCAAAGGTGCAAAGGTATAAAGGCCTGATATTTAGCATATCTGAATTATCGTCTTGGGTAAATAAAAACAGACCAGCAATTTAAAATGAAAATAAAAAAGATATTAATTGCCAACAGGGGTGAGATCGCAATCAGGATCATGAAGACTGCACGTATTATGAAGATCAGTACTGTTGCATTAAGGACGGCTGTGGAGCCTAATGCGATGTACCTTTCCTTTGCTGATGAAATTTATGATAATAGTGAAGATGTTTCAGAAATACCTGTATTTCTTGATATTGATAAGCTTATAAATATAACATTAAAAAGCGGAGCAAATGCCGTTCATCCGGGTTATGGTTTTCTTGCTGAAAATGCATACTTCGCTCAAAAGTGCATCGACAATAATATTATTTTTATTGGTCCCTCGCCCGATGCTATTTACAAAATGGGGAATAAGACTATTGCCCGTAAATTAGCTTTGCAGGCCGGAATTCCTATGGCGATGGGGAGTGAAGGCAATATTGCCAATGAAGAAGAGGCTCTTGCCATTGCATCCCAGATCGGTTATCCTGTGATCATAAAAGCTGCTTCCGGCGGAGGTGGAAGGGGAATGCGTATTGTCCGTAAAACGGAGGAAATGGAAAAAATGTTCTCCATTGCCAGTAAAGAGGCTGAAAAAGCTTTCAACGACCCATCAGTGTTTATTGAAAAATACATAGAGAATCCTAAACATATTGAATTTCAGATACTTGGCGATACAATAGGGAATATTATTCATCTTGGAGAGAGAGAGTGTTCAATACAAAGGAAACATCAGAAACTTCTTGAAGAGGCTCCCTCCTCTGCTCTGGATAAAAGGCTCAGAAAAGAGATGGGTGAAATGGCTGTACGTATTGCAAAAACAGTTAATTATTCCTCAGCCGGAACAGTAGAGTTCCTGCTTGATTCCGATAAAAACTTCTATTTCATGGAAATGAACACCAGGATACAGGTAGAACATCCTGTTACTGAAATTGTTACCGGAATTGATCTTATTGAACAGCAGATACGGATAGCAAACGGGGAAGCTTTAGAATTAAAGCAGGGAGATATAAAGTTTAAAGGGTGGGCGATTGAATGCAGGATAAATGCAGAGGATGTTCAGGCAGGATTTGCCCCCGATCCGGGTAAGATTGATAAATTAAGCATGCCCACCGATTCATATGTCAGGGTGGATACCGGTATTCAGGCCGGATCGTCGATTGTAGCCAGCTATGATTCTATGATCGCAAAGCTCATTGTAAGCGGAAAGGACCGCAAGGAAGCTATTACCAACTGTAAGATGGCGCTGGACAAAGTATGGATCAAAGGTACAAAAACCACCCTCCCCTTTTTCAGGATGCTTGTTCGTCATGAGAAGTTCCAGAACGGTGATTTCACCACTGCTTTTCTTGAAAAGGATCTGGATAGGTACTATTTCAACAGTGAATATGAAGAGATGCTTGCAGCATGGCTGGCAACCAGTTTATTTGTTAAGGAGAATCTTGAAGAAGACAGCATAAATGTAGATTTCGAGAACGGGAAAGAGATGAGTCCATGGCTTCTGAATAAAAGGATTAATCAATTTTAATCAGCATCTTAGAAATAATGAATAATAAACTCCACATCAACAAGCTATATGCGCTCTCTTCAGAGAACAGGAAATTCAGTTTTTCTCTCCCACTGAAGAACAAGATTCGCATAGGCAGAAGGGATTATATAGTTCAGCTCAAAGCTGATGAGAAATATGGCACCTATATCCTGTGGAAAAACCGTAAGTATCCTGTTGAGATAATAAGGTCGCGACAGAATAAATATGAAATATCTTTTAACGACATAAGTTACACTTTCACGGTGGAAACCCCCTTCTCTCTTCAGAGAATGAAAGTATTAAGTTCAAAAAAAGGTAAAACAGAGCAGGAATCAGTAACAGCACCGATGCCCGGGAAAATCATAGACGTACTGGTGCGCGAGGGAGCAGATGTTCTGCGTGGAGAACCAATGGTTATCCTTGAAGCCATGAAGATGCAGAATGAAATACAGTCGCCTGTTAACGGGAAAGTACTTAAAGTACATACCAAAGCCAACACCAATGTGATGAAAGATGATGTGCTGGTGGAAATAATGGTAACCTAAGCCGGCACCTGTTTCAGAGTCTCACACAGAAAATCAAAAAATTTCAGAACTGAAGGGATAAAGACTTTTTCGTCAGGTGAATGAGGATATCTGATTGTGGGCCCGAAAGAGATCATATCTAGTTTTGGATAAACACCTCCCAGCAATCCGCACTCGAGTCCGGCATGAATAGCCTTTATTTCGGGTACCTTGCCGAACTTCTTGTTATAAACTCCGCTCATCGTTTTAAGGATCGGTGAGTTCATATCAGGTTTCCAGCCCGGGTAACTTCCCGCCATGGTTATTTTAGCATCAATGAGATGGAATCCTGCAGCGATCTTCCATGCAGTTGCCTCTTTTGCAGTATCTACAGAGCTCCTGGTCAGGCTGATAGCTTCAAATTTACCTGCTTTACAACTGACAATTGCAAGATTATTAGAGGTTTCAACAAGTCCCTTCATAGACTGGCTCATTCTCTGAACACCATTGGGGCATATAAATACAGCCCTGATGATCTTATACTGGTCACTCTTATTCATGATTTTTGCCGGAGTATCTGTCTTTTTGCACGAGAATGAGAGTGTTGGTTCAGTCTCTGCAAATTCTGCCCTGTACATTTTTTCGTATCCTTTAACGAACTTCTCAAATGCTTTTGCTTTTGCATTATGAACAACTACAATGGAATAGGATTCTCTTGGAATGGCATTACGAAGATCACCTCCTGCAGCTTCAGCCATTCTGATTCCAAAATCGGTTTCTGCCTGCATAAGGAACCTGAACATTATTTTATTTGAGTTGGCTCTGCCGAGGGCTATATCCACACCTGAATGGCCGCCTTTCAATCCTTTAGCTGTGACTCTATATGCAACAGTACCGGCGGGAGTTTTTTCCTCCTTATATTTTTTTACAGCGCTTACATCCATACCACCTGCACAACCAACATAAAGTTCACCTTCATCTTCAGAGTCAAGGTTCATTAATATGTCGCCTTTCAACAAGCCTGGTTTAAGACCGAAAGCGCCTGTCATGCCAGTCTCTTCATCAATAGTAAAGAGAGCTTCAAGCGGTCCATGCTTAATTTCTTTTGAAGCAAGTACTGTAAGAGCAGCTGCCACACCAATTCCATTATCTGAGCCAAGAGTTGTACCATTTGCTTTTACCCATTCACCGTCAATTATAGTCTCGATGGGGTCTTTGTCAAAATCGTGTTTTTTATCGCTGTTCTTCTGAGGGACCATGTCGAGATGGGTCTGCAGAATCACCCCTTTAACCTTTTCCATTCCTTTGGAAGCTGGTTTCCTGATGATTACATTACCCACCTTATCTACAATTGTTTCCAGTTTATGGTCCTTCCCGAACTTCACAATATGATCTGCAATTTTTTTCTCTTTTTTTGAAGGATGAGGAATTTGTGTAATTTCATGGAAAAAATTCCAGAGCGGTTTTGGTTCAAGCTGACGTATGTCGTTCATTTTCTATTATTTTAATTAATATTTGATCGTTGATAAAAGTGTATACGGTTGTAAAAATAATGATTAATCATCTAAAAACAATATTAACTGCTCGAAGGTTTTAAAACACAGGTTCCTGAATTTTGTAACAAAAACTTAACAATCGAATCATTTTGAAATATATTCCGGTTTAATTAATTTAGCGGCACACATAGACAAATGTGTCAATTACATAACCATTAAGGAATGAATAAGTTATCATTTCATTGCAAAATTCAGTCTCTATAAAACATCTTTTTTAAAATTAACCTGATGACATTCCTGTATATAACAATTGCGCTAGTCATTGTTTTTGATTTCATAAATGGTTTTCATGATTCTGCCAATTCCATCGCAACCGTTGTTTCTACAAAAGTGCTATCCCCGCTGGCTGCTGTCGGTATGGCTGCATTTTTTAATTTTATCGCATTTCTTGTTTTTCCTTTAAATGTTGCGAAAACAATGGGAACGGGAGTGATAAATCCAGATGTCGTAAATCTTACTGTAATTTCATCAGCGTTAATAGCTGCTATCGCCTGGAATCTTGCAACATGGTGGCTTGGACTTCCGTCAAGCTCATCCCATACACTTGTAGGAGGACTGGTAGGTGCAGCTGTTGCCAGTTCGGGATGGAGTACAGTTATTATGTCTGGCGTTATAAAAATTGTTGTATTTATTGTCGTTGCACCGGTGCTTGGTATGGTTATGTCTTTTTTGATCTCTGCTATAGTGTTATATCTGGCAAGGAATCATTCTCCCTCGGGTATTGATAAACATTTCAGAAGG
>CAZGKI010000023.1:0-47096 GCA_964526345.1 uncultured Rikenellaceae bacterium
TCAAAATTAAAATAAACCACCAAGGTTTACCATGATATTAATCAATATGTTATGATGCGAATATGCAAAATAACGATCAGAATGAAAATTATTCAATATTAACTAACCTCTTCCAAAATGCAAAATAAAGAAGCACAGATTCCTGTTCAGCATTAATGACCTTGCAAAAAGAGAAAAAGGTTCTTATCTTTCGGAGTTATAAAATTTGACTAAAATGAATATTTTCAAGACATTGAGCGGATTTTTCCTGATTTACTCCAGATGTTTGATTAATAGAACTCGATAGTGTTAAGGCAGGTCCGGGTAAATAGTTCCTTAATTTTATTCCGTTCAGGTTCATTATTTTTCAGTAATGAGATTTTCTGAGATAAATGCACATCTTTTTCTGTTCAGGGTTGGTATTGCCGGCGCCGGAGGATTAGGATCAAACTGTGCAGTAGCTCTTGCAAGATGTGGAGTTGGTACACTGGTCATTTCCGACTTTGATGTGGTTGAACCTGCAAACCTGAACAGACAATATTATTTCATTAACCAGGTCGGAATTCTTAAGTCTTTCGCCCTTAAAGAAAATATTGCCAAAATTAATCCTGATATAACTGTAATAGCTCATCCTGTAAAGCTCAATAAATTAAATATTCCAGAGATATATTCTGGATGTGATGTAATTGTTGAGGCTTTTGACAGTGACGATATGAAAGAGATGCTCATTGAGACAGTTCTTACCGGAATGCCCGAAATACCAGTAATTATAGGTTCCGGAGTAGCAGGGTGGGGAAATAATGAAGCTATCAGATACAGAAAAATCGACGAGACACTTTATGTATGCGGAGATGAAACAACAGAGGCTACAGACGAATTGCCTCCACTGGCGCCGAGAGTGGCAATTGTAGCTAATATGCAGGCAAATACTGTAATAGAGATCCTGATGAATAAGAATAAGCCTAAAAATACCTATGAAATTCCTATTAAATAAGAGGGAAGAAGAATTCGATAAGGAGATATTAAGTGTGAATGAGATGCTTGTGCTGAAAAAATTCTCCTTCAGGATGAGGATAATAAAAATAAACGGCGTTCTTGTTCCGAAAGAAAGGTATAATTCAACAATGATCCATGAGGGAGATGATGTAAGTATGATCTACCTCATGAGCGGCGGATGAAAAAAAGTTGTAGGTTTGTGTCATAATGATAAAGTTAAGTTCTATTGATAAGTTACCCGCATTCCTCAGGAATAAGTATATTATTACCATCCTGATATTCTTTGTCTGGCTGATACTTCTTGATTCCAATAACCTGGTAGCCAGATATAAGGATATGCGTGAACTGCGAAGGCTCAGGAGCGATAAAGAATATTATCTTAAGAAAATTGAAACAGATCAGAAAAAGCTCCGTGAACTTAAAACAGACAATCACAACCTGGAAAAATTTGCAAGAGAGCAGTACAAGATGAAAAGTCCGGATGAAGATCTCTATATAGTCCTTACTCCACAGGAAGAAAGAAAAATCAATAGGGATAACAGGTAGCCACTTTATTCTATTTCATTCTTTTCAAGCGATCTATAGTAGACAAGCAATCTATACAGATCTTCTCGCTCCAACTTATGACCTTTTAATTTCAGCATTGCAGATGCAGCTTCTCTGACATCCTGTTTTTCATACATCACAGTATGAACATGATTAAGGTATTTTACGATTTTAAACATATTGAACCAACCAAAAAATCTTTTCATAAATGATTCCGGGCCAGCTGTATTACTATTTATCTCCGAGATTTTTGTTATCCATTCATTGTACTCTATGAAAGATCTTATACTTTCTGACAATGAGTAATAATATTTTACGACACTTTGTTTGTCAGCCTGAAAAAGAGTACCTGCAGTACTAAAAAGCTGCCTGAGGCTGGTTAATGCATTTATATTATAGGTCATAAAGGGCTCTTTCTTACTGGCCATCAGCCTGTTGACGGTGACGCCTGTCCCAAAAGGTACCCTGACGGAAGCCCTGGGGGAAGGGAATACAGTAGTTGTATTGAGAGAGAAATATCCACCCAGCGCTACCAGTTTCTGTATAAAATAGAAATCCTCCCCTGCCTGCCTGCGGTTCATGCCGCCCGCTTTAATATAATGTGATGCTCTGACAGCCAAAGAAGAACCTACAGTATGAAAAGCATATGGAAAGCCTGAATATTTAAGACCCAGGATATAATACCTGAGGTGGAGTTCATACTGAGTAATGATCCTGTAAATGTTTTCAGGATAATCATTCCCATCCAGTGGATGCTCAAAATATATGGAGCAGGCTGTGTTCTTCTTATCCTTAAAGCCTTTCCTGAGAGACGTAAAATAGTTACTTTCTGTCTTGCAATCGGCATCCAGACTGGCAATTATCCCTTCTGGCCTGTCAATAGTGCTAAAGCGGCGAAGAGCTTCATCCATTCCGGTTTTCCTGGCAAGACCCACACCCCAGTTTTTAATTGCAGGCTGGCCAGCATCAAAAATAAAAACCCGGAAGAAACATTTTTTATTTACTTCTTTCCAGGTTTTTATATTTTTAATGCATGTCCGGTTATTCAGAAGATATCCGGCATCAGCACCGGCCGGAGCATTTACGATAATTAATATTTCAACACCACAATCCGGCGGCTCACATTCTGCAAGAGAATCGAGAAGGGTCGTTATACCGGGTTCGTCGCAGGCAGGAACAACAACAATAATAGCCGTTTGATCATCAGGCTTTTCTGAAAATAATTCAGGAAATAATGCCTTCTCCTCCAGCCACCTGGCGGCAAAACCCATTTTTGCTATTTTTTCTCTGCCTTGTACTTTTTATTCAAGCCTTCAAGAACCCTCTGGGTTATGTCAAGGCCCTCATCTCCAAAAAGGACAACACTTCCAAAGCTCTTACCGAGAATATACTGGTAGTTGTAATCTGCTTTGTTTTCCTCGAGATATGTTGTTATATAATCTATGATCTGCCGGTTCATAACCTGTTCTTCTTCCATGAGATTGGATTGAAGATTATCACGAAGAGTAACAAGTTCCTGCTGCTGCTGGGTCAGTGATTGTTCCATCTCTGCAGCAGTAGCCCTGGTTACCAGACCTTTGGTTACTTTTTCCTGGTAGTCTTTTGCATTTTTTTGGTACTGGGTGCCTTTTGAATTAAGCTCAGCTTCGGCTTTTTTCTGTTTTGCCATCAGGTCTTCCCTCCTGTCAAAGAACATATCGAATTTATATATTACAGTATCAATATTTACAAAAGCAATCCCCTGGGAAGTTGTTACAGTCTGGACTGGTTCGCTTGCCGGTTTATTATTTTTTTTACCTGTAAAGTGCAGAAAATAAAGGAAAGCAACTGCCAGGAAAAGTACAGCAAAGAGTATAACAGAAAGTTTCTTCATTTTGTTTTTGATTTTTATTAAACATTAATCAGGCGCAAATATATAACAATTAAATAAATGGGACTAAACGGAACACTGAAAATCTTAATGCTTATGCAATGAGTTCTGCTAACATAATAAGAGACAGGTTGTCGACAGTTAACAAGATCGTTGAGAGACAACAGACTTAAAATTCCGGACAAGGAATAGCTCTGATCTTCTTGCGCTGTGATCCGAAGGTAAACGAGGTGAACTCATAAATCAGCGATACTTCATGAGCACCTCCTGAAGAGCCGATAAGGTTTGAAATCGTGAAGTCGTAGCTATATCCTATA
The DNA here is from genome assembly GCA_964526345.1 of uncultured Rikenellaceae bacterium. Lineage (GTDB taxonomy): Bacteria > Bacteroidota > Bacteroidia > Bacteroidales > VadinHA17 > LD21. Next base: position 3,709 of record CAZGKI010000023.1, read on the forward strand.
TGCAGCTGGCTGGTTTTTATTCCGACAAGACCAATAATAGCATCTCCCGCCTGTGAGGTGACCAGAGGAATCCCCCGGTACCATAAACCGAATATCAGTGGATCCTTATAATAATAAAGGCCAATATCAGTTTGATAGAATTTTGCCTGTCTCTGGAAATTCATTGCAATCGACAATACCTCCTGCAGCTTTACTCTCAGCCGGGTCTTCTTAAGAACCTGTATACCTCCGAACAGGTTAAACTTAACAGGGACATTTGCATCATTCCCATAAAATGATGTCTTTGGAAGAAGAAGATGATCAAGAGTAAAACCTCCCCAGATTCTGTCGTTATAAACAAGAGCTGAAGCAGCAAAATCGACATCTGCCACATTTTCAAATGGTGGCGGATAAAGCGATGGAGATGTACCGCTGCCCGTAATCTGGCTGTTGAAAATTAATTTATAGATATCAAGCCCAAGGTAATAAAACTTAAAATTCACTCCTGGTCTTATATGCCATTGCTTGTTTATATTGAAATCGTACGAATATAATAAACCGATGTTTGTTGTACTCAGATCACCTGATCCTGCAACATCGTAGGTAGCCAGAACACCTATGCCGGAATTAAAATTGGGCATGGCTTTATCGAAAGAGATGCTGTATGTATTAAAGACGCCTGGTATTGATGGCCATTGGTTCCTGTAATTCATTCCTAATCTGTACTCCTGAGTAGCACCCGCAAATGATGGAGCCAGGTATAAAGGATTGGCATAAAATTGGGAGAACGTCGGATCCTGACTATAACCATCTACAGAAAGGATAAATGCCAGTATCAGAATATATTTAATCCTCTTCAGCAAGTCTGAACCAGTTAGGTTTACGTTGACGAAAATAGTGAAATGAATTAACAATTTACTTTTATTTAACGAAATTTTACGCCAAATGTGACAGCTCAAGTAAGAAATTTTAATGAAAAGTACAAAAATTTAGAAGAATGGAGATTATCCAGTTATAAAAAGATAATAACAATGATTGATGCTGTGAGCTATTCCTTATCAGTTTTTAAGGAGAGTGACGTCGCCCATTTTAGTGAATGGTTCTCCGTTCATGAAATTCCCGCGGACTTTCCACACATAGACTCCCGGCTCACTTAGCTGTCCCTTGAAATATCCATCCCAGCCAATACTTATATCATTGCTTTCAAAGATTAGTATACCCCGTCTGCTGAAAATCCGTAACTGGTAATCAGAAACACCATTGAATACCGGATGAAATACCTGAGAGGATTCATCGCTTTTCTGCGAAAAATATCCATTGGAGGGCCCTGTAGGGTTAGGAATAAAGGCATTGGGAAATTCGATGAAATAGCCTGAATCGGAAAATGCATTTTGAACTATGACCGAGTCTGAACAACCATTCTCTGAAGTCGCAACCAGAGATATGTCATAATTCCCGTAACTTTTATAATAGTATTTTGGCTCAAAGAGAGAAGATGAATTGCCATCACCAAAATTCCACTTAAATTTAACAGCATTAGCCGAAAAATTATGAAAAGTGATCTCATCATTTGGAAGAACAGCATTTTCAGGAGATATCTCAAACCGAGCCACAGGTTTTGGGAAAACGGTAACCTCGGTTTTTGTTAAGGAATGAAGTCCGCCAGTGCCATAAACTTCGAGAGAAACATTATATTCTCCGGGAACATCAAATAACCATTCAGGTTCTTTTAAAGAAGAATAACCACCATCTCCGAAACTCCAGAGGCAGGAATCGGTAAGCGGAGTAGCGCAATGAAAGCGTACTTTTAAGGGAACGCATCCTTCAGCGACTGAAGATTCAATTGAGTAGTCAGCCATTTTTACAATACCCTGAAGCTTTTGCTTTTCAACAATAGCATCAGGAACTATGCTATGTTTAGGCAGAACAACAATTTTATTATCAGATACTTCAGATGATTTACTCTGACCTGAAATCGTCTTTGCAACTGTGCCACTTTTTGTCACGGGAAATGCCGGAGAAGTTACCGTATCTTTTTTCACATCAACCTGTATCGTCTCCCTATGATCCTCTCCCGGTGCCTGTCCTTCACCCCTGTCCTGTTTAATCAGCTCTGTTGAATTAATAGTTTTGACAGGCAATGATTCCGTATTAACTTCATCCTTCTTTCCTGAACCTGAAGATAGTATAAAAGCAAGAGCTGCACCGGCAACCACTATTCCTCCGGCATACCAGATATTGAACCTTGCCGGGTTAAAATGCAGGAATTCCCTTCTTCTCAACCTGCGCATCAGTTGTACACTGACTGCAGGTGAAGGGATTATCTCTGCATTTTCAAGCTTATGCCTGAACAATGCTCTCAGCATCTTATCTTCTTTCTTTCCTTTCACCTTTTCGGAAATTCACTTTTGTCCGTCTTAATCGCTGGCAGGATAGTTACTCTTCAGCCTCCCCAGGGCTTCCAGCTTATCTCTTAATACTGCTTTTGCTCTGCTGTACTGAGATTTTGAAGTGTTCGTATCAATACCGAGCATTTCAGCTATCTCTTTATGTTTATAGCCTTCAATAGCATAAAGGTTAAAAACCATCCTGTACCCTGTTGGCAGCTCATTCAAAACCCTGTATAACTCCTCGGAAGTAAAAAAATCCTCTTCAAAGCTTGACACGCCTGTTTCAACCGACACATATTCCTCAATTTCAACATGATACCTGAACTTAAGGTTTTTATGATAATGAGTAATTGCGGTGTTTACTGCCACTTTTCTTAACCAGCCTATAAAAGAACCTGTTCCTGTATAATCTTTTATATTTAAAAATATCTTTAAAAAACTATCCTGTAGAATATCTTCCGCCTCCGCTTTATTTGTCGAATACCTTAAACATATACCCAGCAAAAAACGTGAATACTTGTTGTAAAGCAACTGTTGTGCTTTCCTGTCATGCTTTGCGCACCCTTTTATTATTTGCTGGTCACTCATCATAAACCGAGGACATTTTTAAGACATACCATTAAAATAAATGGTTGCATTATCTGAAAAATTAATTCAAAATAAATAATTTCAATTTTTAATACCTTTTTCAATGACAAAGGTCAGCAAAAAATGAATTGAGATCAGTTTTATTCGCAGTTATATTAAACGGGATTATCATTTACAAATTATAGCTACCATGTTCAATAAGCTTATTGCTGCAATTTTGCCTTATTTTCCTAAGAAATTTATCTGGATTTTTTCCCGCACATATATATCAGGTGAAACAATCGATGATGCAATGCGCGTATCTAAAGACCTGAACAGCAAAAAGATAAAGGTCACCATTGATGTTCTGGGTGAATTCATAAAAACCCTTGAAGAAGCAGAGGCTAACAAACAGGAATATCTTGACCTGATTGATGTTACATTTAAAAATGATGTAGACGGCAACTTTTCAGTTAAACCGACAAGCTTCGGCCTGCTAATCGATAAAGAGGTTTGTTACCATCATATAATGGACATTATTGCCAAAGCTGCATCATACAACAGTTTTGTAAGAATAGATATGGAAGATTCGCTATGCACTGATCTGGAAATTGAACTATTCCGCAGGGTCAAAAATGATTTTCCGTCTAATGCAGGGCTTGTTGTGCAGGCTTATCTTAAAAGAACTTATAACGATATAACCGGACTTACAGATCTGAACAGCGATTCAATACCTCTCAGCTTCAGGCTCTGCAAAGGTATATACGTGGAGCCTGAAGCAATTTCGTATAAAAAACATGAGGAGATTAACCGACATTTTCTGGAGGATCTTGAATTTATGTTTAAAAATAAAATACATGTCGGCATTGCGACACACGACAAAATTCTTGTTGAAAGTGCATATGATCTTATCGCAAAATATAATGTCCCGAAACATCTTTATGAGTTCCAGATGCTTTATGGAGTCACTCCTAAATTACGTGAAAGCATTGTAAATGAAGGCCATACGATGAGAGTCTATGTTCCCTTCGGAAAGCAGTGGTTCGGTTATTCAACCCGGAGGTTGAAAGAAAATCCCAAAATGGCAAGCCACATTATTAAGGCAATCTTTATTAAGGGATAATGATTTGATAATTGGTACCAGGTATCCAATAAATTTAATACCTCAGAACCGGGAACTGAGAACCTGGTAATCACTTCTTCCTGAGGCTCTCCAGATATTTCAGATGTATCTGATTGATTTCCTGATCAGTCAGCTGAGGTCCTAAAGGCGGGGGTTTCTCAGGCATTCCATGTAACAGCAAATATGCTGCAGGTATTAAGAGCAGAGGGCTTATACCCACAATCTGATCAGAAGGGATCTGACCTTTGGAATATGCACTCGAACTTTGTTTTTGCTGTAAAACCTGATAGTTGGTTGCCGGATCCCCAAGTTTATTCTGATTCATCTTACCCTGGTAAGCAGATACAGCAAGGTTATATTTTGCATTTTCCATTTGCCGGGAGGTCTGCTTCATGGTATTGAGCAAATCTGATTTCAGACCCTGAAAACGGGGAACAATTATTACTGCATCTATAAGTATTGTATCGCTTTGCAAAAAAATACCCGCTAAAAATTCATTGCCAGACAGAGAGTCACTCACAAACATAGTTGCAGGCTTATATCCAAGCCTCCTGAAGCGTACAGTATCTCTCCTGTTCGCATAGAAAGCAAATTTCCCTCCCTCATCACTTAAAGAGAATAAAGAATTGTTAATTATAATCTGAGTGCCTTGTACAGGAATCTCAGTTTTTGCATCCATTACCAGACCATGGAAAAAAATTCTTGAACTTGCACCTGTCGTCACCTGTCCTGAACATGTATAATGAACAGCAAGCATGTAAAATAGTGCAAAAAGGTACTTTTTCATATCAGATAATAAATTATAATTTAATAATTATCTCGTTCAGAGACCGTTTTGGTACATGGTGATTTTTCTCTTCATCTCTCCAATATTTAACATCACCATTCCTCATTTCATCTATAATCACCTTCTCCACTGGTTTGCCCAGCGCAAGAATAAGCAGTATTTCAAATTGTTCCGGGATATTGAGCTCTGAACGAAGCAGATCCTTCCTTATTGAAGCAATCATACATCCTCCAAGACCGGCTTCAGTAGCTCCGAGCATAATACTTTGCGCGGTAATTCCATGATCGACTCCAAAACCTTCAGCTATAGATTTATCTCCAATTATAATTATATAACCTGTTGGTCGTTCTCCGGGTTCCGGACCATCCCACTCTTTCAAATATGCAGCCCAAAGAATTGATGGAAAGATCCTCGCGCAATCTTCCTGTGAATTGTAAATCAGGTATTTCAGGGGCTGGCGATTTGCCCCTGAAGCAGATAGCCTGGCAAGATCAACCAGATTTTCAAGAGTCTTGTATTCGATACGCTGCGATTCATAAAATCGCCTGTATGAACGTGTTTTGAAAACAAGGTCCTTCAAATTCATGCCAGTCGTATTTGTGTTTCTCTTTTCATTTTTTAGTATCAGTATTAATAAACAAGTGTACTATAATCTCCTTAACACCCATCCACAGTCGACATTTATGCCGGCAAGCATGGCGATTGAAAAACCACAAATCCGGGAGTAAATTTACATACGGAAACGCAGTCGGCCAAAAAAAAAAAGAAAATGGCAATTTTAATGTTAAGTAAGAAAGATTTTATCTGGCATTTCCTTAAGGATACCTTTCTCCATGGCAATCCTGTAAAGCTCACGAATGGCATTTTTCCCCTCATTACCCAGGTTAAGGGAGAATTTATTTACATATAGTTTAATGTGATTGTTCATTGCAGTGCTGTTCATCTCCCTGGCATGTTTCACAACAAAATCATACGAAGCAAATGAGTCGTGGTAAGCATATTCAAGGCTCCTGCGAATGATACGATTAACTTTCATTGCAATGCTGTTCTCTATCTTTCGGTATATTGCAATGATACCTAAAGGAATTGGAAGACCAGTAAGTTTTTCCCAGTAATCACCCATATCAGCTATCTTCTGAAGACCCTTTTTATGGTATGTAAAACGTGTTTCGTGAATTATTAGACCAGCATCAACTTCCTCATTAAGAAGCGCCTGCTCAATATCTGAGAAAAGGTATTCAGTTTTATTCACTGCTTCAGGCCATGCAATGCTGAACAGGAAGTTGGCAGTTGTAAATTTGCCGGGTATTGCTATCCTGGCATCCTTCAGTTTGTCCTGACTTATCTTTTGTTTGCTTATAAGAAGAGGTCCGTTTTTGTGCCCTAGTGCGCTGCCGGAATCAAGGATATGGTAATCATGCGCAGCATATGCATATGCAAAACTGCTCATCTTTGTAATGTCAAGCTCACCCTTAAATGCACGTCTGTTAAGTTCCTCTACATCATCAAGCACATAGTCGAATTCCAATCCTTCTGTATTGATCCTCCCATGCACCATGGCATCAAAAATAAATGTATCATTCGGGCATGGTGAAAACCCCAGCGTCAGTTTCATCTTTTCATCCAATCATTAAAATAACCTCCTTGAGCTTTTCTGACAGATTATCAAGCGCCAGTGTTATATTCCACTTGTCTTTATTCCTTGGCTCAATTCTGTTTGATACCGACCTTAATGCCAGAAAAGATATATTTTCCCCGCTGCAAATATAAAAAAAAGTTGCACCCTCCAAAGTCTCAATATCAGGATTATACTTTTTTAAGAGTTTTTCAATAGTTACTGCAGAACCGGTAGCCGTGTTGACAGTAATGGCATTAACTGCTCTTAATCTGCTTAATGCCAGTTCTATATATTTGTTTCCGGCCACAATTCTGCCAGCCTTGAAAGGGAATCTGTCCGGATCTTCAAGACCGGCTTCACTGAGAGTCAGAAAACCTGATCCTGTTTCAATTCCCGCATCGGCGAAACAATCTGAAACAGGCACAACAACCTCCCCTGTTTTTATTTCGTCTTTATAACTGCCTGCTATACCGATATTTATAGCCAGGTCTGGTTTTGGATTGGATGAGAGCCATTTAATCATGGCCCATGAAGTGGCCATAGATCCTACTCCGGAAACAAGTATATCTATTTGTATGTTCCCAAAAGAAAATCCTCCCCCCGAAGATGATATCCCCGGCATCTTCCTTAGAACATCAGCTTCAGCACTGGTAGCGGTTACAACAAGAATCTTTAATGACATTGCATGGATTTATTTCTTCTGCCTCGACTTATATTTTTTCCTGTAAGGACCGTAAAAAGGGTAAAACAAAAATGAATTAATCCAGGCTCTTTTACCGTATAAATATATTGCATTTTAGAGATAAAAAGATCAACTTTAATGGTTAATATTGTAACTGAAACACGCTGTTTTATGATCTACCTTACCAGAAGAGAAAGATTCAGTGCTGCACACAGGATGTTCAGGCAGGAATGGTCTGATGAAAAAAATCGGGAGATTTTCGGTAAATGTTCAAATCCCAACTGGCATGGTCATAACTATATTCTGTGGGTTACTATCAGAGGAGAACCATCTGATGATCACGGCTTTGTTATGAACATCAACACTCTGAAAAAAATAATCCAGGAGAAGATTATTGAAAAGCTTGATCACAGGAATATAAATCTTGAGGTCGGTTTTATGAAGGGAAAAATAACTACAACAGAGAACCTGGCCATAGCAATCTGGGATGAACTCAAGCCCGCAATTGAGATTGAAGGAGCTGCACTCCATTGCATTAAAATCGAAGAAACGGAAAATAACTACATTGAATATTATGGCTGAAAGAATAGAAAAGATCAATGAAGGATCAGGAGTAACCGAAAATGGTTATAATAAAATTGAAACCTGGAATTCCAGTACAATCGATGAGATGGCTTCAATGTACAAAAGAATATTGAAACTTATTGGTGAGGATCCCGAGAGAGAAGGATTGCTTCGTACTCCAGTCAGAGTTGCCAAAGCCATGAATTTTTTGACAATGGGTTATAACCAGAATCCCTGTGAAATAATCAACTCGGCCAAGTTCAGGGAGGATTACAGGCAAATGGTTATCGTAAAGGATATTGATATTTATTCACTGTGTGAACACCATATGCTGCCATTTTTCGGTAAAGCTCATGTTGCCTATATCCCCGATGGTTATATCACCGGTCTCAGTAAAATAGCCAGAGTGGCTGAAGCTTTTAGCAGAAGGTTACAGGTGCAGGAGAGACTAACGACACAAATCAGGGATTGTCTGCAGGAATGTCTTAATCCAATGGGAGTGGCAGTAGTCATTGAAGCCCAGCATATGTGTATGCAGATCAGGGGTGTACAGAAACAAAACTCAGTAACTACCACATCTGCTTTCACCGGCGTCTTCCTCGATCAACTGAATACACGGGAGGAATTTGTTCATCTCATAGGATCCAGACTGCATTGATTTTTTACATATTCTTGCACTCCTGAAATCTGTATTTTAAATAAGCAACCAGATATGAAAGCATATGTATTCCCTGGTCAGGGGGCACAGTTCGTTGGCATGGGAAAGGAACTGTATGAAAAATCTCCTGTGGCAAAGAAGATGTTCGAAGAGGCAAACTCAATTCTCGGATTCAGGATCACTGATATAATGTTTTCCGGGACAGACGAGTACCTGAGACAGACGAAGGTGACACAGCCTGCCATCTTTCTCCATTCCACAATTCTTGCAGCTGTGCTTGGAGAAACATTTCAGCCCGATATGGTCGCCGGCCACTCACTAGGAGAGTTTTCAGCACTGGTAACAAATAAAACCCTGTCATTCGAAGATGGACTGCTACTTGTTGCGAAAAGAGCTTTGTCAATGCAAAAAGCCTGTGAGATTACTCCTTCAACTATGGCTGCCATACTCGGCCTCGACGACAAAATTGTTGAAGATATATGCAATTCAATACCTGAAATTGTGGTTCCTGCAAATTACAACAGCCCGGGTCAGATAGTCATTTCAGGGTCAAATGCAGGTATAGACGCTGCAATTGAAATATTAAAGGAAAAAGGCGCCAAAAGAGCTCTGAAGCTTGCAGTAAGCGGGGCCTTTCATTCACCGCTTATGGAACCGGCAAGGGTCGAGCTCGAAGAAGCTATCAGGTTGACATCTTTCTGCAAACCGTCATGCCCTGTTTACCAAAACGTAACGGCACAGGCATCATCCGATTCTGATATTATAAAAGGCAATCTTGTTAAACAACTGACATCACCCGTTAAATGGACCCAGAGTATAATAAACATGATTAACGATGGGGCTTCCTCGTTTACAGAAGTCGGCCCGGGTACCGTACTGCAGGGCCTGATAAAAAAAATCAATAAGGATATTGCTGTTTCAGGAGCTTAGTCTTGAGCCGTGAACCGTGAGCCTTTCTCCCATTCCCCCCTTCACCTATTCTTCTTCTGACCGTTGTACCGTTGCACCTTTGTACCGTTGTACCGTTGTACCGTTGTACCGTTGTACCGTTGCACCGTTGTACCGTTGTACCGTTGCATCGTTGTACCATCGTACCGTTATAACTTCGGCTTCATAATTGCACCCTTATGCCTTTTACCATCTATCATAATTTCAAGCGGCTTTTCAAACCGTACATGCCTTACAAAATCATCTTCATAAACAACTTTCATACTATTCAGATAGTCAACATCATAGTAACCTTCATTAATATAAGGGTTTATAGTAAGATAACCAACCCGGAAAGAGGTGAGATTCTGGAAGAAATGTGTTCCCTGACTTGGGTCTATGCGATAATTCTTAAGACCCGATTCCACAATAAGTCTGGCAGCTGATATTTGCGGCCATTTAACTGGTATGCCAAGCCATGGATCAGTTGAACCCCATCTGCCCGGGCCTATAAGAACGTACCCGCAACCCTTTTTCACGAAGTCTGAGTTTATATTATCAATAATCCCGGCAACATTTTTATTCTGAGCTGCATTGAATGATTCCGGTTTGACATAAACCAGGTCGAAAATACCTTTAAAAATACCATTCCCCAGGGCCGACTCCGAATATACAAGAGTATCAGAAAATTTTATATTATCAAGATTGATGTTATAGGTTTCGTCGGAATGGACTATCGGTCTTATCTGCAGAAAATTGAAGATTTTTGGAGTACCTGCCGGTGTTTCAAGGTTAACGGCGAATTCAATTTCGATAGGATTATTCATCTCCTTCTGACCCAGCTCCAGCAGTGAGTTCAGAATGTCTGCAAGCGGAAATGTGTCGTGCTGCAATATACCTGCAAAGGTGATGATTCTTTTCCCGGACTGAGCTATACCGTCGCGGAGAATATTGTTATTATGATCGTATGTTGATGCCAAATGTTTCATTGCTCTGTCATTATTGGCATCCCTGATATCTATCCTCGGTATATTTACTCCATCGTCGGTTGAAGGAACGAAACTATCTATATTTAGATCAAGAGCCCTGAATTCTTTCTGCGTATCTCTCAGGGCTGCCTCCGGGGATGAAAGCTGCAATATTTTTTTCGGAATCCTCGGACAGAAACGAAGCGACATTCCCCCCTCAACAATCAGCTTACCCAGACCAAATGCCACATTTACTATTCCGTCTTCCGCTTTCTCGGAGCCTATCGGATAAAAATTTATTGACCTTGCCACCCCGGAAAATGTGGGATAAAAAATATCTCCGTGCCGGTTTCCGCAAACCTCCTGAAGGATTATTCCCATTTTCTCTTCGTCGATAACATTTGAGGTTGCTGTCATATAGGCCTTACTGACTTTATAGTAGACTGAAGCATAAACCTCTTTTATCGCATCAGACAATGCCTTAACCATTAGCTTATTATCAGTAAGCCTTGGAATCATGTAGGTTGAATATATTCCGGCAAATGGCTGATAATGTGAATCTTCCAGTTTACTGGACGATCTTACAGCTAAAGGATGGTTCCTCGATACTGCAAGGAATGCATAAAAATCCTGGAACACACGCCCCGGCAGCTCAGCATTAATAAACCTGTTAAGGATCTCTTCATCGGGAAGATCTGAAAGTGCAACAGAATAAAGGTTATTATGATCCATGAATTCATCGAAGATATCGGTGCTCAGAACAACAGTACGAGGGATGGTTATCAGCACATCAGGAAACTTGTTATAAAGCTTATGGTTCTTGATTATCCTGTTTATAAAAGCCAGCCCCCTGGCCTTACCACCGATAGATCCTTCGCCGATCCGTGAAAAAACCTGGTATTCATCGAAGCTGGATTTATCGAACTGGGCAATAACTCCTCTTCCCTTCCCAAGACGAAAACTGGAGATGGCAACATAAAGAAAACGTCTCATCTCATCCATCGTCTCGAAATCTTCCTTCCTGATATATTTGAACATCTGTGCCACAGGGAAAAGAGCCCTGGCATTTAACCATTTGGAAAAATGATTCCTTGTTGCATGGTATTCAAGTGTATTATCAGGAACCGTCAGTATCTTTTGCTGGAGGCTTTGAAGATCTGTGGCGATGGCTATAGGTTCCAGCGTTTCAGGGTTCTTGAAGACGAACGGACCAAAAGCCAGATTCTGAATAATGAAATTCCTGAGTTCAAGCGACAGGGATTTAGAATATTTATGGATAAACCCCGCACCAAGTTCCTCTGCTCTCTTTTTATGCTCCATGCTGGATGATTGCAAAAGAAAAGGGACTTTGTCATCGTCGGCCATAACTACCTTACAAAGCTCAATACCTGCGTTCTCATCCTGAACATTATCTCTTTTGTAACTGATATCTGAGATGACGCCAAGAACATTGTATTTATACTTTTGATACAATGTTGCAGCATCGTTGAAATTGTTGGCGAGCAATATTTTCGGACGACCCCTCATTTTCAGCATCCGCTGATGCTCATTGAGAGCTTCGCGCTGAAAATCAAGTGATTGCAAAAGGACTATTCTGTAAATATTCGGTAAATAAGCCGAAATATACCTTATTGAGTTTTCCACAAGGATAATAGCCTGGACCCCGATATTTTCAATATCATGGTCTGCATTCATCTTATCTTCAATAAGTTTTATTATTGCCAGTATCAGAGATGCTTCACCCAGCCAGCAGAAAACATAATCTATGGCGCTGAGATCCTCTCCTTCGAGGCGCAATGATACTTCACGAGAAAAATAAGTAAGAACAACTATTGGTATTTTTTCGTACCTGGCTTTTATTTTTTTTGCCAGTGCAAATACATCAGTACCCTTAATACTAAGCATTGAAATCACCAGGTCCACATTTCCATCCTGTAGTATTCTGAAAGCATCATCGGCATTATCGGTCTGAATAAAGGTTGGGGGATAACGGAGGTTCAGCGACACATATTCATTGAAAATCTGTTCATCAATTCTTCCATCTTCCTCGAGCATGTAATTATCATAATTACTGCATATTATAAGAATACGATGTATTCTTTTCTGCATGAGCAGGTCAAATGATGTATCGGTGAAGTCGTATTTCTGAAGATCCAGAATACCGTTAATAATTGTCATGTTGCGATGTTTTATTATCCATTCACTGATATTACTGCAATCTGTTTTTTCCCGTCCATTCTTATCAGAAGTGGTTTTCCGAACCTTATATGCCTGAAGAACCTGCCTTGTTCAACTATTTCCTGCTTATTAAGTTTCTCCCAGTCTATTTTTCCATTCTGGGCACTATGTTTAACAGAAAAATAACCAACATTCATCGATATGACATTATGGAAAAAATGAGAGCCAAGAGATGCATCAGGATGAAAATCAGGCAGATCAACTTCAACAATTACTTTAGCGTTTGATATCTGGGGCCATACTACAGGTATTCCAAGAAACTTATCTTTGGTACCCCATCGTCCCGGGCCAAGAAGTACATAGGGACGGCCCTCCTTAAGCATTTTATCATTGATCCTGTCTATCTCTTCTGCCATCTGGACAGTAAACAGATTATCAAATTTCTCAGGTTCAACATAAATAACGTCAGTTATATTATCAATGACACCATTACCCATGCTTTTCTTTGTTTCCAGAAGGATATCTTCTTCATTAATACTCTCAGAATCTATATCATAGCCTGCTCCGCTTCCTACAAGCGGTTTTATCTGGAGCAGGTAAAAAGAGGATCGTCCCTCCTTATCCCTGGTCAGGTCGATGGCAAACTCTATCTCAGAGGGGTTACCTGTAGCTTCAGAAACAACATCCAGGATTGTCCTGAGTGTTGAAGCCAGGGGTAAATAGTCATATTTCAGAATATCGGCAAAATTTATAACACGCGGACCCGGAATATTAAGTCCGGGGACAAGTGTATCATTATCGGTATTCAGTACCGATGCAGAGTGGTTTAGCGTGCCATGTTCCTCAGCCCTGCTTATATCGAGAGTAATAAGACCGGCATTCTCACCCTCAAGAAGGTTCAGATCTTTCTTTTGCATATCAACAGCATAGAAATATACCTGCGAATTTTTATAAAGATCTTTATGAGATATTATATCAAGTGCCGGATATTCAGGTGAGAATCTGAAAGCTTTTTCTCCTTCAACAACGTAATGTCCAAGGCCAACTGCCATAACCGCAAATCCATCCCGGGGTGTCATATGGGCAACAGGGTAGAAGTTAAAAGATTGTGCTGTGCCACTTATATGCGGATAGAAGGCATCTTCAAATCTGTGTCCGACTACTTCCTGGATCACCACACCCATCTTTTCCTGCTCAACCTTAAAGTTAATTGCCTCAAAATATGTCCGTGAACTTTTCGAGTAGATGGATGAAAACACCAGCTTAATTGCATCTGAAAGCTGCTTCAGTCTTATTTCAAATTCGGGGTGGTTATTTGGCAGAAGGTAAGTGCCGAATATACCTGAGAAGGGCTGGCTCATAGAATCCTCAAATAAGCTTGATGACCTGACTGCCAAGGGCTTATCAAGGTGCTTCAATAAAATCCTGAGTTCCTTTTCCAGGGTATAGCTCAGGTTCCCTTCAAGAAATTGCTTCTGAAGAACATCAAAATCTTTTTCTTCTTTAACTATACTCCACAGATGATTTCTCTCCATGAACATATCGAATTCATCTGTCCCGATAATAGCAGTTATTGGATTCTTTATGTTGATCCCCGGAAGCAATCTGCCAAGTTCGAAGCTGTATATCAATGTATTGATAAAAGCTATACCTCTGCCCTTGCCTCCCAGCGATCCACCCGAAAGGCTTACAACATTTGTTTCGTCAATCACCAGGGATTCTTCAAAGTTTACTACCCGCCCCTTGTTCATCTCCCGCCGGCGCTTCCTTATAATATCAATGAGGAACTCCCGGAGTTCCTTCATACTGTTAAAGTCAGATACCTGAATAGGATTAATCAGTTTTGCGATCTTCACTTCTCCCCTGGCCATAAGCCAAAGTGAAAAATGATTTTTCATTGCATGATATGCGAGTGAATCTTCAGGAATGGTTTCAAGGTAGGCCTCAAATTCCTTCATCGATTTTGCCACAGCTATCTGCCGTCCCTTGTTGTCGCGGTAAACAAAATGTCCAAAACCCAGATAATAGTTTATGAAAGACTTCAGGTCCTGAAGCAGACTTTCTGAATTCTTATTTATAAAATTCGATTTCAGAGAGAATGCATATTTTGCATTTTCAGGGTCTGATGATTGAAGCAATGTAGGCAGATTGGGAAAACTTGACTTTATATGCTGAATAAGCTCGAAACCTGCATTATCGTAAAGCTCTCCCTCTTTTGGAAAGCGCATATCGGAGATTACGCACAGGAGGCTATCCTTGTATTTATTATATATTGAAATAGATTCTTCCCAGTTGGAGGCAAGAAGTATCTTTGGCCGTGCCCTAAGTTTTAAAACACGGTAGAGCTCATCGGTGGAAACATCAGCGATAAGATTCCTTGTTTGCTCCATAACAAGTGTATAAAGCATAGGGAGGTAGCTTGAATAGTATTCTGCAGAATCTTCAACAATAAGAATTACCCTGGTAAGTCCTTTCCTGGTATCATTATCAACATTGACTTTATCCTCCAGTAGCTTTACCATCGCAAAGAATACCTTTGATTCTCCTGTCCACACAAAGTAATTATCAAACGGGGTACCCAGTGATTCCTGCTTTTTTATAAAAGCAACATCAGCAGGATTGTTTATAAGCAAAAAAGTAGGCAGATACGGGTACTTCTCCTTGATCTTTTTACAGAGCGTCATCGGATTCTCCTTATGAACTCCTATCATAATTATCACCAGGTCGTAATGTCTGGCTTTCAGCCTGTTGAAGGCTTCCTCCTCATTTGAAACACCAGTTACCCTGGGAAGTGAGGTCAGACTCAGCTGATAGTATTCACCAAGCATATGATCGGAGAATCTTCCTTCTCTTTCTATTGAATAAGCATCATAAAGATTTGCGACCAGAAGAATCTCCCGTACCTTGAAAGGCTGCAGATCATGGAAAACATCACGTTCTGCATTATGTCTTTCAAGGAATTTTTGTAGTAATTTTCTGCTGGATACTGTTTTTAGATCTTCAGGTTCCTCTCCGGGTATCTGAGTTCTGCGGATTAAGTTGCGTGCTTTATAGCTGTTTATATATCCGGTTATCAGGCTTGCAATATTCTGTATAAGATCCCTCTCTTCTTTAAGAAACGGCCCTTCATTCTCTATGCTGAATTCTTTGGTATAGCATATCTCAATTACACCCTTCTCATCATCTATTGTATTGAATTCCTGTAACATCTTCCATGATGTTTCATGAAAGTCGGGTGTTTCAAATGACATGTCAAGAAACCTGATACGTGCAGATGTGAATTCCGGGTATTGCCACGCTTCGGGTAAAAGCAGGACTATTTGCTGAAGTGTCTCCTCTACAGTTTTCCCCTCTTTCAGAATCTGGGTCGTCTGATTGATACATGCAAGTTCTTTCAGCCGTTCCTGCTGATCATGCAACAACCTGTTATACTCAGGGTTAATATGATTTTTCTTATCCATCAGCAATCTAAAAAGAATGATCAGGACTTAAAATTAGTAAAATAAATGGTAAGGTAGAAAAATTGAGACTCAGGGAACCTGAAATGAAGCAAGTATGAAGAACCATCGAATATTGAAATCAGAAGCTTTGACTTCTGAGCTACTGAATTATTCTTTTGGCCTGGTAAAAAGATTTATTCCATTTTCCAGGTTGATCCACTCATAAGGAGATCGTCCATGCACTTTATTTTAGCATCCTTCCTGATTGCCTTAATCTGTTCTTCAACATCACTTTCGTATGAATGCCCTGCAACAGATCGTATAACTCCAAGAGCAACAGGATATTCAGGATCTTTCATGTTTGCAAGCATATAATGGATACCTGGATTGGGTTCGTTAGCATCATGAATAAGAATATCATTTTCTGATATGCCGTCTTCGCCCGGTTTAACAACTTTTAATTTTAAACCTTCAAGAATAAGTCCCATTTCGTTATCCTTGCCGAATCTCATAGGTTGACCATGCCTCAGTATTATTGTCCTTTCATCTCTTACTTCCTTCCCGGTGACTGTATCGTGAATCCCATCATTAAAGATCACACAGTTCTGAAGGACCTCAACAACTGAAGTACCTTTATGTCTTGCAGCATCAGTATAGATCTGTGCCGAAAGTGCCAGATTGGTATCAATAGTCCTGGCAAAAAATTTCCCCCTTGCACCAATAACCAGTTCACCCACGGAGAATGGCTCTTCTACTGTCCCGAACGGAGATGTTTTTGTTACAAGTCCTTTTTTCGAGGTAGGAGAATATTGCCCTTTGGTAAGTCCATAGATCTCATTATTAAAGAGTAATATATTAATGTCTATATTTCTTCGTATAGCATGAATAAAATGGTTTCCCCCTATTGCCAGTGCATCACCGTCGCCTGTTATTTCCCATACCGACAGCTCTGGATTGGCAGTTTTAACGCCTGTTGCGATTGCTGCAGCACGTCCATGTATTCCATGAAATCCATACGTATCCATATAGTATGGAAACCTCGAAGAACATCCTATCCCTGAAATGAATGCAAATTTTTCTTTTGGCATCCCAAGTTCTGTCAGCGCTTTTTGAACGGCACTCAGTACTGCATGATTACCACAGCCTGGGCACCATCTTACTTCCTGATCGCTCTTGAAGTCTTTTGCTGTATACTGATTTATTTGTACATCTGCCATCTTATTTGTCCTCCAGAATTTTAATACATTTTTCTTTTATCTCCGTAATCGTAAAAGGAAGACCCTGAACCTTATTTATTTGCTCATAGGTAAACTGCTGAAATTTCATTCGCAGGTAATCAGCAAACTGGCCCATATTAAGCTCTGCAACAACAATCTTCTTAAATTTACTGAAAATCTTCTCTGTATTTTTGGGTAACGGATTGATATAATTGAAATTGGCCAGGCTTACTCTGTGTCCTTCAATCTGCATTTCCCTTACTGCAGTCATGAGATACCCATAAGACCCCCCCCAGCCTACTACCAGCAGGTCGCCTGAGCTTTTTCCAAAGAGGTTGATATCAGGTATCGTATCAGAAACTCTTGCTACTTTATCAGCTCTGAACCTTACCATTTGTTCATGGTTTTCAGGAATATATGAAACGGTTCCCTTAAGGGTCTTTTCGAGGCCTCCTATCCTGTGTTCAAGTCCCGGAGTACCCGGTATTGCCCATGAGCGGGCAAGAGTGTCACAGTTACGCTTATAAGGCATGAAGGGAGTTTCATTTTTATCGGCAAACGGAGGTTTAATTGCAGGTAATTCCTTCATTTCAGGTATTTTCCAGGGCTCAGAACCATTTGCCAGGTAGCTGTCTGTTAAAAGAAGCACAGGAGTCATATGTTCAAGCGCAATTCTCGCAGCTTCAAAAGCATAATGAAAACAATTGGCAGGTGCACTTGCGGCGATAACAACAACCGGACATTCGCCGTTCCTTCCAAATAAAGCCTGAAGCAGGTCAGTCTGTTCCGTTTTTGTAGGAAGTCCGGTTGAAGGACCTCCTCTCTGAACATCGACAATGACAATAGGAAGCTCTGTCATCACGGCCAGTCCTATCGCTTCCGTTTTAAGTGCCAGCCCTGGTCCTGATGTTGATGTTATTGCAAGATGACCGGCAAAGCTGGCTCCGAGAGCAGTGCAGATACCTGCTATCTCATCTTCAGCCTGGAAACTTTTAACGCCCAGATCTTTACGTGCCGCAAGCTCCTCAAGAATACCTGTAGCAGGTGTAATAGGATATGATCCTATAAAAAGGTTCAGTCCGGCTTTTTCTGCTGCTGCAAGAAATCCCCAGGCTGTTGCGGTATTACCGCTTATATTACGATATGTGCCTTTTGCTATCGGTGCGGGCTCAATCTTAAATACAGGGTTAAGAGCCTCTATCGTTTCCGCATAATAATAGCCTGCTCTTAACGCTACTTTATTTGCACCGGCTATCTCCGGTTTTTTTGCAAATTTCTTATCAAAAAATTGTTCTGTATATTTTAGGTTTCTGTCAAAAAGCCAGTAGACCATACCAAGAGCAAACATATTTTTTGTCCTTAGCACTGATTTAGGATCGAGTCCAAAATCTTTAAGTGCTTCTTTCACCATAGATGAGATTGGCGCATCAATAACATTATAAGAATCAAGTTTTTCTTCAGCAATAGGATCGGCTTTATAACCTGCTTTCTGGATATTCTTTTCAGTAAAATTGTCCTTATCATATATTATTGTTCCGCCTGGCTTAATCCACCCGGCATTGGCTTTTATAGCTGCCGGGTTCATAGCAACAAGAACATCGGAAAAATCGCCGGGAGTATTAATTTCTGAATGTCCAAGATGAACCTGGAAGCCGGAAACACCTCCTACAGTGCCCTGGGGTGCCCGTATCTCAGCCGGATAATCGGGAAATGTTGACAGGTCGTTTCCAAACAGGGCTGCAGTATCCGAAAAGAGAGTCCCTGTGAGTTGCATACCATCCCCTGAATCACCCGAAAAACGGATTACCACTTCTTCTCTTTCAATTACCTGTGAGTTTTTTGCCATTGAAATATTATAAATTTAATAATGATGCTTTATAACACCTAATCAGTTGTTTATGACAAACAAAGGTATATTATTGCAATGTCAAAATCATAAAAAAAAAGTGTTAATCCACATGATATTGATCATATTTACAGGACGATCAGACTCCTTATGCTGAATCCCTGAATCATCTATATAACAATTTAAAAAGGAATCAGTTCCAGATATCTGCTTTTTTCAGGTTGATATCACCCTCAAAGAACATTTTTGCAATCTTTTCAAAATAGGGTGTATAGTCAGAAACATAAAACTGGTCTTTTACTTTACCGGTTTCATTCAGAAGCTTGTTTTTTTCAAGTATTTCCTTTAACAACACTGATACTATCCGAGCCGAATCGATCACTTCAAGATTAAAATTGAAAATCTTGATTATCTGGTTCTTAATTATGGGATAATGAGTACATCCAAGTATTAAGGCCTGAATACCTGCCAGCGACTGATCCGAGAGATAGGTACGCAAAATAGCATTACTAATATCATCAAATATGAAGCCTTCTTCAATCATCGGGACCAGCAAAGGTGTTGCCAGGGAAATGACTTCGGTATCGGGCGACTTTTTCTTCACTTTAGTTTCATAGGTTCCTGAAGAGATAGTTCTTTTCGTTCCGATAACGCCAATTTTTCTGTAGTTCCTGGTACTCAGATAATCTACTACAGGATCTATCACATCCAGCAGCACAGTGCGGTCTCCAAATTCCTTTTTCAGCGAGTCAAAAGCAGAAGCTGAGGCAGAATTACACGCCACAAGGATAACTTTTGCATTTTGCTCAAGAAGGAATTCGGTAATCTTTCTGGAATAATATTTTATTGAATCCGCAGACTTATCGCCATAAGGAAGGTGAGCTGTATCCCCAAAGTATATCAGGCTTTCTCCAGGGAGCAATTGCTTGATGGCATGAGCCACTGTAAGCCCTCCGACGCCGGAATCAAAAATCCCGATAGGTTGTTCTTTCACTTTGTTGATAAATTAAAAAAATGACCATCCCGCAAAGGATGGTCATAGTAATATGTATAATAAGCTACTTCAGGCCAAGCTTGGCTTTAGCCAATGGCATTACATTTGTGCTCTTTGTTTCATCAAAATAGAGAAGCGAACCTTTTGCGACGTCAAATACATAAGTAAAACCGTTTTCTTTACCTACATCTTTAATAGCCTTATCTACTTTCTGATAAATAGGCTGAAAGAGTTCAACCTGTTTGTTTTGAAGCTGTTCCTGGGCATTTTGCTGGAACTCCTGAATCTTTCTGTTCAGGTCAATAAGTTCCTGCTCTTTTGTCTGCTTGACCAGATCTGTCAGGTTTTTGCTTTCTTTATTATAAGTATCACTCTTATTATTTAATTCAACCGACATAAGTTCAAGATAATTAACAAGTTCCTTCCTGAATTTTTCCAGCTTTACATTTGCTGTGTCATATTCAGGCAGAGCCTGTATGAGTTCGTCGCTGTTGATATGCCCGAACTTAAAAGTTTGTGACTGCCCGACAGAAGCAACTAAAAAAATCAGAGTTGCAATTCCTATAAATCTTTTCATTTCAGATAGTTTTATTAATTTAATTCTTGCAAAAGTAATTATTTAATTTTTATAACCTAATTTTTCCAGAACCTGGTCGCTGATATCGAATTTCGGGTTTGCAAAAAGTATATTACCTCCGGCAGCAGTGTCAAAAATAACTGCATAACTACCCTCTACAGCAATATCTTTAATAGCTTTCAGAATTTCATCCTGGATAGGTTTTACAAGCTCTTCCCTCTTTTTAAATAGGTCGCCCTCCATTCCAAAATACTTATTCTGAAGATCTTTCATCTCTTTCTCTTTCGTTATTATAGCTTCCTCTCTTTTGGTCTTCATTTCCTGCGAAAGAAGCGGAGCTTCATTCTGATATGATTTATACATCTGCTCGACAACTGCATAGCCGTCAGCAACCTCTTTCTCCCATTGTTCTGATAACCTATCAAGCTGATCCTGGGCTGTAGTAAAGGCCGGAATATTCTTCCGGATGTATTCAGAATCCACGAATGCATATTTCTGTGCAACAGCAAAGGCTGAGGACAGAATAAATAATCCTATTATTAAACCTGCTTTTTTCATAATTTTAAAATTAATGTTCTTGTTAAAATTGTTGCCCTATAACAAAATGGAATTGTGACTTATTTGCATTTGAATCGCCTGAAGGAACAGGATCAAAACCATATCCCCAGTCAATCCCCAGTAATCCGAACATAGGAAGATTAGCTCGCAGCCCTATCCCTGCAGAGCGGTTCATCTTAAATGGATTATATTCTTTCAGACTGTACCAGGCTCTACCTGATTCGAGGAAAGTAAGTGCATAAATTGTTGCCTGCTGGCTGAGAGAGAGAGGGTATCTCAACTCAAAAGTGATCTTTGAATAAATATTACCTGCAGGAGACCCGGTTTTGGAATCTGTCGGTGTAAGCGACCCGTTCGTATAACCCCTGAGTGCAATTACCTCGCGACCGTAAAAGCTGTAGCCGGTCATCCCGTCACCTCCCAGATAAAAGTTTTCAAATGGTGAGGGTCCTATATCTTTGTTGTAATATCCCAGATAACCGAAAGAGAATCTGGCATTTAACACTAGCTTGTCATCTTTGGATAATGGATAATAATAGTCTGACTTGAATGTCCATTTATGGAATTCAATCCACTTATATTTTTCTTCATCCGTAGCATCTGCCATATTCTTCCCGCTTAATAAACTATATGGCGGAGTTATCTGTAAAGAGAGCGTAAAGGAAGATCCGTTTCTTGGATAAATCAGGTTAGGACTTGTGGAAAACCTGGTGAGCCTGGCAGTAACACTGAAAAGATTCGACTGTCCGTTTTCAAAAAGAAACCTGTAGTAGCTGTAATTATTCAAGTTGTATTTCTCATAATTTAACTCTCCGTAAATAGAGAAAAAGTCATCAGGCCATTCAAGCCGTTTGCCCAAACCAATTGAAGCTCCGTCTATTATCATTGACTGTCTGCCCTGTTCTCCTTTCTTTGTACCATTTGTCATAACCGACCTGTATAATGAGACAGAGAATGAGTTGGGTTTTTTGCCGCCAAGCCATGGTTCTACAAATGATATGTTATATGACGAGTAAATTCTTCCATTAGACTGAGCCCTGATACTAAGAGATTGTCCGTCGCCGGAAGGATATGGTTTCCACTCTTTCAGATCAAAGAAGTGGCGCATGGCAAAATTGTTGAACCTGACTCCCACGGTACCCACGAGCATTCCTGCACCCCAGCCTCCTGAGATCTCAAACTGGTCATTGGCTCTCTCTTCAAGCTTATAAAGAAGGTCTACTGTCCCGTTAATTGGATCAGAAATCGGAGTGGGATTTATCTTCTCAGGATCAAAATGGCCCAGAACTCCAAGCTGACGAATGGATCTCAGTATCTTATCCTTGCTGAACAGATCACCAGGCAGTGTATATAGTTCGCGGCGGGCTATATGTTCATTTGTTCTGGTGTTTCCTGTAATCATAACATTGTTGATGTAGGCCTGGTCACCTTCATAAATTCTTACCTCAAGATCAACAGAATCGCCCTCTATCTTCGATTCAACAGGGGTTAAATGTGAAAAGAGGTAACCATAATCAAGATATAAATTATTGACAGCATCCTGAGCTCCGCTGGTTCCATTAAGCCTGTCAAGAATAAGCGACTGATTATAGACTGAACCCTTATCAACATTAAATACCTTATTAAGATCCTCCGCCCTGTATACACTATTCCCAACCCAGTCGACTTTCCTCAGAAAATATTGATCTCCTTCATCAATACGTAGCTGCAAACCTATACGATCGTCAGAAATTTTATAAAGAGAATCGGATAATATTGTGAAATCCTTAAACCCGTTATCATTATAAAAAGTATTAAGCTTCTCTTTATCTTCTTCGAATTTTGTTTTGATATACTTTGACGACTTAAAGAAATTCAGGTTTTTCTGCTTGGTACCCTTCATCTTGTGACGAAGCTTAGAGTCAGTGAAATATTCATTCCCGATAAATTTCAGCTCTCCTATTTTTACTTTTTCGTTTTTGTCGATATTTATGTTAAGAATGACATTATTGGGCTGATCAGGGTCATCTTTCTGTACAAAATCAACAGTCGTATTCAGAAAGCCTTTATCAACATAATGGTCCTTAATTATCTTTTCTGTATTATTAAGAATGTAAGAAGTGACCTGCGATCCGACAGGAAGATTTATTTTTTCAAGAAGGTCAGTTGTCTCTCCGTTTCTTATCCCGTTAAGCTTGATAGAAGATAAACGCGGACGCTCCTGAAGAGCGATATCAAGAAATACTGTGTCGGCTCTTTTTGACTGGATTGTAATTCTCACATCTGAAAAAAGTCCCTGTTGCCAGAGTTTCTTTACGGCATTGGTCACAGCATCTCCCGGTATTGTTATCTCCTGCCCCACTCTGAGCCCTGATAATCCGATCAGCGCATTTAAATCAAGATAACGTATTCCCGAAACTGTAACACCGCCAATGATGTATTCGCTTTCATCTGCATAATTATAAACCTCCTGTTTTTCCTGAGCATTCAACAAAATGCCGGCCATGAACATGGATAGAGCCACAACCATTCTTTTTAATCTTCTGATCCTCATCATTTCATCAATTTTCCATAATCTGTTCACTTGTCTTTCCAAACCTTCTTTCCCTTTTCTGGAAGTTAATTATGGCATCATAGAAGTCTTCCTTACCAAAATCAGGCCAAAATTTATCAGTGAAATATAATTCAGCATAGGCAAGCTGCCAGAGTAAAAAATTACTGATCCTTAACTCACCGCTGGTCCTGATCATCAGGTCAGGATCAGGGATGCCATGAGTTCCGAGATATTTTTCAAAAGACGATTCATCAACAGAATCCTTTGTTATAATACTTTTTTCAACATCCGAAATAATTTTTTTTACTGCCTCAGTTATTTCCCATCTTGAGCTGTAGCTCAGTGCAATAACAAGGTTTAACCCTTTTGAAACCGAGGTAATATTCACTGTTTCTGATAAACTTGCCCTTACATCATCTGAAAGCCTGTCAAAATCACCAATTGTAGAAAGTCTGATATTATTCTTAAGTAATGTATCAGTCTCATTATTAAGCGACTGTACCATAATACCCATTAGTGCTGAAACTTCTTCATCAGGTCTGCCCCAGTTTTCAGTCGAGAAGGCATAAAGGGTAAGGTATTTCAATCCAAGCTCCGCAGCTGCCTCAATGATGCTTTTTACTGATTCCACTCCCTGCTGGTGACCAAATATTCTGTCTTTGCCATGATGGGCGGCCCATCTTCCATTTCCATCCATTATTATTGCAATATGGATCGGAAGCTTCTTAATATTAATTAATGGTCGTAATGACATAATTCAGTGTTTTCTTTTTTCATCCACATCGCTATAGGCAGGGCATCCTACAAGTCTGCTGTAGATTTTCCATGTTAATGCTATACCGGCGAATGAATACCAGTCATTGTTATGTATCCATGCATAATCGGATGGGGCAACCAAATCTTTCAGGCCGTCAAAGTTATCATAAAAAGTTTTACGAAAACCATATTCCGCTTCAAGTCCCATATTTTTATAAATATTTACCTTAAAACCCAGTGAGAATGGTATCACGGGTTTGCAGGCAAATATTGTGGAATTAATAATGGCAACCCCTGCGCCTGCTGCAAAATAAGGTGTATAATCCCACCGTTTTCCTTCAGTTGTATATGGTAAAAAGTTAAATTCAAATTGAAGGGCAAGTTCTCCAACAGTTCCTGAAAATGATGCTGCTCTTGCTTTCTGAAAACTGTTTTTGAAGTCAAGGTCATTGGCTCTGATACCTCCGAAAAAAACAGAGCCTCTCAGAGCATGCCGTGGATGAAAATTATACCGGTAAAAAAGCCCTCCGGCCGGAAGAGGGGAATACATAAGTCTGTTGGGATTAATATCGCCCATGTAGGATGAAACGCCGACAAATACACCATAATCGGAATTGCGTTGTCCGGCAACAGTAACAGTCAGGCCGATAAATAGGAAAATCCAAGGTACTCTTTTCATTAAAACTGATCCCGCTCATTATCATCTGAAGGTGGGCAAACCATGGGGCCCTGTTTTCAGCTTGTATGTGACAGTAAAGTTTAAAAAATAATAAACGTCGTTTGCCTTGGAATATTGTGAGGTATAACCGTCTAAGAAATCTGTAAAGGTATATCTTCCGCCAACCTCAACTCCAAAATTCAGGTTAGGGGAATAAATAAGAGTTGCTCCGACCCCCGCGGGGATGACTCCGGTAAAACCGCTGTTTTTCATATTAAATGCAACCAGCGCATCATTTCCTTTTACACTATATGCGGCACCGCCAAAACCTGTAAACGCATAAAAATCGAGCGATTTAAACAAAACCCTCATAAACCGTTCTTTCCCCTTTACAAAGAGGTAACTGTTCTCCGAATAATTCTTAATGAAATAATACTCGCCTATAAGTGTGGGTTCGAAAACTGAAGTTACTGCTTCCAGGTTCCTGCCTTCATTTGATCCTCTATCGTCAGTAGCATGAAAAAGTGCGTAAGTCATGCTTACCCTGGCATTAACGGTCCTCGTGATCCTGTATTTAAGACTTCCGTTTATATCGAACCGCGTCTGCCTGTAGCTCATATCTCTTATTCCCAGAATGTTTTTCGTCTGGGAATACCCTCCAATATCGCCAAAGAAAAAAGAAGGACCGATTCCACCGACGGCTTCCCATCTCTTCATCCTCCAGAGCTGAGCCTGCGACAAGGGTACAACAAGACAGAACACTAATATCAATAAAAAGGAACGTTTCATGATTCACTTTTTTTATTGCTAATACAAATATAATAATCTAAAATTCAGAGCATATAATAATCAGATACAAAATTAACTAAATATGATAAATTTATAAAATAATCTTTCAGGATAATGTATCTTTTCAGTTCCTCCGGTCAGCTCCCCACATTAGTTTATTTCTGAGAGTACTGTAAAAATCGCGGCCTTTCAGCATTACTGTTTTAAGTTTCGCACTGGCCTTTACAATATGTATCTCCTCACCTATCGGCAATCTCCTGAATCTGAAATCGCAGGTGGCAAGATACTCATCTGTCCTGGCTTCCATCACCATCCTCAGGTTACCCTCCCCGGAAAGGACAATTGGCCGTATAGTAAGGTTATGGGGGGAGATAGGAGAAATAATAATACTTTCATCTTCCGGCGATAAAATGGGTCCGCCCACACTCAGGTTATAGGCAGTCGATCCGGTTGCGGTCGATACAATAAGGCCGTCGGTCCAATACGTATTGAGAAAAACATCATTAACATATACATGTACAGTTATCATGTTCAGGTTAGCTTTCTGAATGGTTATTTCATTAAGGGCAACCGCTGATTCTCCTTCAAATAAGCCGACAGGACGCGAGATCTCAAGTAGTGTTCGTTCTATGATCTCATAGTCGTTGTGACATAGCTGATCAATCGAATTGCCGATATCATCGCCCGGAATATTTGCAAGGAATCCCATTCTTCCAGTGTTAACACCTGCCACCGGTATCCCCATGTCTTTGACTTTAAGAACTGTCTCAAGGAAAGTGCCGTCTCCACCAACGCTTAGTACAATATCCGGTTTGCCTGACAAATCTGAAAGATCATTGAATCGTTCAATTAATTCTCCCTGGCACTGCGATTTTTGCTCCCCTGCTCTTTGAAACAGCTGGATTTGTATACCTCGTTTGCAGAACTCATCAACCAGCCTTTGCACCCCGTCACGGGTTTTTGAGTTATTGTCTTTACTGAAAATTGCAACTTTTTGTAACATAGCTTGTTACATGTTAAGATATTTCATCAGGAGATCAAACCGTTCAGAATAAAACCGGTCAAGGGAATCATTCGTTGTAACCCATGTCTTTACTTCATAGTTGTATCTTTCGAAGGTCCTGATAAGAGCCAGGAGATCAGTAGTATTTACTTTTAAAGTTACTTCCAGCCTTGCAGAATCGGCCGGAGAGGTAATATACATGCTCATTATCTTTATATTATTGCTTTCAACTATCATGGCTATCTGTGATAAAGAATAATCTCTTTCAATCATTTCCAGCACAATTATACCACCTGGCTGATCCATCGACGATATGTTTGCAATATGACGGATAAGGTCGTTAGTGGTAATGACACCTTTATAATGATTATTGTTGTCGAGAACCGGAACAACTGTCAGTTTCAGCTGTGCAGCAAGGCCAATAACCTCAAAAAGATGCTGATTTGTTGTAACATAAGGTTTCAGTAATGTAAGTTCATGACTCCCTATCGGTTCTTCCGGTTGATTCATGTCATAAATATCATTATCAGAAATGAGCCCCAGAAAATCCAGATTATTTACGATAGGCAAATGGGATATCCTGAATATTTCCATCCAGTTCAGTGCAGTCTGCCCTGTATCAGATGTTTTAAGCGCAGGAATAATTTCAGATATCAGATCGCTGGCGACCATTATGGTTAATTTTTTCCAAAGTAATAAAAAAATAGGCAGTTATATTACTTTTACATAATTAATAACAACACGGATAATCAACATTATTATTTTATGACCAGACTGAGTGTAAACATAAATAAAATTGCAACATTACGGAATGCACGGGGAGGAAATATCCCGAATGTCCTTAATGCTGCTATTAACTGCCAGGCTTTCGGTGCTGACGGCATAACTGTCCATCCGCGGCCTGATGAAAGGCATATCAGGTACAGAGACGTTCTTGAGATAAGGCCAATTATTAAGACAGAGTTCAATATTGAAGGAAATCCATCTGACAGCTTTATCGACCTTGTTCTCTCTGTAAAGCCCGACCAGGTTACATTAGTGCCTGATAAGCATGATGCAATAACATCCAATGCAGGATGGGATACCCTGAAAAACAGGGGTTTCCTGACTGACATAGTTTCGATATTCAAAAAAGCCGGTATAAGAACTTCCCTGTTCGTCGATACAAAGGCTGTCAATATAGAAAATGCAGTCCTCACAGGAACTGACAGGGTTGAGCTTTATACAGAACCATATGCTTCAGGGTTTGAAAAAAGTGCAGCAGAAGCAATCAGGTCATTCATCAGGGCTGCTGAAATAGCAAGGGATGCTGGTCTGGGTTTAAATGCCGGACATGACCTTAACCTTGACAACCTGAACTATTTTCATAAGAACATCCCCTGGTTACTCGAGGTCTCCATTGGTCATGCCCTGATTGCAGATGCCCTTTATCTCGGCCTTGAAAATACTATCCGGATGTATAAACGACAATTATCCGATTAACAAGTTAATGAAGCTCTTCTACCGGAAATATGGCTCTGGTCCGCCGCTTATAATACTTCATGGTCTTTATGGAGCTTCTGACAACTGGGTTACTATTACAAAAAGCATAAGCAACAGGTTCACAGTCTATCTGCCAGATCAGCGTAACCACGGACAATCGCCTCATTCTGTGATTCATGATTATGACTCCATGAGCAGCGACCTTCATGAACTGATAAAAGATCTGAACCTTGATAAATTTTTTCTTGCCGGCCACAGCATGGGAGGGAAAACAGCTATGCGCTTTGCTGCATGGTGGCCGGAGATGATAATGGGCTTGCTGATAGCAGATATCTCACCTTTTGCCGATGATAACGAAAAACAATTTGCTTACGATCAGCATCACAAAATTTTAAAAGCAATACTTGATACCGACTTATCAGAAACCAGGTCGCGCAGCGACGTGGATATACAACTGGCCGTATCAATCGATTCCCCAAAAGTCAGGGAGCTGATAATGAAGAACCTGCAACGAACTGACGATAAAAGATTTAAGTGGAAAATTAATACCTCGTCACTGATGCATAATCTTGATAAAATCGTTGAAGGATTACCCCTGTCGGGAATTGAGCAGGAGCAAATTACAGGCTTCCCGGTTATGTTTTTGAAGGGCGAGAACTCAGATTATCTTAACACTGAGAATTTCAGAAAAATATTGAAGTTGTTCCCTGCCGCGGAGTTGAAAATTATCAGAAATGCCGGACACTGGCTCCAGGCCGATAATCCTGAGGCAGTTATTGAAGCGTTGTCAGATCTGCTTTCTCATTGAACTCTTTTTCGCGAAAAAACAACGATCAGTTTATGTAAAAACTGTTACGGATTCAATCCTGTCATCAGCAATAGCCTGAAAATTCATAAATCTTAGAAGTATCTGTGCAATTGCAAGAACATCCTTTTCACAATACCTTACTATGCGCGGCAGGTCTTTTTCATCATAATAGATACCGGCCACCATGCTCCCGTCAATATCATCTTTTGGCGATCGTATACCAAGTATTGATGTCAGCAGATCAAGAGAAGTATAATTCTTGTAATCTCCGAACTTCCACAGATCCATGGTATCCAGCAGCTTGACTTCCCATGGCTTTTTTCCTGCGTTATCGAGTATGCCGGGGATGATAAGTTTATTGATAATCATCCTGCGAGCTATGTAGGGAAAGTCGAATTCTTTTCCGTTATGAGCACACAAAATGGCCTCTTTATTTGACCTGCAGAATTTTGTGAGCATTGCCGAGAACTCTGAAAGTATTGATTTCTCATCATCGCCGTAGAATGATTTTATCCTGAAACTGCTTGGAGCTTTTTCTGTTATTAGCCCTACAGATATACATATTATTTTACCAAACTCCGAATATATGCCGGCTCTTTCATAAACCTCTTCCGGCGTCTGTTCAGGTGAACGGAACAATTTTGATTTTTTGTCCCAAAGCAGCTGCAACGATGGATCAAGAGTGGTCATCGATGATTCCTGCGGGACTGTTTCGATATCGAGAAACAAGACATCTTCAACTTTTATGTTATCGAGCATGTTTTTCAGATTGTTGTTTTAATAAATGTTTTTCAATAATTGATATCAGCACTTCAATTCCCACCTCGTTCTCTCCGCCTCCCGGTATTATAATGTCGGCATAGCGCTTTGACGGCTCAATGAATTGTAGATGAGAAGGTTTAACAGTGTCATGATATCGTTCAAGAACTTTCAGAACAGATCGGCCTCGTTCAATAATATCGCGCTGGATAACCCTCCCAAGACGGTCATCTGCATCTGCATCCACGAAAACCTTGATATCCAGCATACTGCGCAATCCGAGATCTGCAAGGATCAGTATTCCTTCAACAAGGACAACTCTTGCCGGTTTGATTGTAATGGTCTCTTTGGCCCTAAGACATGTCAAATATGAATAAATGGGCATTTCTATTGATTTACCTTTCTTCAGCTGCTTCAGCTGATCAATAAGAAGACTGAATTCAAGGGAATCGGGATGGTCGAAATTGATCTTTTGTCTTTCTTCCAGCGAGATCTGACTGTTATCCTTGTAATAAGCATCCTGGGGTATAACAATCACCTCTCCGTTAGGAAAGGCACCAAGTAATTTCCTGACAACAGTTGTTTTTCCCGAACCTGTACCTCCTGCTATTCCAACAATGAGCATTTATTTGTATTTTTGTGTTTCAACAATTATCAAAAATAGGAAAAAGTTGGGAGTGAACTAAAGTTGGGAGTACCTAAAGTTGAAATAATTAAATAAAATATGTCTGAGCTATATCCACTTAAATTTGAACCTATTTTAAAAGAAACCATTTGGGGAGGCTCCTCACTCGTAAGGAAATATTATAAAAAAGGTAATCCTGAATTAAAATATGGCGAAAGCTGGGAAATATCAGCAGTATCTGATAATCTGTCTGTTGTAAGTAATGGTTTTCTGGCCGGAAATAATCTTGAAGAACTGATAGAGGTCTATATGGGTGATATTACAGGTGAGGCAATTTTTGAAAAGTTTGGAAATGAGTTCCCCCTGCTTATTAAGCTTATTGAGGCCAGGGAGGATCTTTCAATACAGGTACATCCCGATAATGAACTGGCAAAGAAAAGACATAATGCTTACGGAAAAACCGAGATGTGGTATATCATTGAAAGTGAAAGAGGATCAAAGATATACTCAGGATTTAGAGAACCTGTCAGCAGGGAGATCTATCTTGAGGCTCTGGGTAATGGCGAGCTTGCTTCCCTCCTGAATGCTGAAGAGACTTCACCTGGCGATGTGTTTTTTACACCATCAGGTCGTATACATGCCATAGGCGCAGGGATACTCCTTGCCGAGATACAACAGACATCCGACATTACTTACAGGATTTTTGACTGGAACAGAAAGGGCCCCGACGGAAAATCAAGGGAACTTCATACCGAACTGGCCCTTGATGCTATTGACTTTAATACTTCCGGTAAAGCAAAAATTCTATGTAACAACACACTGAATAAAACTCAAAATCTAATAACCTGTGAGTTCTTTATTACAAATGTTATTACTTTTAATGAACGTATTAGTAAAGATTATAACCTCATCGATTCATTTGTAATTTACATATGCTTGGAAGGAGAGTTTCTTATCAGGTGGGACGGAAACTCAGAACCTGTAATCAAGGGAGAAACTGTACTGCTTCCGGCTATGATAAGTGAGGTAATTCTTGACCCTTCCCCGGAGGCCAAAGTGCTCGAAATTTTTATGAACGAAGACCTGATGCTCAATAAACCAAAAAACTAACTATCATGAAAATACAAACCGCTGCCATCATTTTACTGATCATGATCCTCTCAGCTGCCTGCACAGGTAAAGGATCTTCAAAACAAGGAAAATCACGTGAAGCCGACTCATCATTTGTCGGAGATTCTATTGTAAAATATTACAGCAACAGACTTCTGCTAAAAGAGGTAACATTTAAAGATGGTGTAAGAAACGGGCTTACAAAAACCTATTATCCCGGAGGCCAGCTCTACCAGACCTTCTGGTATGTCAATGACCTGAAAGAGGATTCTGCTAGGTGGTATTATCTTGAAGGACAACTTTTCAGGACCACTCCTTTCAGACACGATACCATTGACGGGATACAGAAGCAGTTTTACAGGACCGGGGAGATACGTGCAAAAATAGGTTACCAAAAAGGATTGCGTAACCAATTCTTTCAGGAATTCACAAAAGAGGGGAAGATTGTTGGCGGTTATCCTGATGTCGTTACTGCCGTTCAGGACAACTATAAAACAAAAGGTCTCTACCTGATCGATCTGGAGCTTTCCAACAAGAGCACCAGGGTGAAATTCTATCAGGGTGAATTACACAATGAATTGTTCGATACAACGCTATGCAAATCAATAAAGACTACTGAAGGAAAGGGTAAAATTGTGCTGAAGAAAAGCGGATCGGCACAACCTCGCTCCATAAATATAATTGCTGAGATAATCACTCCGTTTGGGAACAGGTATCTGTTGCCGAAAAAGATAGCTCTCCCCTATAACGATCTGAAATAATCTGTAAAAATGATTATTCGTTCAGCTTCATTTGTAAAAAGCAGCACATCGTTAAAACAGTGCCCTGATACATCTGTACCTGAATTTGCATTCATAGGCCGGTCTAATGTAGGGAAATCATCCCTGATCAATATGCTTACAGGATGGTCCAGACTGGCCAAAATTTCCGGCAATCCCGGAAAAACCAGGACTATCAATCACTTTCTTATAAATGAAACGTGGTATCTTGTTGATCTTCCCGGATATGGATATGCCAAAGTCTCTGCATCAATGAAAGAGAAATGGGGTAGGGCAACAAGGGAGTACATACTGAAGAGAGATAATCTTGTATGCCTGTTTGTACTTCTCGACTCAAGGCTAAAACCGCAAAGGTCTGATATGGATTTTATGGAATTCCTGGGTATAAATCAAGTTCCTTTTGCCAGGGTCTTCACCAAAACTGATAAGCTAAGCCGCTCCGCAATGAAGAGATCCATAATTATTTATGATGATGAGATGCTGAAGAAGTGGGAATCATTACCTGTATCGTTTATCTCATCCACAGTTGATAAAAGAGGCAGGGATGAGATATTGAATTTTATTGAAGAATCTTTCAACAAGTTTTCAAAACACTAACTTTATCAGCAGGAATAATTATTTTTGTAACCGACTATCACGGTAAAAACAGCTAAAAAACTGGAAAATGTTTGGTAAAGCGCCTATGAAACTCTTTTCATGCAGATCGAGCCGACAGCTTGCAGAAAAGATTGCTAATGAACTCGGAATTGTGCTTGGTAAAAGTTCGGTTACCAATTTCAGTGACGGTGAATTTCAGCCATGTTTTGACGAATCAGTAAGAGGTGATATGGTTTTCATAGTACAGTCTACAAACCCTCCTGCCGATAATCTTTTTGAACTCCTCCTTATGATAGATGCCGCAAAACGAGCATCTGCGTATAAGGTGATTGCTGTTATACCATATTACGGTTTTGCGCGCCAGGACCGTAAAGACCGCCCCAGAGTATCTATCGGTTCAAAACTATCGGCAGATCTGCTTAGCACTGCCGGTGTCGACAGAGTTATTACAATGGATCTTCATGCCGACCAGATACAGGCATTTTTTAATGTCCCTGTTGATCACTTGTTTGGTTCTGCAATTTTTGCACCATACATCGAAAACCTTAAGCTCGAGAACCTTACAGTCTCAGCGCCCGATATGGGCGGATCAAAGAGAGCCAATGCATATTCCCGTCACCTCCAGTCAGAAATGGTTTTATGCTACAAACTTCGTAAAAAGCCGAACGTGATAGAGGAAATGTCGATTATAGGGGAAGTCGACGGCAGGAATGTTGTAATTATTGATGATATGGTCGATACTGCAGGAACACTTGTTCTTGCAGCAGATATGATGAAAGACCGGGGTGCAAAAAGTATCAGGGCTTTTGCTACTCATCCTATCCTGTCGGGAAATGCCGTGGAACGAATAAACAATTCAGCTATCGAAGAACTTGTTGTCACCGATTCTGTTCCCTTAACAATTCATTCAGAGAAAATTAAGGTCCTCTCAATAGCAGAGATTTTTGCCACGACCATCCAGGCGGTCAATTTAAATCAGTCGATAAGTACAAATTTTGTATTCTGATTCCTTTGTCCTATATTTGCACTCCAATTTTTGAGATGTCGAACGTGTAATGGGAAGTTGCCAGAGAGGCAGCTTTGAGTAGCACAATAACAAATATTTAAATGAAGACAATTGAGATCAAAGGATCATTCAGGAAGGAACTCGGTAAGAAAAGTTCGAAGCGGACCAGGAAAGAAGGGAATGTTCCTTGTGTAATTTACGGTAGGGAAGGAAATATTCATTTTCATGCTCATGAAAACAGTTTTAAGAAACTGGTTTATACGCATGAAGCTCACCTGGTAAGGCTGAATCTTGATGGTCAGGAATTCAAAGTTGCCCTTAAAGATATTCAGTTTCACCCGGTTTCAGACAAGATCCTGCATGTAGATTTCATACAGGTATTTGATGATAAACCTGTGACTGTAACTATTCCGGTTACTGCTATTGGTGATTCAGTAGGCGTAAAAGCCGGAGGTAAGCTTATGATTAAAAGAAGGAACCTGAAAGTACGGGGACTGGCAAAAGATCTTCCTGAGGATCTGCATGTCGATGTGACTGATCTTAAGATACATCACTCAATAAAAGTAGGAGATCTTGCATTTGATAAGATTGAGTTACTCGATCCGAAAATAACAACAGTACTGACAGTAGCCACCTCCAGGGTTGCTCTTAAGACTGAAGAAGAAGAGGCTGCTGAAGCTGCTGCTGCTGCAACTGCTGCCGAAGGAGCTGAAGCACCTGCTGAAACTCCTGCTGAGGAAAAAGATAAAAAGGCTTAATTATCATTTATAACATTCAGGCACAATGAAATATCTTATAGTTGGCCTGGGAAATATTGGAGACGGGTATGCTGATACCCGGCACAATATAGGATTCACAATATTGGATGCCCTGGCAAAGGCATCCAATGTTTATTTTAGCGATAAGCGATATGGAGCTCACTGTACTTTTAAATATAAAGGAAGAGAATTCATCCTCATAAAACCATCGACCTATATGAACCTCAGCGGAAACGCCGTAAGATACTGGATGAAAAAAGAGAAAATACTTCGTGAAAACCTGCTAGTGATCGTCGACGATATTGCCCTGCCCCTTGGAAGCATAAGAATGAGGGCAAAAGGCGGTGATGGCGGTCACAATGGCCTTGCACATATCAGCACAATACTCTCAACCCACGACTATTCCAGAATAAGGGTCGGAATAGGCAATAGCTACGCAAAAGGATCACAGGTCGGATATGTCCTTGGAACCTGGAACAAAGAAGAGAAAGAATTCCTCAACGAAAGAATATCAATCGTGATGGATATGATAAGGTCGTTCGGGACAGCCGGCACTGAACTTACCATGACTGCATTTAATAAGGCAGGAAAGCTGCCAGGTTCCCTAAACAGTGAATCTGAATAACCTGTCCGTTCTGAATCATCTTTCAACAGCCACATCATGATTGATAAAAAACCTGTTCGCATCGATAAATTCCTCTGGGCGGTCAGAATTTATAAAACAAGGACACTTGCTGCTGAAGCCTGCTTAATGGGACGTATTCTTATCAATGATTTGCCGGTCAAGCCATCGAAAATAATTGAAGGCAATGAGACCCTCTGCGTTAAAAAGCCGCCGGTAATATTCACTTATAAAATCATTGCGCCTCCGGGAAACCGGGTTTCGGCAAAACTAGTGAAAGAATATCTTACGGATCTGACCCCGGAAAATGAAAAAGCTAAACTGAATATTCATCACCCTGTACTTCCCGGGTACAGGAAAAGAGGAACCGGCCGCCCCACAAAAAAGGAGAGAAGATCAATTGACAGGTTGAGAGACGGATTTAACATTTTTTTTTAACTTGCACAATATCCAAAACCTCTAAGTTTCTAAAGGCAGAAGGAGATCAATTTTGTTCAGGGGATGGGAAAAGAGAACATCGAGAAGTATTCCAGGGGTTATGCTCTGCTTAAGAAAGTGGCCGGATTATGGCATAATAATGTTTTTTACAGAAAAGTGATAGTTCTTGGCCGCGAGAATCTTAATCCCGACGATCATCTGATATTTGCACCTAACCACCAGAATGCCCTCATGGATGCGCTGGCAGTACTCTTTACGAATAGTGGCCAGAATATATTTCTTGCCCGTGCCGATATCTTTAAGAAAAAATCAATTGCAGCTATACTCTATTTTTTAAAGTTACTGCCTGTTTATAGAATAAGGGATGGATTCAGCAGCCTGAAAGGTAATGATGAGATCTTCAATAAAACGATCGATGTGATCAGGAATAAAAACGGTCTTGTAATACTCCCTGAAGGTAACCATGAAGGAATCAGACGGCTCAGGCAACTTAAAAAAGGCATCTGCCGGATTGCCTTCCAGGCTGAAGAAGTATCTGATTTTAAGCTTCATATAAAAATAATTCCTGTGGGCCTTGAATTTACCAATTACAGCCGATACCGCCAGGTTCTCACAGTTGTCTACGGAAAGCCTGTTGAAGTTTCCGAGTTTCACGATATTTATCAGAAGAGCCCTGAGATTGCTCTTAACGAGCTAAGGAAAAAACTGTCTGTCGAGATGAAAAGGATCATGGTGCATATAGAATCTGACGAAGACTATGAGGCAATTGATGAATTAAGAAGCCTGATAAATGGCCGTTACAGCGATGATACTAAGTTCCCGAAACTGTTCCGCGACAGGATACTGATAGAAAAACTTAATAATCTGAAAAATGATAACCAGTCACTATATAAGAAAATATGCTCCCTGAGCCTGAAAGTAAAAAAGAAAGCCAAAGAACTAAATACTGAATACAGGCTCCTTCGAAAAAAGAGACATCCCATAGGCTGGCTCATTACAGGAATGATCGCACTCTTTATTACATTTCCCCTGTTCCTGTACGGCAATATCTTTAACCTGACATTCCTCGAAATCCCAAATCTCCAGATACGAAAGATCAGGGATATTCAATTCCATGCTTCGGTGAAGTACGGATTATCACTGGCCCTCGCACTTGTGTTCCTGCCTGTGTTTTTAATCCTGTCCTTTATTTTATTCTCACCTTGGTGGGTTGCTGTAATGATATTCATGACACTGCCTGTTTCAGGTCTTTTCTCCTGGATCTATTTCCTGGAATTCCGTCGTATTCTTGGTGGAATCAGGATATGGAACTATCTGAGAAACAAGAACAAGGAGTATAAAATCCTTAAACAGAATCATGATGAATTGACCGGCCTGGTAGAAAGCTTATAAAAATGGAAAAACAAAAAATCTTCTTGGGCAAAACTGCCTGGATAACAGGGGCATCGTCAGGTATCGGAGAAGCCCTGGTTTATGAATTTGTGAAGAGAGGAGCCATAGTTGTAATATCATCCAACGACCCTCCTGGACTTGAAAGAGTGAAAGCGGCGTGTGCTTCAAACCAGTCAAAAATTATCTGCGTACCATTTGACCTTTCAGAAACGGCCGCCGTCGAAGAGATTGTCAGTGAGCAGATGAAAATACTTGGAAGGATTGATTTTCTTCTGAATATCGGCGGTATAAGCCAAAGGTCAAGGATAGATGAAACTCCCTTATGGCTCGACAGGAAAATATTTGAGATAAATTATTTCGGCACAATAGCTCTCACCAAGGCAATTCTTCCATATATGATAAGCCAGAAATCAGGGCATATTGTTGCAACAAGCAGTATATCAGGGAGATTTGGATTTCCTCTTCGTTCAGCTTATTCAGCTTCAAAACAGGCGTTGCATGGTTTTTTTGAAACACTGTTTCTCGAAAACAAAAAAAATAACATAAGAACATCTGTTCTGATTCCGGGAAGGGTAAGAACAAATATTTCCTATCATGCTCTCGACCAGCAGGGTAAGGAACATGGTAAGTTGGATGATGGGCTGGCAAAGGGTATCTCACCCGCCAGGGCGGCAAGAATAATTATAAGAGGATTATTGAGGAATAAAAGAGAGATACTCGTAGGAGGTGGTGAACTTATAATGCTATATATCAGAAGAATATGCCCATGGCTTTTCTTCAAAATTGCGGATAAAATAAAATCAACCTAATTTATTTTCTATGAAAGAATACTTAATATACGGCATACAGCAAATCGGGATCGGTGTAAAGGATCTCAGTGAAGCATGGAAGTATTATATAGATAAATTCGGTATGGATTGCTGGATCTTTGAAGATGAATCAGAGGCAAAGCTGATGCTTCCATATACCGGAGGAGAACCACAAAGCAGGCATGCTGTGCTCGCAACAAATCTCCAGAGCGGAGGCGGTTTTGAGATATGGCAGTATAAAGGCAGGGAACCCATGGAAATAAGCCATGAAATAAGCCTTGGAGATCTTGGCATTCTTGGTTGTAAAATAAAGGTCAAAGATATAGGTTCAGCTTACTCTTTCTACAAGGAAAAAAACGTTCAGCTTTCAGGAGAACCGGCTGAAGATCCATCCGGCAAAAAGAATTTCTTTATGAAAGACCTGTATGGTAATATATTCCAGATAGTTGAGGCAGCTGACTGGTTCATGGACGAAAACAAGATCTCCGGTGGATCTTATGGTGCAATTATAGGCGTCTCAAATATCGATAAGGCAAGAATTATTTATTCGGATATTCTTGGTTATGATGAAGTTATATATGATTCCACTGGCGTCTTTAATGATCTGTCAGGTCTCCCCGGATGCAATAGCGAACTTCGCAGGGTATTGCTAAAAAAGAAAGAACCAATATCGGGCCCTTTCACCAGGATCTTCGGACAGGGTGTCATGGAACTTATAAGTGCCCCGGGTAAGCCGGGTAGGAAAACATATGAAGGCCGCTTCTGGGGCGATCCGGGATTTATTCATCTTTGCTTCGATATACGTGGAATGGATGAACTGAAGGAGTACTGTAACAGTAAAGGGTTTCCATTTACTGTCGACAGCAAAAAGAGCCATGAAGGGAACAGTTTCGATATGGGAGAGGCAGCAGGTCATTTTTCATATATAGAAGATCCCGACGGAACTCTTATTGAGTTTGTGGAGACACATAAGGTACCTATTCTGAAAAAAATTGGATGGTACATCGACCTCAGAAAAAGAGATCCGCACAAATCCCTGCCTGACTGGATACTTAAAACCCTGCGATTCTCGAGGGTGAAGAGCTGAAGAATTCGTTTCTCGTTTCTCGTTCCCCGTTTCCGGGTCACTTGATCTCACCTCCTTAATATTGGGAATGTTGAAAAAGTCCTTTTTGAGCCTTAGTACAAACCTTTGTGCACCTTTGTGGTAAAACCTAAATTGATTATCCTGCAATTTTCCGGACTTCGCGGAAGACTCTCATAATATTTCCGCCCCATATTTTTTCAATATCTTTCTTTGAATATCCCCTGCGGAGCAGCTCAATGGTTATGTTCTTCATCTGATCCACTGATTTACAACCCTCTACTCCTCCCCCGCCATCAAAATCGGTTCCGATACCGACATGGTCAATTCCAATTACCTGGACGACATGATCAATATGATCCACAACATCGGCGACGGTTGCAAGCTTCCTGTATTTGTCCTGTATTTCTCCACGTTCTGTGCGATACTCCTTTTTCTGATCATCAGAGAGACCTGAAATATCTCCGTATTTATCACGAAGCTCCTTCATTTTTGCATCAAGTTCAGGATTGGGTTCAGGAGTCTTGATATAACTGCTCAGGATGCATATCTGAATAACACCGCCATTAGCTTTAAGAGAAAGTAACATATCGTCGGTCAGGTTCCTTGGACTTGAGCATAACGACCTGCATGATGAATGTGAGGCAATTACCGGAGCTTGTGAGGTATTAATGACGTCATAAAATGATTTGTCGGAAATGTGAGAAACATCGACCATCATTCCAAGGCGGTTCATCTCCTTTACCACTTCATAACCAAAGGGAGAAAGACCATCATGTTCCGGTCCCTTCGGATCGGTAGAAGAATCACATATATCGTTGTTGCTTGAATGACAAAGAGTTATATATCTTGCTCCAAGATCATAGAATTCTTTTACCCGGCTCAGATCCAGGCCTATGGGATAGCCATTCTCAACTCCTATGAAAGCAGCTATTTTCCCTTCCTTTTTCAGACTGTAAGCATCATCGGGCGAAGAGGCCATTTCTGCCATCTTTGAATTTTTTTCGACATTTTTATGGATAGCGTCGAATATTCTTAGAGCCAGCTGATGAACCATGGTATATGAGGAATCGTTCCTTGGACCCTGCCCTATAAAAACAGCAAAAAACTCGGCATCAAGTCCCCCCTCAACCATACGCGGGAAATCCACGCATCCTATATCGTGCCTGACACCCAGGTCGAAATCAGAATCCATAAGATTCATAGGCGTATCACAGTGAGTATCAACTGTAAGACAATCCCTATGGATCCTGTCTGCTTGTTTTATAAGTTTCTGCTCATTGTTTGAGCATCCTGAAAGGAGGAGAAATGCAAGTGAAAGGGTAAAAAGAGTCTTCATGATTCTGGTCATTTTGCTATGCAAGTTAACTAAATTGTATGCCTAAAAAACCTTAACCAGCTGTTTTAACACTAATTAACACAACACATTCAATCAACCATTGCTATTATAGAAAGTATCTTCTGGTACTATTCAAGCTTCCAGTCGCAAATAATGATTTGGTCCTGGTAAATATTAACTATGGAGTTACACAGGGTCTCACGGAGTTGTTCGCGGAGTGATCCATATGGATAACAGTGCTACTCCGTGCAAAATCTTTGTTACCCCGTGGTTAAGAAATTTTTTAATACGACCTGTAACATTCAGCCATGTTTAAGCAAAAAGCCCCCGACTTGAGAGTCAGGGGCAGCCATGGAAAGAATGGGAAAATAGCTTCTGGTCATTATTTTTTGGATCTGTACAGGTAATAGTTTTTTATATAAAAGAGACCCTGAAGAAGGATCGGAATGCCAAAAACAATCCATGGCCCTGAATTGAAGAGTTCAGTAAAGGTTATGAATCCGGCAAGTAAAACAATACTCCATAAGAGAAAAATGATCCCTGCAATAAGTTCACTTTTCCATGATACTGCAAAACCCAATAAAAATAAAAGCAGCAATAGAGGAAATATGATATAAGGTAAACTAAAGTAGTCATGAGGGTTTCCTGCGACAAGCTCTGAAATCACAACAATGGCATATAAAACAGCATAATTTATGAGTAGAATACGCAGTATAAATTTCCATTGTAACTGTTCAGAAGGTACCGGTATATTTCCGGATCTATACCAGCGGAGTAGCAAAAAAACGCTAATGACAAGAACAGGAACAGCCATAATGCTTAAAAACCCACTTTCTCGTCCCCTGGTCAATCCAAGATCAACGATCCAGACACCTGCAATCCAGAACATAAAAATTATGCCAGCTATTTTCTCCCTTGTCCAGGAAAAAACAAAGCCAACCAGGAACATCAGAAAGAGAATCACAAATAAATAGCCATTCAGATCTGAAAAAGATATATCTCCTCCAATAAGTGAGCCTAATACAATAGCTAAATATAATGCTGCATATACCCCTGTTAAAATCTGAAGGATTTTATAAGATGCTGACTTCATTTTTAAAGAAATTTTAGTAAACATGATATATTTATTTTTGGTTATATCTGATTTTCTGAGGTGTTTTCACAAAATGGTTTTTTTGCGATCCGTTGATTGAATTTCTTAAATCATAACGCTAATTAGTGTCTACGCTTTTACCAGGACTTCTGGATAAAAGCCAATAGATAATAAAAAATAATCCGGGAACAGCAAGTCCATCAATCATTAAACTAAATAGAAGGTCAGGTCTGATTAAATGAAAACCTATAATTCCACAAATAGTAATCAGTCCCCCCAGTCCATCCCACTTCCAGGCAATAGCCAACCCTATGATTGTAGATATTGGAAAGAACAGGAACGAAATCGAGGTATGACCAAGAGATTCTCCTTTTCCAGTTATTGAACCATATAGATGAGCTCCAACAAAAAATATCATGATAATCAGGCTAAGTGAACCCCATATTCTTGCAGTCCATCGAATTATTGTCGCTATTTGCTTTTTGTTCTTCATGATGTTTTGGTTTTGTGGTTTATTACAGCAAGTTACGTTTTAATGATATACGAGTCAAGCAAATATTCATTATAGAAATTATAGTACAATAACTGCAAAAGATTGTTGGATCATCAGGTAAATGGCCTTTCGATATGATTAATCAATAAAGAAATGCTATTTTGATAATAAAATCAAGTGAATACAATTTTGGGGAAACCATGATTGCTATAAAGCCACAAATATGGATTAATGTAAATAACCCCCGATTTCAATCGTGGGTAGTACTTAAACAAGCCTGCTAAGGGCGATGGTTGCAAAGCTCAAGGCCAGAAAGAATCCTATCATATCTGTAATGGTCGTTAAAATCGGACCAGAAGCCAGGGCAGGGTCAATATTTATCTTTTTAAGCATCAGGGGTACTGTACCACCAATAGATACGGCCACAAGAGTATTTACTGCCAATGCACCTCCAACAACCAGTCCAAGGTATAAATTACCTTTCCAGATAAAAGCTGCCAACCCGATTAATATTCCCAAAACCAGTCCATTTATTAATCCTACTGAGATCTCTTGTAACCAAACCCTTAAAACTTCACCTGGTCTCACAGTGCCAAGGGAGAGTTCACGCATGCTTACTGCCACAGCCTGGTTTCCTGAGCATCCGCTCATATCTGAAATAATAGGAAGAAAAACAGCCAGAGCAATTACAGCACTTAAAGTATCCTGGTAAAAAGTAATTACGCTGGCTGCAATAATATTCAGCAGTATGTTAACCGAAAGCCATGCAAGCCTTCTTCTCGATCTAAGCATAACAGGCATTGTGCGTAATTCATCCCCACCAACAATACCCTGAGATTCAAGATGTTCGTAAGCATGCCGTTCATTGACAGCTTCAAGAACATTTTTCCTTCTTATAACACCAATTAGTCTATTATCATAATCAACAACAGGAAATCCATAGAAGTCATAAGTATCAAAAAGATCGTTCATCTCATCAAGGGAAGTAGAAACACTGACGGCCTTTACCTCTGTAATTACTATTTCCGAGAGTGTTTGTTCCTGATTTGTAAGTAACAAATCCTGCATTTGTAAAACTCCGATAAACAAATCCTGGTCAGAAACCACATAGATATATCTTACATGATATTCTTTATATTTTTCAGCATTTCCCTG
Organism: uncultured Rikenellaceae bacterium; assembly: GCA_964526345.1. Taxonomy (GTDB): domain Bacteria; phylum Bacteroidota; class Bacteroidia; order Bacteroidales; family VadinHA17; genus LD21. The sequence goes on from CAZGKI010000023.1 coordinate 46,870, forward strand.
TAAGTCATAAATAACCTCTTTTATTGTAGAAGACACTTTATAGGAGAGGTATTCTGTAATCATCAAACCACCAGCTGTTTCAGAATCATATACGATCATCTTTCTGACGCTATCAGCTTCTGTCGGAGTCATTTCTGTCAATATAGCTTCAGCTTCATCATCATCCAGCTCCAGCATCAGGTCAGCCCGTTCATCACTCTTCATTTCATTAATAATTGCAGCTGCAT
>CAZGKI010000024.1:0-34045 GCA_964526345.1 uncultured Rikenellaceae bacterium
TTAATCACTTTCTGCGTGTCGGTGATTATTGCATCTTCCTCGCCCGGCAGCTTTGCCAGGAAGTGTCGTTCTATTTTTGCATAAAGGGGTAATTCGACTCTTTTGGGATCTATCAGGACAAACTTAACTTCAGCGGGATGTTTCTTATAAAGTATTGAAGTGATTATTGCATTTATCCCGACGGATTTTCCCTGTCCGGTAGCTCCGGCGACAAGAAGGTGAGGCATTTTTGTGAGGTCCACAATGAAGGGATCATTCGTAATTGTTCGTCCCAGTGCCAGGGCAAGATCATATTTTGTCTCCTGGAAGGCTTTCGAAGTGATAAGCGAACGCATGGAAACCATCTCAGGTTTTTTGTTTGGTACCTCAATGCCTACGGTTCCTCTTCCCGGTATCGGGGCTATGATCCTGATACCCAGGGCCGACAGGTTCAAAGCAATATCATCTTCAAGCGATTTTATGCGGGCCAGCCTCACGCCCCTTTCAGGTACAATTTCATACAGCGTAACTGTTGGTCCTATGGTGGCCGAGATCTGCCTTATATTTATTTTGTGGTCGCCAAGGGTCTTTATAATATTTTCCTTATTCTCGAAAACCTCGCTGTTGTCAAATGCGCTTTCAGATTTGTGTTCCTTCAGGATTGAAACAGGAGGAAATCTATAATGCGACAGATCCAGTCGCGGATCATAATTCTCCATTATTTCGGTTACTTCTTCATCTGACAGGATATCATCAGCAATCGGCCTGTTAATATCTATCTTAACATCCTGCTTATCAGGAACAACATCTGTATCATTATCCAGGTCCCTTATCAGTGATCCGGCTGAAGTAACTGTAAGACCTGATCCTTCTCCGGCAAGATGATCACCTGGCTGCGTGCGATTTTTAACAAGGAATTCAACACCACTTCCGGCTATGGCTTCTTCATCTTCTGCGTTGCCACCGTGAAGTATAGTGGTGACCGGCTTTTGTCCTGTCAGGGATAAGGATTCCTCACCTTCTTTTTTGTCCTGTTTGAACGATAGAAAGGCTGGTAGTTTTATAATGAAGAATGAAGGATGTATTTTCAGGGCATATATCAGATAGGAAATAGTTATTAAAGTAACAAGTATTCCCGTTCCAGGCTTTCCCATAAAAGCATTCAGCCAGCGTGTTATCTCATAGCCCTGTGCACCTCCCGGTCCGCTTATAAGGTATCCGTCGGCCTGACCAAAAATAAAACCAAGGATCAATGACAATATGATTGTTGCAAAGGTAAACTTAGCCAGGAGGCTCCACAGACGGAGCTTCGGGAAATTAAGCAGGTATAATCCTATAATTCCGAATATTAGAGGGATGAAAAATGCTCCATAACCAAAACCGTAACCGATTATCATTTTTGCCAGGAAATGCCCGCTTTTGCCTGACCAGTTATGGACCTCAACATTTGGACCCGATACAATCTCAGAGTCAGGCAGGCTCTGGTCTGATTTCCACCAGAAGAGGTATGCAATACATGCAAGAAGAAGATATATCGCAAATCCTGTAATAAGGACCCCGAATACAAATTTTATTCTTTCATCGGTAAAAAATGACTTCGATTTTTTCGGAACTTTTGAAGCTTTGGCAGATTTTTTGCCGGTATCCTCTTTCTCTTTGCTCATTTAAGGTCAATAAAATTGCATCCCAAAGGTAATAATTTTGGACCTTACTTTAAAAGTTTAAAAAAAATGTTGAATTATAGTGAAAAGACCGAAGACCGAAGACCGAAGTTGACAATTGAAGTGAGGAAACGAATTCCGATTTATCGGAACGATCCCGGCGAAGGAAAATCCCGCCAAGCGGGAACTGAAGTCCTGAGCTCTTAGCTCTGATCCTTACTTCCGCTCCCGCGGAACTTTGTCGCTTTCGCTCCTTGGCCCTGTGCCCTTAGCCCTGCGCCCTGAAGCTACAGACTTACCATCTTGCTGATGAACTTATCAATCTCCTCTCTGGATACCCTCATATACTTATCTCTTCGTTCGAATGTTTTATCGGGAATATCTTTCTTATAGACTGTCTCAGCATTGAAATGCATTTCTGCAGACCCCATAAGGAAGAAGAAACTCATCAGAACTCCGTCGATGTCGCTGAAAGGAGTGGCAGCATTCGGATTTTCTACTTTTATTTCGTTAGTATACCAGATCTGATAAATCTTTTTTCTGTTGGCAGGCAGGGTAGCCTCAGCATATTTACAGTTAAATCCGCAAATAACTGATGTTCTGGATGTTTTCTTTAATTCAAGTCCCTTCATTGCCTCAAATCCGGGATGAGGTTCCCCTGCTTTAGCCGAGTATGAATACTTCCATGAAAGCAGATTTATATATGTATCATAAATACCTTCCTCAGGATTTGACAGATTGAGGATCCCTGAGTTGCCGAAAGGAGCAGAAATATCAAAAAGGATTTTATTGTCTTTGAAGGATACAATAAGATTCCTTGGCATTATTTCCCTGGGCATGCCAAAGTTACCCATATAATCTATTGAATAATGGATCTCTCCCTGTTTGATACCTTTTCCCCCCTTATTTTTGCAGGAGTAAAATGTTGTTGCAACAATAATTACAACGAACAAGCCTGAGCTGAATCTCACTGATCTTTTTTTTGAATTGTGTAAAAATAATATTTTTTTTTAATATCATTTTGTGTATCTGACAATAATAAAGTAATAAAGGCTCCCTGAGCTTTCGATGTTATTAATACATTCGTTTTAAATAGTAATAGTCGTACCTTGAATCACCAGAATTTGATAGCTTTGTGATTTATAAATACTTAATCTTCTTATTGAACACCTTTTCAGTGAAACAAATGAAAAAAAAGCTGGCAGTAGTTGCTCTTGGAGGTAATGCTCTTTTAAGAGGTGATCAGACAGGCACGATAGAGGAGCAGGAAGCGAATACAACAGAGACGCTGGAAAATCTTGTGTTTTTAATAAATGCCGGTTACGATCTTGTGATAACTCATGGCAACGGACCACAGGTTGGTAATATCCTGATGCGCAATGATGCCGGGGAACAGATGTATAATATTGCCCAGATGCCGGTCGATATTTGTGTCGCCGATTCGCAGGGAGGTATTGGATACATGATTGAGAGGATGTTCAGGAATGTTCTTACCAGACATGGAATAGAAAAGAATGTAGTTTGTGTTGTGACATCTGTCCTTGTGAATATGGACGATCCTGCATTCAGTGATCCTCAGAAAAGGATCGGGAAAATCTATTTAAAAGAGGAAGCTGGTGTTCTTTCTGCAAAGAAAGGCTGGATATTCAGGGAAGAAGTTAAAACCGATGGCGGATACAGGCGTGTCGTTCCTTCTCCTGTCCCTATAGATATAATGAACAAGTCAATAATTCAGGATCTGGCAATGAAAGGTAATATTGTTATTGCCGCAGGTGGTGGTGGTGTGCCGGTATATCTGGATGATAAAAATAATGTCAGGCCGGCAGAGGCTGTTATAGACAAGGATATGGCATCATCGCTTCTTGCCATCCTCATTGAAGCTGATGAATTTTATATTCTGACTGATGTTCCGTATATCTACATTAACTATAAGAAGCCGAACCAGCAGGTAAAGGAATTTCTGAATTATTCAGATGCATTAAAATACCTGAATGAAGGTCAGTTTGCCAAGGGGAGTATGGAACCAAAGATCCGTGCCTGTCTGAACTTTATAAAACAGGGTGGTAAAATGAGTGTTATCACTGAAGCCTTCAAGCTCGCTGATACTAAATACGGATCTAAGATCACCATGGAATACGAAGACGAGAGGAGGTAATTAAAAAGCTTTTTTTACCACGGAGTTTCACGGAGTCTTAACACTGAGTTACACGGAGTTAAAATGGGTTTCTCATTACCTGGGGATAAATTATTTTCTTATCTGAACTCCATGTTTCTTACACCATGTAACTCGGTGATACTCCGTGGTTAATAAAAAATGTGTACCATACAATATATTTATTAATTTTGACACCTCCCTTTAATTCTAATATTTTTAATTGTTTCCAAAATGAATGAAAACCTTCTTAATCGCCATTTTCTCAAGCTGCTCGATTTTACTCCTGCTGAGATATCTTACCTGCTCGAACTGGCAGCAGATCTAAAAAAAGCAAAAAAAACAGGCAGCGAAACCCGATATCTTACGGGGAAGAACATTGCTCTTATTTTTGAAAAAGCTTCGACCAGGACTAGGTGCGCTTTTGAAGTGGCAGCTTATGACCAGGGGGCAAATGTAACATACCTTGGACCCAGCGGCTCGCAGATAGGACAAAAGGAATCGATGAAGGATACTGCCAGAGTTCTTGGCAGAATGTATGATGGGATTGAGTACCGTGGTTATGGTCAGAGTATTGTTGAGGAACTCGCTGAATACGCCGGAGTTCCTGTATGGAATGGCCTGACAAATGAGTTTCACCCCACACAGATACTGGCTGACTTACTTACCATGAGGGAACATTCTGAAAAGCCTTTTAATAAAATGATATTCTGCTACCTGGGAGATGCCAGGTTTAATATGGGTAATTCTCTCATGGTTGGTTCCGCAAAAATGGGGATCGATTTCAGGATCGCTGCACCAAAAACATTTCAGCCATCTACTGAACTTGTTAATACATGCAAAGCTGTTGCAAAAGATACTGATGCAAAAATAACTGTAACAGAAGATGTTGCGAAAGCAGTTACTGGTGCGGATTTTCTTTATACCGATGTTTGGGTCTCAATGGGGGAGCCTGATTCAGTCTGGGAAGAGAGGATAAGCCTTTTAAAACCTTACCAGGTCAATAAATCAGTTATTAAGATGACCGGTAATCCTGATGTTAAATTCCTGCATTGCCTTCCTGCCTTTCATAACAGGGATACCAGGGTGGGAGAGGAGATATTTCAAAAATTCGGACTCGACGGAATGGAGGTTACTGAAGATGTATTTGAATCAAAACATTCAATAGTATTCGACGAGGCAGAAAACCGACTTCACACAATTAAAGCTGTGATGGTCGCAACACTCGGAACTCTTTAGGAAGTTTACGCCCTTGCGCCCTTACGCCCTCATCTGATCCACTCTTTTACAAAAAAGAAAGTCATCACAAAAGAGGCTGCAAGTTTGAGGCCTACTCCTGTCAGGAATCCGAGCAAGCTGCCTAATCCTGCTTTGAGGGCATAACTTATATCATCCTTGAAAATCAGCTCTCCTACAATTGCTCCGAAAAAGGGCCCGATAATTATACCCACTGGTCCAAGAAAAAGTCCTATCACAAGTCCTACAGCAGCTCCCCTGATACCATATTTGGAACCGCCAAACTTTTTTGTTCCCCAAAGAGGAACGACATAATCAATGATTGTAACGACAATTGTAACTATTGCCAGGGAGATCAGCACGTTCGTGGAAAACTGGCCAAATCGAGTTATATGAAGCAATATCAAACCAAGGTAACTGATCGGAGGGCCGGGTAACACAGGTACGAGGCATCCTATTATTCCAATTACCATAAGAATAACTGCTAATATAAGGAGAACATAATCAGACATATTGAAGTACTCTGTCCTGCGAGATTATTTTTTTCCGAGATCATCAAACTCAATGTTTGTGAACTCTTCAGTGTTCAGGGACTCTTTTTCTTCAACAGTCTTAGTTTCCGGTGCTGACACTGTGGATTTATAATCATCTCTGCCATTACCGATATATACTACGGCGTCTTTTAATCCTTCAGTAAATTTTTCAAAATCTTCTTTATACAGAAAGATCTTATGTTTCTCATAGAAAACTTTACCTTCTTTTCCGAGGCGTTTCTTGCTTTCAGTAATGGTCAGATAATAATCATCTTTCCGCGTGGCTTTTACATCGAAAAAATAAGTTCTTTTCCCGGCACGAACAACCCTGGTGAAAATCTCCTCCTTCTGGATCTTTTCATCACTACCGTTCACATCAGTTTTAATTCCGGTTTCTTCTTCCATTTCTAGGTCAGTTAATGTTAGGGTTAGATTTGTAATGTCAAATGTAACAATTATTTTAACAATTCAAAAAAAGCTCCTGAAATGATGTGAAATATTGGACTTCAGTTTTGATGGTAAGGGAAAAAGAGTATTTTTGCACCGGAAAAATCTGAGGTTCTTTATAGATGATAAGCAGAAGATTATTACGCATAAAGGCATTGATGGAACTTTATGCCTATAACCGCAGGGGTGATGATGATATGGTCAGGGCTGAAACGGAACTTATGTTCAGTATTGGCAAGACTTATGACCTCTATCATTACGTTCTTCTACTTGTAATCGATATGGCTGATGTCGCCGAAGAAAAGATTCAGCAATCCCTGCTTAAGAAAATGCCTTCACATGAAGATCTGAATCCGAACAGACGATTCGTAGATAATATTGTTGTGTCGCATCTTAGAGATAATCTATCCTTTAAAAAGCATATTTCCGAATCAAAGCTGTCATGGATCAACTATCCGCACATACCTCGACAGCTTTATCAGGATATGACCAGGTGGGATGTTTATAAGGATTATGTGAGCCTGGAAAAATCAGATTATCAAACTGATAAGAAATTCATAATAAAGCTTGTTACAGAATATTTTCTAAATTCCGAAGAGCTGCTTAATTGCCTTGAGGAACAAAGTATCTACTGGAATGACGATATTGAGTATGTAACATTAATGGTAGAGAAAACTCTTAAAAAGTTCAGGCCCGATTCCGGGGACAAAACATTGATGATGCCGCTTTTCAAAAATAAGGAGGATGAAGATTTTGTCAGACTACTCTTTAGAAAAGCCGTCCTTCACACAAAGGAATGTTCAGATCTGATAGACAATAATACCACAAACTGGGAAGTGGAACGCATAGCTCTGATGGATATCCTTGTTATGCAGCTGGCAATTACCGAAGTACTGGAATTCCCCGAAATTCCGGTTAAAGTGACTCTTAATGAATACATTGAAATTGCAAAATACTATTGTACCTCAAAAAGCAGTACCTTTGTCAATGGAATTCTTGACAATATCGTTAAGGAGATGAGCGAAAAGGCCCTTTTTAAAAAGAAAGGCAGGGGCCTGCTGGAGGAATAAGGAATGACAGAAAATAAAACTTATTTTAATTATTTGATGAAGAAGAACCAGGTAATATTTTTTATTTTTTTAGTTTTGAGCTTTGAAGGTTGCAGGAGTAAGAACCCTGTTAACAATGGGACTGCAGGTAATCAGGTTGCCGATACCGGCCATGCGGTTATAAGCTTTACAGAGTATGAACACAAATTCGGCAAAGTTAATGCAGGTGAAAAGGTAGGATGTATTTTTATCTTTACAAATACCGGTACATCCGACCTTGTTATAAATGCAGCAACAACCAGTTGCGGCTGCACAGTTTCTAAATATAACAGGAAACCAATTTCACCAGGAAATACAGGAACGCTCGAGGTTGTTTTTAACACTTCGGGGTATAATGGCCTGCAAACAAAAACTATAGCCGTTCATTCAAATGCAAAGGTACCTGTTGTTCTTTTACGGATTGTAGCTGAAGTAATAAATAGTGATAACAATTAATATTTTTTATGATGATCAATTTTGCTTATTTGTTTTTAATGGGTCAGCCTTCTGGTTCGGCCACCGGTCAGAGTAATCCGTTAGTTACTTTCCTTCCACTGATCCTGGTATTTGTTGTTTTCTATTTCTTTATGATCAGGCCGCAGATGAGGAAGCAGAAAGAAATGACCAGTTACAGGAGTTCTCTTAAAAAAGGCGATAAAGTCATTACTACCGGCGGAATCTATGGCAGAATATATGAAGTAAGGGACAATTATGTATTTATGGATGCGGGGAGCGATATAAGGCTGAAAGTAGACAAAAGCGCTCTCCTGAAAGATCCGTCAGCAGACGAATAGATTTAACAGAAAAGAGAGAAGGTGGATAATAATGACGCGATACGGTCTGAAAATTTAACAAAAAAAGGAGGCAGTCTGATAAAAAGGAATGGACTGGTGTTTGCCTTTTTTTTCTTACTCTCATTCATTTTCTGGTACCTTAATTCCCTTGGCAAGAATCTGGAAACGAGCATAAAATGCCCGGTAACCTATGCTAACCTGCCAAAGAACATGGAATTGGATAAGGATCTGCCACCAAAGCTTAGTTTTTTCATGACAGGTCCGGGTTATTCGATTCTCCGGTTTAAAATATCCGGGAAAACTGATCCTTTTGTAATTGATTTTTCAAAGGTCGGCTATAAACACCTGACTAGCGTAAAATCAAACAATTATTACATAGTTACATCAGGACTTATTGCAGACTTCAACTCATCGATGAAATCATCCTGCAGGATCACCTCAATTAAACCGGATACCCTGTTTTTTTCTTTCAGGCAAGCCTCAGAATAATATTTTACATTTCTCTTTAATGCAATATTATTAAAGGTTGAAATGTCGTTTATATATCAGGTATGGAGTCGTCAAACAAAATAAGACCAGGAATGAAGCTCGGTGTCACCGGAGGTATAGGAAGCGGTAAAACTTCTGTCTGCCGGGTATTCAAAGTGCTGGGAATACCTGTTTTTTCGGCCGATCCTGAAGCCCGGGCCATAATGAATTGTGATGAAAAAATTATCGGGGAAATAAATGAAATTACCGGCAGGAACGTTTATTCTGAAGGTACCCTGGACCGGATGGCTCTGGCCTCGCTTATTTTTAAAGATCCAGTACTGCTGAAAAAGATCAACTCTCTTGTTCATCCCGTTGTATTTGAGCACTTTATAGAGTGGGCGGGCAGGCAGAGCGCACCGTATGTAATAATGGAGGCCGCAATCCTTTTTGAAAGTGGCGGCTCAAAACTGGTCGACAGGATTGCCACGGTAACAGCCCCGGTTGAAGAGAGGATCGCCAGGGTAACTGCCAGGAACAAACTCACGCGTGAGCAGGTTCTTGACAGGATCAGGAACCAGATGGATGATAATACCAGGATAAACATGTCGGATTATGTTATCAATAATTCAGAAAACGAAATGATCATTCCTGTAATTCTGCAGATACATGACGATATTTTAAATCATTTAAATTCATGATTTTATATGGGATTCTTTGGTAAATGGCTTGGAGGCGGCCTGGGTTTTGTCATGGGTGGCCCTATCGGCGGGTTGCTGGGTTTCCTGATAGGTTCGATGGTCGACAGCAATACCGGTCGCTCGGCAACCTATGTACAGCAGGACACAAGAACAAACCATGGCGCTTTTGGTGTTAGTCTGCTCGTTCTTATCGCTGCTGTTATGAAGGCTGACGGAAAGGTAGTTAAATCAGAGCTGGATTATGTCAGGCAGTTTTTTATCGGCCAGTTTGGCCGCGACTCAGCAGCTGACGCCACCATAATGCTCAGGGATCTTCTGAAAAAGGATATCCCGCTACCCGATGTTTGTCAGCAGATAAGTCAGTATATGGATTATTCTTCACGACTTCAGTTGCTTCACCTTCTTTTTAATGTATCTCTGGCCGACGGAATCATTCATCCAAGCGAGACATTATTAATTGAAAGGATATCAGGATATCTGGGTATTTCAACGGGCGATTATTCTTCAATAAAGAACATGTTTGTGCCAGAGACCGATTCATCGTATAAAATACTTGAAATAGAACGGTTGGCTACGGATGAGGAAGTGAAGAAAGCTTACAGGAGGATGGCTATGAAGTATCACCCCGATAAGGTAAGCCACCTTGGTGAAGATTTCAAAAAAACTGCCGATGAAAAATTCAAAAAAGTAAATGAAGCATATGAAAAGATAAAAAAAGAGAGAAATATGCTATGATTATTTCTAAAAATAATGCCTGAATGATCGGTCATTCAGTTACATGAATTAAATTTGCATACAAAACTTATAACATGGTCCTAAAAGATATTTTGGCAATCTCAGGTGAATCCGGGCTTTTCAAATTCATTGCCCAGGGAAAAAACGCAATAATCGTTGAACATCTCGAAACTAAGAAGCGAAGCAGTGCTTTTGGTTCAGCAAAAGTCAGTTCGCTGGAGGAAATATTGATTTTCACTGAGAAGGAAGATATGCCTCTGGGAAAGGTGTTTGATATTATTTATGAAAAGGAGCATAATGGTCAGGCACCAGACTATAAATCTGACCCGGAAAAGCTTAAAGGATGGTTCGCTGAAGTTTTACCCGATTACGACAAAGGCAAAGTCTATACCAGCGATATTAAAAAAGTTGCTCACTGGTATAATATACTCCATAACCTTGGTCTACTGGTAAAAGATGAACCGGAGAAGAAGGAAGAAACTTCGGAACCTGAAAAGAAGAAAGGATCGGCAAAAAAAGAAAAAGCTGCTGAAGCAGTAGTGACGGGCAACGAAAAAAGTAAGCCGGCTCCTAAAAAACGATCATCAACTTCCAAAAGTAAAAAAGAGAATTAATCCGGTTATGAATTTTGGTGGGGCAGAGGTCGTATACGATTATGCGGAATCAGGCATAATCATTGTTCCTGTACCATACGATGAGACAAGTACATGGATCAAGGGTTCAGACCGCGCACCTGATGCAATACTCGAAGCCTCTGTAAATCTGGAGTTTTACGATGTTGAAACTGCCACTGAAGTACACAAAAAAGGCATTCACACCATTCAGCCGGTTACCGAAAGGAAATCTCCCGAAGCTCTCGTTAATGCTGTATATAATAGAGTTGCACAACTCCTGGGAGAAAATAAATTTCCCGTACTGATCGGTGGTAATCATACCATAAGTATAGGTTCGGTAAAAGCATTTTCTGAACATTTCAGCGACCTTACCGTACTTCAGCTTGATGCTCATTCCGACCTGCGCCAGGAATATGAAGGCTCCAAATATAATCATGCATGTTCCATGGCCAGGGCACGTGAACTGGCACCCATTGTCCAGGTTGGGATCCGGAGCATGTCTGTCGACGAACTGCCCTTTGCAGATCCTGACAGGATCTTTTATGCACACGACCTCTATTATGATAAACAGTTGTATGCCAGCGCTATACAGAAGCTTTCAGATAATGTATACATCACTGTTGACCTTGACGTTCTTGACCCTTCAATAATGCCGTCGACAGGAACGCCTGAACCGGGAGGCCCTCAATATTACGAGCTGATGCATTTCCTGCGAGAGGTAGCAAAGTCAAAAAATGTAGTTGGTTTTGATGTTGTGGAATTATGCCCTTCATCAACAAATAAATCGCCCGATTTTATTGCTGCAAAAGTCATATATCAGTTGCTGAGTTATATATTTTGCCCCCCAACCCCTCCCGACTCCCGGTCGGGACCTGCTCTTAAGGGGGCTAAATCCTAAACTGAGTTAAGGGGGGCTGGGGTATCCTCTTTCTTCGCTTCCTCCCAGATCACATTCATCTCATCGAGGCTCATTTCATGAAGCGATTTTCCTTTGACAAGAGTCGCTTTTTCAAGGTAATTGAAGCGTTTGATGAATTTTCTGTTTGTCTTTTCAAGTGCTGCTTCCGGATCAATTTCATAAAGTCGGGAGGCGTTTATTAGTGAGAAAAAGACATCTCCGAGTTCCGATTCAATTTTTCCCTTGTCATGTTCTGTCACTTCATTCTTAAGCTCATTGATCTCTTCCATCACCTTGTCCCAGATCTGCTCGCGCTTCTCCCAGTCGAAACCTACACCTCTTACCTTCTCCTGAATCCTGTTAGCCTTCACAACTGCCGGTAGTGATGCCGGAACACCTGACAGAACAGGTTTATAGCCATTATTTTCCTTTATCTTCAGATGTTCCCAGTTTTTCTCGACTTCTGAAGCACCTGATACTTTCACATCACCAAATACATGAGGATGCCTGTAAACAAGCTTCTCATTTATTCCTTTAAGAACATCTGTCATTGTGAATTTGCCTCTTTCAGAGCCAATCTTCGCGTAAAAAACAATATGGAGCATAAGATCTCCAAGCTCATTTTTTATGCCATCATCGTTTCCTGAAAAAATAGCATCAGCCAGCTCATAAGTCTCCTCAATAGTCAGTTTACGAAGGCTTTCATTGGTCTGCTTTATATCCCACGGACATGTCGACCTGAGTTCATCAATAATATCAAGGAGTCTCATGAACTCTTCTGCACTTTTTTTCTTGTTATTCATCAGTAAGTGTGTTAAAACAATCGGTTTGGGGGAACAGGTTTCTTAGCCAGGTCTATCCTTAGGACCGATCCTACACTCAGGCTGAGTAATTCAGATACATTGGCCCCGTTTATGGCTATCTCAAGAAGATCGAGAGAGTTGAATCTCGCAAGCATCTCACCCACAGGCACATCGCTGTATTTCTCAAGTATCTTATCGGTATAATTCTTATTGCTCTGTATAAGGATGCGGTACTCTTTACCTTCAAAAACCCTGTAAAAAACCTCTCTCGTAATATTTGAAATGGCATTACCATATGAATCGATAAAAATAATGCTGCCTATAATTACACCTTTGTCGATGGTAGCCCTAAGGGGGATTCTTTCGCTAATATCTTTTAGCACCGTACCCAGCTCTGATGGTTTTTTGCCCGCCAGAAGATCTGCTGCAGCCCGGGCAAAGATGTGCAACTCGTCGGAACTGTCGTTTTTATCTATTTTCACTATTTCATCAGGTTCGGAATTAAGGATCAGATTGAAAATTCCGTTATCCGTTCCTATAAAAAAATGATCCTTTGCGCGAACAATGAGATAGTCTTTTTCTTTTACTGCTTCCGAATGGACGCATATTATATGAATTGTTCCCCTGGGATAATTGTTATAAGTATTTCTTATGACAAATGAAGCATGTGCGATATTAAATGCCGGTATATTGAATGCATTATCGATGATCGTAATACCAGGGCAAAAACTGCAAAGTTTACCTTTAATGATCCCTTGATAGATATCATCAGGTTTCCATTCTGTTGTTAGGGTAACTACCGGCATAGGGAAAAAACTTAAGGCAAAGATAATCTTCTAAAGAAAAATAAACTTACTTTGTAGTATCCCCGGTACCATTTTTTATGAACTTTTACCGGGTTTACGGTTAATAATGAGAAAGGGCAGACATCTGCACTAAGGTAGAAACTGAATGACAGAGATAGTAATTTTTCTTGAGGACATTGATCCTGTAGTGTTCTTCGGCACCAATAATTCATTGCTTGATAAAATAAGATCCTTTTTTCCCAAGATAAAAATCCTTGCCAGAGGTAATGAGATTAAATGTATGGGAGAGGAAAAGGAGATCACCGTTTTTGCCGAGAAATTTAACGAACTATTAGAATATTATCAGAAATACCATCGCCTGGATGAACAGGATATAGAAAAGTACTTTTTTGATGCTGAACATATGAAGTCTGCATCAAATGGTGATTTTGAGCAGGTACTTGTTTTCGGCACCAGTGGAAAACCGGTAAGGGCACGCACAGTAAACCAGCTTTTACTTGTCAATGACTATAAAACTAACGATCTTATAATTGCAGAAGGACCGGCGGGCACCGGTAAGACATATACATCCATTGCTCTGGCCGTGAAGGCTTTAAAAGAAAGGGAAGTAAAAAAGATCATTCTTACCAGGCCAGCTGTTGAGGCAGGAGAGCGTCTTGGATTCCTGCCCGGCGATATGAAAGAGAAGCTCGATCCATACCTTCAGCCTTTATATGATGCGCTTCACGATATGCTTCCCTTTAAAAAACTTGAAACATGGCTTGAAGACGGTACTATACAGATAGCCCCGCTGGCTTTTATGAGAGGAAGAACTCTCGAAAATGCATTCGTTATCCTGGATGAAGCGCAAAACGCCACAATAAGCCAACTCAAGATGTTCCTCACCAGGATGGGTGTAAATTCCAAATTCATTATGACAGGCGATACAACACAGATAGACCTTCCGAAGAAAAATGAATCGGGATTGCTGCAGGCTATAAGGATACTTGGCGGGATAGAAAGTATATCAATTATAAGATTTGATGAACGCGATATTGTAAGACACAGACTTGTCAGGAGTATCGTTAAAGCTTATGAAACCGAAGAAAATGTGAAAATAACAACCAATGGATCAACCTCTATGTGACTCTGTGGCTTCTCTGTGCAGCTCTCCCGAGAAACCAGGACAAGTTGTGTAAATTTTTTGTTACACAAAGATGCACGGAGGTTTTCCATAATAACTTTTATAAAACAATATGAGTAAGACAATTTTAAGTTCAGAATTCAGATTTCCCAAACAGAAAAGCATTTACAAGGGGAAAGTAAGGGATGTATATAATATTGATGATAAGTACCTGCTGATGATAGTTTCAGACAGGATTTCGGCATTTGATGTTGTTTTGCCAAAAGGTATTCCGTATAAAGGACAGGTGTTGAACCAGATAGCTGCCAAGTTTCTTGATGCAACAAATGATATAGTTCCGAACTGGAAAATTGCCACTCCTGACCCTACTGTTACATTTGGTCATAAATGCGAACCATATCCTGTCGAAATGATTGTAAGAGCGTATCTTACAGGCAGTTCATGGAGAACTTATAAGACCGGGGCAAGGGAGATCTGCGGAATTCCGCTTCCTGAGGGCATGAAAGAACATCAACGCTTCCCCGAGCCCATAATTACACCTACAACCAAGGCTGAACAGGGACGTCATGATGAAGATATTTCACGTGAAGAAATAATCAAAAGCGGACTGATACCTGCCGATGAATATAAGCTGATTGAAAAATATACCATGGAAGTGTTCTTTAAAGGTTCACAGATTGCTGCCGAACATGGTCTGATTCTTGTTGATACCAAGTATGAATTCGGGAAAAAGGATGGCATTATTTACCTGATTGATGAGATCAATACACCGGACTCTTCACGTTATTTTTATGCTGACGGATACCAGGAAAGGTTTGACAGGGGCCTTCCCCAGAAGCAGCTTTCGAAAGAATTTGTGAGAGAATGGCTGATGGCTAACGGATTCCAGGGCAGAGAAGGACAGAGAGTGCCTGAAATGACTGAAGAATTTGTTAATGAAGTATCGGAACGATATATCGAACTGTATGAAAATATTACCGTGGAAAAATTTGTCAGGGCAGACATTTCAAATGTGCCTGAAAGGATTGAGTCCAACTGCATGAAATTCCTGTCTACACTGTAACTGATACTATGATGAATATTAAATCTTCCATAAGAACTTTTTTGACTTTTATTATCCTGTTAGCCGTAATCAGAAACGCCTCAGCTCAGGTTACCGTTGAGAGATCAAAAGACAAGGTTATTATTTCAGGTACACCATATTATATACATATCGTAAAAAAGGGAGAAACAGCTTATTCTATCTCCAGGGCTTACGGGATAACTGTAGATCAGCTCACAATGGAGAATCCACCGGCAGTTTTTGGTGTGAAGGAAGGGCAAGCTTTAAGGATACCTGTGGTTGAAGTGCAGGAAGTTAAGCCGAACCAGGTAAATCCACCGCCACAACCTAAAGATGAAAATAAATTCATTTACCACAAGCTACAGCCTGGAGAGACAATTTATTCACTTTCAAAAATATTTGGAGTATCCGAGAATGAAATTATTACAGCTAACCCCGGCATCGACATTAATAAATTATCGGTGGGTGCCGAAATTGCCATTCCCCGAAGAGAGTTTATGACTGAAAGGCAGGAATTTGCCGTACAGGAGAATAATTACATTTTTCATAAGGTGGAAAAGGGTGAATCAATGAGTTCAATTGCTGATGCATACGGTCTTACACTCAGGGAGCTGAGAAGAGAAAACAGGAATATCAGGTTTCCACAGGTAGGAGATTACATAAGGATCCCTGTTGCTAAGCTTCCCGAGGCAGCAGTCACTGAACCTGAAGCTGTTGATACTGTTAATGTTATCTCTGAAGAGCCGGTCATGTATAGCAGGCCTTCAGGATATACGCCGGTGACCAATCTGCAAGGATCTCTTGATGTGGCTGTTCTTCTGCCTTTTTATCTCAGAGAGAATGCTGACAGAATACAAATTGATTCGTCTAAAATAGTTAAAGGCAGGAAGATATACAAACCGGTCAGCCGGCCTGAGGAATGGATATACCAGAGGAGTATCGGCTTCCTGGAGATGTATGAGGGAATTCTGCTTGCTGCAGATACCCTTCGTTCCCTTGGACTGGATATCAACCTTCATGTCTATGATATTAAGGGAGATACAACAGAAATGACCAGGCTCATCAGGCAAGGTGTATTATCAGATATGGATCTCATTATAGGACCTGTCTATTCATCCAATATGGCCATTGTATCAGCATATGCGCGGGAACGAGGTATCCCGGTAGTATCTCCGGTGAGACTTATGAGCAATTCATCCCTTTCCGGAAACTCCGATCTCTTTATTGCCATACCCACTCTGGAGGTTGCCCAGAATACTATAGCTAAAAAAGTAAGCGAATATTACGATAAAAACTTTGTATTCATTTATTCGGATACCGCAGGTACAGATCAGGGTGTCATAAATTTTAAAGAAAAGATATTTAACGAATTGAGCAACAGGCTTCCATATGAAGAGATCAAGTTCAAGGAATTCCTTTTTTACAGCAGGTCTGCTTTTAACAATGATTCAATTAACAGGCTGTCGCACGCCCTTTCCGATAAAACTGACAATATTCTGGTTATAGCTTCTGAAGAAGATCCTGTCATAAGCGAGACACTTCAGGATATACATGCTCTTTCAAAGAAATATAATATGAAGGTTTTTGGATATCCCGCAGTGCGCGGCCTGGAAAATCTTGATCCTAAATACTTTTTTGATCTCGGGCTGGTAGTCTATTCTCCTTACTGGATCGATTATTCCAGGAAAGATATTAAAGAGTTTAATTCTGATTTCAGGCATAAATTTCTGTCAGAACCCTCTGAAATGAGCTATGCCTGGCTTGGATATGATATAACTTACTATTTTTTGAGCGGACTGGCAATTCATGGGAAGGAGTTCATAATTCATCCTGAGATTCATAATCCGGATCTGCTGGAGACCGAATTTGATTTCAGGAGAAAGAGCATAGATGACGGCTTTGAGAATCAAAAACTTTACCCCGTCTGGTTTACCAATGATTATGAAGTAAGACTGGTTCCAGATGATGCTATAACTCCTTTTCAGTGATATTTTTTAAGCTTTAAAATGGGTTGTGATGAGGTTTTATGTTAATAAAAATTAACAAACGGGAATATTTCTTCATGTACTATTGTCTATAATTTGAATTCTGATGAAAGAATCGTACAGGCAGAGCGACGATAATGAGCTTGTCAGGGCATCCATAGAAGGAAACAAACTCGCTTTTGAAGAGATCGTTAACCGTTACCAGAAAATGGTGGCCCGTACGGTTAAAGGAATGCTTGGAGATTCTGTTTTTGCAGAAGATATCGGACAGGAAGTATTTATAAAACTATATTATTCGTTGTCCGATTTCAGGGGAGAGGCGAAATTGTCGACATACATTCAGAAGATAGCAGTAAACCTTACCCTGAATGAAATAAAAAGAAGAAAAAGGTTCTTTACAATGTTCTCCCAGAAGGGGAATAATGAGATGTACGAAATTGAAGTTGCCGATTTTGATACTGAAGAAAAAAGAGAGGCGTCTGAAATTGTAAATAAAGCCTTAATGAGATTAGAACCAAAGTTTCGTATGGTTGTAGCAATGAGGATGTTGCAGGGCTATTCCACCAAAGAAACTTCAGAAATTCTTGATCTCCCTCTTGGAACGGTGCTGTCAAGGCTTTCAAGAGCACAGGAACAGTTAAAAGAAATATTGGAAAAACTATAATAAATGAAAAGCACAGAAATTAAAAATCTTATTATAGGATCCGCGAATCCAGGTCAGGATACAATGGAGACAACCAGGATGCTTGAAGAGGCGGGAGTTACCTATAGGTTCAGCAAAGGATTTACAAAGAAAGTAAGTGATAAAATATTTTCTGCAGAATTTGCTATAAATCGCGAAATAGATTTTGTCAGAAGCATGAACATTGTTTTCTCCCGTATTGCTCTTACTGGTATCGCAGCAATAGTCATTTTACTCATCTCGATCTTCCTTTCAGAAGGTTCTCTCTCAATGAATTCTATTCTTGGACTGGGGGATATCCATGATGAGTCTATTATCTGCCTGCTAACAGGCAATTAATTCTTTATTGACACATGAAAGCAAAACCAATAATACTTGTAATAATAACCCTCCTGATAGGATTTGTTCTTGGAATGCTCACATCTGCACAGATCAGGTTCAACAAACTCAAGCCTGTGAGACTCTATTTTTCTGAAGATCGCTTCAGGGAAGGGCTCTACAAGACCATAGAACCTGATGAGAAGCAGAAAGCTGAAATTGAAAAAATTCTTGATAAATATGCCACTCTGAACAGCGAGCTTCAGGCTAATCTCAGAAAGGGACTTGATTCAAATATGAAGGAGCTCAGAAAAGAGCTTGACTCCAAATTAACAAAAGAACAGCTTGCAAGACTTAAGGCAATGGATGAACAGCGGCAGGAGATGATACGGCAAAGCTGGAGAAACCACAGGAATGATACTGCTGATGCCAGAAACTTCAGACGAGGCGACCATGGAGGAAGACCATTTCCTGAAAGCCGGCAGATGCCTCCTCCGGGCAGACCACCTTACGATTCCTCAGAGGTAGTACAAAGGTTACCCGATAATAAATAATAGATAATCAAGCATTATAGGCAGGTCTTCATCACTGACGCCATGTGATATAAGTAAAGCATGGTCTTCTGCAAAGACAGCCATGAACTTTTCAAGAGTTATTTCACCACTTATAATACTTCTCCTGTAAAGATCTATAGCCTCCTTCTTCTGACCCCTGCATAATGCCAGGTGACCCATATTAATAAGATCGTGAGCATTGAGTTTGCCGGAGGAGAGCCGCTCATAATATTTCTCAGAGTCATCAAACCTGCCAAGGGCAAAAAAACAATATGCTATCGGTCTCAGTATCTTAAGATTACCGGGTTCCTTATACTCAACCCTGAAATAATGTTTCAGCGCTTCCTCATATTGTTTAAGATCCAGGTAACAGTGTGCTGTCATTATTGCAGTATGCAAATTGGCAGGTTCCATATCGCCTGCCTGAAGATAATATTCCAGTGCCTCTTCATTTTTCCCCAGACGGCGGAGACATAAACCGATTTTTTTTATTGTCCAGACTTTTCTGTCTATAAGTTCCGCTCTCCTGTAATATACCAGTGCTTCTTCAAAATCGAGACTCTCCTGGTAACAGTAGCCGATCTTTTCATACAACTGTACATCGTCAGGTTTATCTTTAACCTGCTTAAGGTACAGGGATACAGCATCTTCATAAAAATCCTTGCTGAAAAAATAATCAGCGAGTCCTGCTTCAGCCTCCGAAGCTTTGCAGGTAAGCTTGAAAAATTCTGAATTATAAATATCAAGCCTTCCGATAAAAATATCCTCGAATTCTATCTTGTATGGCGATAACTTGAAAAACCTGTAAATGTCCTGCAGGTACTGTGTTACGTTTGTCCTGAATTTTTTATCAGGGTCAGTCACCGAATCATCATCATCCATCTGCTGAAGACCCTCAAGCTCCATCCTGAAAACCTTCAGCATCATGCTTTTCTGGTTTGAGGGAAGATATTTGAGATTCAGAATAAGGGAGTACTTATCCGAGTTACATATATATGGCGTCTTGTACATTGCCTCAGCAAGTTCATTGGTGCCCGGACCAAGTATTTCGTCCCTGAATATTTCATCTACTACTTCGTGGTCGGGATAGAAAGGGACAAACCAGTTCTGGAAATCTTTGAAAAAATCAAAATGCTTGAGGTTTGCAAAAGCCGACATATACACATCGGCTCCTTCCATCTGAAGCTTTGTCAGCTCTTCCATAGTCTTGAATATCTCTTCTGAATCGCTGAACATCTCAGACCAGTCAGGATTTTTCTCTTCTTGCTTATCTGCCGGCAGGATATTGTCAAGATCAAGTTTCTCCTCTATTCTTGGCCTTAGTTTAGCCACCTGAGGAAGTATTTCGTCGTGAAGCCTCCTGCCCAGCTTTTCAGTCTCGCGCGATCGTATCGTTTGCAAAACAATAATCCTGCAATGTTCCCTGAACCGGTTGCCCTTCGACATTTTACTGATCCTGGAGCCTATCTCGGGATATAGAAGTATTCTCTCATTATAATAATGGAGGTTCAGGATGAGGCCTGAAAGTGCCCTCTCCATAACCTGCTCCTGCCCCGACTCATATATCTTTATAAGGTACATAAGTTTCTCGCTCTGCCAGGTACGAAAAGAACTAAGTGTGATTGCAGTTGTAAAGATACTTGATTCGTACCATCTGAATTTTCCGGAGGTCAGGATGATGCTGATAAGGCTCTCTTCAGCCTCACCATAATAATCGGTAAGCCATAGATGGTTGAATATATTTTTAATTAGCTGCTTATGCTTTTTTGTGATCTCAGATTCAGGATCAGGGTTTATCTCATTACTAAGTTTTAACCATTCATCAAGTTCTGATTTGAACATTAGATCATCAACTGTTTCCACAATCGTTTTCCCTGACAAATTCTGCTCTTTTTCGGCCTGCTGCTTTACCCAGTAGGTATGCCACCCCGAAAAATGTGACAATATGTCCTGCATAACCTTGTCAGACAGTTCAAGAATAGATTGTATGAGCTTAATGTAAATCTTGTTCCGCTCAGGATCGCGGATGCCTTCAATTGTGTAGGTGAGCATGTTCCTGTAGGTCATCACAAGATTATCATACTCATCGTGCAGATCGCCAGATGAGGCAACATGAACCATATCAGACAGAATATCAAGGCTTTGCTTGATTTTCTTTTCCGAAACCAGGGTGCAAACCTGTTTATGCTGATTTATCGTTTTCTTTATGTCCATTAATCCTCCAGTAAGGAAATATTAAATAACAAATTATCATTCTTTTTATGTTATGTCAATACCTGCAACAATCAGGCCGGATACTGAATATCTGTTCAATAAATTAAATTTTATCTTGTATTAACAAGTCTTTCGAGGGTTATGGTTTCAGATTTCAGGCATCTTCAGAAATTATAACCAAAACTGATAAATCCCTTTAAATCATTTTGATATCCTTCTTTCCTGTTTTGTCCGTACATGATACCAACTTTAAGTGGCCCGATCATTGACATATATCCTGCACCCAATCCAAAACCTGTGAAAAATGAATATCCGTTATTCTGACCAGCCAGCCGCGCTGCAAAAATATCCGACATCAGATTCAAATGTAAATCAGGGACTATTTCAAAATCTATTTCAGCCCCTATACCTGCCAGCCTTGTGACTGCAATCTCATTGGTACGATAACCCGTCATAGGGATGGATCTGTCATTACCAGGCAACATGCCGCCAACAGTGAAAAAATTATTTCGCGATGATATAGAATCGGAATCAGAGATATACAGGAAGTCTCCTTTAAAAGATAATGTAATCATTTTCCCGGGAGAAAAATAATTTCTGAAATTTGCTTTTATTGTATAGAATCTTTTAAAAGCCACGTTGTTATCCTGTTCGTCATATATGGTTCTTAAGGTATCGTATGTAATACTGGCATTTAAAAGCTTTGATGTGCCGGCAGAAAAGTTGAATAATGTTCCTCTGTTTGGAAAGTGTTTGATATCCAATGTGTTGACTTTATATTTATAATTTGATGAAAGATAATTGAATCCTGTTTTTTTGAGACCATTTTCTGAATAGAAATCAGGGATAAGGTTCATCATATTATAACTGGCAGAAATCAGCATCATATTATTCAGACCGAGTCTTTTGCTCAGTGTCAGTCCCTGGCTGAGGTTCCTGCTTATAACATTACCTATCTCTCCCTCTATTTTCATCCTTGGAAAAAGTGAATTGTCGGCATAAATATTTGCCGACAGGGAATATTTCTGGTTTCTGTCGATGAACTGATAATAATCAAATTGCACCCTGTAATACTGACCTATTAAAGCATTCAGATCGATGACTGATCTTTTTGTAAGCAGGTTTTTTATTGATAACCCGATCAGTATCCCTGACTTAAATGATTCGTCGTAATGAATAGAACCATAGGATAATGCTCTGGGCTTCTCTATACAGTCCAGTGCCAGTATGAGAGAATCATTTCGCCGGACAAAACGGTATTTTACTTTCTCAAACCATGCTTTCCCATAAAGAAGATCAATCTTATCGTTCATCATATATTTATCCACTTTTGCTCCCGGATCAATATCAAGAACTCCCAGTATCTGGTCATCTGAATATATCTCGTTACCGTTTATTTCTATGTTGTCGAACGAGTAGTATTTTGTATTCATAATATTTTCAAGTGGTAGCTGAGGATAAATCTTATTAAGAGAATCAGCCAGTTTCTTAAAATAAGTTTTATACGGTAAAGCAGCCTTATAACCTCTTTGAATTATTGAATCTGCCTCTGAAAATTTTGTGCTTGAAAATCCCTCAAGATCAGGCTGGATCAACAGATTCACAAGCTTCTTCTCTTCTTTGAAATCATTTAACGCGTTATAGAATCCCAGATGTTTTAAAATATCTATTACAGACATTAGTTTCTCCTCTTTCTGGTTTTTTATGCCCGTGTAGCATCCTATGATAATATCAGCTCCCATTTCACGTGCTTCACTTGCTGCAAAATTCCTCACAACACCTCCGTCGATAAGCATTACTGAATCAATTTTCAGAGGTGAAAAAATTGAAGGTACAGCACTGCTTGCCCTCATTGCGTCAGGTAGATAACCATGGGTCAGCTCGACTTTCTTAAATGTCATCAGATTGGTAGCCAGGCACATAAAAGGAATTGGCAGCTTTGAGAAATCATCGATATCATCTGCCTGCCATGCATAAAAGCTAAGCAGGTTCTCGACCTGTTGACCATTAATGAAACCGGAAGGGAGCCGGACTTTTTTAAGAGATACAGGAAGTGTAAGAATACTATTCTGGAAATGCCTTTTCTCCGGAAATATGACTTTATTTTCCGGGATCTTGTTCGAAAAGACCATATCCCAGTTATTGGTCACTATCAATTTTTGCAGAGTATCAGCTCTGTATCCGATTGCATACATTCCGCCAATAATGCTGCCCATGCTTACGCCGGTTATTAAATCAGGTCTCAGGCCCGATTCTTCCATAACCTTAAGGACTCCAACATGTGCCAGGCCTAATGCTCCGCCGCCGCTAAGTACAAGTCCTACACGAGGTCTTCCTGTTAAATCCTGAGCCAGTAAACCCGGTGTATTTTTACCTGTATTTAAAAGTAATGATAAAGCAATTAAGACTACTATCCTAAAGCGACAGAAACCAGGAAAGTAATCTTTTATCATAAGAATTGTCCTTAATTAGTGCAGGGAAATTACCTAACGTGCTACCAAGTTAGTAATTTTAAGTAAATTAGACGATTGTTAAATCCATCAATTTTTATGAGCGGCTGGTTACCTGCAACAACAAAGGAGATTGAGTCCCTTGGTTGGAACGAGGTCGATGTAATAATCTTCAGCGGCGATGCCTATGTTGATCATCCCTCTTTCGGACCAGCAGTTATCGGGAGGGTTATCGAGGATGAAGGTTTTCGAGTGGCAATTGTCCCTCAGCCAAACTGGAAGGATGACCTCAGAGATTTCAGGAAGCTGGGAAGACCAAAATATTTCTTTGGAGTAACTGCAGGTAATATGGATTCGATGGTGAATCATTATACTGCTGCCCGCCGTCTCCGGTCCGACGATGCATATACACCAGGAGGTAAGTCGGGCTTCCGTCCGGATTATCCTACCATTGTATATAGTAAGATACTAAAAGAATTATATCCTGATGTACCTGTTGTAATTGGAGGTATTGAAGCCTCAATGCGCAGGCTGACACATTATGATTACTGGAAGGATAAGCTTGAGCCATCTATTCTTTTAAGCAGCGGAGCCGACTTGCTGGTATACGGGATGGGAGAGCAGCCGATCCGTGAAATAATGAGGCTTCTGAAAAAAGGTGTCCTTTTTTCTTCTCTGAAAACTGTACCACAGACTGCAATTCTTACAAGTAAAGATTTAGCATTACCACAACAGAAGAAATGGAAAGACATTAATCTGAATTCTTTTGAAAAGTGCCTGGCCGACAAGAGAGCCTTTGCTGAAAACTTCATGACGTTTGAAAAAGAATCCAGCAAAGTTGATGTTGCGAGGCTTATTGAACCTGCCGGTAAGTTTCGAGTTATGGTCAATCCGCCTTATAAATCGATGAACGAAACCGAGGCAGACAGGTCCTTCGATCTTCCATATATGTATCTTCCCCATCCGCGTTATAATAAGAAAGGTAACATCCCCGCTTATGAAATGATAAAATTCTCTGTGAACATACACCGGGGATGCTTCGGGGGATGCAGTTTCTGTTCCATTGCAGCTCACCAGGGTAAAGAGATTGTGAGCAGGTCGGAAAGATCAATTTTAAGCGAGATAACAAAAATATCACAATTACCCGGATTCAAAGGTTATCTGTCTGACCTGGGAGGACCATCGGCAAATATGTACGGGATGAAGGGGAAAAATATGGATATCTGCCGCAAATGTTCACGGCCGTCATGCATCTGGCCCGCTGTCTGTCCTAACCTTGATACAAACCACAGGAAGCTTACAGAGCTCTACAGGAAGGTCAACCGGATGGATGGTATAAAAAAGGCATTTATCGGAAGTGGAATAAGATATGACCTCCTTTTTCCGGAATGGAATAAAAATGCCGGCAGGGATGAATATGAATATCTGGAAGAGCTCATCAGGAATCATGTGTCGGGACGACTTAAAGTTGCTCCAGAGCATACAGATCCTGAAGTACTAAAACTGATGAGGAAGCCTCCCTTTGAACTCTTCAGGAAACTGAAGAGGCGATTTGAGGCTGTTAATGAACGTAAGGGAACGAAGTATGAGATCATACCTTATTTCATTTCATCTCATCCCGGATCAGGTGAGAAGGAGATGCGAGATCTGGCTGTTGAGGTCAGGAGTCTTGGGATAAAGCCAGAGCAGGTTCAGGATTTTACCCCGACACCAATGACACTTTCTACGCTCATTTATTATACAGGTAAAGACCCATATACAGGGAAGAAAATTTATGTTGCCAGAAGCATAGAAGAGAAGAGAAGGCAAAAGGAATTTTTCTTTTGGTATAAAAAAACTTGAAACTCCTGATCTTATTTCGTAGCTTTAAACAGCTTAAGCAGATCCATCAAGGATTTATATGCGTTCATAGACATGGGCGATAGATATTTATTGAAAACCTTCAAAAACTATTTAGTCATGAAAATCAATAAGTCTGTTGTACTGCTGTTATTATTTATTTTTCAGCACTCACTAATCTTTTCACAATTACAACCTGTTATATTATCCGATAACTACTGGTTCAACAGCCAGTCGGCATGCATTGACAAAAATGATGCGGTTAGCATCCTCTATGCGGGTTCCTCTTCAGGTCTCCATTTGTTTTCCTCGGGGAATGGATGTTTTTCCCGGGAAACTCTGAATGACTCCACCAATATTAAAGAAACTGCAATTACTGCAGATATGGAAGGCAACCTCCACATTGTATTTTCGGTAGTTGATATATCTCAATGGCCTTACGTTTCAAGGCTCTATTACCAGAACAATAAAGGCGGCAGCTGGTCTGTTCCAAAACGTATATCATGGTCTGATGCAGGTATGGCATTCATGCATATCTTCTGTGATACCCTTGGTTATCTTCATGTTGGCTATGCCACAGGGGGAGTTGCCAGATTCGGAAGGCTGGTTTACATTACTAATAAGAGCGGAAACTGGGTTTACTATGAGCCTAATGATGAAATCCAGGTTTATGATAATATGGCCATGGCACTCGACCGGGGCGGTCATGTCCATTTTGCATTTTATGGTTTCACCAATGAATTAGGGCCGGGATACTTATCCAATGCCCCCGGACATGGATTCAGTAATCCTGAGGAAATTCATCCTGACTGGAGAGGCGGGCAGATGGAGAATTCTTATATTTCCATTGCCATTGACACTTTGGGATATGTGCATATTGCATATTCAGGCGACACAAAAACAGATCCGCCTCAGGCTTATTTCCAGAATCCTTTATATGCCACCGACAAGTCTGGCTCCTGGGAAAATACAAAGCTTGACGAAGGTGCATCTGCTGCAGGAGGCTGTCATATATTGATCGATAGTCTTAACAGACCCCAGGTCTGCTATGGTGATAAACCCGATGATGTGGTCAGGCTAGCTGTAAAAACAGGTAACGACTGGAGCTATCAGACTGTTCACTCACCCATGGATCCCGGAAAAATAATTCATCTGCTCAAATCAAATGGCGATGATATCTACCTGCTTGGTGACTGGACCTCCCTTACGCTTATAATCGGTGGAATCACATCGGGAGCCACCATTGATCCTGCCAGCCTCTCTTTTGGAAAAACCGATGTTTATTCAGACACTACAGCGCAGATCACTCTTAAGAACACTGGTGTTTTACCCCTGACAATATGTGGAGCGAAAATTTTTGGAAGGGATGCAATTGATTTTTCAGCCAGTTCTCCATCGGGTGTATTGTCTCAGGGAGATTCTGTGGTGATAAATGTGACATTTCGTCCCTTATCAGGAGGGCAGAAATCGGCTGGTTTATCCATTTCATGCAGTGACATCGAACTTACCGCTGACCTTATTTCTCTTTCGGGTGAAGGGTTGCCGGTTTATACTCAGTGGGCATATGCTTTTGGTGGTCCGTATTTTGATTTTGGCCGGTCTGCACATCCTGTTTCTGATGGAGGTTACCTGGTGACAGGAAGTATTAATCCTACGGGTGATTCTAATAGTAATTATGGATGGATAATGAAACTGGATTTTGCCGGTAACCTGGAATGGTCATATGAATATGATAATGAGGAGTTGCGTGGTGATATTAATGATGCATGCGAGATTATTATTGATGGAAAGCTAGTTGGGTATGCGTTCACTGGCTATATTTTTTACCCTATGCGGAAAGATGTGATCATTGGAAGGATTGATCTTGACGGAAACCCTGTATGGTCGAAAACAATAGGAGGTGACTGGATTGATGTAGGGCACTGTGTAAGTATGAGTTATGATCAACAATTGATTTTTGGAGGCATGTGCGGCTCTCCAAGTTTGGGTGCGACGGACCACGATTCACCCTGGATCATAAAAACTGATCTGGATGGTCAAATACAATGGCAACAAATATATACCGGGGGGAACCATATCCCGGAGCTGCCTCAGGATCGTTTTATAATACGACCATCCATCGATTCAGGGTTGGTGGTTCTTGGAGTACATTCCACGTGGAATGATCCTGACCAGAACATTTGGGTAGATCGTGATGGCTGGTTATTGAAACTCGACAGCAATGGGGAAATTGAATGGCAGACAAGGTTCGGTGTAACAAAGAATGAATATTTTGATGTGCCAAATTCCATAACAGAACTGATTGGTGTTGACAATACCTGTTCAGGATATATGATAACAGGTCGTTTCCCGACTGCCCGGGGAAATGTGGGCAGCTATTTCGGAATCCCCTGGGGAAAAGGAAAAACCTCCCTTTATAAGTTCAGTCCTTCCGGGAACCTTGAATGGCTGAAACTTTACAACGAAGGAGAATATTCACTGGCAAGAGCAGTAAAACAGATAGATAGCTCTACGGTGGTTGTTGCAGGAATTACGTATAATCCTGAAGAAGACTATCAAGGTATTTTCCTTATGGGTCTTGATTTAGATGGAGATATTGCTTGGAAAAGCCATTATGATGGTTTTAAGTCATTAGATAAATCTCCGGTTGAAACAATTGATCTGTGTACTGATAAAGGATTCATCTTATCAGGAAGCACAAGTGCTTATGGGGCAGGTATGACTGATCTGCTTGTGATCAAGACCGATTCGCTTGGTCACATTCCTGGTTGTAATCTTATGTCAGAGCCGGTTTTAACAGTAGAAAATTACCCTGATGCAGATAAACTGGTAACTTCAACTTCTAAGTATATGCTGGTTACTAATGCTCTAAGTCAGGATGTTAGCCTGTCTGTTCATCAATTTACCCCGGTTATTACGCTGGCCTGCAGTTACGCTCCTCCAATAGACACTGATGAGGATGGTATAGATGATGATGAAGAGAGTGGTCCCGATAAAGATGATCCATCCTATGACGGTAATACAGACGGTACTCCTGACAGGTCCCAAAACAATGTCTGTTCGTTTCATACTGCAACCGGTGAGTATATTACCCTTGCTTCCCCTGAGGGCACTAAGCTCGTTGGTGTGGGGCCTCAGCCTAATCCTGATCCAGTGTTTGGGCCTGAAGGAACAGAGTTCTATTACGATTTCTTCAGCTTCATGGTTACCGGGCTGGAGCCTGGCGGATCTGCTGATGTTATGCTATATTTACCTTCTGATGCACGACCCGGGAGTTACTTCAAATATGGTTTGCAGGAAGGACCCGTTGAAAGCATGTGGTACGAATTTATGTATAACGATACTACAGGTGCAGAGATAAATGATAATATTATTACCCTGCATTTCACCGATGGCCTTCGGGGGGATGACGATATAGAAGAGAACGGGATTATATTCGATATTGGAGCTCCTGCTTGGATAATGGCCCCTGAGATGCTGATGTCGCGAGATACAATTATGTTTGACAGCATATTAATAGGAACAGACCAGTCACGTACCTTAATAATCGATAATGGTGGAGAACTGGACCTGGTGATCGATTCGCTTAAACTGGCCGGACCCGATTCACTTTCTTACGAGGTAACGGAATTACTGAATGAAGTTATATCACCACAGGAAAACATTAATATTCCTGTTCGTTTTATCCCTTCGGAAACCGGAGTGAAAATAGGATATCTGAGGTTTTATACAAATGATTATGACACTGTGGTTGTGCTGAAGGGATTTGGTAAAGACCAGACAACCAGTATCGAAGAGCAGAGAGCTGTAAACCGTGAGGTGCTTTTATACCCTAATCCTTCCGAAGGACGGGTTTTTGTTGTTCTTCCCGAAGAGTTTATTAATTCAGGTTATAGGATGATTACAGTCAGAAATATCCTTGGGGAAAAAGTCATATCAGGAAATTATATGCCTGAACAAACCCTTGACATAAAAGATCTGCCTGCAGGTATATATTTTATATCTGTGGATATTAACGGTTATCATTTTTCCGGAAAGCTGATAAGGAAATAGGGGAATAGAATTTTTACTCGTATTCCTTAAGTATATTTTTAACATCATCTGGTGCTACACGACCGTAAGTCTTGTCGCCAACCATAACTACAGGTGCAAGTCCGCATGCTCCCACGCATCTGAGGCTTGAAAGTGAAAACTTTCCGTCTCCTGAGGTCTGGCCAACCTGGAGGCCCAGTTCCTTTTTAAACTCATCGAGCACTTTTTCGGCGCCCCTTACGTAACAGGCAGTGCCCATGCATATGCTTATGGGATGTTTTCCTTTCGGGGTCATCGTAAAAAATGAGTAAAAAGTAATTACTCCATATATCCTCGCAACAGGTACAGCCAGCTGATTTGAAACGACCTCCTGTACTTCGGCAGGCAGATAACCAAAGTGTTCCTGGCATTTATGAAGGACATTTATTAGTTCCTGCGGATCATTATTGAATGAAGCGCATATCTCACTGATCTTTGCGACATCTTCCTGTCTCAATTCTATCTTAATACTCGACATAGTATTGATATTTATATTGTACCAAAAGGTATATTATTGTTTAACGACTATCTTTTTCTTTTTGTCAAAATAATGAGTATGAAGCAGATGGTGTGCTTTCTCGCTGTTGGGTTTACCAAGAAATTCTTCATACAGTTTGATAATAAATGGATTCTCATGCGACTTTCTGATTGGTTTCTTCTTATCTTCAGCATATATAGCTGCAGCCCTGGCCTTTATTATTTCAGAGTTTCCGTGGTGCAGAGGCTGGCCTCCTCCTCCAATACATCCCCCGGGGCACGCCATTACCTCAATAGCATGAAACTGCGACTTCCCTGACCTTACATCATCAAGAAGCTTCCTGGCATTCCCAAGTCCGTGAGCAATGCCTATGTTAAGCGGCAGACCGTTGAAGTCAATAGTGGCAGATCGTACGCCTTCCAGTCCTCTCAGTTCTGTAAAATCAAGCCTTTCAAGCTTCTTCCCGGTATATAATTCATACGCTGTTCTCACAGCTGCTTCTATTACTCCTCCCGTTGTTCCAAAGATCACTCCGGCACCGGTCGATTCACCCAGTGGTGCATCAAATTCTCCGTCTTCAAGATTATTCAGCTCGATATTTGCCTGTTTGATGAACGTGGCAAGCTCCCTGGTCGAGATTGAATAATCGACATCGGGATTATTGTCGGTGGAAAATTCTTCTCTCTGACATTCATATTTCTTTGCCAGACAGGGCATTATTGATACCACAACCATATCTTTTCTGGATATCCCAATTTTTTCTGCGAAGTAAGTTTTTGCAATGGCACCAAACATTTGCTGGGGCGATTTTGCAGAGGAAGGAACATCTTTCAGGTCGGGAAAATATTCTTCAAAGAAGTTAACCCAGCCGGGGCAGCATGAGGTAAGTATTGGCAGCCTTGCAGATGTATCACCCTTTAGATGCCTGTTCAGCCTGTCGAGGAGCTCGGTACCCTCTTCCATTATTGTCAGATCGGCTGCAAAGTCAGTATCAAACACATAATCGAAGCCCAGTACTCTGAGGGCTGTAACCATCTTCCCGGTAACCAGGGTTCCAGGTTCCATTCCGAACATTTCTCCCAGTGCGGCACGAACTGCAGGTGCTGTCTGCACAATAACTGTTTTTGATGGATCGGCCAGTGCCCGGAGTACATCCGGAGTATGATCGACCTCGGTGAGTGCTCCCGTGGGACAGACAGCTACACACTGACCGCAATATGTGCATGTTGAGTGTTCAAGGTTTTGTTCAAAGGCAGGAGCGACAACAGCCATGAATCCCCTGTTAACTGCGGATAATGCCCCTACCGTCTGAACTACATTGCACATCATCTCGCAACGACGGCACATAATACATTTATCAAGGTCCCTGATAATAGAAGGCGAAGTATCTTTCCTGTATGTCGACATGGCAGCGATCTCCTGCCCGGGGATCTCTCTTATTCCGAGCCTGTGTGCCATAGTCTGAAGCTCACAATTGCCTGATTTGGGACATATTAAGCAATCTTTCGGATGATCCGAAAGGATAAACTCCATCACCGTTCTTCTGGCATTAAGGACCCTTGTCGTATGAGTCTTTACCACCATTCCCTCTTCACATTTGGTGACACATGAAGGTGCCAGGTTACGCCGGCCCTCTATTTCCACAACACATATACGGCATCCAGCCGGATTGTTTTCGATATTAAGATCGTGCAGTTCCATCCAGCACAATACAGGTATATCTATGCCAAGTTCCCTTGCTGCCTTGTTTACAGTAGTACCTCGTGGTACTGCAACCGGTTTATTGTCTATTGTAAGTTTTATAGTTTCCATTTTCAACACTAGTGAAATTACTGAATTATGATTGCGTCGAACTTGCATTTTTCCATACATGCACCGCATTTGATGCAGATCGCCGGGTTAATATAATGCGGTTCTTTTCGTTCTCCTGTTATGGCATTTACAGGGCATACTCTGGCACAGGCAGTGCAGCCGACACAGTTAGCTTCAATGATGAAATACTCCATCAGATCCTTGCACTGTCCGGCCGGACATTTTTTATTTATGACATGTGCCTCATACTCTTCACGGAAGTTTTCAAGAGTCGATAATACCGGGTTTGGCGAACTCTGACCCAGTCCGCAGAGTGATGTGTCCTTTATTACCAGGCTCATGTTTTTGAGACGGTCGAGATCGGCCAGGGTTCCTTTCCCTTTGGTGATGTGCTCAAGAAGCTCATGCAGCCGCTTGTTTCCGATACGGCATGGCGAACATTTGCCGCATGATTCCTCGACCGTAAAATCGAGGAAGAATTTGGCAACAGAAACCATGCAGTCATCTTCGTCCATTACAATCAGTCCTCCTGATCCCATCATTGAGCCTGCAGCAATAAGATTATCGAAATCAATTGGTGTATCGAGATGTTTCCCGGTAAGACATCCGCCGGAGGGACCGCCAGTCTGAGCAGCCTTGAATTTTTTACCGTTTCTTATTCCCCCCCCAATTTCGAAAATCACTTCCCTCAGGGTTGTTCCCATCGGAACCTCAATCAGACCGACATTATTTATCTTTCCTGCAAGTGCAAATACTTTTGTGCCCTTCGATTTTGCTGTTCCTATACCGGCGAACCATTCAGCTCCTTTAAGTATAATGGGTGATATACAGGCAAATGTTTCAACATTATTAACGTTTGTCGGTTTACCGCGGAATCCTGCCTCAGCAGGATAGGGGGGCTTTACAGTCGGTTCTCCGCGCAATCCTTCCATTGAATGGATGAGCGCTGTCTCTTCGCCGCAGACAAATGCACCCGCTCCATACCTTATTTCAATATCAAAATCGAAACCCGAACCCATAATATTTTTACCCAGGAGACCATATTCCCTGGCCTGTTGTATTGCAGTTTTAAGACGTGCAACAGCCAGCGGATATTCTGCCCTGATATAAATCAGTCCTTTTCCGGCTTCAATGCAGTACCCGCAGATAACCATAGCTTCAAGGACAGCGTGCGGATCACCTTCAAGTACCGACCTGTCCATGAAAGCCCCCGGGTCCCCTTCATCTGCATTGCAAACCACATATTTCTCATCGGATTTATTTTTCCATGCAATTTCCCATTTAAGCCCGGTTGGAAATCCACCGCCGCCTCTGCCCCGTAAACCAGAGTCTTTGATTATCTTAATTACTTCCTGTGGTTTAAGCTCAGTAAGTACTTTACCCAAAGCCTCATAGGCATCGTGTCCAATGGCATCATCAATACTTTCGGGATCTATAATTCCACAATTTCGAAGGACTATTCTGAGCTGTTTTTTATGTAAGACCATTTCTTTTTCGGTTACAACCGGCATGCCGGTTACGGGATTCCTGAAAAAGAGTCTCTCCACTTTCTTCCCTTTCATTATGTGTTCACTTACGATCTCTCTTGCATCATCAGGAGAAACCCTTGTGTAAATAACATCACCCGGCATTATTTTTACTATGGGCCCGAGGTTACAAAGACCAAAACAGCCTGATTTTATTACATGTATCTTGTCTTCGAGTGCGTTTGCCTCAAGTTCAAGCATGAGATTTTCCACGATTGCATCACTTTGTTTATCAAAGCAACCTGTTCCTCCGCATACCATTATTTGCATATTGTTACTTACCATGATTTTTTCTTTCCGGATTTTATAGTCAGATTGCCTGATAATTTCTTGGAAGAATACCGTCGATCATCTCCCCGTTCTTAATGTATTTTTCAATGATCTCATCTGCTTTAAGCTTATCGACATTTCCGTACACTACAGGTTCTTCGCCGGCACGCTGAACTTCAATTGTCGGTTCAGCAAAGCAATAACCCATGTCTCCGGTGCTTATCACTACTGCATCAATATTTCTTTTTTCAAGCTCCAGCCTGAAGAACTCAAATATCTCTCTTGCTCCGGATGCCAGTCCGCTGGTACCCATATGAACCCTGATACGTGTTTTCCCTTTTACTGACGGGCTCTCCAGCAAGACGTCTTTTCTTTTTTTCAGTTCAGCCGGTGAATTAATTATTTTCATATTATTTTGATTTACAGCTAAATGAAGTATTTATTATCAAATTTACACATCTTTTCGCTACAAAATTATAATATTACTGTTAATAAAATAACATTGTTAATTAAATAACACAAATTTATACTATTTCTAAATAAGGATGTGAAACCGGTGAGCTAGTACGCCATCCGTCGGACCGGGTATCACACTGAAGTTAATGTTAACGAGAGTCTGTCTAATAACCTCTTTAAATACATTATTTATTTGGATACATCTATACATGAAATATTTCAAATAATCGATTCTCAGGGACTTCATTTTAGTTATTAGACAGTCTGACGGCCCGGCAATAAAGAGGGA
>CAZGKI010000024.1:34145-45693 GCA_964526345.1 uncultured Rikenellaceae bacterium
CTCGCACATTACAGAGAAATCTTACTTATACTATTTATGGTTTAAGAACAATATATATAAAAGGTCCATTGGATAAAAAGTTAACTGCCTTATAATGTTTATTTTGTAAAATGTTGTCATTAGTAATGTATCCCGCTTTGCTGGAGAAGTGAGGAACCTGGTCCGCCGAATGACGGATGAGATCATCGAAGGTAATCTCCATCTCTCAGGACTGATAAATCCGTGAGTGCCGGTTAATCCTCTCAGTGCTTCTGAAATGGATGTTTCCTGATCACTATTATTTTATTCCTACTCAAAGGAGATATTTACTGGATTTAAAATTGTGTTGACATTTCTGTTTTAATGTTGTTAAGCAACAGAGAGGTATACTTATGTGAAAATTCTTATTTTTGTCGGACTGTTTTATTTTCACATACATATTGAAATCCAATTTTAATGAAACAAAGACGTCCTGGAAATACCTTCAGCCTGACCATTAATGCTGCTTCATCCTGGCGCCGTGATTCTTTTGTAAATAATCTGCATAAAATGAAAAAAAATATCCCTTTCAGGATCTTTCTCCTTTTGTTGTCAGTACTATTATTCGCAGGTAACCAGGCAATTGCGCAGAGGAGTATGCGTAATCCAAATCAAGTCTCAATAATTGGATGGATCGATGATACTCATTACCTGATACGCAATTTCGATGCTGATAAAAAGCTTGTTATTCAAAGTGTTGATATAAGAACCGGGAAAAGTGTTCCGGCTCCCGCAAAAAAAACCGACAGGGAGTTGCTTGCAGAATCTCTTCCTTCCGGTGTTACTTTAGGTATGGGCGATATTGTAAGTCCGGATATAAAGAGTATAATTTTTGTGAAAGAAAATGACTTATATTATTTTGTTAAGGGTGATAAGGAACTCAGGAGGCTGACAAATGATAGTATCCCGGAAGTGAATACACGTTTTTCTCCTGACGGGAATAAGATAGCTTATACTAAGAATAAGGATCTGTATGTCTATGACCTTGTTAATAATAAGGAGATACGAATTACTTCCGATGCTTCCGACAGGATATATAATGGTTATGCTTCGTGGGTATATTATGAGGAGATCCTTGGCAGGCCCAGTCGTTATGCGGCATTCTGGTGGGCACCCGACGATAACAAGATAGCCTATCTGAGAACTGATGAGACTGATGTCCCGGTCTTTACGCTGAACAGGCTTGATGAGGCTGACGGTATCCATGGGCACCTGGAAGTTGTTCCGTATCCGAAATCGGGTGACCCCAATCCAAAAGTCAAAATAGGAATTGCAGATGTTAATACAGCAAAAACGGTCTGGGTTAAAACCGATTATTCTGTCGATCAGTATATTGCATTTCCTTTCTGGACACCTGACAGCAGGAAGCTTACAGTGCAGGTGCTTAACCGAGATCAGAATGATCTCCGGTTTATCCTGGCTGACCCTGCAACCGGCGATTATGTGCAGATTTACCAGGAAAAAAACAATACCTGGGTTGAATTCAGAGAGGATATTTATGTGTTGAATAACGGAACCGGGTACATTATCCGAAGCTATAAGAGCGGATGGGAGAATCTCTATTATTACGGATGGGACGGCACGATGATAGCTCAGCTGACAAACCTCAATTTCCGTGTTACTTCAATAGACAGGGTTGATGAGGATCAAAAAGTGGTTTATTTTTCAGCCACGGGAACTGAATCTACAGACACTCATACATTCCGGGTTGGCCTTGATGGTAAAAAATTGATGCAGATCACAAAGGGCGATGGTTCACATAACGTAAGCATTTCACCAAAGGGTACTTATTTTATCGACACCTGGAACAGTATCACAAGTACAGGTTCTATTATTGCTTATGATAAAAAGGATAAGATGCTGAAAGAAATATACAAATTTGAACAGCCTGTTTACGATCCTTTGAAAGATTCCAGAGCAGAGTTTGTTAAAATAACGACATCTGACGGACTATTCAATATGCCTGCAATTATTACTTACCCATTGAATTTTGATCCTTCAAAGAAATACCCTGTCATTTTTACAATTTATGGAGGACCTGATTCAAAGAATGTCAGTAACAGGTGGCAGGGCAATTTTGCATCATGGTATGCGCAAAACGGCATAATAACTTTTAGCGTCGATCACAGAGGCTCTGGCCAGTTCGGGAAAAGGGGTCTCGATTATTTGTATCGTTCTCTTGGAAAATGGGAAATACTTGATTACGAAGATGCTGTGAGGTGGCTCCTGACGAAACCTTATGTCGATAGTACAAGGATTGGTATTACGGGAAGCTCATACGGAGGATATATGACATGTCTGGCTCTTACCAAAGGAGCTGGTTACTGGACACACGGATTTGCAGGATCTTCAGTTACCGACTGGAGGCTTTATGATGATATCTATACAGAACGTTATATGGATACACCGCAGGATAATCTTCAGGGTTACATTGATGGTTCATGTGTTACATTTGCCAAGAACCTGAAAGGAAAACTCTATATGACCCATGGAGATATGGATGATAATGTCCATCTTCAAAACTCAATATGGCTCATCTCAAGACTGGAAGATGAGAGTAAAACATTCCAGTTTATGCTTTATCCTGACGGCAGGCACGGCTGGGGAGGAGCAAAAGCTTCTCATTCAAGGAACGAAGCAAATAATTTCTGGCTGGAAAATTTCTTTGGTAAATGATATATTGAATTTATTAATGCCGGCTTAAAGGCACACAGTCAGTGATATTTACAAAAGCATGATAATTATTTTGAAAATCTAAAAAAAAATTATTTAAGATTGATTTCTTATTTTCACCTATCAGAATAAAGATTTAACCAAACCAGATCTTATGACCACAGGAATACTTAAAGAATCCGGAACAGAAAAAAGGGTGTCAATGCTTCCCGGGGAAGCAGCCGTTTTGAAAAAAATGGGAGTGCAGGTGATCGTTGAAAATAATGCAGGATTAAGTGCTTTTTCATCAGATAAAGACTATTCGAGTGCGGGCATTATTCCCTTACCCAGAAAAGAACTTTTTTCAAAAGCAGAGTTGTTATTATCAGTTAATCCTGTTCCTGAAAGTGATCTTAAATTATGCAGGGAGGGTCAGGTTCTGTGCTCAGTCGTCAATCCGCTTGAGAACAGCACGTGGCTCGAGGTAGCAAGATCAGCAGGTCTTACTGTCCTTGCACTCGACATGGTACCCAGGACTACAAGGGCCCAGGCCATGGATATATTATCGTCAATGGCCACGGTATCAGGCTATAAGGCTGTTCTGCATGCAGCTTTACTTTTACCAGGCTTCTTTCCTATGTTCATGTCGGCTGCAGGAACCATCAAACCCTCGAAAGTTCTGATACTTGGTGCAGGTATTGCGGGTCTGCAGGCTATTGCTATAGCCAGGAAGCTGGGAGCTGTTGTGGAAGTATTTGATGTCAGGTCCGCAGTAAAGGAAGAAGTAAAAAGTCTCGGGGGTAAATTCATTGAAGTGGAGGGTGCAAAAGAAGATGCTGCCGCCGGTGGTTACGCTGTTGAACAGACCGAAGAATTCAAGAAGCAGCAGCAGGAACTGATCCAGCAAAGAGCTATCGCATCAGATGTTGTTATTGCTACTGCCCAGATCCCGGGGAAGAAAGCACCGGTACTTATTTTGAAAGGGACAGTTGCTGCAATGAAACCGGGTTCTGTGATTGTTGACCTTGCCGCTTCAACTGGCGGAAACTGTGAACTGACCGGGAACGGAAAGAGTATTACTGTTAACGGAGTAACAATTATAGGTAAATCGGATTATCCTTCCGATATGCCAAAAGATGCCAGCAAGATGTTTGGCAGCAATATTATCAATCTGCTGAAGATAATGATCGACAAGGATGGCAACCTTGCCCTCAATATGCAGGATGATATAATTAACGGCACTACTGCGGTTCACGCAAAAGAATATGTAAGCCAGAGAGTTAAACAGATGCTTAATATTAAATAAAGTTGATCATGGAGAAGATATTGGGATTTTTCTTAGAGCACAGGGAGGCTATTTTTATTGTCATCCTTTCGATTTTTCTTGGCATTGAGGTTATAAGTCATGTTCCGGCTATACTTCATACTCCTTTGATGTCAGGCGCCAACGCTATTCATGGGGTAGTAATAATAGGAGCAATCATAGTTATGGGACATGCGGACACTACAGGTTCAATGATCCTGGGATTCATTGCAGTAATCCTGGGTACCCTGAATGTTGTAGGCGGCTTTGTTGTCACTGACAGAATGCTTGAGATGTTCAAGAAGAAAAAGTAGTTAGCTCTCGTGTAAAACGTTAAAGATCAATAGAATGAACGAAATATATCAATTCCCTTATGGCATCTCGATCCTTGAGGTCACTTATGTAGTGGCTTCAGTGCTTTTTATCTTTGGCCTTAAGATGTTAAGTCATCCCCTTACTGCCAGGAGAGGCAATATACTTGCTGCTTTCGGAATGTGTTTTGCCATCGTTGCCACTATTCTTTTTCATAAGAAAGATGGTGCCCCTATTGGTAACATTCCGTGGATTCTTGCTGCCATTGTTATAGGTACAATTATCGGACTGATAATTGCCAGGAAGGTCAAGATGACCGCTATGCCCCAGCTTGTTTCCTTCTTTAATGGTATGGGTGGCGCTGCGGCAGCGCTTATCTCGATGATGGAATTTCCACATGTCAGTCCGGAGCTTATTGCTGAGCACGGGATGGCAAACGGTCATGTTCTTGCCATACTTCTCGGACTCATGATAGGTACTGTATCATGGGCCGGAAGCATGATCGCTTTCGGAAAACTTGACGGATGGATCGGCGACCTCAGGGTCAAGGCTATGAAGTACGTGAATCTGACGATCCTGGCCGGACTCATTGGTCTTATTGTATTCATTATGACGCGCGACGTAAAAGCAAGTGCCGAACTGACACCTTATATATATATTATGTTTGCAATAGCAGTAATATATGGTGTGCTCTTTGTCATGCCAATCGGAGGGGCCGATATGCCTGTAGTTATCTCACTACTAAACTCTTTTACAGGTGTGGCGGCCGCAATGGGTGGATTCCTCTATAATAACCAGGCGATGCTGACCGGCGGGATACTGGTAGGTTCGGCTGGAACCATACTCACAGTCCTGATGTGCAGGGCTATGAACAGATCGCTGCTGAATGTTATTGTGGGTGTATTTGGAGGCGGAGGTACTTCTAATATTGAAACCGGAGGCTCTGTTAAGGAGATTACTCTTTCTGATGCTGCTGTCTTGCTGAGCTATTCAAAGAAAGTGGTAATCGTTCCGGGATATGGACTGGCTGTTGCACAGGCTCAGCATATCTGCCATGAGCTTGATAAACTGCTCGAGGAGAAAGGTGTAGAGGTAAAATATGCTATTCATCCGGTTGCGGGACGTATGCCCGGCCATATGAATGTCCTTCTTGCTGAAGCAGACGTGCCATATGAACAACTAATTGAAAGCGACGCAATAAATCCGGATCTTCCAAATACTGACGTTCTTGTCGTGATAGGAGCAAACGACGTTGTCAACCCGGCTGCGGAAGATGATCCCTCAAGTCCGATATACGGTATGCCAATTGTAAAAGCCCGCGATGCAAAGAATATCATTGTCATGAAACGCGGGATGGGGAAAGGCTATGCTGCAATAGAAAACATGCTCTTTTATAACGATAAAACCCGCATGCTGTTCGGTGATGCCAAAACCACACTTCAGAATCTAGTAATTGAAGTTAAAAGCTTATGAATGCAAATGTTGAAAAGTTGGCTCTTATCCGGGCTGTTTTGCAACAGAAAAGCATCGATGCTTATATTATCCCTCTGTCAGATCCTCATCTCGGAGAATATATTCCAGGGCATTGGAAAATAATACCCTGGCTTACGGGATTTACCGGTTCTGCGGCATCAGTCATTATAACTCATACATTAGCTGGTCTTTGGACCGACTCCAGGTATTTTGTCCAGGCTGAGGCCCAGCTTGAAGGGTCGGAATATATACTTATGAAACCCGGGTCATTTCAGAAATATGACTATGTTGACTGGCTTGCAGAGAATATTAGTTCAGGCAGTAAAATAGGTTTCGACGGGAGGATATTTTCGATCAGCCAGGTCAGGAAACTGGAAGAAGCTCTCGGTTTAAAAAAAATTACTTTTGATGATAACTGTGATATAATAACTGAGATGTGGACTGATCGTCCGCCCATGCCGGTCTCAGTTGCATGGGATCATCCGGTTGAATATTCCGGGTCAGACAGATCAAAAAAGATAGCAGAGGTGCGTAAAAAAATGAAGGAAAAAGGCGCTGACCTTCACCTGCTTACCTCTATCGATGATATAATGTGGCTTCTTAACATCAGGGGCAATGATGTGGAATTCAGTCCTTTACTTACTTCTTTTGCATTGGTGGGAGAGAGGCAGATACTTTTATTTGTGGATGATAAAAAGATACCACAAACTTTGAAAGCAGAATTCGACAAACTGGGTATAGTTATGCTCCCTTATGAAGAGACCTGTGAAATGATATCCTCTTTGGCAGATGGCTCGTTGATAATGGTCAATCCTTCAACAACTTCTGTGGCTCTTTATAAATCGATCCCGGAGAGGTTTGAAATAATAGAGGATATCAGCATTCCTACGCGACTTAAATCAATAAAAAATAAGACAGAAATTGAGAATCTGTCAGCCGTTATGGTTAAAGATGGCGTTGCCCTTACAAAGTTCTTTTTTTACATTGATCAGAATAATGATAAGGTGCCTATGACTGAAGTTTCTCTGGCTGTCAAAATCCTTGAACTCCGCTCGCACCAGAAAGATTTTCTGGGAGCTTCATTTGCCACTATTACGGCATTTAAGGAGCATGGAGCTTTACCTCATTATTCATCTGTTCCGGAAACTGATTCAATAGTCGGGGAGAGAGGATTATTGCTGGTTGATTCGGGCGGACAATATATGGGAGGTACTACCGATATCACCAGGACTGTGCCAATTGGTCTCCCTACGGCACGCGAGAAAAATGACTTTACCCTTGTGCTGAAAGGACACATAAAACTGGCAATGGCTAAATTTCCATATGGTACCAGAGGTTATCAGCTTGATCACCTTGCAAGGGAGCCATTATGGCAGAACGGCCTCAATTATGGCCATGGAACAGGGCATGGAGTAGGCTATTGTCTTAATGTTCATGAGGGACCTCAGAGTATAAGTCCTGCCGATAATAAGTCGCTTATCGAACCGGGGATGCTGATCTCTAACGAGCCGGCTATTTACAGGGGAGGAGAGTATGGTATCAGGACAGAGAACCTTATTCTTTGTTATGAAGATGAGGAAACAGAATTCGGAAAGTTTCTGAAGTTTGATACTCTTTCCTTATGTTATATTGATAATAAGCTGATTGACATTTCCATACTTGAGAAAAAGGAGATTGAATGGCTTAATAAATACCATTCCGAGGTATTTGAAAAATTAAGTCCTCATCTTGAGCCTGATGAGATAGCATGGCTGAAAGATAAGACTGAACCAATCTTAAATCATTATTAACGAATATCTCAATGGCCCTCTGTGCTCCCGACAGCTATAGGGACTCCGGATTTCCTCTGTGTAAGTTTTTGTTACACAGGGAACCACAGAGGTATTCACAGAGAACCACGGAGAAAAACATTTAACAAAATAATATTAAACCCTGAATCCTGCACCCTGCACCTTCTATTATAATCCTGTCCGCGGAAATCTTAATTCCGGATTAATACTCTGGTTAATATCATCACATTCGATAACCTGAAGCATATCGAACCAGGCAACCCCAGCCGATGGCATCTGCAAGATGACATTTGTTTTCGGAGGCAGATCGTCGGCATACGGAATTGTAACTAATGTTTCAAATTCCTGCCAGTCGTTATCAGGGATAAATCTCCCTGTGCCATATTCGCCGAGAGATAATTCAAAATATTGAGGTTTGATCAGATCAGCATCAATTCCTGTGCGTTGTTCTGAATCAGCTTTTACATGGACCGAGATCAAATATGTTATACCGGGCATTACAGGTATAGGATAAAACCTCAGCCTAATGCTGCCATTATCTTTAGGTGTGATGAGCCTGAGTGAATGGTTCCCTTCAATATGTTCCCTCGTATCGAGAAAATATGTTGCGCCCCTTTCGCTGTTTCCCCAGGCATAACATGCAGCAGGCACTCCAGGGCTTGACAGATCTTCAAATCCCGGGTCTCTTATCAGATTTCCCGGCCATGGTTTTAGAGTGTCTTTTACTGATTGCAGATCATACATATAAACCTGAGAACCCAGTGCCTGGATCGGATCAGAAAAATAACCGCCTGTTATGTTAATCGACCGGTTTTCAAAAAGTACTTTTATTTTTCCTGATAATAATTTTGAGATACTAATATTGAGCCTCTGGGGAGAGTTAACCTTATTGACTGCCATTATCATTAGCTGTCCGTTATGCTGAGCGGAGGAGACTGATATGTTGGGTGATCCGGTCTTCACCGGAATACTCTCTTCATCTGACAGGAGCCAGGGAGTCAGCTCTGCAATTTCAACGGCCATCCTGCCGCATTCACCCCATGTTGCCGGTGACTTGGGAAACAGGTTAAGGCCCTGGCGTACAAAATATTGAATCCCGGTAGCGCCATTTATTATCGCCTGATATGTCATAGATCTTATCTCCTGTACCGTAGGTTCCCGTCCCCACAATTCCCCGCCTCCAAAAGCCTGAGGAACAATCCATACAGGGCGTTTGCCCTTGAATGCAGCCGACAGGGTACTCGTTACATTGCCGACAAAACTGGCTGGAAGATCCGGCAAGGGATAAGGATCAGCCATAACAAT
This sequence comes from uncultured Rikenellaceae bacterium, assembly GCA_964526345.1. Classification (GTDB taxonomy): domain Bacteria; phylum Bacteroidota; class Bacteroidia; order Bacteroidales; family VadinHA17; genus LD21. The sequence continues at coordinate 42,999 of CAZGKI010000024.1, forward strand.
ATCAAGAGCAGCGGCATATTTTTTAGATGAAAGGAAAGGGGCCATGAAGACAATTGATACAGGATGCCATGGATCAAGGTCCCTGATTGTTTTGTAAATTTTTACAAGTGAGTCAGGAGACATATTATTGCCGTTGGGTTCATCGGCAATATACCATGCCAGCAATGCCGGATGATCTTTGAATGCGTTTATTTCATTTAACAGCAGCTCTTTTTTCTGCTGATCTGACAAAGTATCAATGGCTGATCCGACACCACCGCCGCCAGATACCGAGAGAAGATTATAGTGAACCTTCATTCCGAGCTGGGCACACCTGTCCATGTACTCTTTTCTTTCCTTAAATGACTCAGGAACAATTTTCTGATAAGGTGAGATCATGTTAAATCCCTTAACGGCTTCCTCCTCCGGTAAAGTAGGATAAACAGGAGTATAGCAATAAAATCCAAACGGGAAGAAGGGTTTTTTATTGACAATCAGGCCACCTGCGAGCCTGTCGGTCTTGACTTCGTTTGGTTTATATTTAAGGATGAAAAGATCAGATGAGGCTCTGTATTTTAATTTGCCAGCCGGAGAATATATTTCTGCAAAAATCACATAATGTGCTGGTTGCATGTCAAGAGAAAACGGAATAGTGATGAGTTTCCTGTCCGGGACACCTTCCCATGATCCTTTTTTAACATCGTTTATCTTAATATCAACAATAAACTTATTAAATATCAGGTTTTGAGGAACGAAAAGTATAATGTCGCCGCTTTTTTCGAATGAGTAAAAACTTAATCTGGTATTAATTTTGAAAGAGACTGTATCAAGTGATTGTGGAAATGATTGTTGTAGTAGTAAAAATAAAGTTGAAATAGCAATAAAAATCTTTCTAACCATTTGATCCTCAATTTATCTATTTATATAATTATATCCGGTTACCTGGGCTTTACACCTTAACGCCTCAATGCCCTTGCGCCTCTGCGCCTTTGTGCCTTTACTTAAACACAATCCTCAATCTTACTTCATCATCGATATTTTTACCAGCTCTGGTTGCCGGTTTCCAGGCAGGACCCTCTTTAATGAGTCTTATTGATTCATCAGAATATTCATTTCCAGGGCTCTGGATGACTTTTATGCTGTCGATAACACCTGAACTCATGACCCAAAAGCTGACGGCTACAACTTTATTTTCTCCGCCGGGCAATGCAGCAGGCTTCCTTATATTATCCTCAATATATTTATCGAAGTCCTCTTTCCCTGCTTCTGGTCGGGGCGGCGAATATCCTTCAATTGTATTATCATCCGTTGCAGCAGCAACAGGAACTGTTTCTTTCGTGTTAATTGGCATTGCCGGCACGCCGGCAATCGCTTTTTTCATAGCTAATCTGGACGAATCTGCTTTTGCAGGTTTATTAGTATCACCTTTTTCAAGGAACTCTTTTGATTCCATCTCAGCTATATCTGCAACAAGATTACCTGCAGGTTTGTCTTTTACAGAAATGTCAGATTTATTTGCTGTATCCATAATAACCTGGTCACCTGTATCGGCAGTTAATTCTGATTCTGACGGGCTTGCACTCTTTTCCTTTTCAACAGATGTAGTCTCCATGGGAGATTCATTCATAGCTCTGGAAACACCTTTCTTATCAGCTTCCTGCCCAGGAAGGGCAGCTATTTCCCCTGGAGCCAGTGCTTCAGGCTCCGGAATCGCTTTCCGTTCAGATGCTTTAGTGGTCTGAAGACTGATATTAACTTCTGACAACTGTGCAGAAGGTTTATTTCTCTCAATAATTATAAAAATTGAGGAGATTACCATTAGCACTGCCACAGAAGCGGCAATACGGTAATAAACCATTCTCTTTTTGCGGGTTACCCTGATCTTAAGTTGATTATCCAGTTTCTGAATATCCTCAACTGCTTGCGCAGGTGAAATTTCGGAAAAACCTTCAATTGCCTCTTCTGCAAATGGATCTTTCTGCAGTTCCCTCTGAAATGCATGCTCCTCTCTTTTTGTCATTTCTCCTCTGACATAGCGAAAAAATTCAGAGGCCTTACTTTTCTTTTTTCTACCTTTCTTTTTCATTTTTCTCTTCCAGACAAAGTTTCAGATTTCTTTTCCCATTCTGAAGATGACTCTTCACTTTTTTTTCATTGAGACCAAGACTATCTGCTATCTCACTATAACACTTGTTTTCGTAATAAAATTGTCTTATACAATTACGTTGTTCTGCTTTCAATCTCTTAATACATTCGATAAGAGCTTCATTAAGCTCAATCTCATCTTTATCAATAGGATGCAGATCATAGCTTCTTTCCATAAAATTCCCGGGATCTATTGCCCATTCATTATATTTTTTTTCCTGCGATTTTTCTGTTCTTAACTGCATCAGGCAGTAGTTCTTTACAACCACATGCAGCCAGCTTCTGAAATTTTCAATTTCCTGTTTAGGAATGTCTGTAATGAGTTTTTCAAATATCTGCATTACTGCATCCATGGATTCTTCCCTGTTTTTCAGGTACTTAAGACATACTCCATAAACAAGATGCATATAACCAGCATAAAGTTCCCCGAGAGCTTCAAGGTCGCCGGATGAGATGAATTCTTCAATCAGCTCTTTATCATTTTTCTTCTTTGATATTTTCCCCGGCAATCTGAAGATCATTATCGGTATTTTAGTCGTTCTGGTTTTAAAGATATGGTTTTTTTAATTTT
>CAZGKI010000025.1:0-38546 GCA_964526345.1 uncultured Rikenellaceae bacterium
TTTAATTACGGTTGCAAGTTATTCTTTTTATTCGACAGGATACATAACAGGTAGTGGTAATTACCGTTTCTTATCTGTTGGACAATATATTGACCACGGTGTCGCACTGAGTTATCACGGTGTAACACTGTTTTTAAAACAAAGAATTTAAAATGAAGTATATTTATTTTATTGATTGAAAAATTAACTCCATTATAAACTCCGTGGTACTCTATGTAACTCATGGTTAATAATCATAAGCTATAGCTAAATAAAAATATAATTAAAAATAAAGAATTTAATTAACTTTGTTACCACTTTTTAAAGGTCATTAAAACTAACAAAAACCTAATTAATATGGGAAAAGGTGATAAAAAAACCAGGAGAGGTAAGATAATTCTCGGATCTTATGGCGTGAGACGTCGCAGGAAGAAAGTAAGTAAACCTGCGGTTAAACTTGCTGAGTCACCAAAGGTTAAAGAATTAAAGGAGAAGAAACCCCTGAAAGAGAAAAAACCTGTTAAAGAGATAGTTGAAGTAGCAGAGAAAATAGAAATCAGCGAAGTTAAGGAAGCTAAAGAGTCGAAACATGTTAAGGAAGTAAAAGAATCAAAACCTGTAGAAGAGTCTAAAGTTGCTGCAGTAAAGAAGCCAGTTAAGGCTGAGAAGCCCATAAAAGAGGCTAAAGTGGCCAAACCAGCTAAGGAGAAGAAAGCTGTAAAAGAGGAAAAACCAGCTAACGCTGCAAAGGCCGTCAAAACTGTACAACCAGCTAACGCTGCAAAAGCTGTCAAAACTGAAAAACCAGCCAAAACGGCTAAACCTAAAAAATAGGCTTATCAGCAACCGGTTCACCTTTTAAATACAAGCCACTTATTGTCGCCGGGATCAATCACTGTATTGATTATTACACCTTCATTCAGGGAAAGAGCTTGATTGATCGACTTTTTAATTTAATTTTCTGATCTTTGGCGCCAGAATTTTAGCTGTGGAGAAAAAAGATAATACCATATTTTTGGCCATAGTTGCCTGTCTGCTCTGGTCAACCGCATATGCAGGTATAAAAATAGGTCTGCAATATGATACACCAATGCATTTTGCAGGTATTCGTTTCATTATTTCCGGACTAATAATCTTCCCTTTTACCGGGAAGCTGTCTCGATTTTTCCCGATGGTAAAAGAGCACTGGAGAATCGTTGCATGGGTGATAGTTCTGCAGGGACTTATCAACTATATATTGTTTTATCATGGTCTTAACCTGGTCCCCGGTGCCTTAGGAGCAGTGATTGTGGGATCACAACCTCTTGTTACAGCAGTTGTTGCAGCGCTGATGCTTGATGGCGACAGACTGAACAGGAAGAAGGTAATAACTATCATATTTGGCATTTCCGGGGTCATTATGATAAGTGCTGGACGTCAGGCACTTAAACTGGGTGATCTTATTGAACTGCTGGGAGTATTAATGATACTTTTAGCCAATATAGCAACAGCAACCAGCAATGTGCTGGTTTCGCTGAAGAGCAAAGGGATGAATCCTCTTGTTCTGAGTTCTTCATCTCTTTTTATAAGCGGGATCTTAATTTTTCTGATTTCTTTACTTTTTGAACAGAGACCTGCAGGGCATGCTCCGACTCAGTACTGGATGGTTCTCCTCTGGCTGAGTTTTATGTCGGCATGTGCTTTTTCATTATGGTTCAAACTGCTTCAAAGACCTCACGTAAAAGTCTCCGAACTTAATCTCTGGAAATTCATTATACCTGTTGTCGGTGCAATACTGAGCTGGCTCCTGGTACCGGGAGAGAAGCCGGAATGGCTTACTATTTCAGGTATGATTATTATTACAGCTTCGTTGGTATTATTTTACAAAAACGGCATTAAAACGTCCGTCAGCTAATATGAAAAAAAGACTTATTGCTATTCTGTTTTATGCACTATTCTGGCTTCTGTTTTTCTTCGTAGCCAGGTTGTTCTTTATCGCCACACACTTCAGTGAGGCATCTCACTTCAGATTCATTGCTCTTGCAGCAACTTTCTGGCACGGTATCAAGCTTGATAATTCAGCTATAGGATATATCTTCCTGATTCCCGGTCTGTTCCTGATACCGGGAGTTTATTTCAGCGGCGACTGGTACAGGATTTCTCTCAGATGGTACTCTTATATTATTATTATTGTTTCCTCCGTAATAATTGTATCTGATACACTTCTTTATAAATACTGGGGTTTCCGGATGGATTATACTCCTCTGATTTATCTTAATACACCAAAAGAAGCTGCGGCATCCCTAACTACTCTTCAGATGGCAGGTGTTATTACAGGGATAATTCTTTTGTCGGCAGTATTTATCATTCTGTACAGAAAATATATTGACAAACTATTCAGCAACTTTGAGAGGATCCGCATCTGGATTCCGGCAGTTCTGTTTTTCATGCTTTTATGGGGATCACTTCTAATTCCTATCAGGGGAGGAATTGGCATAGCGCCTATTAATGCCGGTACAGTTTATTTCAGCAAGGATGTGTTTATTAATCATACTGCTATAAATGTGGTTTGGAATGTAGGCGGTTCAGTTATAAATCATAAACCCACCAAAAATCCTTATCAATTTGGAGATCTCCAATCTGCGAAAGGAATAGTCGATTCACTTACTGCAAAAAGCGAAGCTCCGGTAAAACTGATTAATAATCCCAGGCCAAATCTACTGATAATAGTAATGGAAAGCTTCGGGAGCGCTCTTATCGGTCCGCTGGGAGGCGATTCTCTTACGACACCCAACTTTAACAGGTATATTAAACAAGGGATACTCTTTTCGCACTTCTATGCTTCCGGAAACCGGACCGATAAGGCGATGCCTGCAATACTTAACGGTTATCCTGCACAGCCGGCAGTATCAATAATGAAAGAACCCAAGAAAACACAATCTCTGCCCGGGATTGTAAAAACCATGGGAAGTCTGGGATATGATTGTTCTTACTGGTACGGAGGTGAAATTAATTTTGCCAATTTCCATTCTTATGTCATCAATACCGGTTTCAGTCATATAATCACTATGGATAATTTCAGTCCTGAATTTTACAACGCAAAATGGGGAGTTCACGATCATATTCTTTTTCAGGCTCTGCGAGATTCACTGCAGGAAGTAAGAGAACCGTTTCTGAAAGTAATCATGACACTTTCAAGCCATGAACCCTTTGATGTGCCGATGGCTCCAGTTTTTAAGGGTAATGATGATCTTACGAAATATAAAAACTCAATATATTATACTGATAGATCTATCGGTACATTTCTCGACTGGGCCAGTGGTACAGACTGGTGGAAAAATACACTGGTAGTTCTTGTTGCTGACCATTGCCGCAGAAATTCAAATGATGTCCTGGTATATTCTGAAGAAATATTCAAGATCCCAATGCTATGGCTTGGTGGTGCTCTATCAACACGTGGAATTAAAATTAATAAAACCGCCAGCCAGGTTGACATTGCCCTGACACTTCTTCACCAGATGGATCTCGATGGTCAGTATCCGTTCAGTAAGGACATTCTGTCGCCGGATTCACACTCATATGCGTTTTATACTTTTAATGAGGGTTTTGGTTTTATTACTGACAGCTCCAAATATATTTACGATCATAAACCAGGAGTCGCTGTGGCGGAAGAAGGTAAAGATCCTGAAGCTGCCGGAAGAATGGGAAAAGCATACCTGCAGGTCTTATATGACGATTATATGAAAAGATGAGGCTGTCTCGAAGTTGGCTTTTACCCCCCAACCCCCCACGGGGGGCTTTGTAACACATTGTATATCAAGAGTTCCGCAAAGCGGAATTTAGGGGTGTTGACTAAAAAGAGGCTTATGAGACAGCTTCGATCTAATCTCAATCCTGATGTAAACCAAATGGCACAAAGAATTAAAATTAAAATACCCGGGATAGTAATTGTCCTGGGAATTGTAAGTCTTCTTACGGATGCTGCAACGGAGATGATTTACCCTTTGATCCCCGTATATGTTGCAGCGCTGGGTTCAGGAGCAGTAATACTTGGGATTATTGAAGGAATAGCTGAATCAACAGCAGCGCTGCTGAAGCTTATAAGCGGCATTATTTCCGATAAAACGGGCAAGAGAAAGCTTCTTGTGCTTATCGGATACACTATTTCTTCATTAATACGTCCGCTCACAGGAATAGTCTCAGCAGCCTGGCAGATAGTGGTTGTCAGGCTGTTGGACAGGGTAGGGAAGGGCATCAGGACAGCACCCCGTGATGCTATGGTAGCTTCATCTGTCGACGAAAAGATAAGGGGAAAATCATTCGGGTTCGAACGCGCTATGGATCATACAGGTGCAGTTATCGGCCCTGTTCTGGCTATTGTTACCCTGCTTATTCTGTTCATTGGATTTGGTTTCAAAGATTCTCTGACGGCTTTAAGATGGACATTTGTACTGTCCATTATTCCGGGATTACTGGCTGTTCTGACAGTTCTGTTTCTTTTAAAGGAAACGGCTCAGCCGGTAAAAGGCACAAAATTCTATAAATTTTCGCTTGGAAATTTTGATAAAAATTTTAAGACCTATCTTCTTATTATGGTACTTTTTACCCTGGGCAACTCCTCCGATGCTTTTCTGCTTTTCAGGGTAGAGGAGTCGATCAGGAAAAGCAGGGCAGTGATAGATATTGTAGACAGTATAGAGCCTTTGCGGATAATGGTCTCAAATTTCGGAGATGAAACTGCACAGGCCAATTTAATAAATATACTTTTTCTTCCACTTATCTGGGCATTTTTCCATATAATAAAAGTGATATTTTCAACACCGCTGGGTTCCCTATCTGACCGCATTGGCAGGAAGAAAGTGATTAATGCAGGTTGGGCAATTTATGCGTTTGTTTACTTATCGTTTGCTCTTCTTATCTTCCTTCCTTCAGGACTGCAGGTTATTGCAACATTCATTCTTTTCAGTATATATGCACTCTTTTATGCTTTTTCTGAAGGCGCTGAGAAAGCATTTATTGCCGACCTGGTAAAAGAAGAGCAACGGGGTTCAGCATACGGGTTGTTTAATTTTGCCATAGGACTGGGAGCCCTTCCCGCAAGCATCATTTTCGGAATAATTTACAGCCTCTTCGACAAGATAATTCCCGGCTTCGGAGGAACAGTGGCCTTCGGCTTCGGTGGTCTGATTGCTATCATCTCCATGATCCTTCTTGCCGCTAAAGTAAAAGAACCGGCGAAATAGTAAATAATTGATTTTTTAACCACTGGGTTACTCTGAGTTTACACGGTGTAACACGGTTTAACGCAACCTGTTAATCACTCCGTGAGTATCTCTGCGTGACTCTGTGTAACTCCATGGTTAATAAGTTTTTAAAGTAATAATAGGAAATAAATTTCAGACTATTTCCGGTATTTCTTATCATTCCGGTGGTGTTTCTTATCCTTCCTGAATTCCTTTTGCCTCGAAACCGACCCTTTATCCCTGTTCCTGTCGGGTCTTCTGTCGGACCATTTGGCTTTTGGCTTTCCATGTTTACCCTCTGCCCTATTAACATCGCCCTTCTCCTGTGCAATCTCAACAGCTACCCTGCGATCCATGAATTTGGTATTGTTCAGGACTCCTATTAAAAGATCGGCATATTCAGCTTCCACCTCAAAAAATGAGAAGGTCTTTAAAAGGTCTATTTTTCCCAGCGGGATTTTCTTTCCGGGAGTATTTTTGTTTACGAGCTCAATAAGTTGTTCAGGATAAAATCCATCGGTCTTTCCCAGATTTATAAATAGCCTCTTATAATTGCCCGAATATTTCCTGTCTCTTCCTGCCCCCCTGGAGTCTTCTCCTCTCTCGTCAGGCGAAAATATGTCATCACCCGACCTGTAATCGTCGAGGAATTTATCGAACTGAAGTGATACCACCCTTCTCAGAAGCTCTTCCCTGTCAAGATCTTCAAGTTTTCTGTTTATTTCAGGAAGAAACTTTTCGATCTCCTGGTGTTCAGTAACAACAGTCTCAAGCTTTTTGATCCAGTGAAATAACTGCTTACCGCATATCTCATTTCCTGAAGGGATAGGGATCGGATTAAAAGGTTTTTTGATCAGTTTCTCCAACTGCTTCAGGGTATGTTTCTCCCTTAAGTTGACAAGGGAGATTGAAATACCTGTCTTGCCTGCTCTTCCTGTACGACCGCTCCGGTGTGTATAGACTTCGAGGTCGTCCGGGAGACTGTAGTTGATAATATGAGTGAGGTCATCAACATCCAGACCCCGGGCAGCAACATCAGTTGCCACAAGGAGTTGCAGGTTCCTGACCCTGAACTTCTGCATCACTGTATCGCGCTGGGCCTGTGAAAGATCTCCATGTAGAGCATCTGCATTATAGCCATCTTCAATTAACTTAGATGCAATATCCTGTGTCTCTTTCCTGGTGCGGCAGAAGATAATTCCGTAAACATCAGGTTCTGAATCTGCTATCCGTTTAAGAACTTTATATTTATCTTTTGCATGAACCAGGTAATAACCATGAGTTACATTTTCAGCAGCAGCATTTCTTGTTCCAATGGTAATCTCTTTCGGACTATCCATATAGCGTCGGGCAATGCCGGAAATCTCAGGTGACATTGTCGCTGAAAAGAGTAATGTTCTTCTTCCTTCCGGAACCTCTTCAAGTATCTCATTAATACTGTCGAGAAAACCCATGTTCAGCATCTCATCGGCTTCATCGAGAATGACCGTGGTGACGGCAGACAGTTTAGCTGCACGCCGTCCTATAAGGTCGATAAGTCTTCCGGGTGTTGCAACGATAATATGCACACCCTTTTTAAGACCGTTTATCTGATTCTCAATACTTGCCCCGCCATACACTGCCAGTATCTTTAACTTCCCCGAATACCTTGCATAATCTTTCAGGTCGCCTGTAATCTGCATACATAACTCACGGGTAGGACAAAGTATAAGTGCCTGTGTTGCATTAGATTCCGTATCTGTCGACTGTACCAGGGGCAGTCCGAAAGCTGCTGTTTTACCGGTGCCGGTCTGTGCCAGTGCAATAATATCACACTTTTCATCCAGCATAAGAGGTATAACATTTGCCTGGACAGGCATAGGACTTTCAAATCCAAGTTCACTGATAGCTCTGAGGATATCAGCATTAAATCCCAAATCTTCAAATTTCTTCATCAATTATTTAATTTTGTGGTTCCGGTGAGCGATATTATTAATTCCGGTCGGATGGATTTATTTGCAGACTGGGCATAATGCCTTTTTTGCGCTTCTTGGAAATCACTTTGTTAATAAGGCCGCAAATGTAATCAATTAATTATTAAATTTGTATATATGTATGAACAACTGGTAAAGATATACGCGGAGAAAAGAGTTCCCAGGCTAACCTATACAGCCGGATTATTTATCGGAGACATCCTTGGATTGCCGTGGGAAATAGTGACCGACAGGCGAAAACTCGGAAAACATCCTGTCATAAATTATTCTTCAGAAAAGATTGAAGGATCATTTAATATCAATCCTGATCCATTGTTATTTGAAGATGGAATAAAACAAAGGGATATAAACATCAGCGAATGGAACGGGCTTCCTGTATTTTTTCAGACAGAATCAGGATCAGATATTCCCTTTGATATTTTTGCCGCTGTTTTTTATATGGTTAGCAGGTATGAAGAATACCTTGACTTTGAACCTGATGAATATGGCAGATTCAGGGCTTCATCATCACTGGCCTGGAAGAATGGATTCCTTGACAAACCCGTGGTTGACCTATGGGCTAAAGAGTTTGCAAAGGCTTTATTGCGTAAGATACCTACTCTCGCTTTTAAAGGTAATGAGTATAAAGCTCTCCTGACGATTGATACCGACCAGCCATTTGCATTTCTGGGAAAGAGCCTGTTCAGAAATGTAGGTGGATTTATTAAAGACCTGACGGTAAGGAATGCACATGCCGGCGACAGGTATAAGGTTGTTACTCATGAAGTCAAAGATCCCTATGAGGTTTTTGATTATATGATTCAGCAGGCTGATCTTGCAGAAACTGATGTAAAATTCTTTTTCCCGACAGGTAATCATTCTGATTATGATCGTAATCCATCATGGAAAAATGAGGAATACAGGGATTTGATAAACAGGATTGCCGGTAAATATGATTCTGGTTTGCATCCATCGTTCTATGCAGCCAACAATTATTCACTTCTTGAAGAAGAATATAGTCGTCTGAAAAATATTATGGCAATAGATATATCTTCCAGCCGTTTTCATTATTTAAGGTTATTCACTCCCACTTCATACAGGAATCTTTTAAAGGCGGGAATTAAAGAAGATTATTCTATGGGTTTTCACGATGAACCGGGTTTCAGGGCAGGAATTGCACGACCATATCTGTTTTATGATGTCGCGACCGACATGAAGACAGATCTGACCATTGTCCCTTTTCAGGTGATGGATGCTACCTTGTTCAGTTATAAAAACCTTGATCCTGTTGAATCAAAAAAGATGGTCTTTGCCCTGATTGATAGGACAAAAAAGGCAGGAGGACTTTTTGTAAGCTTATGGCATAACACATCGTTGCTTGAAACACCTGAATGGAAGGGATGGAGAGAGCTGTTTGAAACAATGCTTCAATATCAGAGGCCATGATAATATACCTTAAGCATAATGAAATAGATCGCGTACAATGGGACAATTGTATTAAAGATTCACCACGTCCGAAGCCCTACGGATTCTCATGGTATCTCGATATTATGGCACCTGAATGGGAAGCCCTGATGGACGACGAATATGATTCAGTGTTCCCTATTCCGGCTTTTAAAAAATATGGTATTCATTATGTGGCAACACCAATTTTCCTTCAGCAGCTCGGAGCATATTCACCCGACACTTCACCCCGGAAAGCAATTAATGAGTTTATTGATTATATGCCTGACTTTTACAGTCTCATAGATCTTTGTGTGGGTCAGAGGATCGACAGCGACAGGTACAAGGTGACTTTGAAGGCAAATTATGAGCTGGAACTGAATAAACCATATGAAAAATTGTGGGATGGTTTTTCAGCTCATTGTAAACGAAATGTGGAAAAATCAGGTAAGAAGAAACCTGAAATAGTCAGCGATATAACACCTGATGAGCTTATAAATTTATTTATCGCCAACAAAGGGTCTGAAATAAAAGGGATAAAATCTCGCGATTATCAAAAACTTGGAAACCTGATGAATTTTTGCCTTAAAAATAAGAAGGGAAGAATTATCGGTGTCAGGCGCTCAAAGCGGAAGATAACCTATGGAGTTTTTCTTATTGAAATAAAGGGCAACATGACAATGCTTTTTGTTGTCAATACACACGAGAGCCGTGAAAGAAGAATTGGGTATTATGTTGTTAATGAACTAATAAAGGAGTCAGCTTCGACAAAAACAATACTTGATTTTGTTGGTTCATCAATACCTTCTGTTGCCTCTTTCATGGAGTCGTTTGGCAGCAAAAATGTACCATTTTACAGGATTTACCGTAACCGGCTACCCTGGCCTGTCAGTATGTTCAAATAAGATATACCTCATGTCCCATTCCATTAAAGAATTTCTAATTCAATTTCCTCATCATCTTTAACTTCAATGAGCTTGTCTTCTTCACATTTTACGGTTCGTGCCGGGAACTTTTTAAGAATGGTATAGTTATGTGTGGCTACAATAACGGCCCTTCCGGTAGTGCTGATATCTTTTAAAAGCCTGACGATACCTTCGGACGTTTCAGGATCAAGGTTTCCGGTAGGTTCATCAGCAAGAATAATATCCGGATCATTGAGGAGAGCTCTTCCGATTACAACACGTTGCTGTTCACCGCCTGAAAGCTGATGAGGCATCTTATATCCTTTCCTCTCAAGACCAACCTTCTCAAGAACATCACCAATGCGTTCTTCAATTTCATTTTTGTTTTTCCAGCCGGTAGCCTTTAATACGAATTCAAGATTATCATGGACACTCCTGTCGATAAGAAGCTGAAAATCCTGAAATACGATGCCGAGCTTCCTTCTTAGCAGCGGTATTTCCCGGTTCTTTATTTTCGTAAGATTATAGCCTGCAATAATGCCAGTTCCCTCTTTCAGCGGGATCTGTGCATTAAGTGTTTTAATAAGACTGGTCTTGCCGCTTCCTACTTTACCGACAAGATACAAGAATTCACTTTTTCTGACACTCAGATTGACATTTGATAGAACCAGGTGGTCCTGCTGCCATATCTGGCAATCCTGAAGTTCAATAATAATATCAAGAGGTTGTGTTTCCTGCATCTTCAGATGGTTTTGTCTGCAAAATAAAGAAAGAATTGATAATTAACATTTAGATGTTAATAAAATCAGTAATAAAGGCCGGTTGCCGGCGTTTAATAGTTGTAATTTTACGACTGGTTTAAAAGATTGATTTATTGTATATATGGCTTACAGTTAACTTGTTAGTAAACAGAATAGACATTTTGATTTTGTACAGGTGAAAAATGGTCCGGCCAAAATAAATAAGTTATGAACAGAAAAAGATACTTTTTTGTCTTCATCACCCTCTTAGCATCTGTTGTACAGGCAATTTCACAGGTTCCTTTTACAGCGAAGGAAATAGAGTCGGATTATAACAGGGGCATGGAGTTGTTTTATAAGGAGAAATACCCTGCTGCTATCAAGCTTTTTGATAATTATATAAAAGAAAATAACCAGGAAAATGAGCTAACTGTATCGGAAGCTGCGTATTACAGGGCTCTTGCAACATTAAACCTTTTTAATCCCGATGGTGAGTACAGGATGATAACTTTCATCAGAACCCATCCGGAGAGTCCCCGTATCAATGAAGCATGGCTCGCCCTTGGCGACTATTTCTACCAGAACAAAAACTACCGTAAAGCTGTTACATATTACGAAGAGGTTAACAGACAAGAACTTACTCCTGAAAAACTTCCGGAATATTTTTTCCGGCTTGGCTACTCACTTTATATAAGAGGCAATAAGCCCAGGGCTCTGCTGATGTTCTCCGAGATCAAAGATGTTGATACTGAGTATACTCCTCCTGCACTTTACTATTTCTCGCAGATAGCGTATGAGGAAAAGATGTATGAAACTGCAATGGATGGCTTCACCCGTCTTAAAAATGATGAAACCTTTGGAAGCGTGGTGCCTTTTTATATTGTACAGATGCTTTACCTCAAAAAGGATTATGACCAGATACTGGATATGGCCCCTGAGCTGCTTAAGTCTGCCGGGAAGGAAAGAGCAATTGAACTATACAGGTTCATTGGTGATGCTTACTTCAACAAGGAGAATTACAAGGAAGCATTGCCTTTCCTTGAAAAATTTGCAACAGGCACTAAAATAAGCGGAAGGGAAGATAAATACCAGCTTGGATATTGCTATTACAAAACCGGTGATATTGATAAAGCAATTTCCATATTCAGCGCAATAGCATCAGGATCGGATATGCTGAGTCAGAATATCTGGTATCTTCTGGGAGATTGCTACCTTCAGAAAGGAGATAAAAAAAGAGCGCAGTTTGGATTTGCTCAGGCTTCAAAGCTCAACTTTGATAAAAAAATCAGTGAAGATGCATTGTTTAATTATGCAAAGCTTACATATGAAACTTCTTATGCTCCTTTCGGGGAGGTTATTGCCGCCTTCACTGACTATATTGAACGTTACCCGGGTTCAGAGCGTCTCGAAGAAGCTTATAATTATCTGGTTGCCACATATATGCAGATAAAGAACTACCAGGCTGCCCTTGCCTCGCTTGATAAGATACGTAGCAAGGATAGCAGGCTCGAAGAAGCTTATCAGCGTGTCGCGTTTTTCAGGGGACTTGAATTATTCAGGAATATGGAAATGGATGCTTCATTAGACATGTTTGAAAAGTCGCTGAAGTATGGGAAATACAACAGGCAGCTGAGAGCCAGAGCTTTCTATTGGAAAGGCGAAGCATATTACCGCCTGGGCAGGTACGAGGAGGCCAGAGATTCATATACTTCATTTATGGGAATACCGGGATCAATGCTGCTGAACGAGTACCAGCTTGTCAGATATAACCTGGGATACGCCCTTTTTAACCTCCAGGATTATTCGAACGCTATTACACACTTCAAGACTTTTGAGTCGTCTGTCGCAAATGTAAGTTCCGATATAATGGCGGATGCCAGGAACAGAATTGCCGATTGCTATTATATAAACACAAATTATCCGTCAGCAATAACCTATTACGACAAGGTAATCGATTATGGTAAGGTTGATGCTGATTATGCGATGTTCCAGAAGGGATTTTCACTTGGCCTCATGAATAACGAGCAGGGCAAAGTTGATGTTCTTACATCTCTTATCCAGAGGTATCCTTCATCCTCTTATGTGGCAAATGCAATTTATGAAAGAGGAAGGGCATACGTGGTACTTCAGGATTTCAAGTCGGGCGAAGCTGATTTCAGTACGATCATAAATTCATTTCCTTCAACTCAGTTTGTGCCGGGCGCTATGGTGCAGCTGGGTCTTCTCTACTTTAATCGGGGTGAAAACAGTAAGGCTATTGAACAGTTTAAAAAGGTCATCGAAAACTTTAAATCGACCCCGGAGGCAAGAGCTGCTATGACTGGTCTTAAGAATATATATGTGGATATGAATGATGTTGAATCCTATTTTGCATTTGTAAAGTCGTTGCAGGGTTATGGCGATGTCAGCCTGACGGAAAAAGATTCGTTGCTATATGCATCGGGCGAAAACCTCTATATAACAGGGAAATATGACAGGGCAACGGAGATATTCACTAATTATCTGAATGAATTTCCAAATGGCAGTTTTTTGCAAAATGTTCAGTTCTATCTGGCCGAATGCTATAATAAAGGCGGCAATACTGATCAGGCACTAAAACTATATACCAGCGTTGCCGGAGAGCCTAATAACCAGTTTACAGAGAGATCTCTTATTGCTGCAGGTTCCATATACTTCAATAAGGAAGATTATAAGTCATCTCTTGATTATTATGAACGACTGGAAAAAACTGCTACCACTTCGGAAAACAAGGTCACTGCCTTCAGAGGTCAGCTCAGATCTGCTTATCAGCTTGGAGATGCTAAGAAGACCATTGCTGCCGCCGACAAAATAATCGGTGGTATCAATATTCCTGAAGAGCTGCTGCGTGAAGCCGTATTTATGAAAGCAAAGGCAAATTACAGTCTTAATAATTTCAATGAAGCATTGAATGATTTCCGCAAACTTGCCACAGAGGTGATCAGCTCAGAAGGTGCGGAATCAAAATATATGGTTGCAGAATTACTTTACAGAGACAATAAACTTCCTGAAGCTGAGAGGGTTATCCAGGAATTTATTGATCAGAAATCTCCGCATCAGTACTGGACAGGCAGGATATTTATCCTTCTTGCCGATATCAGTGTCAAAGAGGGAGATCTGCTCCAGGCCCGGGTGACACTTGAGAGTTTGAGAGATTACTATACCATAGATAATGATGGCATACTTGATGAAGTAAAATCCAAACTGGATTCTTTAAAGGTAAATAACTGAAGATCGAATTAAATTTATTTTATCCGAATTCCGATATGATGAAGATATATATTATACTACTGCTGCTGGTGATGATTTTTATACCTGTTACAGCACAGATAAATCAACAGGATCTGAAACGTGAAGTGACTCTGTATAATCCCTATAAGCCATCTCTTCCTCAGTTCAGGAAGAGGAGCTTCCTTCCTTATATGAACGATACTTCGAAGATAAGGCCCGATTTCAAATATGACATTACAACGAGACCCTATACGCCGGAATATAACATCAGCCCTATAAAAGCTGCTTCATTGCTTCCTGATCCCCTGCCTAAACTGTACAAAGGCTACCTGATCCTGGGATTTGGCAATTACCTGACACCTCTGGCCGAGCTTAGCATAACAAATGAGCGTTCAAAAAAAGGTGCACTTGGGTTCTCAGCAAGTCATTTTTCCAGCAACGGGAAGATAAAGCTTGATAATGACCAGAGGGTATTTGCAGGGTATATGGATAATGATATGTCATTATTCGGTAAGAAATTTTTCAGGAAAAACGTTCTCGAAGGATCGCTTGATTTCAGCCAGAAGCTCAGGTATGCTTATGGCTACGATACCAGCATTGTGGGATATGAAGCCGTAAAAAAACAGATCAGGATGGGCTACAACAATTTTGGCACTAACCTCTCTTTTGCATCATTAAACCTCGACTCGGCAAACCTCTCATATAATTTCGGACTGAGATATGATTACTTCTACAATTCAAAGTATCGTAATCAGCATAATATAAGCATAGCAGGAACAATGTCAAAAACATGGAAAGGATACTATGTAGGGTCAGGGATCGATCTGGATTTTACTAAACTGAATGATTCACTAAGTAATAACCTGAAGTATATTGTTTCAGTAAGCCCTTTCATTAAAAAGAGTACACCTCAGTGGAGTTTCAAAGCCGGATTGCAGATGCTTCTTGATAAAAATATGACATCAACTCCGGATTTTCATATTTACCCGGACGTGAATTTTGGATTTAGCATTGTCCCTTCTTATATCGGATTTTTTGCAGCTCTGGACGGCAGGCTGGAGAAAAACTCTCCGGAAAAGGTAATTGATGAAAATCCGTTCCTTGTTCGTGACGGCACCCTTTTTAAAGTTCCAAATACAGATCATGCCCTTGAAATTTCGGCAGGTCTCCGTGGAAATAACGGAATAGGAGGAAACTACCTCATTTCCGGTTCCTATTCATTAATTAACAATATGTTGTTTTATTCAAATTATGTATTCCCTGACAGTCTGCCTAACCCCCTGGTGGGCAATCTATTTCTTCCTGTAGCTCATGATGTGGAGCTTCTTAAAATTCATGGCGAGATGAGCGGTTTGATAACAGATAAGATCTCCTATATGGGTTCTGCCAATATGTATCGTTATACTCTTGGTACCGATGAGTACCCATGGAACAAACCTTCATGGGATGGAAAGATAAGCGTTAAATATAACCTGAGGAATAAAATCCTTGCAGGGATCGACATCACTGCTCTCGGTAAACGCAAGCTGGCTGCTTACGAATTTGAACACTTGATGCCGGTAGTCCTGACAAAATTTTCTGAACCGGTACATTTTAATATTAACCTGAGCGCAGAGTACAGGTATACTAAAATATTGTCTTTCTGGCTTAAAATCAACAATATATCATTTAACAGGTATTACGAATGGGCCTATTATCCCACTCACAGATTCATGTGCCTCGTGGGATTCACATATAGTCTTTAACCGGCACCCGGCTCATGGTCCCCTTTAGAAAGGGAAGTCCTAACTTAGTCTTGAGCCCTGAGCCCTGCTTTGTCAGCCGTAGCTTTAGCGGAGGCTGGAGCCCTGAGCCCTGTTAATTTCTAAATAAAATTGTGCATAAATTATAACATATCCTTAACATAAAAACAGTTTTATTTCGCTATATTTGCGACAGTAATTAAAATTCATAGAACCAATTATTTATAACAGGTTGAGAGAGGTTTGAAGAGATGACAGGAGGTTGTAAAAATCTATGCAGGTTCTGCTCCCGAAAAACGTGTTAAGAATCATAAAATAGCAAATAAGATTTTAATCTCTTTTCAGGCCTTTTAATTATGTGAAGTACGGGGATTACAAAAAAGAAAAAATAGTGAAATATGAGTGAAAGAAAGAAAGAATTGCAGGATGACGACAAATATTCCGCAGGGAGTATTCAGGTACTGGAAGGGCTGGAAGCTGTTCGAAAGAGGCCTGCAATGTATATTGGGGATATAGGTGTTAAAGGACTGCATCATTTAGTTTATGAAGTTATTGATAATTCGATTGATGAAGCCCTTGCAGGATACTGCAGCAGGATCGATGTTGTGATCCATGATGATGGCTCGGTGAAGGTTACTGATGATGGCCGTGGTATTCCTACGGGTGTGATGGAAAAGGAAAAGAAATCGGCCCTGGAAGTTGTTATGACTGTTTTACATGCCGGAGGTAAATTCGACAAAGATTCTTATAAAGTGTCAGGAGGACTACATGGTGTTGGTGTTTCATGCGTCAACGCTCTCTCATCGAAACTTACTGCTGAAGTTATGCGTGAAGGGAAGCTTTTCATGCAGGAATACTCCAAAGGCAAACCTGTTACAGGTGTTGAGGTAATGGGCGCTTCTGAAAAACATGGTACTATTATAACATTCAAACCCGATGATACCATTTTCCAGACGACCGATTATAATTTTGAAATATTATCTGCACGTCTCCGTGAACTGGCCTTCCTGAATAAAAGTATTCTTTTAACGCTCAAAGATATGCGTGAGCTTGTAGAGAACGGCAACGGAGGAAAACCCAGGTATGAGGAGTTCCATTCTGAACTTGGCCTGCTGGAGTTTGTTGAATATCTTGATGCAACACGGGAGAGAATTATTGAACATCCTCTACATATAACATTTGATAAGACCGAGATCCCTGTCGAGATAGCACTCCAGTATAACAGCTCCTTTTCAGAAAATGTCCATTCGTATGTTAATAATATAAATACAATAGAAGGGGGCACCCATCTGGCTGGTTTCAGGAGAGGACTCACAAGAACGTTGAAAAAATACGCTGAGGATTCAGGCGCCACAACAAAACTGAAGTTCGATATTAATGGTGATGACTTTCGTGAAGGTCTTACCGCGATTATCTCAATTAAAGTTGCTGAACCTCAGTTTGAAGGTCAGACCAAAACAAAGCTTGGAAACTCGGAAGTTATGGGCGCTGTCGATCAGGCAGTCAGCACTATGCTGACAAATTACCTTGAAGAGAATCCAAGGGATGCAAGAGTGATAGTGCAGAAAGTTATCCTGGCAGCTACTGCACGCCATGCAGCACGAAAGGCCAGGGAACTTGTTCAGCGTAAGAATGAATTTTCGGGATCAGGATTGCCTGGCAAGCTTGCTGATTGCGCTGACAGGGATCCTTCAAAATGTGAAATATACCTCGTTGAGGGTGACTCGGCAGGCGGAACCGCCAAACAGGGAAGAGACCGTAAATTTCAGGCAATATTGCCGCTGCGCGGTAAAATTCTGAACGTGGAAAAAGCTATGCACCACAGGATTTATGAAAGTGAAGAAATAAAAAATATGTTTACCGCACTGGGTGTTAATATCGGTACTGAGGAAGATAGTAAAGCCCTCAATCTTTCAGGTCTGCGTTATCATAAAATAATAATAATGACCGATGCCGATGTAGACGGGTCGCATATAACAACTCTTATTATGACATTCTTTTTCAGGTATATGCAGGACCTGATCAGGGGAGGCAACCTGTTCATTGCTACTCCTCCGCTTTACCTGGTAAAAAAAGGTAAATCGGAACGTTATTGCTGGTCTGAGGAAGAACGGGAGGCAGCTGTTGCAGAAATGGGACAGGGAAAAGAATCATCTGTGGGGATCCAGAGATATAAAGGCCTGGGAGAAATGAATGCAGAACAGTTGTGGTCTACAACCATGAACCCGGAGACAAGAACTTTGCGGCAGGTAACCATAGAAAGCGCTGCAGAAGCCGATCATATATTCTCGATGCTGATGGGCGATGAAGTTCCTCCACGCAGGGAATTTATTGAAACACACGCAAAATACGCCAGAATAGACGCTTAGGTTATCATGTTCAAAGGATGATTTAGCAAGGTTATATACTTCATGGATATAATATTCTGCACATTCCCTTACAGCTACTCTGGTATTCAAACAATTATTTATTCAATATTACCTCTTTAAGTATGTCTTCTATTGGTGAGACTATGTTCTGTGTCGTGCCGGTAAAATTATTTACTATAATGCAGAATATAAGGTTGTTGCCGGAATGAGTCGTAATATAACCGACGTAGCTTCTTACCCTGGTCATAGAACCACTTTTAGCTTTCATCATGGAATCAAATACCGGATCTTTGAACAAGGTCGACAGTGTTCCTTCCTTGCCGGCTTCGGGAAGAGAAGCATAAAACTCATTAAAATATTTTCCCTTATTCTTTAAATAACAGAGAAGACTGACCATTGCTTTTGCATTTACTGCATCAAGAGGGGAGAGTCCGCTGCCATCTTCTATGAACATTCCCCCGGTATTAATACCTGCTCCTGCAAGAAATTCTTTTATAACCTCTAAGCCTGCTTCTGTGGAGCCTTTGTTTTTATATACCTTCCCAAGTTGTTTTACAAGATGCTCGGCATAAAGGTTCACGCTTTTTTGGTTCAGTACCTTAACAATATCTTTCAAAGGAGGTGAAACTATGTCAGCAACAGGCACTATATCTTTAGTTATTGTCGTCTGCAACAGCCTGGTTGTGACTGGTTTTCCGCTGACTGCAATACCAGCTGCCTTTAGTTTCTGATCGATTAATTTTGCCATTATCAGCGGAGGATCTGCAATCGATGCATTCAGTACAAAATCTTCAGCATTTGCCGGTATCGTACCTGCAAGCCATCCATTAGTACTGTAAGGAGCAGCAAAAACATATCCTTTATCGGCAGTGCCTGCTGCAACCAGCCAGTTTGAGAATTCAAATCTGCACTCTATGGGAGTTATCCCGGTTATAACCAGATCTGTGCTGTCTGAACTGGTCCGAAAATGAATTTCATATGTATTGTCAAACACTGAAAGGCCATAAGCTCCTGCTCCATAGTAATTCCCTGCGTCTTCCCAAAGCCATTTTGCAGGTACAGGAAGATAATCATAATAAGAATCATCAGTGATTACCCTGCCATCTATAAGTTTTATCCCCAGTTTTTTAATCTCCTCTATCCACCTGTCTGCAAATCCTGAATATATTTCTTCAAAATTCTTTGATCCAAGCACAGGATCGCCGCCTCCTTTAATTATAATATCTCCTGAAAGACGATCTGACCCCTTCCTGAATGTTCCGGTATACCCTATCGTTGTGGTAAAAGTATATTCGGGTCCAAGTAATTCAAGGGCAGCAGATGATGTAACAGTCTTTAATATTGAAGCAGGTGTGAGGCTTTTTTCCGAATTGTATTCAAAAACAATATTGTTGCTGTCGGGATTAACCAGGCAAAAAGAAACGGTACCATATTGCATCGATGAATCTGACAGAAATTTATTAAATGACTTCTCCTGCGAAAAAGACAGAATCGACAATGTAAGAAACAGGCTTAAAAGAACTCTTTTTTTCATAACGCCAGGGATTTATTTTGCTCGATTGTCGAAAGTAAACCGCAGGCTGCTCCGATATCTTCGCCTCTTGATGCCCTTATCGTAGTCAGAATACCTTTTTTATTAAGCGCCTCTTTAAAACGAATTGCTGCTGTCGGATCCGGGCTCTTGAATTCTGATCCCGGGATATGATGAAAGCGTATTATATTTATCCGGCATTTTATACCGTTCAATATTCTTGCAAGTTCTTTTATATGGGCAGGCGTATCATTCACTCCCTCAAAAAGTATATATTCAAAAGAAACCCTTCTCTGACTGTTGAAGTCGAAATTCCTGATTATATCCAATATCTCTTTTACTGTGTTGGTTCTTTGAATAGGCATCAGCTTTCTTCTTTCCTCATCAAACGGTGAATGCAAACTGACAGCTAGGTGACACCTGCTTTTTTCCAGGAACTCTTTAATATTGGTTTTAAGTCCGACAGTACTGACTGTAATACGGGTCGGGCTCCAACCGTATCCCCATTCACTGGTTAGTATTTCAAGGCTTTTTAGAACTTCATTAATATTATCGAGAGGTTCACCCATACCCATATAGACCATATTTGTCAGTTTCCTTAATTCGGGCAGGCTTCTGAACTGGTTAAGTATCTCATTTGATGAGAGGTTTCCCTGGAAACCCTGTTTTCCTGTCATACAGAATATACAGCCCATTTTACAACCTGACTGTGATGAGATGCATATTGTTGCCCGGTCATCGTCAGGAATATAAGCTGTTTCTATGTATTTGTTATTAAGTACTTTGTAAAGATATTTTTTTGTTCCGTCGCTGCTCTCGGCAACACCCGAAGGGGCCGTCAGGCCTATCTCGTAATCTACGGAAAGAGTATCTCTCATCTTCTTTGAAAGATTGGTCATCTCATCAATGGTGTCTGTCTCCTTCCTGTAGAGCCAGTCGGCAATCTGCTTTGCAGCGAATCCCGGTAAACTAACCCGTTTAGTGACAGCAATAAGTTCGTTGAGAGTTTTACCGTATAACTTTTCTTTAACCATGTTTTACATTAATGGTCAGGTCTCTTTTAGTGGTAGCCCGGATATTTGCACTGTCATTGCGAGAGCAGCGAAGCAATCCTTTTCTTTTCCCTGAATGCCCTATCGCCTTTGCGCCTTTGCGCCTTTGCACCTTTAAATACTAATAATCCCTTCAAAAACGAACGTTGCCGGACCAAATAGCCAGATATTAGTAATTTGTTCATTGGCGATTTTAAATTCCACCTTCAAATCCCCTCCCTTTACCTTTACGTTGACAGAACTTGTGTCAAAATGTCCTTTCAGAACTGATGCGATGGCAGAGGCAGTGACCCCCGTTCCGCAGGCAAGTGTCTCTTCTTCAACGCCTCTTTCGAAGGTTCTGACATATAAGCCATTATCTGTAATCTGGACAAAATTGACGTTTGTGCCTCCGGGTGCAAATTTATCGGACCATCTTAATTTTTTCCCTTCAGTTGCGACATCAATCTTATCAATATCTTTACTGAATACGATATAATGTGGCGATCCGGTATTTATATAGTAATTACCACCGATAATTTTATAGCCGGATACATTACTCATCTGCAGATTTACATGATCGTCATTAACAGCTGCCTCATGGATCCCATCATAAGCCTGGAATCGTTGTTTTGTACCTGCAATACCGGATTTCCAGGCAAAATGAGCTGCGCACCTGCCTCCATTTCCGCACATAGAGCCAAGCTTTCCGTCGGAATTGAAATACTTCATCTCATAATCCCCCATTTTATGTTCTGAGATAAGAATAAGGCCATCTGCTCCAATACCGAACCTGCGATCGCAAAGTCTGTTAATAAGTTTTGAATCATCAGGATTAACCAGGCCATTTCGATTGTCTATAATAATGAAATCATTTCCTGCACCCTGGTATTTGTTAAAAGTTATAATCATCTGTGTTAAATTGAAGTTAAATCAACGTAATATCTTGAAGGTCATTGAAAAAATGCATGATCTTTGTAAAACAAAAGGTCATAAAAATGGTTATAAAGATATTAATTTATTATTAGCGACCAGAAGATGAAAAAGAATGACAGTTTTAATAAAATTTAATTAAAAATATTCTAGTTATGAAAGGAAAGTATTTATTAGGTGGTTTATTTATGGCTATTATAGGAGCCGCTATTGCTTTATTTGCGTACACAACTATAATTGACAAACCCGTGCCGATTACAGTTCAGGATAGTTCTATGGCCGGGAACCAGGGAATTTCTCAGGCTCTTCTTACATCATTTCAGGCTCAGGAAGGGCAGGTTGATTTTACATATGCAGCAGAACAGACTGTTCATGCAGTGGTAAATATTCATACTAAAACAATGGTTAATCAACCGAGTAATCCAATATTGGAATATTTCTATGGAAACCGTGGAAATAGGCCACAGGAAGTTCAGGGAATTGGTTCGGGTTGCATAATTTCTCCCGACGGTTATATTATAACAAACAATCACGTTATTGAAGATGCTGATAATATTGAAGTGAAACTTAATGATAACAGGGTATTCACTGCTCAACTTGTTGGCCGTGATCCGAGCACTGACCTGGCTCTTTTAAAAATAAAAGCTGACAATCTGGCTTACCTTAAATATGGTGATTCTGATAAGCTTAGGGTAGGAGAGTGGGTTCTTGCAGTGGGTAATCCTTTTAATCTTACCTCAACTGTTACCGCCGGTATTATAAGTGCCAAAGGAAGGAATCTGCAACTTATTAACTCTGATTACAGCATCGAATCTTACATTCAGACCGATGCAGCTCTTAATCCGGGAAACAGCGGCGGGGCTCTTGTCGATACAAAGGGTTTGCTTCTGGGAATTACTTCTGCAATATATTCACCAAGTGGTGCTTATGCAGGTAACTCGTTTGCGATTCCCGTAAGTATCGTTAAGAAAGTGATTGATGACTTACGTCAGTATGGTACGGTGCAGAGAGCGATTATCGGAATAAAAATGAATGAAGTAACACAAGATGATGCTGATAAACAGAATCTTACAGAACTGAAGGGTGCGATCATAAGGGAGATTATTAACGGAGGTGCTGCTGCTGAAGCAAACCTTAAGGTTAATGATATAATCACCAAGGTTGATGGAAACGATGTTGATTCACCATCAGAGTTACAGGAACAGATCGGAAAACATCGTCCGGGTGACAAGACAATGGTAACCTATTTCAGGAACGGAAAAGAAAATACTGTTCAGGTTACACTGAAGAATATTGCAGGAAATACTAATGTGGTTACCAAAGGTATGGGTGTCGATGAAATATTCGGTTCACGATTTGAAAGCCTCAGTTCCAGCGATAAAAGGTCATATAATCTGGGTAGTGGAGTGAGGATAGCAGACGTTGGGGATGGCATTTTCAAGGAAATGGGACTCAAAAGAGGAACTATAATAACTTCCATAAATGGAAAAAAAGTCAACAGCTCTGATGATATTCGACAGGCTGTTGGCAGCGATGAAAGTTCTTTGAGATCAATCGAAGGAATCACTCCTGATGGCAGGATCTTTAGCTACAAGTTTGGTAATTAATTTGTAAATGTTTAAGTAATTGAATATAAGGGGTTTAATAAAATAGACCCCTTTTATACAACAATAGTAATTATATTTTGTTATTATATAAATAAGCAATATCTTTGCGGAAATTTTTTAAGACGGGATGAGACAGCTAAAGATTACCAAATCCATAACAAACAGAGAAAGTGCATCACTTGACAAGTATCTGCAGGAGATTGGTAAAGAAGAGTTGATATCGGTAGAAGAAGAAGTTGAACTGGCTCAGCGTATCAAGAAAGGTGACAGAACTGCTCTCGAGAAACTTACCAAAGCAAACTTGCGTTTCGTTGTATCTGTTGCAAAACAGTATCAGAACCAGGGACTTAGTCTCCCGGACCTTATTAATGAAGGAAATCTTGGCCTTATTAAGGCTGCTGAAAAGTTTGATGAGACAAGAGGATTCAAGTTTATTTCGTATGCTGTATGGTGGATCAGGCAGTCAATCCTTCAGGCACTTGCTGAACAATCCAGGATCGTAAGATTACCTCTTAACCAGGTAGGATCATTAAACAAGATCAATAAGGCTTTTTCAAAATTTGAGCAGGAGTATGAACGTACACCTTCCCCTGAGGAACTGGCTGATGTTCTTGAACTTCCCAAGGAAAAGGTAACTGATACCCTTAAAGTTTCAGGAAGACATGTCTCTGTCGATGCCCCTTTTATTGAAGGAGAAGATAACAGCCTTCTTGATGTGCTCACAAACTCTGATTCCCCCGTTGCTGATAAGCTCCTGATGGACGAGTCATTGTCGAGGGAAATATACAGGGCGCTTGCAACACTTACTGAAAGAGAGAGAGATATTATTCGTTTCTTTTTCGGAATAGGATGCCAGGAGATGACACTCGAAGAGATCGGAGAGAAATTCGGACTTACCCGTGAGAGAGTGCGTCAGATAAAAGAAAAAGCTATCAGACGGCTCAGACATACCTCAAGGAGCAGACTGCTAAAAGGATATTTAGGCTGAAAATTAAGCAATTATGATGCAAAAATGAGCCCCGTGGATAGGCTCATTTTTTTTTAATGCCTGTAAAAGATCTTCGCAGACCGGGGGAAATCTGAATGAATTCCGAAAAGAAAATTAATTTTGATTTTAGTTTGTTATAAAGAAATGAAAAAATCAATTCTGCTAATCGGGTCCTCGATTAAACAGATCCCTGGCAGAATTGTTGCTACAGTAAATAGTAAATCATTCTGATATAGATATGGATTTTACGCTGGTATCAGATTTTGTTCCTACAGGGGACCAGCCTGAAGCGATTAAACAACTTGTGGATGGACTTAATAATGGCGTACCCTTTCAGACACTGCTCGGTGTGACCGGTTCAGGAAAAACATTTACCATAGCAAATGTAATAGAAAAAGTAAACCGACCGGTTCTTGTCCTCAGTCATAACAAAACTCTTGCCGCACAGCTCTACGGGGAGTTCAGGCAGTTTTTTCCTGAGAACAGGGTTGAGTATTTTGTTTCGTACTATGATTATTATCAACCGGAAGCCTACCTGCCTGTATCAGATACATATATCGAAAAAGACCTGTCAATAAATGAAGATATCGAAAAGCTGAGACTAAGTGCGACTTCATCTCTTCTTTCCGGACGCAAAGATGTTATTGTAGTATCTTCTGTATCATGCCTTTACGGTATTGGCAATCCTGATGATTTTCATTCCAACACCGTTCATGTAAAGTGCGGCCAGAACACCGGGCGAAACCAGTTTCTGAGGAAACTTGTTGACAGTCTTTATTCCAGGAATGAGATGGAATTCAGGCATGGAACCTTCAGGGTCAGGGGCGATACGGTGGACATCTTTCCTGCATATGCAGACATAGCAGTCAGGGTGGTTTTTTTCGGAGAAGTAGTTGAAGAAATCTTCACATTTGACCCTCTCAGCGGCAGCAGGATGGAGGTACTCGATGAATACATAATCTATCCCGCGAATATTTTTGTCACTACACGCGACAGAATTAATCAGGCTATCAGTCAGATACAGGATGATCTCGTTCGCCAGGTTACGCATTTTAATGATATAGGTAAAGGGGAAGAAGCCAAAAGGCTGGAACAGAGAGTCAACTATGACCTCGAGATGATAAAAGAACTCGGTTACTGCAGCGGCATAGAAAACTATTCACGTTATTTTGACGGCAGAAAGGCAGGGACAAGGCCATTCTGTCTTCTCGATTATTTTCCTGATAATTTTATTACCATAATCGATGAGAGCCATGTCAGCATACCACAAATAAGAGGAATGCACGGAGGAGATCACTCACGTAAGCAAACTCTTGTCGAATATGGTTTCAGGCTGCCTGCAGCGCTCGATAACAGACCTATGCGCATTGAGGAATTCGAATCACTCACCGGTCAGATCATTTTTGTGAGTGCCACGCCGGCAGATTATGAGCTTGAAAAGAGCGAAGGTGTTTTTGTCGACCAGGTTATCAGGCCTACGGGTCTTCTTGATCCGCCGATAGAAGTAAGACCCAGCCAAAACCAGATCGATAACCTGATGGACGAAATAAGGGAAAGGGCAAAATCCGGAGAGCGGACACTTGTTACTACTATTACCAAGAGGATGGCTGAGGAACTGACAGCCTACCTGTTGAAATTTAATATCAGATGCCGGTATATCCATTCTGATATTGATACACTTGAAAGAATTGAGATAATGGAAGGCCTCAGGACAGGTGCATTTGATGTACTCGTTGGGGTAAATCTTCTGAGGGAGGGACTGGACCTCCCCGAAGTCTCTCTGGTTGCAATCCTGGATGCTGACAAAGAAGGATTTCTCAGATCATCCAGGTCGCTTACGCAGACTGCAGGAAGAGCAGCCAGAAACCTTAACGGAAAGGTTATTATGTACGCTGATACAATAACCGGAAGCATGCAGATAACTATCGATGAGACAAACAGGAGAAGAGAAAAGCAACTAAAATATAATGAACAAATGGGAATTACCCCTGCTCAGATAGTGAGGAAAACAGGCGCTATCCTTACCGGTCTGAGCAAAAAAGGTGTTTCACTTAAAGCATATATAGAGCCTGATCATCCCGACATTGCTGCTGATCCTGTTGTTAAATATATGAACAGGGAAGCTCTTGAAAAAGCTATTGAAAAGACCAGGAGAAGTATGGAAAAAGCAGCTTCTGACCTTAATTTCATTGAAGCGGCAAGGCTGAGGGACGAAATGACTGACCTGCAAAAACTACTCAGAACAAAAACCTGATCAGTCCAAACTACTTTACACTTCTTATTGCCTGCCAGTCTCTTTTATTTCCTTCAGCATCATTAGTGGCGGTGCCAAGCATTTTATCGCCGTCGACATTCCCGATATATAAAGTGCCACCTGCCTTAAAGGTTATTTCATTTCCGCTGAGCCTTCCGTCGGTGATCGCCAGCAATTTATCTCCTGAGGTAAGAGTACCGCGTACGATCTGAAATTTCTGCTTAATTATAAGTATATCCTTTCCTAATTTCCATGTGCCATTAACCCTGGCGGGGATAATCCACAAATAAGCAGTATTCCAGCTGTTCCAGTTTTCATCGGTAGTAACCTCATTATCAGGTTCCCACTCGCCCATAGTAAATGTGTTGGAGACGATCCTGGTCCCGGGCTTAAGCTCAAGCAGATGTGGCCTGAGCTTTAAATTGATTTCAGGGAGGAGAAACATAGTTATTACTGTTGCTTTTGAAAGATCGCATTCGAAAAGGTCGCCCTCAATGAAATCCACTTTTCCGCTTACTCCTGCCATCTGAGCATTTCGTTTTGAAAGAGCTACCATATCGGGATTATATTCAATGCCCATTGCATGAGCACCTCTTCTTGCCGCTTCAATAACAGTCCGCCCGTCTCCCGAACCAAGGTCAATAACAAAATCCGCGGGAGTAACCTTTGCTATAGAAAGCATTGTGTCTACCAGTTCCTGGGGTGTGGGAACCCATACTACATCCTTCCCTTTCTGTCCAACCTCAGGAATATAGCCATTGTCGGTGGAGACTTTTTGTGCATTCAGATCATGTAACGAGAGAATGATTATAAGAGCAGGGATTAAATAGCGTATTTTCATTTCAACCTCCTTTTTAAAAGCAGTTCCTGAATAAAGATTAAAATTAACAGTTTTTTAATTATGGCTACATTTTTTAATTAGTCCGTCTACATATTTGGCAATTGCAATACAGGAAGTCAGTCCGGGCGATTCCATACCTATCAGATTTATGAGGCCTTTAAAGCCCCTTTCACTCTCCTCCATAATATAAAAATCCCTGGCAGGATCACCTTTCCTCTGTGTTTTAGGCCTGATACCTGCCATATCAGGTGCTATGTCAACAAATTCAAGGAAAGGGAGAAATTTCCTGGCAGATCTCCAGAATGATTCCTGTTTTGAGGGAGTGGTCTTATAATCATATACGTTCGAATCAAGAAATTTTACATCAGGACCCAGCTTTACACCTCCTGCCATGTCTATTGTTACGTGGATCCCTATCCCTTCCATATTAGGATGTGGAACAGGATATACCAGGCGGTTTACAAGGTGGTTTTTTGGAGGAATGACTCTGAAATACTCTCCCTTGCAAAAATGAATTCTCAATGCTTCATCACTTATCCCGGCCATCTCTGCAACCTTGTCGGAAGCCAGACCTGCAGAGTTTATGATAATTCCGGTTGAGAAGCTGTATGGATTTTTATCTGTATCGAGGAGAGTGATCTCATATCCTTTATCGAGCTTCCTTATGCCCGTTACTTCACTTCCGTATACTATCTCTCCTCCGTTATTCCGGGTATTGGTCTCAAACCGTTTCATTAAGGAATGCGTATCGATAATACCGGTAGAAGGGGAGTATAATGCTTCTAAAGCAAATATATTCGGTTCAAGTTCTCTGATCTTTTCCCCGTCAATTAGTTCAAGATCAACACCATTTCTGGAAGCTGTCTCCTTAATTCCTTTTATTACACCGATCTCTTCGTTTGTTGTGGCTACTATAAGCTTCCCGCAATTTTTGTAAGGGATTTCATACTTTTTGCAATAATCATAAAGCAGACTCTTACCTTCAACACAAAGCCTGGCCTTGAGGCTTCCCTCAGGATAATAAATGCCGGCGTGTATAACCTCGCTGTTACGACTGCTGGTCTCCTGACCAAATGTCAGATGTTTTTCAATTACAAAAAGATTTCCGTAATTCTCTGATATTTTTTCTGCAATTGCCAGCCCGATAACACCTGCTCCGATGATAGTAATATCTGCATCCATATGTCAGTAGTTTCTTCACCGGAGGGAATCTTATCCCGGATAAAAACAAGGGAACCAGTGTCCGGTTCTCAAAAATAAGAGAAAAAAGTAAACACTCTCAGGTATTAAGAAATTTTATTCCCTGTTACATTCGCACCTGTTTACAACAATAAAAATTGCTATGGTGATAAGAAAAAAGCTGTTAGCGATGTGGAAGCAGTTTACAATATGCGTAACAGGCAGAAGTTTTGAACCAATTATTCCTGCTAAAATCCCCAGCAGTATTATTAAAACTCCTACACCAAGGGATATCCATCCGACAAGATTAAGTGTTTTCATAACTTTGAAGTTTAATTATTTACTAATCTCAAACCTTCAACCAAAGGTATTAATTTGTTAAGCAGAAGTCAATAGTGACCTGATATCCAATTTTTATACGATCCTGATTTATTTTACAATATTCATTAACTTTAAGATTTTATCAGAACCTTAAAATAAAGAAATCCCTTCATACTCTTTTTATTATATCTGTCCTGCTTTCCATCTCTGCCTGTAAACATGCTCAGGAGATTGACAGATTTGCCCTGGTAACAAGACACAACATCCATAATACTTCAATTGACAGCCTTAATTCACTTTCAGTAGATAATGGTGAATTTGCTTTCACTGTAGATTTTTCAGGTTGCACCGACAACAGGGCATTTGAACTTGAAAGGGGGGTGATCCTCTCCGAATATCTTACAAAGATCCAGTGCAGCGGTTCTCTGCCGCCTGCAGAAACAGGTCTTACATATAATACCTGGTACGGGAAATTCCATCTTGAAATGCACTGGTGGCAGGCAGTACATTTTGCTCTCTGGCAGCGGGAAGATATCCTTGAGAAACAGATGGAGTATTATTCAAGGATCATTGACAGAGCCCGCCAGACTGCTGAACATCAGGGATATGACGGAGTGAGATGGTCTAAAATGACAGATCCCGACGGATGAGTTTATTGAATATCCTGAATTTCGTATTTGTCATCCGTAAGGTCAGAAGTGCAATCCGTTAAATCAAAATTGAATTTCAGAGTCAAATATAATATCTTTATATCGTTATTGAACCTGATCACAAAGTGCGGAATTGAAAAGGGATGAAAATGATTTCAGATTATCTGTATTGGTATAATCATGCTAAAATTTTGCTCTGATATGAGGAGTTTAATACTGCTTTTAATTTTGTTATGTCTGTATCCCGGGATACTTTCTGGAAGCACATCATTGACTATAACAACCGGCATTTCTGCTTTTGCTAATTCATCTTCTTCTCAGCAAGATACTGCAAGGATTAATTCACTGGTGAGGGCAGGATATCATTATCTTGGGAAAACTGATACTAATATCGAAAAGGCAGACGAAATTATTGACAGTGCACTGACCATCTGTAAAAAGCAAAAGATAGATATTCCCGCATCGCTTCACCTGCTGCATGCCGAATTTTATTCAATAAGAGGTGATTATAGCAATTCGGAGGAAGAAGCAAAGTTTGCCAGGGACAAGGCTGAAGAGGAAGGCGAATTTTTGTTAATGGCAAAATCCCTGCTTTTCCTTGGTGGTTACTACTTGCATACTGGCTTTTTTCAGGAGAGTATGGATAGTTACAACAGATGTATTGAGCTGGCAAAAGAAAAAGGGCTGAAAGGTATTGTTACAAGAAGCCTGGAAGGTGAAACAGCCCTGTTGGAAACTGTAAATGATCTTAAAGGGTACGAAACAAAGTACAGGATGCTGATTCAGGAAGCGCAGGCTGAACATGATACAACATATATTGAATTGGGTCTGCTGAGACTGGGTTCTTTTTATGATGAAAAAGAGAGAGATTTTCATCTGGCCGATTCGATTCTTAGAAAATGTATTGAGATATCCCTGGCAGGAAACGATTCATATTTTGCTGCTCACGCTTTAGCCAATCTGGGCTGGAATTATTACCTGGCAGAGAATTACGATTCTTCTACAGCTATTTACAAGCGATCGTTAAAATACAGTATTCCCGGAAATCACTACGGTGTATCAGGCAACTCATTTGGCAATTTGGGTACCATATACCGAGATCTTGGGAAGTATGATCTGGCAACACAATATTATCTAAAATCTATACAGGAAGCAAAAAAGATAAATGACTGGTATGGTCTCTCCTGGGTCTACAAGGATATGAGTCAGCTTTATATAAACACTAAAGATACCTCCAAAGCTTTTGTTTATTTTGTACTTTATAAGCAATACAGTGATTCTTTACTTATCATGCATAATACACAGGGACTGGCCGATGCAAGGATAAGATATGAAGCGGATTCACATAAAAAGGAAGTTGCCTTTCTCTCACTCAAGTTGAAAAATAACAGGATCCTGAATATTGGTTTTACAGTTTTGATCATTCTTATGATAACGATAGGATTGCTTATTATAAGAGGATCAAAACTTGAAGCAAAACGCAGGATAAGTGAGATGAACCGGAGGATATCGGAGATAACCCAGGCCAACCTGCGACAGCAGATGAATCCTCATTTTATTTTTAATACCCTGAATTCAATACAATATTATATGTATCAGCATGATAAGCTGGCTACAAATAATTATCTGACAAAATTTTCCAGCCTGATGCGGAAAGTACTTGAAAACTCGCATTATACTTCTGTCCCTTTGCGCGATGAGCTGGATGCATTAAACCTTTATCTTGAGCTTGAATGTCTTAGATTCAAAGATAAATTTGAATACAGGATCACTGTTGATGAAGAAATAGATCCGCTTCTTTTTAAGGTACCGACAATGCTTATTCAACCTTATGTGGAAAACTCTATCTGCCATGGGCTTATGCCGGCTGAAGGTAAAGGATTCATCGGAATTGATCTTAAGCTGAAAAAAGAATATATTTTATGTACTATTGAAGATAATGGGATCGGACGTGAAGCTGCCCAGGAAAAGAAAAAGAAAAGTTCAGATAACCATAACTCCCTCGGTACACTGATCACCAATTCAAGACTTGACCTCGTTAATGCACTCTACGGCACAAGCCTGAAGACCATTTATACGGATCTGAAAAATGAAAAGGGAGAACCCATGGGAACTCGTGTTGAAATACATATTCCGATAATTACATGACAAAAAAGCTAAAAACAATTATTATTGATGATGAAGTTAACGCGGTGGATTTCATCAATACAATAATCGGGGAGTATTGTCCTGAACTTGAAGTTGTCGGTAAAGCTCATAATGTGACCGAAGGCGTAAGCAAGATAATGGAATCAAAGCCCGATCTGGTATTTCTAGATGTCGAAATGCCAAACGGAACCGGCTTCGATCTTCTTGCTCATTTTCCTGAAAAAGAATTCGATGTTGTATTCATTACTGCATTTAATCATTATGCAATAAAGGCAATTAAATTCAGTGCCGTCGACTATATTCTCAAACCCATTAATATCAACGAATTTATTGAAGCCGTAAGCAGGGTATTACAGAAACGGTCGAGTACCTCTGTCAGGGGTAATGACAATTTTAAAATCCTGATGGAAAACCTTAAGACTTCCACTCCATCAAGGCTTGCCATTCCAACAGCTGACGGCATGGAATACCTTAACCCCAAAGAGATACTGCGCATTGAAGCCGATAGAAGCTATTCCTGGTTTTTCCTTGCCGGGAACCGTAAAATACTTGTTTCAAAAAATCTTAAAGAGTTTCAGGATTTGCTTGGTGACCGTTATTTTTTCAGGTCCCATAACTCTCATCTCATAAACCTTAAATATGTACGCAGATTCATCCGCAGAGAAGGAGGATATATTGAAATGCAGGATGGCGCTCATATTCCAATATCAAGAAACAGGAAAGATCTTTTCCTTACACATATGGCCAGATTTAAAGGATAGTGATCTCTGCCGGAGAATCATGAACAACAATACAGAAAAAGGGGCTGTTGGTAGCCCCTTTGTTAACTAAAACCTAAAATGGCAGGATTGCCTTAAAGAACTTACCTGATGGCGGTCATACTTTCGTTGGTATTAAGGAGAAAAGGGAAATATGCTGCAATGATCTTTGT
This sequence comes from uncultured Rikenellaceae bacterium, assembly GCA_964526345.1. Taxonomy (GTDB): domain Bacteria; phylum Bacteroidota; class Bacteroidia; order Bacteroidales; family VadinHA17; genus LD21. The sequence continues at coordinate 32,016 of CAZGKI010000025.1, forward strand.
TGCCTCAAGATCGCCCTGCTGCCCCGGACCCAGTACTTTCTGATGGAAATACTCGACTTTGTTCAGTTCCTCATCGGCTGTTTTATAGCCCTCTTTTTCAAAGGATTTTTCAAGTCTTTCAACACCAAAATAGGTAGGGTTGCAGACATACTGAACCGAAAGTTTGTCGGATAATACAACATACTTCTTGCATCTTTTATCTTTACAAATCACAACAGTGACCTCCATTGAGGAGTTTGCGTAGCTGATTGTGTAAGCCTTACAATCATTCCCTTTTAACTGGAAAGGATAATCGGCTGTCTCAATCTTATAGTCTCCAAGTGCTGAAAAAGTATTGCCCCTGGCAACTGCTTTTTGTCCGAATGAAACAGTACTTACAAGTGCTATGAGTACTGTTACTAAAATCATTTTTTTCATGGCTGGAAGAATTAATTAATAAATACTAATTTTAAAAACTTTTACTGTCTCTTTAATCTTTTCATTTAAATTGAAGGTTCTGTCCTACCTTCATCATCGAAATTATACTATTATATGATACCACAGAACGAAAAATCTACCAATGGTTGTTCCTGATTTACGGTTAGCAGGAAAATGATAAAATTCTATTATATTTCAACACTCATTCAGGAGAAAATCAGTACATGGAAGGAATTTTTAAAGCATTAAGCGATGAACTTAAAAGAAAAATATGGTAATACAGCCCTGATAGCTGGTGCTTCTGAAGGAATAGGAGAAGCTTTTGCAATCTTCCTGGCAAGGGAAGGACTGGATCTTGTTCTTGTGGCCCGCCGGCTTCAACCGTTAAAGGAACTGACTGACATATTAGAAAAAGAATATAATGTTAAAGTTAAATGCATCTCCTGCAACCTGGCAGGTATAAATGCCGCCAGGGAAATTCAGGAAGCATTGAATGAACTGGAAATCAATCTGCTGGTATACAATGCTGCACTCTCATATATTGGTCCGTTTATTAAGAATACAGCAGAGAACCATGTTCAGATAGCTCAGGCGAACATGATTACTCCTTTGAACATGATTCATGCTTTTGGAGAAAAGATGCTCGCCAAAGGACAGGGTGCAGTCATTTTTATGGCATCCCTGGCCGGTTTTCAGGGTAGTGGCTATTTATCTGTTTATGCAGCAACAAAAGCTTTTACCCGTATCCTGGCGGAAAGTCTCTGGTATGAGTGGAAAAATAGCGGTGTGGATGTTATAGCTTGTTGTGCGGGTGCTACAGCGACACCAAATTTTAAGAAAACTAACCCGGAGAAAACAGGTTTTTTTACACCCAGAGTACTGGCTCCGGAAGAGGTTGTAAATGGATGTTTTAGAAAGCTGGGAAGGCAGCCCTCATGCATAACGGGAAGAGGAAACAGGCTGGCCTCATTTTTTATGCAAAAGATACTGCCTCGTAAAAGGGCTATTACCATCATGGGTGATACGACCAGGAAAATGTACCGGTTATAAATTCTTAAACTTTTCTGACAGATTCCGATTTTAATATATGAAAGGGATTATCCGGTATGGGACTTTCTTTAAATAAACCTTCCAGAGATCTCCATATTTGTGTGCACATCGTTTATTGTCGTCTATCTGGCGTGAGAATAACAGCACAACATAGTATAAAGGATATAGCCAGGGCCATAATAAAGCCGGATATCCTGTGCAGAGGATAATAGCTGTCGCCATTAATATCTCTCCCAGGTAATTTATATGTCTGCTGATGCCCCAGAAACCATTTACCAGGAGGGTATTTTTACCATCTGAAATGATCTTTGGTTCTATCCATAAAAATGGCCTGCCCGGATATTTTTTAAAAAAATACTTTTGCATATTGGCCCCACGGGATAAGATCCACCCAGTGATGAATATCAAAACATATATCACTAATAACCAGGCTGGAGTATGAGGATCCGGTAAATCTGCCGTAGACCATAAAAAGATAACATAAAAGTAGGGATAAAAGACTATGCATCCCCAGCCCAGTTTGAATCCGACTCTCTCTGCAAATAAATCATAGGTATACAGGTGCACTTCTTCGAACGTGAAATAATCAACAATGAACCAGGTAAGCAATGCAGTGGATAGAAATATGCCCGTTGAAGCTTGTTCGCCATATATTAAATAGTGATGAGCGCCAAAGCTAAGTGCATTCAGCTCCAGCATAGTTGCCCCTGTCAGGTACAACCACATTTTCGCATCTGCTCTGCCTCCCTGGAGCTGAAGGTTTTCTTTTCTGCCTAAAAAGAGATCGGAAAAAAGTGATTTTTTTACATGAGGATAAGGTAATACAACAGCCACTGAAAAAATAATACCAAATGTAAATGCGCCCGCAAGACCATACCACCTGTAAGTATACAGCCAGTCGAAGGGAATTATTTTATAATATCCCGATATGAACCATATAAAAACTACAGTGAAGAACACAATAATACCGTTAAGATGGTATTTCATTTTTTCTGAGGAACCTGGTTTGTTGATATATCCTGTCACCCATCTGCCTGGTAATAAGATATTTAGAATAAATATCATTAAAGAGACCAGGCCCGGTGCAATAAATCCAAGTGTTTTATCCATGACAAAAAGGTAAAGTCTAAAATTAAAATAAAAACCATGCTCCAAAATTATATTTTTACTGTTAAATATTTTATTAAGATTTTTAATCATTGAAAATTTCAGGTTTTTGCTGGCATAATTATTGCTGGATAACTTTTAACTAATTTTCCTGGGTTATGAGTAAAAGTAATTATACTTTAATTTTTGGTATCACTTTCCTTCTGGGATCAATCTTTAATTCCGGCTGTGAAGATCTCATTATCAAAGATTATGGTTACCTCAAAGGTGTAATATCAATTGGCCCTATTTGTCCGGTAGAAACAGATCCGCCTCAACCTGGATGCCTGCCGACTGCAGAGACCTTTAAAGCTTATCCCGTAAGTGTTTGGACCAGTGATGGGAAGATAAGAATAGCAAAGATAAATCCTTCACTGGATGGCTCATACACAACCGAGCTCCCTGAAGGTAATTACCTGGTTATCCTTGAAAAAGATCAGAAAAATATTGGGAGTAGTAATCTTCCCGTGAAAGTCTCTATAATTTCATTCGGTGAAACAGTACTCGACATCGATATTGATACGGGAATAAGATAATCATAGCCTAAGATACATATATTCAGGATTATAAACACAATCCGATAAATTTAGATCTGCCGGTGGTGAATCAATAATTTCTTAATTTGACAATAGTACAACGATAGATTATACAACCAATTATGTGCGGAATTACATTATTCCAATACAATTCTCCTGAAATCAGTATTAATATTACGGCATTTTTTAATGGAGAAAAACTTGTTATTGAAGGCTATGATATCGGAAAGAGAGTCAAAGAAACGTTGGGTGATAGTGATTATGAATACGTAACTACAGTCCCTGAAGAAAGTGTAAATAAATTATACTCTTTAATGAAGGTTAATATTGGGGACAAATACAAATTATTAGAGGCAATTGCTAAAATTTATAATACCAATACCTGTTACAGTGAGTTTAGAGAATTTCTTGATAAGAATGAGATAAAATATGAAGGATTCTCCTGGGCTTAACAATACAGTATATTTAGAGCAGATCAATGATAAAGTGGCATCCCTTATTAATGTTATACTTCATTTCCGTAATTTTACTTTCTTGTCGGAACTTGTGTCAACAACTTGAAAGTATTATTATTCAGCTTTAATATCAACAGGGGCTTAATGTTCTTCTAATTCTATTCCTGGGAAATTCTTAACTTTGATATGATAAATACTTAAGATTATGAAAAAACTAATTTCAGTTAGTGTCTTATTATTCTGCTTTGCTTTATTATCTGCACAAAATAAAGATCAAACTAAGAAACAAGTGACCCCGCAAAAAAAAGTTCAGGTTAAAACTCAAGTCACTCCGCAAAAAAAAGGTCAGGTTAAGAACGAGGCGATCTCATGTCAATGGCAGAAAAATGAAGCAGATCCTTTTACCGGCGAATCGGCTAAGACGACAAGCTGGGAAGTAGTGGGCTATAATGCCGGTACGAATACTGCCATAAATAATGGGATTACAGGCGCATATAATTTCGCTGTATCTGAAAATATCCAAAAAAAAGATACTTCCTTTATGCTTTTGATAAGAACCTCCACTTCACAGAGCCTGTGTTTAAATAAAGACAGTAAAATCCTGATCAAATCAGGTGAAACCATTCTGACAATTAATTTTCTTGGCGGGCCACAATGTGGTAAAAACATTACTTCGTCTGGTATTCTTGATACAGATACAAGAAAGTTCCTGAGGAAGCATCCTATAGACTTGCTTAGGATACAATTTTACAGTGATAATAATGCGATAATTAATGTTGATCTTAAAAACGTTGATACGTCTGCCAAATTAGATTCTGATTATTTTATTAAAACATTAAGATGTTTTGAATAATTGCTGCACAAGCTGTGTAAGAAACACTATCATGTCATGTGCAGGGTTAGTCTAATAAAAATCACAATTTGTTTCGTTGAGCTATTGTAGAACTCAACTTGACAATTCAATGAAAACTTCAGTATTACATCATTTTAAAATTTATATCAAAGGTTTAGCAAGTTATAAATTACAAATGTGCAGTCTATTTAGTAGTCAGGCCGAACTTAGAAAGGAGGTAGCGTATGGCAAAGTATCGTATCGTCTCCATCGATGGAGGTGGAATCCGTGGTCTTATCACGACTATCCTTCTCCAGAGGATTGTCGAAACCCCTGGGCTGGAGCACTTTCTTAAATCGATCGATTTGATTGCTGGCACGTCGACTGGTGGTCTTCTTGCACTCGGGATCGCTGATGGTCTTGATCTGGCGCAGATACGAGACCTATATGTTAAAAAGGGACCGAAGATTTTTGATGATTCATGGCTTGACGACCTTGTCGATCTAGGAAAGCTAAGGGGCGCTGACTATAACATCAAGCCTCTTCGTAAGGAGTTAAAGAAACTTTTCGGAGATGCTAACCTTGGACAATTAGCGAAGCACGTTCTGATCACAGCCTTTGATCTTGACAACGAGGATCCCAATCCCGAGAAGCGAACATGGAAACCAAAACTGTTCCACAACTTTTCAGGTCCAAATAGTGATCGGGCATCTTCTGCGGTAGACGTTGGTCTTTACACAAGCGCCGCCCCGACATACTTCCCGTCAGTCGATGGGTACATTGACGGTGGGGTCTTTGCAATTAACCCCGCTATGTGTGCCTTAGCTCAGACGCAGGATATTCGTTACAGTCCTACTCCACAAATTAGTGATGTGTTTTTGTTGTCCCTTGGAACAGGTACTAGCCTGCAATACATCAGTGGTATGTCACATGATTGGGGATACGTGCAATGGATAAAACCCCTGATCAACCTGATGTTTGATGGAACTGCTGGAATTGCGGACTATCAAAGCAGCCAAATTTTACGTAACCGATACCATCGCCTGGCGCCAGTGTTCCCGGTTGGAGTTACTATTCCTATGGACGATATCGAAAAGATCCCTTACATGATCGAGTTTGCGGAAAACCTGGTGATCGATGACACGATCTCATGGTTGAAGCAAACATGGAATGTGACCTGACAACAGTATGCAGCGGACAGTTATTACACCTGGATGATTGATAGCATCATAACAAAGCAAAAAGTATTTAACTCCGGATTTGGGTAGTCAAATAATTCAGGCCAACTATTGACAAGGTCTTTAACGATTTGGCTGCGCCGAGCTCCTCACGATACATCGTGACTCGGTTCTGCTTTAGTCATACCATCTTCTTCTTGTTGCGTAACTACCACCACCACCGCCAAGAAGAAGAACAACACCCAAAATAAATCCCAACCAATATGACACACCAGTATTATGTTCAGCATACAATCCAATATTCACCCCCAATAATTTCGCAATCAATACGAAAGGGGAAATGAAACCGTGAACAATCCCGTAAAGGAAACCATATTCCTCATTGGTCATGCCAACAGGAGCACAGGAAGTAATAAAAAACAAAACCAGCAATAATAATAATCCAATAAATATTCTTTTTATTTTCATCATATAATAATTTATTTTAAAATGTTTTTACCCGTTAAGTGATATGAATTTGAAGTATATGAAAAATATCAAAATATTTCTTTTCAGAGTTTTATCAAGATTAAGCTGGATAACCTCAAAGAGATCCAGGTATAATACAAAAAGGTGAAATTATTAAAGAAAATTATCTATACAATTGTTTATACAAGGTGGGTATTTTTATACTGAAAAGTGTTACACAACTTTAGAAAAAGATTACATTATTCACACAAATACAAGCTAACGGTATACTGATATGTACATATCAAAGCAGAAAAAAAGGAGTCAGAACAATTCTAACTCCTTGATTTCCGTTCTGTCGGGGTGATCTGACTCGAACAGACGACCCCTTGCACCCCATGCAAGTGCGCTAGCCAACTGCGCCACACCCCGATGCCTCCTCCGAAGCTTTCTTTGACCTCCGAAGCTTT